>URDC01000007.1 GCA_900546565.1 uncultured Opitutales bacterium
GGAAGTTTACAAAGGCAACCTACAACTGGGCAAAATCGGGCTTCAAACTTGCCGATGAACCCGAACTAAAAAGAAGAAAATCGATCTGCAACAAGTGCAACTTCTGGTATCCCTCCGCCCGAATGGGACTCGGCAAATGCCTAAAATGCGGCTGCTCCTCCGCAAAACTTAAATTGGCTTCCGAAAAATGCCCAATCGGGAAGTGGTAAAAAGAAAAGCCTTTCGGAATCCCGAAAGGCTTTTCTTCTCTAAATCATAATTTTACATTCCGTCGTTCTTTTTCTCTCACTGTATATCCGCAATACTTGCACCTGTATGTTATAATGTATGTACGATTCTCATAGTACTCGTTCTTGTGTTTAGTTTCATTCCATCGGGGGAACACACCACTTCTTTCTCCATTAAATTCACTCCCAATGTATTCCATTGCATCGTCTTTTCCGCAATTTGGACACGGGTCATCCTTCGTCATCCACTTAAAGAATTTAGCCAATATTTTTGCTATCAATACAATCCCATACAAACTGAGAACAAATGCACTCAGTGAAAATACAACAAAAAATGCATCCTCACTCAAAAGCCCAAGTAATGGACTACATAGTAAAACAAGTAATGCGATACAAAAAATCTTTACTTTGACGGAAGGCTTGTTTCGTAATTTTATTACTCCTGTAAGTATATATACAATAATAAGTGGAGGAAAGAATATTGAACTTAAGATGATTAGCGATATTTCAAAAAACTTTCGTGTCTTACTCTTTGTGTTCAACTGTTTTTTTAGCTTTTCAACTTCGCTTCTTAATTTCTCATTTTCAGAATTATCGCCGTCATCTTTTTCGTCTTCGTCGTCGACATCGTCTTCAGCGTCCAAATCATCATCGTCTTCCGAATCGTCATCAACATCGTCGAGGTCGTCCTCCTCGTTTGCTTTTTTTATGTCGGAAATTTCCGACTTCAATTCTTTGATGAGTTTTAACAATTCTTCTTGCGACGACTCTGCTTTCTTTTCTTCAACAGGGGTTTCGTTGCTTGTTTTTTTGCGGCTTTTACGGAAGCAATAGCCTCTTCCAATATATCGTTGGTTTCTTTTTTATCTTCGCTCATAATTTTACTTGTTTAGAATTTTGTTAAGAACCGCTTTTCCCATATCGGTGTTTGCAAACGCCTCTAACGCCGCACCCAAGTTTGTTCCGGTTTGCGACGAAAATATTTTACGCGCGTTTTCCACTCCGCCGTTTATGTCGCCGCCGTTGGCAATTACTTTTATTTCCGCGCCTTTCAGATTTTGAGCTTGGGCTATTCCGACCGTCTTCTCGGCATTAATTTGTTCTATTCTAATTAAGTATTCTTGATATTCCTTATTTTGTCCAATCTCCTTGGCAAGTGTCGTCTGTGCCGTAACGGACGCCAATTGGTCGGCTTTCTTCGCTTCGGCATTCGCCATACCCTGAGCTTTAATACCTTCCGCCTGTTTTACACTTGCCGTCAAATCTGCCTCGGCTTTTACGACTACTGAATCCGCTATCTTGCGTTGCGACTCCAACTGGGCTTCCGCCGAAATAATTTGAACATTTTTCTTCTGTTCAGCCTGAATGATTTCTGTTTGTTTTACGATTTCGGCGCGCTTGACTTCCGCGACCATTGCGACCTGCATTTCCTTTTCTTTGGTGATTTTCGCTTCGTCGTTGATATCCTGATTTGTTTTTTCATTCATTATACCGATTGTCTTGTTTACCTCGGCTTCGCGTTTCCCGACCGCCTCGTGCGCTTCCTGTTTTTTTAGCGCAACCGTCTTGCCAGCCTCGATTTCCGCCGATTCCGCAAGCTGTTTGTTCTTGGCTACTTCAATCCTCGATTCCTTTTCGATTTCCGACTTCTTTTTAGCCATTATGTTTTCGATAACCTTACTTTCCTTGTTGTCGCGCAAGTCCATAAGTTCAATATTTTTCACGGGAACAACCCCCCATTCTTTGAGTTGTTCCGAAACCGCTATCGTGAATTTCTCACCATAGACGGAACGTTCGCTCATAATATCCTCCAAACGCGCATTTGCCATAATCGAGCGAACCGCGCCTTGAACAATGCCAGTTAAATGATTGCGTAATTCCGCGAAAGATTCCACTTTATTGGCGGCTTCATTTGTGTCGCTGATTCTGAAAAACGCCTTTATATCGAGTACAAATGGCAAACGATCTTTATCGTAGGCTTCATAATTTTGTAAATCCAAGTCGAAGTTCGATACAGGTAATTCGCGCTTTGTCATACCCAGAAACGGAAGCCAACGCGGAAATTCGTAATAGACATTTCCTCCTGTTTGACCTTTACCGAATGAAACGGTCTTTTTCGCATATTGAACAATGTGAACGACGTTTGTGGGCACAACACGCCTCAATGGCATAATGAACACTACAAATATGAACGCCGCTACACCTAAAAAAATCAATGCCATTAAAAATATTCCAGCCATAACTACCTTAATTAGAGATTAAAAAATTTCTTTTCGAGAACAGAAAAAACAGTATCGGCAATGGTATTTTCCATATCAGCCATTCGTGCCTTATCGCCGTGAGTAGGAAATGTTCCCACATTCAAGTAAACTTCAAATCCGTCTTCGCGAATGCCTTCCAGAATATACCTGAACACGGAATTTTCGTTGTCAATCAATCGTGAGGCGCAAACAAGAACATCAATATCGTCCTTTATATAATCAAAGGCCGTCTTAAAATCAGACAAACAATCTCCGCTCAAAATCAGTCCGACTTTAATTCCGTTTATAGGTTCAAAAATACAAAAGAAGTCATTCTCCAAAGGAATTTTTATAAGCGACTTCGTAAAAAACCCATCTTCTCGATTAAACCTGTGTTTCGGTTGGATTTTCAATAGCCTTTCGTAAAGTTTTCCAATCGAGTTGGACTTTCCAGACCCTTGTTTCCCAGAAATTAAAATAACCTTTTTCTTATTCATTAAGCCTAGGTTATCGTATTACAAATACGATACCCACAGAGCATTGTTCAACTACTTAAAATTCAATACGATAGAGAAACCGAGCAGGGTTTAGCATCTGGCTGATTACAAAAAATTTATTCTGCCTGATACCCAGCCGAGCATTTTGGAATGGGCAGTTGAGAAAATTTAGTTTGACATTCGTATTTGTAATACGATGGACACTATATTAAATTCGGCTCAGGAAGTTTTGGGGAAGGCTAAGGTTTCGGTTCTCGATTCGGCAAGGTTTGTTCGGAATATTCTGGACACCAAGCCAAGCGACAGCAAATTGACCGACGCACAGTTTGTTTTGAAGGTAATTGATGCAGGATTGCGCAACATTCGGGCAAAGGAAATGTCCATCTTCGACGGGTTCGCTCTATATTTAAAGAACAAGCAACATTTGCGCCCCGATTCCATACGCGACATTCGCTGTATCGGCAACCGCCTTTTGCGTACAAGCCCCGAATTCGGCAAGCGCAACTTTTCGGAGCTTAGCGTAGCTGAATGCGAAGAATGGCTGAATGCGGCGTTTCATACCAACCCGCAATTCAACAAGGCGCGGACTATGTTGCACGGCTTGTTTGAATTCGCCCTCCGCCGCGAGTGGTGCGACAAGAACCCGATAAAGCGAATCGAACGAAAGAAAGTCGTCGAAAAGGAAATCAAGCCGTTGAAACTTTCCGAAACAAAACGGCTAATCAAAACCGCCCAGCGCGAAAGTCCCGTATACGCCGTCGTTGCCGCACTCTTGGTCTATACAGGAATCCGCCCGCGCGAAGTCCGCAGGCTAACTTGGCGCGACATCGACACCGAAGAAAAGATCATCACCGTGCGCTCACAGTGCTCGAAAACAGGTGGCGTCCGCCAAGTGGAAATTCCGCCAGTCCTCAACCGACTTTTGATAACACATTCACGCGAATTAAAAGAGGAAAAAATCTGCCCGACCGACTGGCAACGGCGCTGGCGCAAAATCCGCGATAACTCGGGCTTTCGCGGACGTTGGGTTCAGGACGTGCTTCGCCACACATACGCAAGCTTCCACGCCAAAAACTACGCCGACTTGCCGCGCCTTCAACTCAATATGGGACACCGCGATTTGTCGCTGTTGCGCTCCCGCTACATCAATATGCATGGCATTTCCCGAGCCGAGGCAAAAAGCTTCTTCGAACCGAAGAATGCAAAATAGCACTTCTATAAGGTCGCCGATTTGCACAGGGCAAAGTCTTGTAAACGTCGGAGACCAAGTTTTTCGGCAACCAAGTCGGGGAGTCAATGTGAACTTACGGCTTTTCAAATGGTGGGAGTGTGGCGAATTGGCTTTTCTTCGGCTTCCCCTCGAAAAGCCTGTTCTGACTCCCACAAAAAAAACTTCCAAGACAAAGACTTGGAAGTTTTTCTAAATGGTGGGAGTAGCAGAACTCGAATCTGCGACCCCTTGCGTGTCATGCAAGTGCTCTAACCAACTGAGCTATACCCCCGTTAATTAAAGTTCGTATTCAAGCACGTTTTTATGTCGATATGCAAGCCTTTTTTTTATTTTTTCGAAAAATTTTAAAATACTCCGTGTTCTCCCAACTATTCTCTTGAAACAAAAATTTTTCGGTGTTCACTGGTTTCACATGGACTGTTTCTCGAAGACTTATTCCATCCGCGCCTCCGAAATCGGGGTAGATTACCGTATGCGCAAAACCGAAGCGGCGGCGTTGTTTCAGCAATGTCTCGCTGAATTTTTCGCCGAAAAAACTTTGGCGGGTTACGATATGGCGAAAATGGGGCTGACGTGGATTACGTCGGATATGGCGGTTTGTTTCGAAGGCACGCAAATGCCGTTCTGGCGCGAAGAGGTGCAAATTTCGGTATGGTTGAATCCCGTAAGATCGGATATAAGGCTCTATTTCGATTTCGAGGGGAAAATCGGCGGGGCTCCCGTATTCAAAGGCTCGTCGGTTCAGCTTGTCGCCGACAAACAGACGCACCGCATAAGGAAAAACGACGTCGTCGCGGGACGATTCTCGCGCATCGAAAAATCGGCGTTCGAACTCCCGCCGTTCGGGAAAATCCCCGATGTTGCGAAAGTAGACAACTCGATTTCAAAACGCGTGCGTTCGTATGAACTGGACTTCAACAACCACCTCAACAACGTCCAATATCTGCCGATTTCGTTCGAGGCAATCCCGCGCGAATTCAGGGCTGCGCACTCGCTCGAATTCTACCACATCAAATTTCTGCGTGAAGTTTTTCTGGGAGATTTAATCGAATCGAAAGTCGAAGTCTGCGCCGACAAAACCGCCACGCACCATGTTCTCGAAAGACAATCCGACGGCGCGCAAGTCTGTAAAATGCTCGCGCTCTGGCGGACATAACCCCTGCAAAAATGCCGACCGACCGCGCCATTTTACACTGCGATATGAACGGATTTTTCGCGTCCGTCGAAATGCTCGAACACCCCGAGTTGCGCGGCAGACCCGTCGCGGTGTCGGGAAATCCGCTTCTGCGCCACGGCATAATTTTGGCGAAAAACGAGGCCGCAAAAAAATTCGGAATCGCGACGGGCGAAACAATCGGCTCGGCAAAGCAGAAGTGCCCCGACCTGACGCTGCTAGAACCCCACCACGAAAAATACGCGCATTATTCGAAGCTCGCCAACGCGATTTACGCGCGTTTCACGGACAAAGTCGAACCGTTCGGCATAGACGAGTCGTGGCTCGACGTCAGCGCAAGCCGCTCGCTTTTCGGCGACCCGAAAACAATAGCCGACACGATAAGAGAAACTATCAAAAGAGAATTGAATCTAACAGTTTCCGTTGGAGTGTCGTTCAACAAAGTTTTCGCAAAACTCGGCAGCGACTATAAAAAACCCGATGCCACAACCGTCTTCAACCGCGACAGCGTCGAGAAAATCATACACCGCCTCCCCGTAAAATCTATGCTCTTTGTCGGGCGCAACACCGCCGCCGCGCTTGCGAAAATGAACATACGCACAATCGGCGATTTGGCCGCGTTCGACGTCCGCGTCTTGTCGCGTAAATTTGGCAAACACGGCGCGCTGCTGCACGAATACGCCACGGGCAACGACACTTCGCCCGTCGCACAATACGGCGTGCACGACCCCGTAAAATCAATCGGCAATTCCATCACATTCAGCCGCGACCTCTCGGGCGAGCGCGACATCAAGTTGGGGCTCGCCAAAGTCGCCGAAAAAGTTTCGCAGCGGCTTATCCGCAAGGGCTTAAAAGGCGACATAGTCCACCTCTCTATAAAGGGCGCGGATTTCTCGTATTTGACGCGCCAAAGAAAAATCGAAATGCCCACCAATCTGGCGTCGACACTCTCGGCGACGGCGATGGAGTTAGTCCTCGAAGCGTGGAATTTGGCGCACCCCATAAGAATGCTCGGCATAGCATGCTCGGGGGTCGAAAGTTCGGACAAACCGATACAGGCCGATTTTTTCGCGAACGACACCCCGAGGGAAGAGGCGCGAACAAAGGCATTCTTCGCAATAAAAGAGCAGTTCGGCGACAATACAATAAACTTCGGTTCGCAGCTCGATTCCGACTTGCAGTAGAAAAAATATTTTTTTCTTGCATTGGGAAATAAAAACGGCATAGTAGGGAGATAATTATTCAATTTATCGCTCAGGTGGTGGAATTGGTAGACACGTACGTTTGAGGGGCGTATGGCGAAAGCCGTGTGGGTTCGAGTCCCGTTCTGAGCAAAAATTAAATCCGTCGCAACCGCGGCGGATTTTTTTGTTCTGAACTTTTTTCTATTTTCGGAAGAGGCGCGATTGCATTCACAATGCGCTTTGTTCTTCGATTAAAGTTTTTCAAAAAATGTAGGCGTTTAATAAAGGCACATCGGCAACGCCGATTGCCGCCGGTGCCCGTCATATAAAAATCCCGCCCAGCGGAACGCCACTTCCCAACATAAAAAATGTGGACGTTTGGAAAAGCGGATATTGCCACAGGCAATCCGCGCCAGTATCTGTATGTAAAAAATATAGGCGTTTGACAAAGGAGGAATATTTGCCAAAGGCAAATCCTCCGCCGGTGCCCAACATATAAAACACTTGAAAGGAAGAAATGTTCGTGTAAATTTCGGGAGAGAACCAATAAAACTAAACTAAGAGGATAAATGAAAAAAATAATCAGTTATGTATTGAGCTTGTTGTGCCTGACAGTCGCGACGGCTTCGGCATTCGCCGAAACCGCACGGGTGGAAATCACGGGCGCAGACGGCAAAACAATAATAAAAACATTCGAACTTTCGCGAAACGCAGACGGCTCGACACAGTTCAAAATGCCGAAGGCGGATATCCCCGCCGACGCCAAAGAGGTGCGGGTAATTCCCGAATTTATGAGCGCAAAAACGGGCGATAAAGGCTTCTGGATTTTCCCGCGTGGCGAAATGGGATACTTCACCCAACAAAACGGCTCCTACATAAACACGCGCGTCGAAATGCCAATCTACGCAATGCAGTCGCCCAGGGGCACATATATGGGCTACGTCAAAACATTGCGCTTCGAGTACATTATGCAGGCTCGCGCGCGCAACGGCAAATACGAAGTTATGCCCGTCTTCCGCCCCGCCAGAATGGGCTTCGCGCCCTACGAGGACATCGTTATCGATTACTATAAACTCGACGCCGCCGAAAACGACTATTCGAAAATCGGCAGAACCTTCCGCAAAATGCGCCTCGATTCGGACTTTATGACACCCATCAAAGAGCGAATGAAAACGCGCAAATGGCTCGAAGATATGGCGCTGTCCGTCCCGATAAGAATCCAGTTCCACGCGGCAAAAACCGCCGACAAAGTAAAGGACGAAACCCAAACGCCCGCAAACGAACCGCCGTTAAAAGTCGTGATGTCGTTCGAAAAATCCGTCGAGTTCGCCAAGGCAATAAAAGACGCGGGCGTCGACAAAATCGCAATCTGCTCGGCGGGCTGGCAGTCGGGCGGCTACGACGGGCGCTTTCCGCAACTCTTCCCGATAAACAAAGAACTCGGCGGCGAGGCTGCCCTGAAAAAATACACAAAGGCGATTTACGATATGGGCTTCCAAGTCGCGGCGCATACAAACAGCACCGATTGCTATCAGGTCGCCGATATTTGGAGCGACGACCTCCCGTGCAAAAACCCAGACGGCTCCATGCAGCGCGGCGGCGTGTGGTGCGGCGGCAGAGCCTACAACCTCTGCACAAAACGCATCTGGCAACTCTGCCTGCGCGACCAGCTCAAACAAGTCCGCGAAATGGGCTTCGACGGCTCGCATTACATCGACGTCTTCTCGGCAGTCTACCCCAATTTCTGCTGCGACAAAAACCACCCCGCAACCCGCAGGGAAATGGGCGACATTCAGGTTGAAATCGCAAAATACTGCTGCGGAATTTTCGGCGGCTTCTCTTCGGAGTGCGGCTACGACCACCTCGCGGGACAAATGGATTATTGCAATTACGTCAGCGACACTATGCGCCGATTGGCAAACAACCCCAATAAAATGGTTTCGGAAATCGTCCCGCTCTGGGAAATTGTCTACCACGGCGTGGTTCTCAGCACCCCCGACCGCCACCTGCAAAACCACACGCGCGGCAACCCGCTCTATAAAAATCTCAGCAGCGCAGACCTGCGCTTTATGGTTGGCGACGGCATAACCGACCCGAAAAAATCGCTGAAAATCGTGGAATTCGGCGGACGCCCGATTTTCTACACAAGCGCATTCCGCGACATTCCCTACATCAAAAAGGCTTTCGACGAGTTCAAGCCCGTGCGCCATTTGCAGTTCGAATATATGCGCGCGCATTCGAAAATCGCCGAGGGCGTTTACCTGACTGAATACGAAAACGGCGAGCGCACCGTCTGCAATTACAACGATACCCCGTTCGTCTTCGAGGGTAAAACAGTCGCGCCGATTTCATATATTCTGCTCTCGCCCGATAAAAAAGCGCATTTGAAAATCCGCCCGCGCAAATTCCGCGGCGCATAATTTCGACAGCGCAAAAAACAGAACAACATACCCCCGACAAAGCCCGAAACCGCATAAAGATTTCGGGCTTTTTTGCCCCCGCATAAACGCGCCACAACGCTACATTTTTGTAAAACTACAAAATTTCACATACGCCGTTTTACAAAATTGTATGCCGACTTTCCGCCGCAAAACCTCGTCGTTTTTACATTTGCCGTAATATCACACTGTTGCGTTTCCTTCAAAAACTGGCACGCGCCGTGCTATAAAAAATTTGTCCGACGGCAAGACCGCCCGACAAAATCGAAAAGACAAACAAACACATCTATCCAACAAACGCTATGGAGACAAAAAAAATGGAAAGCAAGAGTGTAGAAAGTACATCAACCGCGTCGGCAAGACGCATCAGCAAGAGGGGCTTTTTGAAGTCGCTCGGCGTCGGCGCAGCCGCGGTTATGGGCGCACCCTACGTAATGGGCGCGGCTAAAAAACCCATAAGGTGGCGTTTGCAGACATACGCAAGCACCGCCCTCGGCGCACACGTCATAAAGCCCGCTGTCGAAGCGTTTAATAAAATCGCAAACGGCGAAATGAAAATCGAGCTTTATTATGCGGATCAGCTCGTTCCGACAAGCGAGTTGTTCAGCGCGTTGCAACAAGGGACTCTCGATTGCGTCCAAAGCGACGACGATTCCATGGGCTCGCCCGCCGATGTCGCACCTTTCAGTGCGTATTTCCCCATGGCTACGCGTTTTTCGCTCGACGTTCCGACACTCTTCAACGAGTTCGGTCTGGACAAAATCTGGGCGGAATCCTACAAAGACGTCAAGAACGTCACATGGCTCAGTTCGGGCTCTTGGGATCCCTGCAACTTCATCACAAAAGAACCAATCCGCTCGCTCGCCGACATCAAGGGAAAGAAGCTTTACACATTCCCGACCGCAGGCCGTTTCCTAACCCGCTTCGGAATCGTCCCGATAACGATTCCCGTCGAGGACATCGAAATGGCATTGCGTACCGGCGAGCTTGACGGTGTCGTCTGGTGCGGTATCACCGAGGCATATACCGTCGGTTGGGCGAACGCCACGAAATATTTTCTAACCAACAACATTTCCGGCGCGTGGATTGGTTCGTTTTTGGCAAACACAAAATCGTGGGAAAAAGTTCCCCCGCACCTGCAAGAGCTTTTTAAGGTGTGTATGGATTCCTCGCATTACTACCGCCAATATTGGTATTGGGGCGGCGAAGCGAACCTGCGCGTAAAGGGCGGCAAACTCAAACTCACAACGATTCCCGATGCGGAATGGAAGGCAGTCGAAACCGAAGCCCACAAGTTCTGGGACGAGCTGATAGCCAACGGCACGCCGCGCCAAAAGCAGGTCGTAAAAATCTTCCGCGAATACAACGCCATGATGGAAAAGGCGGGTTCGCCCTACCGTTAAACCGACACGGATTTTGCATAAAACCCGAACCGTCCGCCGCCGAATAGGCTTCGTTTCCACAGAGTTCGAAGCGCGGCGTCGGCGGGCGCATTATATTAAAATCTAATTTTTTAAATCTTTTTTATGATCATCAGAAGAACGAGATTCGATGACATCGACGACTGGCTCGATTCGGTCGATTGGGCGAAAGTACGCGAAAACACGGGCGTGCCCGCGATGAAGCTGATTCGGCTGTATATTCGATATGTCGGAAAATTCAGCGAATTCGTCGGCGAGGGCGCAATGTATCTGCTGCTTGTGATGATGGGTTTGCTGTTGTATTCCATCGTGACGAACGCAATTCACCACCCCGTAATCTGGGTTATGGAAATGACGCAGTTTACAATGGCGGCATACTACATTCTCGGAGGGGCAAGCAGCCTCAAACACGGCATTCACGTGCGAATGGATTTTCTCTACGAGCGTTGGAGACCGCGCACGAAGGCGATTGTCGACGTCTTCACTATCTTCTTCCTGCTGTTTTATCTCTACATAATGGTAAAGGGCGGGTGGGACAGTTCGGCATTCGCGCTCGAATTCGACCAACGCAATCACAGTGTCTGGAAGCCGCCGATGGCTCCGATAAAAATCATAATGACTGCGGGTATGGCGTTGATGCTTCTGCAAGCCACAGCCGAACTCTTGAAGGATTTTTGCAAGTCGATAGGAAGGAAATACTGATATGGAATTGGCTCCCGAAATTATAATTTTGCTGATGTTTTCGACGCTGATGCTGCTTATGCTCACGGGGCAACGCGTGTTTGCTGCGATGGGCTTTGTAGGCGTTGCGGCGGCACTCTACTTGTGGGGCGACGGCAGCGTGGCAATCGGCTTTAACTCGGCAATAAAACTCTTCAACTGGTATCCCATGCTGACGCTTCCGATGTTCGTTTTTATGGGTTTTATGCTTTCCGAATCTGGCATCGCAAACGACATGTATTATATGTTCCACGTCTGGATGGGGTCGCTAAAAGGCGGTCTCGCCGTCGGAACGCTGCTTGTAATGGTTCTGATTTCGTGCATGAACGGACTCAGCGTCGCGGGCATGGCAATCGGGTGCAGTGTTGCCCTGCCCGAGTTGTTGAAGCGCAATTACGACAAGCGCATGATTAGCGGACTTATCCAAGCCGGCAGTTCACTCGGAATCCTCATTCCGCCGAGTATCGTATTGGTGCTTTACGGAATGATTGCACGCCAGCCCGTAAGCCAACTGTGGTTGGCGGGCATCGGGCCGGGGCTGCTGATGACGGTTATGTTCCTTGCCTACATTCTGATTCGCTGCCACTTGAATCCGAAAATGGGTCCGATTCTGCCCAAGAGCGAGCGCAACTTCCCGATGAAGGAAAAACTGCGCGTGTTAAGCGCGGGTATAATTCCGCTTTTGCTGATATTTTCGGTTATAGGTTCTTTCTTCTTCGGGTTGACAAGCCTTGTTGAAAGCTCGGCATTCGGGGCATTCGCGGCGTTTCTGGTCGCGCTTTTCAGACGGAGACTCTCTTGGGACATCTTCAAGAAAATCCTGCGCGAAACCCTCGACAATTCCGCAATGTTTATGTGGGTGATGATGGCGGCTCTCGCGTTCGCGGCGGTCTTCGACGGACTCGGCGCAGTGCGCGCGCTCGAAGGACTGTTCCTCAACGACTGGGGGCTGTCGCCGTGGCAAGTGCTGCTGCTTATGCAACTGTCGTTCGTGATATTGGGAATATTCCTCGACGATACCGCAATGCTCGTGATAGTCGCGCCGCTGTATATTCCGCTCGTAGTAAAGCTGGGCTTCAACCCGATATGGTTCGGAATCCTCTATACTATAACATGCCAAATAGCATACATAACGCCGCCTTTCGGATACAATCTGTTCCTGATGCGCGCGATGTCGCCCAAAAGCATTACAATCCGCGACATCTACGCCTCGATTATCCCGTTTGTGGGTCTTATGCTTCTTGCCCTCGTGTTGATAATGATATTCCCGGAAATCGCATTGTGGATTCCGTCGCTATTCAACGTGAAAATGTAGCAGCGATAAAATGAAGACAACTTGGAGCATAAACGCGGGCGGAAAAACGCACAATTTCCGCTCGCTCAAAGAGCTGATGGCGAAGGCCTCGCCCAAGCGTTCGGGCGACGAACTCGCGGGCATTGCCGCCGCCGACTACGAAGAGCGCGTGGCGGCGCAGATGTGCCTTGCCGACGTTCCGCTTTCGCTGTTTCTCGAAGAGCCGCTCATTCCCTATGAAGAGGACGAAGTCACGCGACTTATCCTCGACAGGCACGACAAGGCCGCGTTCGCGCCCGTGGCGTCGCTAACCGTAGGCGAATTCCGCGACTGGCTTTTGCGTTACGAGACCGACGCCGACACGCTCGAACGCCTGACTTGGGGGCTTACGCCCGAAATGGTCGCGGCGGTGTCGAAAATTATGGGCAATCAGGATTTGATTCTCGTCGCCTCAAAGCGGCGCGTCGTGACGAAATTCCGCGACACGCTCGGCTTGAAGGGACGTTTCTCTTCGCGCCTGCAACCCAACGATCCCTCCGACGACCTCAAAGCCATAGCCGCTTCGATGCTCGACGGGCTCCTCTACGGCAGCGGCGACGCCGTAATCGGCATAAACCCCGCAACCGACAGCGTCCCAGCAATGACGGAGATTTTGAAGCTAATCGACGGACTCGTCCAACGATATGAAATTCCAACCCAGTCGTGCGTGCTTTCGCACATCACAAACGCAATCGCCGTTATGGAAAAGAACGCGCCCGTCGACTTGGTCTTCCAGTCGATTGCGGGCACCGAGCTTGCCAACAAAAATTTCGGCATAAACCTCGCGCTTATAAAAGAGGCTCACGAGGCGGCATTGTCGCTGCACCGCGGCACGGTCGGCGACAACGTTATGTATTTCGAAACGGGTCAGGGCTCGGCTCTCTCGGCGGAGGGCAACTGGGGCGTCGATATGCAGACTTGCGAAGCCCGCGCCTACGCCGTCGCCCGCGAGTTCCGCCCGCTGCTTGTCAATACCGTCGTCGGCTTCATCGGGCCCGAATACCTATACAACGGCAAACAGATCATCCGCGCGGGGCTCGAAGACCACTTTTGCGGCAAACTTCTGGGGCTTCCGATGGGCTGCGACATCTGCTACACAAACCACGCCGAGGCCGATCAGGACGATATGGACACGCTGCTTACGCTGCTCGCGGCGGCGGGGCTAAACTACGCAATGGGAATCCCGGGCTGCGACGACATTATGCTCGGTTATCAGACAACATCATTCCACGATATTTTATACGCGCGGCAGTTGCTGAACCTGCGCCCCGCCCCCGAGTTCGAGGCTTGGCTTGAAAAAATGAAAATCTTCGGCGGCAATCGGGTTCTGCCCGCAAACCCCGCAAACAGACTTTTGGCTGATTATGGAATCTCCGACAGACAATAAAAACGCTTTTCTGCAAAGGGCGAATTCAGCCGCCAACGCGGTCGGCGCGGCGGATCCGTGGGCGAAACTTCAAAAATACACGACCGCACGAATCGGCATAGGACGCGCGGGCGGAAGCCAGCGCACGCCGTCGATACTCGACTTCCGCCTCGCACACGCCCGCGCCCGCGACGCCGTCTGGGCGACATTCCGCCCCGAAGAAATCGCCGAAAAGCTCTCGCTTTCGGGCTTCGAAACCGCAACGCTCAATACCCGCGTTTCGGACAAACAGACATACCTGATGAACCCCGAACTCGGCAGACGGCTCGACGACGCCTCAATAACCCGACTCAAAGAATACGCCGTGAAGTGGGGCTCGCGCGACTTCGCCGTTGTGATCTCGGACGGACTTTCCGCAACCGCCGCAAACGCCCATGCCGTAAATACAGTAATCGCGCTTTTCAAAAACCTCCCGCCCGAACATTGGCGGACATACCCGATTCTGATTGTCCCCTACGCCCGCGTGAAAATTCAGGACGCGATAAACGAAATTCTCGGCGCGCGCCATACACTGATACTCGTGGGCGAACGCCCGGGGTTGGGCTCGCCCGACAGCCTCAGCGCATACTTTACATACCGCGCAAAATGGGCGAGCGTGGAGTCCGACCGCAACTGTATTTCCAATATCCGCCCGCGGGGCTTCCCGATAGACGCCGCGGCAAAAAAGCTCGCTTGGCTGCTCGAAAAATCGCGCAAAATGCAAATCGGCGGCACAAAGCTGAAAGACACCTTCGACGTCTCAATCCTGCCCAGTTCCGCGCCGCAAATACAATAAGCAACCCCTCCACCGCGCGGCAATCCGCCGATAGACCGACACCTTTTTCGAATAAAAATTGTTGAAAACCGTGCCACTGCCCCGCAGCAAGACTGTCGAAAATTCTCTGACAATAATATTCATACTCTTCCCGATTCTTTTGGCGTCGGCTTACATTCTCGACAAAATTTTGTCGCAAATAAAAAACATCAAAAAATAACACCCAACCTCCACCAAAAAACAACACCCGACCCGCCCTCCACCCACAAAAAAATCCCTCTTTATTCGGTTGATTTTTCCGCGCTTCACGCCATTTTCGCTAATAGAGAATTTAACCTGCAATGTATATTATGAAATCGTTTGCAACCATTCTATCCATATTGGCAGTTTCGGCTTCCGCCGCTACCGTCGACCTCTTCAACGGCAAAAACCTCGACGGCTGGACACCCTTCGCCGACGGCATCGCCGACACTTCTTCGGTGTTCTCCGCACAAAACGGCGTCATTCGCGTTAGCGGCAAGCCTTTCGGCTTTATCCGCACCGACAAAAAGTATTCGAACTTCCGCTTGCACGTCGAGTGGAAATACCCGCGAACAACCGTCAATAGCGGCATCTTCCTCTTCGTTCAGGACGAATTTAAACTCTGGCCCAACGCAGTCGAGTGCCAGCTGATGAAGGGCAAAGTCGGCGATTTCGTGCTTCTGGGCGGTTCAAATCTCGCCGAATTCAAATTGCCCGAGGGCGCGATACGGCCGAAATTTCCCGTCATAAAACGGCTCCGCGATTCCAACGAAAACCCCTCGGGCGAGTGGAATAACGCCGATATAATCTGTAAGGACGGCACAATAACCGTCTTCATAAACGGCACATTGATGAACAAAGCAACAGGCTCACTCAATAAGTCTGGCTATATAGCCTTGCAGTCGGAGGGAGGCGAAATCCACTTCCGCAACGTCAGATTGACCCCACTCTAAGACTGATTTTTCAATAGCTTCCCACATTCTTCCCTCACAAAAATTTCGATACCTTCCACCACACGTTATAATAAGATAAACCGCCGCACGGGACCTCCGCGCGGCATTTTTTGCCCAAAAAATACAGCTTCCACAACCACCACATTGGTGTGCAAGAGACAACATTTTTGTGTTCGCGTTGTGTTTTGCAAATACAAGCACAAACACAATACACACAAAAGCCCCCGCCCGCAAAGCCACTAAAAAAGCGGCTTCCGAGCTGGAAGCCGCTTTTTTACGATGGCTGTTCAGGTAGGGATCGAACCTACGACCAAGTGATTAACAGTCACCTGCTCTACCGCTGAGCTACTGAACAATCATCATTTTGTCCTTGTGTTATCCTTCTTTTATCTCCGCTTGTCAACATCTTTTTTCCAAAAAATTTTTGCCGATGATTCTTCTTGCGTTTTGCGATTTTTGTTTTCATAAAAACCTATGCATTTTATCAAAAAAATTTTCCTGTCGGCTTGCGCTGTGTTTTTTGCCTCGACGTGCTTGGCACAGTCGGGGCTTGGAACTTCGTTTTTCGACGAGCTTGTTTCGGACTGGCACAATTCCTTCTCCCTTGAAGGATACGGCGAATGCGTCGCAAAAACCGATATTCACGGTGCAACCTCGGGCACATTCCAAACCCAACGATACGCCGCCACGCTGAAATCGCAGAGCATTAGCGAATCGAAAAAACACGCCCTGACTGCCTACGTTCAATACTCGCGCTTGGAGGCAGACTTTGGCGGATCTTATTCCGATGACGCCCCGTTCGACAATTTAGACGCGCTAACAACCTCGTTCTTCTACGTCTACAACATCGAGCGTCAGTGGTCGGCGTTCGCCTTCGGCTCTGTAAAATTCTCCGCCGAAAACGCCGCAGACTGGAATCTCGGCGCGACGGGATTTGTCGGCGCGGGCGCGTTGTATGCCGTTTCGGAGAGCCTTTCGATAGGCTTCGGAGCGGCGGCATACTCGCGGCTTTCACGCGACTGGATCGGTATCCCCGCCGTATTCGTGCAGTGGCGCATTACCGAAAAACTCTCGCTTAAAACATTCTCGGGCGCAACATTGCTATATGATTACTTCGGCGACGGCTCGCTTGTTTTCGACACGTCAATCGAATACGCCAATACATATTCGCGCCTGAGCGACGGCGGCGTCCTGCGCGACTCCTGCTGGCTTTACGGCGTCGGAGCGACTTGGAAACCTGCAAAACATTTCTATATTGGTCTCCACGTCGGCGCGAATTTCGCCCGAGAACTCGATTTCAAAAAATCCGGCCGCCGCAACATAGACGCCGACGCCGCCCCAATGGTATTTCTGTCCGTCGGAATTTTGTAGACCCAAGCCGCCCGCAAAAAAATAGCCTACAATACAATTTGATGTAAATTAATATATTTCTCCACTCTCTCCAATTTGATGTAAATTAATATATTTCTCCACTCTCTCCACATTTTACGAAATCATCGGACACAAAAAAATACGGAGTCAACACCGTATTTTTTTATAAACTCGAAAATTGCAGTCGGGCGAAACGCCGCCCTGCCGCTGCAAACCCCCGGCTACTTTGCCTTTTTCACCCAGCCGTTTGCGTCGGCAAAATCGAGAATGCAGTTCCAGTTGTAGAGGTCGATTTGATGCGGCCCTTCATAGAGCACATAGCCGAAGCCGTCGCCGATGAACGGCGTTTTAATGCGCAGGTCGTCCATTGTCGGCATTTTCTTCGAGCCAAAAAGCGCGTAGATTTTTGCCGCCTCCATAAGCGAGAGGAATTCGCCTTTGGGGTCTGCCCAATAGTCTTTCGTTCCGCTTAAAACATACACCAAACGCGGGGCTATTGCCGCAATAAAGTGCTGGGCGTCCACCGGCAGCGATTCGGGATTGTCGCCGTATTCAATCATCTTCGGCTGATACCAGCGCGTGAAGTATCTTGCCGCGAACTTGAAATTCTCGCCGTAGTCGTGCAATGCCATAGCCGCGCCGCCCGCGCAGGAACTGTTCGAAACCGACATCGCAAAACGCGGGTCGCACACGGCGGCAAACATCGCGGTTTTTCCCAAACGCGAGTGCCCCGCAACGCCGATTTTATAACGGTCGATAAACGGCAGCGTTTCGAGCAGGTCGAGCACGCGGCAGTCGCCCCATGCCCACGCTGGAATCGAAGTAGGATTCGCGTCTATCGCCCCGCGATTGAAAATTCTGTAAACGGATTTTTCCAACATCAAGTCCTTGCCGCTTTCGAGGTCGGGATAAAGCTCGCAGTAGCAGAATGTCGCAACCGCATAGCCCCGTGCCACAATCTCCGCGTTCGGGTGGCGCGAAAGGTGCGTTCCGCGCTGGTATTCGTGCGCCTTGTTGTCGGAGACTTTGCACATTTTGTTGTTGCGAATCCACGCGTCCGATTCGGGCAAAAGCACCTCGGGTTCGTTCGACGCCGTGTGGTTGCCCGCATAGTTCGGATACACAAAACACGGAACGGGGTTTTCCTTCGAGGCGTTCTTCGGGCAGTATAAAAGCACGTTGAACGTATGCGTGCCGTTGGCGTCTGTCGAAACCACTTTGTATTGGCGGCGCAACGCTATGCCGCCGAGCGCGTTATCAGACGACTCCACCAACTTGAATTCGATTTTTTTCGGACGCGGAGGAATCTTGCCGAATTGCTCCGTCTCCAAAAATTTCACGACTTTCGGACGCTCGCAATCAAGCCACTGCCGCGCCGACGTTATCTTCCGTTCGCCGCCTATTTCGCGCAGAATGTCGAGCTTGCGGTATTTGTCCGCCTTCGAGTCGTCGTAGTTTACCGGCACATTAAGCCCGCCCCAGTTGGCGAAATTGGGCTTGTCGCGCCTCGGGTGGTCGGGAACGTAGAGTTCGCCCGCAAAAGATGTAAACGCAATCGCGGCTGTCAGAAGAGTAATAATTTTTCTCATATGTTTAATTGTTGGTGAATGAAAATCATACGTGCCTTTGCGCGACTGCGTCAAGGAAATATCTCGTTTTCAGCCCGCCCGAACCGCCGCCAAAATCGCCGAAAAATTTATGCTTTCGGTTTATTGACGATATTAAAGCCGTTTTAATCGGATGCGCGGCGCAAAACGCGGATTACCCCAACATAAAAATCCCCGCCGCAGCCCATAATAAAAAAGGATAAAAAATGATATTAGGCACAAGATACCCCACATTGGCATTCCACACCGGCGGCGCAGGCGAAGCCGACGACGGCATTCCGCCGCAGCCCTTCGAAACCTTCTGCTACGATTCAGCCCTCTTGCAGGCGAAAATCGAAAACTTCAATGTAGTTCCCTACACTTCCGTCCTGCCCAAAGAGCTTTACGGCAACATTCTCCCCGTCGACAAAGTCTGCAAACACTTCAAACACGGCGCGGTTTTGGAAGTCATCATCGCCGGCAACGGCGCGCGCGGCAGCGAGCATAAGGCAATCGCAACAGGCGTCGGCATCTGCTGGGGCAAGGACAAAAAGGGCGAACTCATCGGCGGCTGGGCTGCTGAATACGTCGAGTATTTCGACACGTTCATCGACGACGACATCGCCAAAGCCCATTGCGAAATGTGGCTAAACAAGTCGCTCAAACACGAGCTTGAAATCCGCGGCGTCGAAAAACACAGTGAATTCCAGTTCTTCCACAACTATCTCAACATAACAAAATCGTTCGGCTACTGCCTGACCGCGCTCGGATTTTTGAACTTCGAATTCGCCGACGCGGTTTCGGCAAAATAGGGAAGGTTCGGATATGAAACAGGACGGAATACCCGCTCAGAAAGCCGCCGCGCCCAATTCGGGCGGCGGCGCGTCGACCGCCAAAAAACTCGGCACATTCGGGCTTGCCGCGATTGTGCTAAGCTCGATGATTGGCGGCGGAATTTTCAGCCTCCCCGAAAACATGGCGGCGTCGGCGTCGGCGGGTGCCGTCATTATCGCGTGGATAATCACGGGAATCGGAATTTATTTCATCGCAAATACGTTCCGAATCCTCGCTTCGGCGCGCCCCGATTTCGCGTCCGGACTTTATATGTACAGCCGCGACGGCTTCGGCAATTACGCGGGGTTTACAATCGCGTGGGGCTATTGGCTCTGCCAGATTTTCGGCAACGTCGGCTATGCGGTTATCACAATGGACGCGCTCAATTACTTTTTTCCCGGAACGTTTGCGGGCGGAAACAACCTGTGGTCGATTGTGGGCGGCTCGCTGCTGATTTGGGTTTTCAACTTCACAGTGCTGCGCGGCGTTCATTCGGCGTCTTCGCTAAACACAGTCGCGACGGTGTGCAAAATCCTGCCGATAATCCTCTTCATTGTCGTAATGGCGGCGGTCTTTAATTTCGACAAATTCTCGACCGACTTCTGGGGACACACGCCCACAAAGGGGTCGCCCGAACTCGGCTCGATTTCCGCGCAAATAAAAAGCACAATGCTCGTTACACTCTGGGCGTTCATCGGCATCGAGGGCGCGGTCGTCCTCTCGGGGCGCGCCAAAACCGCGCAGTCCGTCGGACGCGCCACAATCCTCGGTTTTCTCGGCGGTCTCGCGGTTTTCGTGCTTTTGTCGGTGCTGCCGTTCGGCTTTATGACGCAGGACGAACTCGCCGCCGTCGCCAATCCCTCGACCGCGGGCATCCTCGAAAAGGCAGTCGGCGCGTGGGGCGCGTGGGTGATGAACGTCGGGCTGATAGTCGCTATTCTCGGCAGCTGGCTGGCGTGGACAATCATCACCGCCGAAATGCCCTATGCCGCCGCCAAGGACGGCACATTCCCGAAAATATTCGCCCGCGAGAACCGCAACGGCGCGCCTTCGGTGTCGCTGTGGATAAGCAGCATACTGATGCAAATCGTGATGCTAATGGTGTATTTTTCGAGCGACGCCTGGAACACCCTGCTTAGCATTACGGGCGTAATGGTGCTGCCGCCGTATCTTGCAAGCACCGCCTATCTCTGGAAAATCTCGCGCGACGGCAAATTGCTTGCGGACAACAAAAAGCTCGGCGTAAGCGTCAAAAACGCGGTTGTTTCGGGCACCGTCGGCTCGCTCTTCGCGGTGTGGCTGATATACGCAGCGGGGCTTGAATATCTGCTGCTTTCGCTGATATTCCTCGCGCTCGGAATTCCCGTCTTCATATGGACTCGGCGCGAAGCGGGCAAACGCGCATTCACCCGCGGCGAAAAATTCTGCGCCTGCCTCATAGCCGCAATCGCCGTTATCACCGCATGCTACACCGCATACGAAAAACTCGGCGATGGGCACCGCCGCGACGCCAAAACAACAACATTTGCGACAGTTCCCGCCGACGCCAAACAGACTCAACCGCGCGGCGCAAAACCGAAGAAAGCCGATGCCGCCCCGCTTACAAAACGCCACGGCGAAAACGTTATAATCTTCGCCGAGTCGGAAGTTTTGGACATCGATCCTTAACACCTACTCCACTCACCACAATCGCGCGGCGGCGGCAATGTCGGCGCGCCAATAAAAAAATAAAAACGGATATTTTTATATGGAAAATATAAAAACAATCATATCGATTTTTGCCGCCGCATTCGCCCTTTCGTCGGCGGCTATCGCGCAAAACGCGACCTGCGCAAACGGATATACCGCCGAACTCCCCTGTGGAAACTTCGGCTTGAACGCGCTTTCGCAAAAAATTTCCGACACCCGAAATAAAATCGCCGCCGACACCGGCGTTACGTTTTCGTTCGACTATTACGCCGACATTTTCTCCAACCCCTCGGGCGGCGTCGCGCAGGGAACCAACTACACCCACATTATGATTTTCGGCGCGGACATCGACCTGCAAAAAATAGCGGGCATCAAAAATGCGTCTATAACCGTTTCGGGCGCGTACAACGCGGGGCGCGACCTCTCGGGAAAAATCGGGAACTTCTACACCGTCTCTCAGTCGGCAATCACAACGGGCGTCATGTTCTATGAAATGTATTACACGCAAAAGTTCGAACTTTGCAACGGCGACACCCTCGCCTTCAAAGCGGGCAGAATGAGTATGTCCGACGACTTCGCGGGGCTTCCCGTCTTCGGCTACCTCGCGGGCGGTGCAATGGATTCCGCTCCCGAGGCGATTTTCTACGCCTCGCCCTTTACCTCGGAGACGCTCGCCGCGTGGGGCATTAGCGCAACCTACCAAACCTGTGCCGACTTGGCGTTCTCCGCGGGGCTATACCAAGTCCCAGACAGCATCAACGATTCTGGCTGGCACGGCACATACTTCGGAATGGGCAATAACGACGGCTATATGATAATGGCGCAGCTGGCGTGGTCGCCCACACTCGCGGGCGACCTCGACGGCATCTACCAACTCGGCGGATACTTCTTCGATGGCTACGATATGTCCGACCTCGACGCCTCCCGTGCGGGCTTCAAAAGCGACGGCTTCGGCTTCTACATTCAGGGGCAGCAGGAAATCTGGGTCGACAGCCCCGACAAAAACCGCGCAATCACAATCTGGGCGGGCGCGCAGTTCGCCCCCGTGAAAAGCACGAGCCCGATAACGTGGCAGACATACGCGGGCTTGCAGTTCGCGGGATTCGTTCCGCACCGCCCCGACGACAGCGTTTTCCTCTCGTGGACAAGCGGCTTTTTCAGCGGCAACTACAATAACGGAAATTCGGATTGCGAAACCGTTTTGGAGGCAAACTACCTCTTCACCGTAAATTCCAACATTTCGTTGCAACCCGTCGTCCAATACATAATCGACCCGCGCGGCGACTCCGATATTTCAAACGCCTTCGTCCTCGGCGGACAACTCCTCGTTTCGTTTTAACCCGACAACAAAAATAAAGGAAAACCCATGATGGAAAACACCCCGACATTCGACGCGCCCCGCAACCTCGCAAACACCGTAAATTACGAGGAAGGAGGCATAGTAAGCAGACAGGTTCTGAAAAGCCCCGCAGGCAACATCACCGTCTTTTCGTTCGCGAAGGGACAGGGATTGAGCCGCCATACCGCCCCCTTCGACGCCGCCGTC
Source organism: uncultured Opitutales bacterium (assembly GCA_900546565.1). Classification (GTDB taxonomy): domain Bacteria; phylum Verrucomicrobiota; class Verrucomicrobiia; order Opitutales; family Intestinicryptomonadaceae; genus Merdousia. The sequence continues at coordinate 22,646 of URDC01000007.1, forward strand.
CAAATTCTCGACGGCACTGCCGAAATCAAAATAGGCGACACCCCTTATACCCTTAAATCGGGAGATTTTGTGATTATGCCCGCAAACGTCCCGCACGAACTCTTCGCGGCGGAAAACTTCAAAATGCTTCTTACTATGATTCGCGGATAGTTTTTGATATTACGCCCAATGCGTAAAAAAACAAAAAACTTTCGGCAATCCGCCGAAAGTTTTTTCATTCGCCATAACTTCTCGCCCGACCCTCGCCGAGCATTCGCGCCCCCGCGCTGCACTTCCGCGCCGTTCCAGCGCAACGCCGCTATTTTTCCGAAACTTTCACGACGCCGTTTTCGACAAGCCATTTCGCCAAAAATTGCGCCATAACCGCCGCCCCCTCCTTGTTCGGGTGGATTTTATCGGGCATAAGAGCCTTCTTGTCGGCAAAAAGCGCGTAAAAATCCACGGTTTTAAGCCCGCGCTTCTTCGCGATTTTTTCGATTATCGGCGTAATCTCATTGCGCAAAACGCCGCCGTCAATCGCCTTCGGATTGCCCTTTATAAAACACGGCAGGGGAATCCCCAAAATTATCTGCGGCCTCGTGTCGAGATTTGCAAAAGAGTCCAAAAGCGCGTTGTAGTCGCGTTCGAAATCGTCCTTGAACTTCCAGTTGCGGCAGTGCCCGTCATTCGCGCCCAAAAGCACAAGCACCACATCGGGCTTCGACTCCAACGCCCGCTTGTAGCACTTCTGCTTCATATACGGACGAAATCCCTTCGCAACAATGTTCGAGCCCCGCATACTGCAATTTTCCACAACGCAAAAGCCTTCCAGAATTTTCCCGAGCTGCGCGGGATAGCAAAATTCCGCCCGCTCCTTTTCCGGAATTCCGATTCCCTGCGAAATGCTGTCGCCAACAACCGTGATTCGCGTCGCGGCAAAAGCCGCGCAAGTTGACATTACCGCGGCGCAAAAAAACGCCGCTATTTTTTTGATAGATTTTCCCATTTTGTGTTATCCTGTTTGAGTTGAATAAAAAAAAAAGACGTCGCGATAAAAGCCGCGCCGTCCCGATAAAAAATTACGCGTTTTTCAAAATCCTCAGCACGAACGGCTTTTCGAACGTAAACGAAGATTTTTCGAGCTTTTCGCAAGCTCGCAAAATCGCAGCCTCGCTCGTTTCGTGCGTCGTAAGCAAAAGCCACGCCCGACCTTCTATGCCGTGTTTTTTCTGCTGCAAAAGCTCTATCGAAATGCCTTCCGAAGCCAGCAAAGACGCCACGTGCGCCAAAACGCCCGCCTCGTCCTTCACGTCGATGCGCATATAAAATTCGCCCGCAACCTCTTCGAGCGACGCCAAATGGACATTGTCGTCCTTCGCCACCGACAGCACGCACGGCGCGGACGAAGCAAGCGACTTTATCGCGTCGGCGATGTCTGCAATAACCGCGCTCGCAGTCGCGTCCTGACCCGCTCCGCGCCCGATGTGCACCGTCCTGCCAACAACGTCTCCGCTTAGCGAAACCGCATTGTAGACTTCGTTGACATTCGCGACAACATCGCTTGTTGGCAAAAGCGCTGGATATACCGACACGAAGAGCGAGTCGCCGTTTTTGCGCGCCGCCCCCACCAATTTTATGCGGAAACCGTTTTCGGCGGCCCAGTGGATGTCTTCGAGCTTCACGCCGCGAATGCCCTCCACGAGCATTTCCCTTTCGGGGCTGACCCAAACGCCGTGCGCCAAATAAGCCAAAATCGAAATCTTGTGCGAGGCGTCCCACCCGTCGAGGTCGAGCGATTCGTCGGCCTCCACATATCCGAGCCTTCTCGCGTCTTCGACAATCGCCTCATACGGGGCGTTTTCGCGCTCCATACGCGTCAGAATGTAGTTGCAAGTGCCGTTTAAAATTCCGTAGATGAGCGAAAACCTGTTGGCCACAAGCCCTTCGCGCAACACTTTTATTATGGGGATACCCCCCGCCACACTCGCTTCGAAAAAGTATTTACCGCCGTATTTTTGCGCGGTTTCGAAAATCTCCGCGCCGTGCTTGCAAATAACGGCCTTGTTCGCGCTGACAACAACCTTGCCCTTTTTCAGCGCGGCAAGAGTGAGCTCCAACGCCCTGTCGGTGCCGCCCATAAGCTCGCAAACGATGTCGATTGAATCGTCGTTTACAACATCGTATGGGTCTTCCGTCATCTGTTCGCGCGCGATTGAAATGTCGCGCTTCTTGTTGATGTCGCGCACCGACGCCTTCACAAGCTCGTATTGCGCCCCGAAACGCTTCTGCATGCGCGCGCGGTCGCAGTCGAGGTGCTTCCAGACACCCTGCCCGACCGTGCCCATTCCGATAAAGCCTATCCTAAAAACCTTGTGGCAATCCATATTAAAATCTGTTTTCCGTTCCCTTCAACAATCTCGAAATATTACCGCGGTGGCGGTAGATGATAACCGCGGCTATGGCGAGAGCCACATAAAATTCAATCGCAGCCCCATAACAGACAAACGCCGCAATGGGCAGCGACAACGCCATTACAATCGACGCCAGTGACACATACCTGCTCGCATAAAACACCGCAACCCACAACAAAAGCCCCACAAAAATCGGGACAATCATCGCAAAGAGCAGCCCGCCAATCGTGACCGCCACACCCTTGCCGCCGCGGAATTTCACGAACACCGAAAAACTGTGCCCCAAAATCGCGCCCGCAATCCCCGTAAACACCAAAGCCCGCAACGCTTCGGGCGCGAAGTCCACGCCCAAATACCGCGCCCAATATGGGAACGACGCCGCGGCAAACCCCTTGGCCGCGTCGAGCAAAAAGCACAAATTTCCCGCGAATTTTCCGCAGGTGCGCTTAACGTTCGTCGCCCCGGGGTTGCCGCTGCCGACCTTGAAAATGTCGACGCCGCAGCACTTGGCGATTATTACGGCGAACGGAACCGACCCCAACAGGTAGCCCGCAACCGCCGTAATTATATAGCCGAGCGCGTTCATACTACGATAGGTCTACAACCTTGACCGCTTCGACGTTTTTGAGTCCGTCAAGCTCCCTGATTACGTCCGCAGTCGGAATGTTGTCAAGCTCGTAGACACTCAGCGCGACGCCGCCGTCCATTCTCGAAAGCGACATGTTCGCGATGTTGCAGTTGTGCTTGCCAAGCGAAGTGCCGATAATGCCGACCATTCCGGGAGTGTCGTTGTTTTTGAGCATAAGCGCGCACTTGTTGTTGAGGTTTGCCGCAACCTTGTACGCGCCTATTTGCACCACGACGGGCTTTGCAATCTTGCCCATAACAGTTCCCGCAAGGTTCTGCACCGCGCCGTTTTCGAACACGACGTCGACTTCCACCAACTCAGAGTAGTCCGCGTCTGCATTCGTGTTGACGCTTTCGACTTCAATGCCCAAGTGCTTCATCTTCGCGGGCGAGTTGAGGTCGTTTGCGTTTTCGGTAATCTTCGAGAGATACCCCTTCTGGATTGCGATTGTAAGCAACTTGTTGTCGATGTTGCCGAGCTTGCCGAAATATTTAACCACAAGCTTTTTCACGCGGCCTTCCGAAGTCTGCTGCGCAAACGTGCCCAACTTTTCGCAAAGCTGGATATACGGCGAAATCTGCTTCATCGATTCCGCGTCGACACTGGGCTTATTGATTGAATTGCGGATAGAACCGCCGTTGAGCGCGTCGGCAATGACCTCCGCAACTTCTATGCCGCAGCTTTCCTGCGCTTCCTTCGTGGACGCGCCCAAGTGGGGCGTTAAAACCAGATTCGGGAAATCGCGCAGGGGGCTATCCTTCGCCAAAGGCTCCGATTCGTAAACGTCCAAGCCCGCCGCCGCGACTTTGCCGCTTTTGAGGGCTTCCACAAGCGCGGCCTCCTTGATGATTCCACCGCGGGCGCAGTTGAACACGCGCACACCCTTCTTCATCAGCTCGAAAGCCTTTTCGTCAATCATGTACTTTGTGGCTTCCGTAAGCGGCATGTGCACCGTAATGTAGTCAGCCTGCTTGAAAGCGTCTTCGAGCGCGACAATTTCCACGCCCAAAGTCTTCGCGCGGGCTTCCGTCAGGAACGGGTCATACGCGAGAACCTTCATGCCGAAAGCCATCGCGCGCTTTGCGACTTCCGCGCCGATTCTGCCCATACCGAGCACCGCCAAAACCTTGTTTTTAAGCTCCGTGCCCTTGAAAGATTTCCTGTCCCACGCGCCGCTGTGAATCGACGCATTCGCCTGCGTAATCGGACGCGTTCCGACCATAATGTGCGTGAACGTAAGCTCCGCCGTCGCAATCGTATTGCCCGTGGGGGTGTTCATGACAATCACGCCCTTTTCGGAGGCCGCAGGAATGTCGATGTTGTCAACGCCAACGCCCGCGCGGCCGACAGCCTTCAACTTCTTTGCGCATTCCAGAACGTCGGCGGTGATTTTGGTTTCGCTTCTGACGATAACCGCGTCGGCGTCCTTGATGAGCTCTTTAATCTGCTCCGGAGTCGAGCCGTAAGCCTCGACAGTCTCAAAGCCTTGTTTTTTCAGTAATTCTACGCCTTTTGGCGAGATAGGGTCTGCTACTAATACTTTCATATTTAAGTTAAAATCGTGGGACTATTTTCCAACCCGATTTTAAGCTACCGACTCTACTACGACCCGAAAATAAGTCAAGACATTAAAACCCCGACGATGGCGCGAACATCTCCATACAAAAAAGATACAAAAACCGCCACGACACCTGAAAAACCGTAGCATTGCAAAAAAATCGCAACGGCACACGAGCACACACTCTCTCTTTCCCCACACACCAACTCACCGCACGCGCCGCACCCTGCAAACATCGCGGGAACCGCCGCAAGTCGCGTTATTTAAGCTCCTTAAAATCTTTGAAAATCTTGGGCAGTTTGCGCTTTTGCGCGGGCGAAGATTGGGGACTTTTCTGCGGCTTTGGCGCGAGTTTTTTTGCAGCCCATTGCTTGTCGATTTTCGGCATTTTGGCATGGTCCGAGACGCCGTTTTTTTGCAGTTTTGCGCCGCCGAACGCGCCGTTTCCGGGCGATTTTTTGGAAACTTTTGATTTAAAAACGGGCTTTTCGGGGCTTTTTTGGGCGTTTTTTGCCCCAAAGTCGGCGGGGGAAGCACCCATTTTCGCCAGAATTTTGCGCATTTTTTTCGAGTCGAACAGCGACGATTTCCTCGACGCCAAAACATCGAGCTCCAACTTGTCCAAGTCGGCAAGCGGCGAACTTCCGCGCCACTTTGCAACGCTTTCGGCATTGACACGCCGCGTCAGACGCCCGATGTCGGCGACGGCAATTTTGCCGAGCGAAAAAATCTCGCCTATGCGCATACAGACCGCGCCGAATGTCGAGACGGTCTCCCAAATCATATGGTCGTTCGAAATCACCACAATGCGCGACTTGTTTTTTGCCACCGCGCAAAACCGCTCTATAAATTCGTCGGCAGTCATCGACGAGGGCGTGTAGACTTCGGCAAAAGTGCGCACGACATTGTCGGGATACACAACCGAGACGTCCGAGCCGTTGCCGTCGTAGACAATGGTAATCCGCGCCGCGTGAATGTCGTGAATCGGGCGCAGAACGTCCGCCAACGCCTTTTGAGCCGAAACCGCGTCGACCGCCAAAAGCTTTGCCAACTTCGGCTCGGCGTGGATAACATTCCACCCGTCCACCAAAATATGCTCTGTCCTGTCAAACGCCATTTTCTAATAAATATTCCCCACTCTAACCCCTCCCCACCACTTTTCAATATTTTATTGCTTGGTAAGCGGCGCGGGATTGGTTTCGCCAATTCAACGTGAGTGCGCCTCTATTGCTAATCTAAAAACAAAAAAACGGGTTTCAACGAAACCCGTTTCCCTCCATTATTAAAATAATTTTTCGTGTAGGCGTTTGACAAAGGCGCATTGACTTTAAGTCAATCGCCGCCCGTGCCCGTCATATAAAAAAATTAGAACCAGCACGTGAGCTGGTTTAAAACGCGCGAGGCGCGTGCTAAAAGACGCGTTTTATGAGGCGTCGGCGGACTAATGTCCGCAAGTCCGAAATAAAACCGTCTTTTAGCCGTGAGTGCGCCTCTTAATCGAGTTTAAAAATCAAAAAAAAATCTTTCCTCAACGAGGAAAGATTTTCAGGTGTGTTTTAATTGCACTCGATTAAGAGGCGCACGCCCTCGCGCGTTTTAGAAGAGGGCGCGAATGATGTCCGAAAATATCGGGAACTTGGAGGGAGAGAGGCGGATTACAAAGCCGCCGCCCTGCTTCATCGACATTTTGAGCTTGTCGGAAGAGTCTACACTCCTGACCGACATCTTGTAGTCGCTGGGCAGAGAGTTGGAGTTTATCGAGTCTTCGACAATTTCGGCGGTGTAGGTTGCGCCCGCGGGGAGAATCTTGGAGAGATCGACTTCGAAGTCCTTGCCCTTTTCGTCGCAAATGCCTGCAACATACCAGACATCGCCGCTGCGGCGGGCGAGCACTACATACTTGCCGATTTTTGCGCAAATTGCCTTGGATTCGTCCCAAGTTGTGGGAGTTGAAGCCATAAAGGAAGTGATTTCGGGATATTTTTCATACGCTGTGGCGGAGTCGCACAACATCTGCAAGGGCGCATAGAAGAGAGTGTAGAGGGCTACCTGATGCGCGCGCGTTGTGGGCGTTGCGGGATTCGAGAAGTTGGGGGCATACGAACGCAACCGAATGCTTGTCATAGCTCCGGGGGTATAGTCCATAGGCCCTTGCAACATACGGGTCATAACCAAGTCTACGTCGTGCGAGGGAGTCGTGGTGTGGTTCTTTTTAGAGAACTTTACCTGTTCCAAGCCGAGAACCGCCTCGAAATTGATTACATTCGGATAGGCGCGGTTGATGCCCGCGGGCTTGGCGCAGCCGTGGAAGTCGACAAGCATTTTGTTTTCTGCGGCTATACGGGCTATTTTGTAGTAAAGCTCCATAGCGGTCTGGTCGTCGCGGTTGAAGAAGTCGACTTTAATGCCGTCCGCGCCCCAGCTTTTCATAAGCTTGATAGCCTTTTCGGTGTAGAGGTCGAGCGAGTGACCCAGACACCAAAGCACAACTTTGACGTCTTTGGAGTGTGCGTATTTGATGAGGGAGGCTACATCGAGGAAGGGCTTGCCGTCAACCATTCTTTCATGAACGTCCTTGGGCATTCCGCCTACGTCTCTGCCTACGAGCCAGCCCGCGTCAAAGAGGACAAAGGGGATGTTGTTCTTTGCGGCAAAGTCGATGTAGTAGCGGTAGGTTTCGGCATTGACACCCGTTTTGAAGTCGACACCCTCCAAGTTCCAGTCGCTCCACCACTCCCAAGCGCACGCGCCGTAGGAAATCCACGAAGTATCCTTAATGCGGCATTCGGGGGCGAGCTTGAAAACGGTGTCGTTTACAGCCAAGTCGGCGTCATTATCGGCGACGATAAATGCTCTCCACGGGAATGCGCGGGTTGCGGAGGTCTTGGCGATGAAGTTTTCGAACGTGTCGAAGCCTACCATGAAGTTGTTGATGGGCTTCATCGACTTGGGATAGTTCACAAAGCGCGAGGCAAGACCCGACTTTTCGTCGTAGACAAAGCGAAGCATGGGATACGCCTCGACATCGCTTTCGACAATCGCAACGGTCTTTTTTCCGAAGGGAATGAGCGTCGGCAAAATGGCGTTGCTGCGCTTGCTGTGCTCGGGCTTTTTGAGGTCGGAAACCCTGACGCGGCTAAAAGGCTCTTCGTAGCAGCTCATGTCGTTGTCGAGAGCGGTGATGAGCTTGGTGTTCTGCGGGATATTGAGGTTGAGGGTTTCGCTTAAAACCTTCATTTCGCCTTTGCCGAGGTTTGAAACAAAGCGGTACGCGACGGCTTCGTCGTAGGCGCGGAACTGGATTTTGAAAGTTTTGAAGTCGAGTTCGAGCTGGTTGAACTTGTCCTTGATTTCCGAATTTATGCCGTAGACGGGCTTGATTACGCCGTCGCGCGAAATGTTTTTGACGCTTTCGACTTTCGCGCCCACGCCGAACGCGCCCTTGTCGGTGTTCATGGCGATTTCAACGTCCTTCAAAAGGACTTTCGAATCGGAAAGCAGCGAGAACGAGATTTTCTCCTGCGCGTTGATTTTGGCTTCGAGCTTGCCGTCGGGCGACTTTACCGAGTATGTTACAGCAAACGACGCCGCCGAAGCAAACAGAGTAATAACGGATAACAGTATTGATTTTTTCATATGCAAATAAGAAATGTTGAAGCACGAAACATAAAAAAAGCCCCGACGAATGTCGAGACTTTTTTAATAGTCCTAACGCCGAAAGCCCGCCGCGGCGCAATTTGCACGGGGCGAGGCGCGGATTATCGGCAATTTATTTAATCAAGTCGCCGAGGTTGAGTTTTGCGACAATGAATTTATACTGCTGCGAATCGGGCGAAAGGTTGCCGTCGAGTGCCTGTTTCACGGCGGTTGCCATATATTCGCGAGAGAGCCTGTATTGCATAATCTTTTTGATTATGATTTTGGTAATTTCCTTCGAAAGCTCGGCGTCGGCGGTCTTGTAGTGCGAAGCAAGTTCGCGAACCTGACCCGAAGTTATGGTGTTTTCGAGCATACGCAAAACGGCGGGCGTGCGCGTTTTTTCGTCGAAGAACATTTTCCAAAGCTTTTCGACCGACTTTGCGTCGCCGCGGCGAATGAGCAGTTCCAACGCCTTCATATCGCCCGCGTCGGCGTTTTCCTTCAAGACGCGCTGAACCGCGTGGCTGGAATTTTCGGCAAGGACGTTTTCGGCGAACTTGCACATAGGCTCTTCGCCCGACTTGTAGATTTTGAAAATCTTCACAAGCGAAGGCTCGTCTACGCACAAAAAGCGCGCACTGTAAACCGCCAAAGCCTTTATGTCGGCGTCGGGGTTGTCCATTTCGGGCGCGATTGTCGGGTAGAAGCGGGTGTCGCCGGTGAGCATAAAGCCGCCCATTGCCGCGAGCTTCGCCTTTTTGTTGAGGCTCGGGAATTTCGAAATCAGCCACTGCGAGTTCTCGAAAGTCCTGCCCCTGTTCATTGCGCGAGCCGCCGCACCGCTGAGCGCGCCGCCGTCGGCTATGAGCTTGTCGAGATACACAACCCTGTCGGCGTCGGACATAAGCTCGGAGCGGGCGAAAATCGTATCGGGCGTTTCGGGAACAACCGCCAACGCGCTTTTTGCCACCGTCTTGTCGCCCGCCATAATCGCGCGGTCGGCGATGTAGATTAGCGAATCCTGCGCCGCCTGTTTGCGGAAGTCGTTTGCGGCGACTACGCCTTTGAGGAAGTCGACAACGCTTGTGTCGAAGAGCGCGAACACGCCCGTGCTGTCGGTGAAGCGGGCAAGCGATCTAACCGCGAATTCGGCAAGCTGTTTGTCGGACAAGTCCGAAGCCGCGCGGATAACCGAAGTTTTGTCTTTGCCGCGGGCTGCGATTGTCGCGAGCGCGTTCTCCTTTGCGGGACGCTGCGCCGAGGCGTTGTTCAAGACCTCTTTGAGGGCGGAATCGACGCGCCCCGAGTCAATCCCCAGCAGAACGTCGCAGACATACGGCGCGCGGACTGGGTCGAGCAAATAGGGCTTCAAGACGTCGACTGCGTCGGAATCGGCTATGGGTTTTAGCAGATCGCATGCGCGACGGAACGCTTCGTCGGAAAGTTTTTCCGAGGCGATTTTATTCAAAAGCGTCCGCGAAACTTCCACCGCCGCCTTCGCGTCCTGAGACTGCGTCCTGAGCGAATAGAACCATTCGAGCGAATCGCCCGCATTGTATTTTACGAAATCCGAATAATTGTCGGCAAAGCCCTGCGCAAACGCGCCCGCCGCCAAAACGGAAAGGATAAGTGTTTTTCTGAAATTCATATTGTGTGTGCCTTTCTCTGTTTCTATTTGCGGAAGTTAGGCTTGGAGAATCCACGGCGCGGTGTAGGTGCGGTCGCAAAGACGCGCAGCCTCGGCGTCGTCCACGATTTCCTCTGTGTCGGGATTCCACTTAATCGGGCGATTGAGGCGGTATGCTATTTCCGCGAGCAAGCAGCCCGTATTCGTGCGGTGCGCAACGTCGATGTCGGTGACGGTTATGCGGCGGTCGAGAACGCTGTCGATAAACGCCGTAAAGTGGTTGCGGTGGCGAATCGGGAAAAGCCTGTCCTCGCTCGGAAGGATGACTCTGCCCGAGATGTCGACGGGGTCGGAATAGATAACGCCGCGCCCGACAAACAGCCTGCCCTTCGAGCCGAAGAACTCGACGCCGTTTTGGTTCATATCCGAGATCTCGATTTCAAGCCCGTTCTTGTAATGGAGGCGGACTTTGTACTTCAACGGCTGGTCGGAAAATCCGTCTTTCTGCCATTCGACAAATTCGGGGACGATTTCCACGGGTCCCGTCTTGTCGATATTCAACGCCCAGTGCGCGATATCCAAGTGGTGCGCGCCCCAGTCGGCTATTTTGCCCGCGCTGTAATTGCAGACGCCGCGCCAGCGCGTGAACGTCTTGTTCTGGTGGTAGTATGAGCGCATTGCGGGCCCCTGCCACATTTCGAAATCAAGCCCCTGCGGAACGGGAACGGGGCGCAAAACCTCCGCCTTGAAGTTCGAGGGCAAGCCGATTTTTATCTGCCTGACTTCCCCGAGGTGTCCGTTGCGCACGATTTCCGCGGCGTGGACGAATTCGGGCAGGGAACGCTGCCACGAGCCCGTCTGCCAGATTATGCCCGATGTCATAACTACGTCGCGCAAGACTTTGCCCTCGCGGATTGTGCGCGTGAGGGGTTTTTCGCCCCAGACGTCCTTGCCCGCCTTGGCGCAGGCTATGCCGATAATGGCGTGCCAGTGGTCGGGCGTGGCGGTCGAAATCGTGTCGATGTCTTTGCGGGCGAGAACTTCGCGGAAGTCGTTGTAGCATGGAATGTCCTTGCCGAAAAGCTTGCGGGCGTTTTGAAGCCCGAAAGTTCCGTTGTTCTGGTAACCGTAGTATTGGCGGCCCGTTGTGTTGTTGACGTCGCAGAGGGCGACGAACTGCACGCGCTTGTCGCCGAAAAAGTTGCGGGCGTTCGCAGTGCCCTGTGTGCCCGCGCCGATAATGCCCATCGTGACGCGTTCGCTGGGCGCAACCGCGCCGTCTTTGCCGAGAGCCGAAGCGGGAACGATTGTCGGGAAACCCGCAACTGCGCCCGCGGCGGCAATACCTTTTATGAAGCTTCTTCTATCCATGATATAGTAGTAATGTGGTGTTATAGATTTGAGTATGCAGTAATGTTGTTGTGTGTGCCGGTTTGTAAAACAAACTCTTTTTCAAACGCCTCAAACGTTTGAGATAAATTCATATTCAGAAAAAAGTCGTCCCCTGTCAAGACTATTGAAAAATTTTTTTGTTCCGCCGAAGACGTTTCGCGGCGGCGCGTTTTTCGGGGGACACACCGCCTCGCGCAGCCTCCGCCTACTTTTTGCCCGCAGTCGAATTTCTGCGGTTCATTGCTCGGGCGGCTACGATGAAAACAACGCCCACTAAAATCGCGAAAATCGAATAGAACGAGCCGCGCTGCAAGCCGCAGATAAACTCGACGCCCGCGTCTGGCTCGCGGAAGACTTCGCAGAAAATGCGCAAAATCCCGTAGAGAACAAGGTATTCGCCAGCAAGCTGCCCTTTGGGGAGGTCGCATTTCCAAAGCCTGAACTGCGAATACAAAAACAGGAACAAGCCCTCGGTTGCCGCTTCGTAAAGCTGAGAGGGGTGTCGGGCGGCGATTGCTTCAAGCGGCGTTCCGTCGGGGGCGGAATTCGGGAAAATCATAGCCCAGGGCGCGTCGGAAATCTTCCCCCACAATTCGCCGTTTACGAAGTTGGCGATTCGCCCGAAGAAAATCCCCGCGCTCGCCGACGCCACAACCAAGTCGGCAATCGCCGCGAACGATTTTTTGTGGACGACCGAAAACAGCCACACCGCGACAACCACACCTATGAAGCCCCCGTGGCTCGCCATTCCGCCCTTCCAGACTTGGAAGAACAAAAGCGGATTCTGCAAAAACGAATCGAGCGCGTAAAAGAGCATATACCCGAGGCGTCCGCCTACAATCACGCCGAAGAGCAGATAGGTGACGAGCGTCGAATTGTCTTCGTTTGTAAGCGGGCTTTTGCCGCGCCGCGTGTAGAGGTTAAAAAGCAGCAGCGCCGCCACAAAACCCGCCAGATACGAAAGCCCGTACCAGCGTATGCCCTCCAAGAAAAATCCGTCCGGAAAACGCACCGCGAACGGGTCGAAATTTACAACATAGCGCGAAACAGAATTCATAAATAAAATGTTTGAAGTATTTATTGTGGCGTCTATCATATACGGCGTTTAAAAATTTTATCAATGAAAGATTTTGACTTAAAGGAATTGATTGATTCGCGCTTCGGACAAAACTACGATTTGCACGAAAAATACGTCAACCGCACGCTCGCGACCGTCCTGAAAACAATAGGCTTCGACAAATGCTACAAGTCGGCAAAGGGGGCGTATCTCTACGACGCCGAAGGCAACGAGTATCTCGACTTCATCTCGGGCTACGGCGTCTTCGGCATGGGGCGCAACAACCCCGTTATAGGCAAGGCGATAAAGGACGCAATCGATATGGACCTGTCGAATATGGTCCAGCTCGACTGCGCACTTTTAAGCGGGCTTCTCGCCGAACGCATAGTCAAGCTGCACAACAACAAGCTCTCAGCGGTGTTCTTCTGCAATTCGGGCACGGAGGCAAACGAGGGCGCAATCAAGTTCGCGCGCGCGTTCACAAAAAAGCCGCGCATAATCTCGATGGACGGGTGCTACCACGGGCTGACTTACGGCTCGATGTCGATAACGCACACGCCGCATTTCAGGGAGGGCTTCGGGCCATTCCTGCCCGACACCGACAAAATCCGCTTCAACAGCCTCGAAGACTTGGAGGCGAAACTCAAAGAGGGCGACGTCGCCGCGTTCATCTCCGAGCCCGTAATCGGGCACGGCGTCGACATTCCCTCCGAAGACTTCTTCCCGAAGGCGCAGGAACTCTGCCGTAGATACGGCGCGCTTTTTATAATGGACGAAGTCCAGACGGGCTTCGGCAGGACGGGCAAAATGTTCGCCTACCAGCATTGGGGGCTCGAGCCCGACATCGTTACAATGGCAAAGGCGTTAAGCGGCGGCTATGTGCCCTGCGCGGCGTTCGTCACCACACGCGAAATCCACCAAAGCGTGTTCTCGCCCCTCGAAAACTGCGTCAAGCATTCGACCACATTCGGGCGCAACAACCTCGCAATGGTCGCGGGCTTGGCGACTATCGACGTTCTCGAAAAGGAGCATATGGTCGAAAACTGCGCGAAGATGGGCAAACTGCTCAAAGAAAAGCTCGAAGCCCTCAAAGAAAAACACTCCTACATCAGGGAAGTGCGCGGCTTGGGGCTTATGATTGCAATCGAATTTCAGGAGCCGAAAGGGCTTCTGCAAAAGGCGGCGTGGAAGGCTCTCAAAGCGGCGAACAATTCGCTTTTCACGCAGATGATTGTCACGTCGCTTATGGACAACCACAAAATCATCACTCAGGTCACAAGCCACGAAGTCCACGCCGTAAAACTTCTGCCGCCGTTTATCATCACCGAAAAGGAGGTCGACAAATTCGTCAAAGCCTTCGACGAAACGCTCTCCGAGGCGGCAAACCCGACGGGTTCGCTCTGGAAATTCGGCAAACGCCTGATTGCCGCAAGCATCGACAACAACAAAAACAAATGATTTCATTCGAAGAGTTTTGCCGCAACCGCGACGCCCTGCTCGACCGCGTGGCAAAGGCCGCCGTGCAGTCGGGGCGCAATGCCGCGGACATAAAAATCCTGCCCGTGACCAAAACCCACCCGCTCGACGCCGCCGAATTTTCGGCTCGCGCGGGCTGGACGGCGGTAGGCGAAAACAAGGTTCAGGAGGCATGCCAAAAAATCGCGCAGGCTGCGGCGTCCGCCGACTCGCCCGCAAAGCCCCTCGAATGGGAGCTAATCGGACACCTGCAAACTAACAAGGCAAAAAAGGCGGTCGAAAATTTCGCGCGTATCCAAAGCGTCGACAGCATAAAACTGCTCGAAAAAATCGACGCCGAAGCCGCTAAAATCGGGAAAGTCCAGCGCGTTCTGCTCCAAATAAACGCGGGCAGAGACCCCGCAAAATTCGGCGCGGAAATAGAGGACGCCCCCGCCCTGCTCGAAGCCGCGCTAAAACTCGGCAATACCGCCGTGGAGGGGCTTATGACTATCGCCCCGCTCGACGACGCAAACCCCGACACCGCGCGGAGAACCTTCGCCAAACTGCGCGAAATCCGCGACGCGCTTTCGCAACAATTCGGCGCAAACTTGCCCGAACTTTCAATGGGTATGACGCACGACTTGGAGTGCGCAATCGCCGAAGGCTCCACAATGATACGCGTCGGAACATTCCTCTTCGGAGCGCGCAACTACGCGGTTTGACACTATGATTTACACGCCCGAACAGCTTTTTTCATACCCCGAATTCGCCGACGCGGGCTGCAACGCCGCCCCGCGCTTTGCGGTTTTCGGCAACCCGATAGCGCACTCGCTAAGCCCCGTTATGCAAAACGCCGCGCTGCAATTTGCGGCGCGTTCGAAGCCCGAACTTGCGGGCGCGAAATACTACGCTTTCCAAGTTGCCGCGGAGGATTTGGCGGACGTTCTGCCCGAATTTTACAAAAAAAATTTCGCGGGCATAAACCTGACAATTCCGCACAAGGAGGTCGTTTTGCCGCTCGTAAAAGAACTCGACGGCTTCGCGAAAATGGCGGGCGCGTGCAATACGCTCAAACGAACCGACGGCGGCTGGACGGGCTACAACACCGACGGCTTCGGGCTTGAAGGCGCGGTGCGGCAGTCGTTCGGCTTCGGGTTCGACGGGCGCGACGTCGTTTTGCTCGGCGCGGGCGGCGCGGCACGGGGCGCGGCATTCTGGGCGTTGACGCGCGGGTGCAAGTCGCTTGCAATAGCAAACCGCTCGCGAGAGAGGCTCGAAAAACTCGCCTCGGACATTCGCGCAAACAACTTTGAATGCCGCACCGCCGAACTCTCGCCCGAAATAAAAATCCCGCAAAACGCGATAGTAATAAACGCGACTTCGATAGGGCTTAAAGACTCCGACGCGCCCGCACTCGACTTCGCGGCGTTCCCCGAAAGCGCGGTATATTTCGATATGCCCTACATTCGCGGACGCGAGACAAACTCCGTCGCCGCGGCGCGGAAGCTGGGCATACGCGCGGCAAGCGGGCTTGCAATGCTCGCGTGGCAGGGCGCGGAGTCGCTCGAACTCTGGACGGGCGCAAACCACGGCGAAACCGTAAAGACAATGCTTGAAGCTCTCGGGCTCTAAAAACACGAATTCATCGACTATGGATTTTTTAGAAACCGCAAAAGAATTTCCGCTTATAATGCAATGCGCATTTTTCGCGTTCGGAGCGTGCATAGGCAGCTTTCTGAACGTCTGCATATTGCGCATTCCGCGCGGCGAGTCAATCGCGACGCCGCCGTCGCACTGCAAGTGCGGCGCAAAGATAAAATGGTTCGACAACATTCCGATAATTTCGTGGTTTGTCCTGCGCGGGCGCGCGCGGTGCTGCGGCGGCGCGGTTTCGTTCAGATACCCGCTTGTGGAGGCGTTGACGGCGTGCCTGTTTTTGGCGGTTTGGAACGCGTTTTCTCCCGCGGCGGCGTTTGCAAATATGGCGTTCGTATCGCTTATGATTTTCTGCGCATTCGTGGACATCGACACTATGACGCTCCCCGACGCGGCAACGGTCGGCGGCGCGTGTTTTGCGGTAATCCTTTCGGCAGCCCTGCCCGAACTCCACTGCGACATTTCCGACGCCTACGCGAACGCGCCCAAACTTCTTTTGCACATAAAAAGCCTCGGAATTTCCGTCGCGGGCGCGGCGGTTTCGGCGGGCGTGATATACTGGATTAGACTTCTTGCCGAAGTCGTTTTCCGCCGCGAGGCAATGGGCGAGGGCGACGTTATTCTGCTCGGGTGCATAGGCGCGTTCTGCGGCTGGCAGGGCGGAATATTCGCGCTTTTCGGCGGCTCGCTAATCGGGTGCGCCGCGGTGCTGCCCATTGCGGCGTTCCGCGCGGCGTTCGGCAAAAAAGGCGGCGCGAACGCGGGCGGAGGCGGGCTTGAAATCCCGTTCGGCCCGTGGCTCGCACTCGGGGCTGTCGCCTACATTTTCTGCGCAAAATATGTCGACGCCTATTTCGAAAGCCTCGCAAAAATTTTCGAGTAATGGAAAAGCTTTTGGACGAATTCATTTTGCGCCTTAAAACGCAAAAACGCTATTCGCAATACACCGTGCGCAACTATGCGAAGGCGGTCGGCGAATGGTTCGCCTTCCTGCGCGACAACGGGCAGGAAACGTGCAGCGGCGTTTCAAGACGCCTTGCAAAACGCTACGTTGTCGAACTTGCCGAGCGCGATATGCCCGCAACCGTGCGCAACAAAATTTCGGCGGTGCGCTCCTTCTACAAATTTCTAATGCAGACAAACGACGCCGAAGCCGACCCGTTTTCGGGAGTCAAGCTTCCGAAGCCGAAAAAAGACCTGCCCGTCTTTCTGACCGAAACCCAGACACCGCGCCTTTTGCAGGCTCCGTGGAACGACGAACGCGAACAAAAACAAACCGAACTTTCGAGCGCGCGCGACGCGCTGTGTCTGGAACTTCTCTACGGCGCGGGCCTGCGCATAAGCGAGCTTTGCGCCCTCAAATGGCGCGACATCGACTGGCTGCGCAACGCAGCAACCGTAGTCGGCAAAGGCAACAAAACGCGCTTCTGCCCGTTCGGCGACGCCGCCGGCAGCCTGCTAAAACTCTGGCGCGACAAATTCGCAATCTCGCGCGAACCCGACGCGCCCATTCTTCACACGCCGCAGAAAAAGCCGATGTATCCGCGCTTCGTGCAGCGCGCCCTCGCAAAATACCTCGCCGAAACGGGGCTGCCGTCGAACATAACCCCGCACAAACTTCGGCATTCGTTCGCCACACACCTCGTAAACGGGGGAATCGACCTCCGCGCATTGCAGGAAATGCTGGGGCATTCGAGCCTTTCGACGACGCAAATATACACGCATCTGAACACGAAAAAGCTCGTCGCCGAACACCGCGCCGCGCACCCGCGCAGCATCGCCTCTGCCGAAGATTAGCGCATTGGCGCGGCAAACGCGCCGCGGAAAAACAGCAACGCGCATAAAAAACGCGACGCCCGACTTCCGCCGAACGCCGCGAAAAATACAATTCCGCAAAGGATTTAAAACGGAAAATTATTTGCTTTTCTCGAAAGTATTGAGAGCTCGTTCGAGAACGTTTCTTTTGTCCGAACCGCCTTCCGCCGACTTGCGCCAATCGCCGCCGAGCGCGCGGACAAGCTCGACCGCCGCGCGATACCTGTCGCCGAGTGCCCGCGCCGCAGCAAGCCGCGCCCCCAACGCCGCCGAATGCGACTGGCAACGCTGAAAGTAGTCTATGACGCCCGCGTCGTATTGATCCGAAACCAGCGCGTCGACGCGTTCCGCTGCTAAGGCGGCAAGTTCGGATTCGCGCGCGCGCCGCTTTGCAAACGCGACTTTCGCAAGGGCGTCCTCCGTCTCGCGGACGGCTTTGAGCACGACCGCCTTGTAGTTTTCGACAGCCTCCCCGTGCTTTGCAATCGCCGCTTTTTTTTGCGCACTAAGCCGCCCCGCCTGAAAAATCGGGATATAAATTTGCGGGCTCACGCCCCACGCGAACGAGCTTGAATTGAGCAGTTTTGAAAACGCCGTCGACTCCGTTCCGAGCGAGCTCGTTATCGAAACCGTCGGGAAAAACGCCGCCTGCGCCGCGCCTATGCGGTAGTTTGCCGCGCACACCGCGCGCTCGGCGGCGGCAATGTCGGCGCGGCGTTCGAGCAATTCGGAGGGGACTGCCTGCGGAATTTCGGGCGGAACTCCGCCGAGCGGCTCGACCGAAAGTTCCAGCTTTGCGGGCGTCGTCCCGAGGAGGTTCGCCAGCAGATTTTTTGAAAGCTCCAAATTTTCCAGAAGCTCCGTGAGCCGCGCGCGCGTCGAAAGCTCCTGAAAGCGGGCGCGTTCCAAGTCCGCCTGCGTCGCCGCCTGAACGTCAAGCCTGTCTGCTACAAACTTCGTTTCGGCGGCGCGGGTTGCGACGGTTTTTTCGAGCAAGACGCGCTCGGTTTCGAGCTCGCGCACCGTAAAATAGAGGGCGGCAACTTTTGTGCGCAGCGATATCAGCGCGTTTTCGTATTCCAGCGCGACCGCCGCCGCGTCCGCCCGCGAAGCCGCAAGAACGCTGCGGATTCGCCCGAACAAATCGGCGTCCCAAGTTAGCGTCGCGCCAACAGCCCAGTCTTCGAAACGCCCGCCAAGCGGCGTAAAAAGCGAGCGGTCGCCGAACTCGGTCTTGAACCAGTCCGCGCCAACTCCCGCATTGGGATACAGCACCCCGCGCTTGATTCCCGCATTCGCGGCTGCCTGTTCGACTTTGAACAGAAGCGATTTCACGTCGGGATTGTCGTCCGCGCACCGCCGCATATATTCGGAAAGTCGGGCGTCTCCGAACGCCTCCCACCAGTCGCCGCGCGGCTTGGCGTCGGCGGGCGCGGCGGTTTTCCAGTCGGGAGAATTCGCGAAGTTTTCAAAATCCAGAATCTCCTTCGCGGCGGTCCCGTCGGGGCTTTCATAGTCGGGGCCGACCATACAGCCCGCCGCGCAAGCCGCAAAAACCGCGGCGCATACGGCGGCATTGCGCCGCAAAAACGCGCAAAACCCTATATTATTTTTTAATGTTTTCAACTTTAAACCCCCTTCTAATAATATAGAAAAATACGGGCGTAAACACGAGCCCCGCCGCCGTCACGCCAATCATTCCGAAGAACACGGGCGTCCCGAGCGCGTTGCGCAGCTCCGAGCCCGTTCCCGTCGCGATTACGAGCGGAAGAACACCCATAATGAACGCCATCGACGTCATCAAAATCGGGCGCAGTCGGTTGCGTGCGGCGCAAGAAACCGCGTCGGCGGCGGACTCGCCGCGCTCCTGCCTGAGCTTGGCAAACTCCACAATCAATATCGCGTTCTTGCACGCGAGCCCGATTAGAACAATGAAGCCAACCTGAGTCAGCACGTTCACGTCAAGCCCCATCGACTCTACGCCCAAGACCGAAAACAGCAGCACAAGCGGCACAATCAGAATCACCGAAAGCGGCAACCCCCAGCTTTCGTATAACGCCGCCAAAATCAGGAACACGAAAACCACGCAGAGCGAAAACGTCACAATCGCGCCGCCCGAGCCCACGCGCTTCTCCTGAAACGCGAGGTCGGTCCACTCGATGTCCATTCCCGCGGGCAGCGTTTCGGCGGCTATGCGCTCGACCGCGGCGATTGCCTCGCCCGTCGAATGCCCAGCCGAGACGTTGCCCATAATTTCCGCCGCGGGATATAGATTGTAGCGCGTTATCACCTCGGGGCCGACCGTGCGCGAAAGCTTTGCAAAACTGCCTATTTGCGCGCTTCCGCCGCGGGTCGGAATGCGCAGACGCATAATGTCGTCTTCGCTGCGCCTGTCGAAACTCTCAGCCTGCGCGACAACACGATAGGCGCGGTTTAGAATGTTGAAGTCGTTTATGTAAACAGAGCCCAAATTGAAGCTCATCGCGTTGAATACCGACGGGACGTCGACACCCATACGCTCCGCCTGCTCCCTGTCCAAGTCGACTTTTATGCGCGGACTCGAAATCGAAAACATCGTAAGCGCGGTCGAAACCGACGGCTCTTTGCGCGTTTGCCCGACGATTTTTTTCACGTTCGATTCCACCGCCGCAAGCCCGAGCGCGGACTTGTCTTGAACGTACCCCTTGAAGTCTCCGCCCATTCCGACGCCAGAAACGACGGGCGGCTTTACCGCGAAAAACAACGCCTCGGGAATCTCGCGCTCGAACGCCGACATCAGCCGCGCGATTGAGTCGTCGAGGGCTATTCCCTTCGCGACGCGGCTTTCCTTGCCTTCAAGCTGCACGAACATCGTTGCGCCGTTCGACATTCTGCCGAGGTTGGCGATGTTAAGCCCGACAAGCGACATATATTTGCGCGCCTCGGGCAGCGTTTTTGCGACGATCTTTTCCGCGCGCTGCATAACCGCCGCCGTGCGTTCGAGCGTCGCGCCGTCGGGCAGCTGAACCGCCACATAAAAATAACAGGTATCCTGTGCGGGAATGAAGCCCTTGTTTGCACGGTCGAAGGCGTAATATGTCGCCGCCATCAGCGCGGCGTAGAGCCCAATCAACGGCAGCGCGAGCTTCAACATAACGCGAACAAAGCGTCCATAGACGTCGGCTGCCTTTTCGAAAAGAGCGTTGAACGCCCCGAAAAATTTTCCGAAGACGAATTCGTAGACGCGCGTGAAGAGGTCGGGACGTTCGCGACGCCGCATTAGAATCGCCGCAAGCGCGGGCGTAAGCGTCAGCGAAACCACACCCGAAACGATTGTCGACGCCGCAATCGTCAGCGCAAACTGCCTGTAAAATTCTCCCGCAATGCCCCGCACAAACGCCGTCGGCACAAACACCGAGCTCAGCACCAAAACGATTGCAACAAGCGCGCCTGCAACCTGCGCCATTGCGTTTTTGGTCGCGGTTTTGACGTCCGTGCCCCCGCGCATATTGCGGTCGACATTCTCGACAACGACAATTGCATCGTCTACTACAATGCCGATTGCCAATACAAGCCCGAATAGGGTCAGGTTGTTGATTGTAAACCCGAAAACGCGCATAAAAAAGAACGTTCCAACAAGCGAAATCGGAATCGCGAAAATCGGAATAACCGCCGCCCGCCAGTTCTGTAAAAACAGCATCATAACCGCTACAACAAGCAACGTCGCCTCCAAAATCGCGAGAAAAACCTCCCTGATTGAGTCGGCGATATAGACTGTGTTGTCCATACCGACATCGTAGTCAAGCCCCTCGGGGAAGTCCTTTTTCATCTCCTCAAAAAGCTTCAAAACGTTGCCCGCAGTATTCGAGGCATTCGAACCGGGCGTCTGGTAAACCAGAAGGGCGACGGCGTCGCCGCCCTTGTAGAACGCGCCGTTGGCGTATGAATACGCGCCCAGCTCGATGCGCGCGATGTCCTTCAAGCGCACAATGCGCCCGCCGCCGACTTTTCTGACGACAATCTCGCCGAACTCCGAGGCGTCGACAAGACGTCCCCTAATTTCTATCGGCAACTCGAACGCCGCGTTTGTGTCGAAAACGGGAGCCTGATTGAGCTTGCCCGCCGACACCTGTTTGTTCTGAGCCCTGACCGCCGCGTAGACTTCGACGGGCGCAATGCCCAAGTCCGCCATTTTGTTCGGGTCGAGCCACACGCGCATGCTGTATTCGCGCGAGCCGTAGGCGACAACATCGCCCACGCCGTCGACGCGCAAAATCCTGTCGCGCATCTGCGTCAAATAGTAATTCGAGACATATGCGGTATCGCGCGATTTATCGGACGAGTAAATCGCGATTCCAAGCAGCAGGCTCGGCGAGCGTTTCGACACCCTCACGCCGATTGCGCGGACTTCCTCGGGCAGCACGGGTTTTGCTGCTTCGAGCCTGTTTTGGACGAGAACCTGCGCCGCGTTGATGTCCGTGCCCAGCTCGAATGCGATTTCAATGCTCATAGTGCCGTCGGAATTGCAGCGGCTCGTCATATACATCATTTGCTCGACGCCGTTTAATTCCTGCTCTATCGGGGTCGCCACTGTCTCGGCGAGAACTTCGGGCGAAGCCCCAGGATACGCCGCGTCGATTGCAATCGTGGGCGGAACAATGTCGGGATACTGCGAAATCGGCAGACCCGAAAAACCAATCAACCCCAGCAGAATTATCGAAAGCGAAACGACTGTCGCGAAAATCGGACGGTCTATAAAATAGTCGCAAAACCTCTTCATCTTTACGTCCCTTTTGCGCTATTTGTCGGACTTATACGGCTTAGCGGGCACGGCGGTTTTTATTTGCTCCTCGCGCGCCGACACCTTCCGCCCCGCCGACGCGCGCTGGATTCCCCTGACGACGACCCGCGAATTTTTGTCGATTGAACCGCTTACAACACGCAGCTTTCCGACCGCGAACCCGACTTCTACTTTCGCCGCGCGCACAATGCCGTTTTCGTCGACGACGAAAACAAAACGCCCCGCCAAATCGGTGCCTATCGCCTCTTCGGGCAGCAAAAGCGCGTTCATCAAAACGCCCTCGCGGACGGTGATAGTTCCGAAAGATTCGGGAATGATTGCGGCGTCGGCGTTGGAAATATCGGCGCGCACAAGCAGCGAACCCGTCCCCTTGCCGAGTGCGTTCGAATAATAACAAAGCTTCCCCCTATGCGCGGATTCCTCGCCGTTGGCGGTAAATTCCGCCTCCGCGCCTTTGCCCGAGTCAATCGCCGCAAGCAATCCCGAATTTTTGTAGCGCAGCGCGTCGGCGGTATTTAGCTCGAAATAAACCTTCATCACGGAATCGTCAATAACTCGCGTAAGTGGCGTCGTATGCGCGTTTATCAAATTGCCATCGTCCACAAACGACTCCGCCACGCGTCCCGAAAATGGGGCTTCCACCCGCGTGTAGTTAAGATTCAGCCGAGCGTTGTTTTCGGCACTCAACGCCTCCGAAAGCTTTGCCTTCGCCACTGCAAGCTCGGTTTCGCGCATTTGGAACGCCTCTTCCGAAATCGCGTTGCGCTTGAAAAGCGCGCGCCCGCGCTGCGCGTTCAATTCCGCAAGCCCCACACGGGCCCGAGCCGCCTCGACATTCGCCATCGCCGCCTTTAACGCCAGTGTATACGGACGGTCGTCTATTCTAAAAAGCGTTTCTCCCGCCTTCACGCGCGAGCCCGCGTCAAAGGACGCGCATTTCAAATAACCGCCCACGCGGGCGCGAACCTCGACGTCCTTGTTTGCCACCGCCTTTGCCGAATACGAGCGTTTCAATTCGACGTCCATAACCAAGGGCTTTGCCACATAAACCGTAGCGGGCGTGGGCTGAACCTCGGCTTCCTGCGGTTTTTTTGCGCACGAGGCAAGCATAACCGATAACGCCGCGCACGCCGCCGAGAGTGCAAAAAATGCGAATTTATTTTTCATAAAAAATCCTATTTCAACGTTTTTTCCAAAACTTTTTTAAGCGAGTTTTCAATCACCGCAAGCTCGCGCTCGCCGAGGCTGCGCCACGAATGCAGCTTCATGACCGATCCGCTCTTCGACGAATACCCGCGCACGTCCGCCCAGAGCGCGTGCGCAAAAACAATGCCCATATCTGGCGCGAGCCTGCCGCCCGAAGCCGTCGACAAAAGCCGCGCAATGAACGCCACCGGACGCTCGTAGAGCGACTCGTACGCGCATTTAAAATACTCCGACGGCGAGGCGTCCTCCCTCATCAGAATGAGACACGCCAGAGGAACTATTTTCACCTCCGAAAAATTCCTTATGCAATCCATAAGGAACTTCCGAGCCAAATCCTTCGCGCCCTTGGCGTCGCGCGACTTCACAAGCCGCACACCCTCGGCGTAATATGGAGCAACGTACCCGTCGAAAAATTCCGAAAGCTGTTTTATAACGGTTTCGTAAAGCCCGCGTTTGCCTCCGAAATAGTAGCTTATCGACGCCGAATTCGCGCCCGATTTCGACGCAATCGCCCGCGTCCGCGCGCCGTCGAGCGACCTGAGCGCAAACTCCTCTATCGCGGCGTTTACTATGCGCGCGCGCGGGTCGGACAAGTCGCCCGAGGCGATTTTCGAAATGATGTTGTCTTCAATCATTTGGTTTAATTATTTGATTCAACCAAATGATTAAATCAAATGCCTGTCAAACTTTTTTTGCCGCCGCCCGAAAAACTCCGATAACAATCCCGAACCCTTCCCGACACGAAAGAGTTTGACATATCTGCACGCAAGTCGGAAAACTGAAAGAATAAAATTGTAGACATGCACAAAAAAAGCGAAAACAACGCCGAAAGCACGGCAAACGCAAGCGCACGGGGAAAGTATCCACTGCTCGACTTGTCGGTGTATATTCCGAAGAACTTCGGCGCGCTAAGGACAATGACAAAATCGCTGAAATACGGCGATTTCCGCCTGTATCTGCTCGGGGTTGTAATCGTCAACATCGGCGTCTGGATTCAGCAGGTCGCGACGGGCTGGCTGATTTTCCGCCTGACCGACTCTCTTGCGCAGCTTTCGACGGCGGTATTTTTGTCGCAAATCCCGATTCTGTTCATAGAGCCGTTCGCGGGTGTGGTAAGCGACCGCTTCAACCGCCGCCACATAATGATTGCCACCCAAACGGGACTTATGCTGCTCATTCTCGCAATCGGCGTCCTCGCGATTAGCGACACAATCACGATAGCCGCAATCTACGCCATAAACTTCCTGTCGGGTATTGTCGTGGGCTTCGACGCCCCCGCACGGCAGGCACTCTACACAAAACTCGTGCCGCCCGAGGACATCTCAAACGCAATCGCCCTCAACGCCGTCGCGCTAAATTCGTCGCGCTTCATAGGCCCCGCAATCGGCGGCCTTCTAATCGGTATAATGGGCGAGGGGTGGAGCCTGATTGTGGCGGCAAGCTCTTTCGCGGCGATTTTGTGGACGCTTTTCGCGATAAAATTCGACTACGTCCCCGAGCGCAACACCGCCGCCAGCGCGGTTTCGGAGTTCGTCGCGGGCGCGAAATACGTTCTCGGTTCGATGCCGCTTAGAACGCTAATCGGGCTGCTTTCGGTTGTCTGCTTTTTCGCGTTTCCGTTTGCAATGCTTATGCCCGCGTTCGTGGGCGACTGCCTCGGCGGGACGAGCGAAACTCTCGGAAATATGATGAGTCTCGTCGGCTGCGGCTCGCTTGCCGCGGGACTTTATCTGACTTCGCGCAGGAGCGCGCTCGGGCTAGGGCGCATAACGACAGTCGCCGCATTCTCGGCGGGCGCGGGGCTGATGTGCCTTGCGTTCGTAAAGTCTGCGGCAATAGCGTATTGCCTGTGCCCGATTATCGGCTTCGGAATGATTGCCACTTCGGCGTCGATAAACGTAATGATTCAGTCGATTGTCGACGAAAATATGCGCGGGCGGCTTATGAGTTTTTTCGCGATGGCGTTCTTCGGAATGCCGCCTCTCGGAAGCCTGTTGCAGGGCTACGCCGCGAAAGTCGCGCCGTGGTCGTGGGTTATTTTTTCGACGGGCGCGTTCTGCGTTATGGCCGCAGTTGTCTTCGAATTTTTCCGCCCCGCAATCCGCGAGCAGGCTCGGCTTATTATGACAAAGCGCGGCGCAGTCTGCCGCGAAATCGCTTCGAGCGTGAAATAATAGAAAACCCGCCGCAGCAGCCGCGCCATCTCGCGCCTGCACAACCGCACTTGACTCTTCCTTCACCCGCGCGCCGCAGATTTGCCACCCTGCCCTCCGCCACGCCTGCACACACCGAAAACTCTACCCCATACACCCACCATACCCTTCCCGCCTCCGCAAAAAAAAGCGACACCCAAAATCGGCAGGATTGGGCAGATTTTCGGTCGTCTAATGTATTTACATTTCGCAAAAAACGGACTAAAATCAAAGTTCTAAAAAATAAAACTATGGCTAAAAAACTTCTCGTAATTTCAACAACATTGCGCAAGCGCGGAAACTCCGAACGTCTGGCGCAGGCATTCGCCGACGGCGCGCGCGACGCGGGCAACGACGTCGAATTCGTCTCGTTGGAGGGCAAAACAATCAGCTTCTGCCGCGGTTGTCTCGCGTGCCAAAAGACGCGCAAATGCGTTATAAAAGACGATGCGCCCGCGATTGTGGCAAAGATGAAAACCGCCGACGTTATCGCATTCGCAACACCGATTTATTATTACGAAATGAGCGGACAAATGAAAACCCTGCTCGACAGGGCAAACCCGCTTTTCGAAAGCGACTATAATTTCCGCGACATCTACCTGCTCGCCACCGCCGCAGACACCGCCGAAAGCGCGGTCGACGGCGCAATAAACGGGCTCGGCGGCTGGATTTCGTGCTTCGAAAAATGCGCATTGCGCGGCGTCGTCCGCGGAACGGGCGCACAGGATATCGGCGACATCTCCGATGAAAAACTCGCCGAAGCCCGCGAGTTGGGAGGCAAAATCTAACCACCACCCTACTTCAATAAACTTCCGCAAAAATTCAAAATGCCACAAAAAAAACGCGCCCACGAAATTCATTCACGGAGCGCGTTTTTTATAATCCGAACATATAGGGGGGGGGGGAAGAACTGCCAAAGGCACATCGGCGAAGCCGATTGCCCCCAGTGCCTATCATTTAAAAAAGTCAAAGCGGGATATTTGCCATTGGGGCAAATCCCGCGCCCGTGCCCAACGTCTAAAAAATGTAGGCGTTTGTCAAAGGAGGAAAATTTACCGAAGGTAAATCCTCCGCCAGTGCCCATCATTTAAAAAAGTCAAAGCGGGATATTTGCCATTGGGGCAAATCCCGCGCCGGTGCACTTCTTTAAAATTATTTTGATAAGAGCGAACGGAAATTCTTTATCTGCTCGGATATCAATTTCGGATTCGGCATGCCAATTCCGCGACGCATCTTGAAGGCGCGTTTGAGGTCGAATACATCGCGCCAGTCCTTGTCGGCTTGCGGACAAACTGCGAAAATCTGTGAGTCGTCAAGCTTGTCAATCGGCGTCTTGGTTTTTTCCGAAAGCGCGACAATCTCGCCAACCATATGGTGAGCAGTCCTGAACGGAACACCGCGCATTACGAAATAATCGGCAAGGTCGGTCGCAAGCAGCAGCGGGTCGGCAACCGCGGCGGCACACTTTTCGGCATTGAAAACCATCTCGCCCGCACAGGCTGTCAATACGTCCAGACACATCGCCACCTGCTTGAAGGAGTCGAACACGGGCGGCTTGTCCTCCTGCAAGTCGCGGTTGTAGGTCATCGGCAAGCCCTTGACAAGCAGCATTAGCGTGTTGAGATTGCCGATTACACGCGCCGACTTTCCGCGCATAAGCTCGAACGAGTCGGGATTTTTCTTCTGAGGCATAAGCGAAGAGCCCGTCGTAAACGTGTCGGGCAGACGCACAAAACCGAACTCCGAAGTGTTCCAAATTACGACGTCCTCGGCAATGCGGCTAAAATGTACAGCCATCGTGGCACAGGCAAAGGCGAACTCCAAAAACACGTCGCGGTCGGCGACGGCGTCCATAGAATTGCCCGTGATTATGGGCGTGCCGTCGGCGTCGACAAAGCCCATATACTTCGCGCTCGCCGCGCGGTCTATCGGCAGAGTCGTGCCCGCAATCGCGCCGCTGCCAAGCGGCGAAACATTCGCGCCGTCAAAGACGAAGTTGAAACGCTCCATATCGCGGTAGAGCATTTCGCACCACGCCAAAATGTGGTGCGCCACGCTGACGGGCTGGGCGCGCTGCATGTGCGTGTAGCCCGGAATGTAGATGTCGGCGTTCTTTTCCGCCAAGTCGAGCAAAGCCGAAATCAACCCGCCGATTTTCTCCAAAAGCGTTTGGCAAGCCGCCTTGAAAAACAGACGCATATCGGTCGCAACCTGGTCGTTGCGGCTGCGCACAGTGTGGAGCTTTGCCGCGGCGGGAACGTCCTTGGTCAACGCCTGCTCGATGTTCATATGCACGTCTTCGAGCGATTCGCTCCACTCGAATTTACCCTCGCGGATTCTCTTCAAAATGTTGCGCAAACCTGCGGTAATTTCGGCGCATTCCTTCTTCGTGATAATGCCGCAGTCGGCGAGCATTTTCGCGTGGGCGGTCGACCCCTGAATGTCGAACTCCGCCAAAGCCTTGTCGAACGACACCGATTCGCCGAAGCGCAGCATCAGCTCGCTCGGGGCTTGCGAGAACCTTCCACCCCATGTTGCCTGTGATAATTTTTGGCTTTTTTTATCCGATTTTTTCATTTTCAACTTTCCTTTTAAATTCAAAAAAATGTTTTTAGAAGATGTCCGCTGGATTCGCCTTGCGCAACTTGCGCGTCGCCAACAGCCCCGCGATTACACACATCGAAACCGTCAGTGCAAACACCACCGCCAGACTCGCGCCCGACATATACGTGGGCATATTGCCGATGTCGCGCGTGAGCTTGTAGAGCACCGCCGCAAGCCCCGCCCCCGGCACGAACCCCATAACCGAGAGGATAATCGACTCCTGCACAATCGTCCAGACGAAAAATCCGTCGCCGAACCCGATTGCTTTGAGCGTCGCATACTCGGGAATATGGTCGGAAACATCCGTGTATAAAATCTGGTAGACGATTACCGCGCCCACGAAAATCGCCACAGCCATCGACGCGCCGATTACAAACCCGATTGGCGTGCGCACCGCCCAGTAGTCCTTCTCGCTTTGAATATACGCGGGTTTCGTCATAACCTTGACGTCCTTGGGCAGAATTTTTTCAAGCCGCGCCGCGACCTTTTCGGCGTCCGCGCCCGCCTTCAACTTCACAACCCCGACGTCCACAACCGCGGGATTGGCGTTCGGCCAAATGTCCAAAAGCGTGTCTATGCTCATCAAAAC
This sequence comes from uncultured Opitutales bacterium, assembly GCA_900546565.1. Classification (GTDB taxonomy): domain Bacteria; phylum Verrucomicrobiota; class Verrucomicrobiia; order Opitutales; family Intestinicryptomonadaceae; genus Merdousia. The sequence goes on from URDC01000007.1 coordinate 51,237, forward strand.
ATTGCCGTCGGCTGCGAACGTCGCGCCTATGTCGATTAAATCCTTTATGCGCACGGCGCGGCCGGCAATCTCGGTCTTGACATCGCCCGACTTTTCGAACGCGCCCACGACATCGCCGTATTGGCTGCGCGAAAGAGCGTCGAAGGCGACAGTCCCGCGCATACGCAAGTCGGAGGAAGACTTTTTTATATCGGCAGCAGAAAACGTGCTTTTGGCGGGGTCGAAGGCAATCAGAAAGATGTCGCGCTCGCGCCCGTCGTCGACGTTTTTAAAAGACGCGCACCCGAGCTTTATTGCCGAAACGTCCGCGACATCCGAAACCGCCCTGCACTGGTGAAGCCGAACCTCGGGGAATCCGCGCCCCACACCGAAATATTCGTAGTGGTAGCCCACCACTATAATGTCGCCGTCGATGAGCAAAAGCGGGCCGACAACCTGCTTGAACAGAGCCCTCTGCAAACCCATTTGAAACAGCATCATCGCCACAGCAAACGTTATGCCCACAATCGCCACAAAAAACCGCTTTCGCTCGCCCGTAAGCTGCAACCACGCAAGCGGAATCCCCAGCGGAACAAGACGCTCAAAAAAACTCTTTCCGTGTTTCGCCACGCCGCGCCCGTCCTACTTTGTGAAAATGCGCACGCTTACCTGCGTGCCAATCAGGTTTTCGAACGCGCCCGAGTTGTCCAGCGCAATTTTCACGCGGACAACTTTGAGATTCGAAAAATCGCACGGGTCCGCGCTGAAAACCTTGTTGCTTTTGACGGTGCTCGAAATCTGCACGACGCGCCCCGCATATGTCGCGCCTTTGAGGGCGTCGCACGAAATCTCCGCCTTCGCGCCCACCTTGACCTTAGCAATGTCCGCAACATATACCTCCGCCTCGACGAAGATTTCCGACACGTCTGCGATTTCGCAAACACCCTCCATCGAGACCGCTTCGCCCGCCTTGACGTGCGTTTCAAGCACTTTTCCAGCAATCGGCGTGCGCAGAAAATACGATTCGTGAACGCGCTGCGCCTCGGCGAGCGCCGTCTGCGCCTCCGCCACAACGCAGTCCTGATTGCGGCTTAAAATCGGCGTGATTGCCCGCGCCTGCGCAATGCGGCGCAAAAGCCCCGTATGCTGGTATTCAAGCTCCTCGCGCTCGCGCCTCGGCGGGTCTTTTTCGCGCAGGACATTTTCTATTTGCGCAGCCTCGCCCGCCAATTCGTCGACAGTGTTTTTATGCTCGGCAAGTTTTAAATCGCGCGCCGACTCCGCCGTGGCAAGAGCCGCTCTCGCCCGCGCAACAGCCGCAGCCGCAGCCGCCTCGCCGTCGATGACCGCCACCACGTCGCCGGCTTTGAGCACGTCGCCCACTTTCGCCGAGAGCGTCTTCACGACCGACTGCACTCCCGAACCCGCGCCCGCGGCGAGCTTTTGAACCCTGTCCTTGGGCACTATCCTGCCCGAGCAGGCTACAAAGTCCGCGCCGTTCGAGTCCGAAGCCAACGCGCACGCGGCACAAAAATACGCCGAAACCAAAAGCGATAAAAATTTTTTCATACCCCACAATATTACAACACCGTCTATTTTTACAACAAAGAAATTTTGCCGCTTTCGCCCGCCCGCGTTCGCAACCGCGCCGTCCGCGCCCGCCCCGCAAAACAAAAATTCCATCAACACGAAAAAAATCTTGAAATGCCTCGCGCGCCGTTCGATAATCGCAATTCTATGAGAACACTTGCACATATAGGAATCCCCCAAAATAAAATCCCCGCGAAGGCGACTTATCTTAAAGACGCCAAGCTCTATATCACCGCGCCCGAAGACTCGAAAAACAACATCGAGTTCCTCTACTTCGAGCCCGACTGCCAGATGCCCGAGCTTATCAAAAATTCGACGCACATCGCCTATTTTGTCGACGACATCGACGCCGAGCTCAAAGACGCGGAGGTTTTAGTCGAACCGTTTATGCCCCTGCCGAACGTCAAGGCTGCGTTCATAAAAGAGGACGGGGATGTCCCCGTCGAACTAATGCAACTTATGTAAAACGGGCGAGGGCGTGCGCCTTCGTTGCGAATATTTTATTTATAATACTGAAAGAAGTTTCATACGAAACTTCTTTTTTTGTATTTAGATTCGCAACGGAGGCGCACTCACGGCTAAAAGACGGTTTTA
>URDC01000008.1 GCA_900546565.1 uncultured Opitutales bacterium
GTTTCCGTAAATAATAAAAATATTCGCAACGAAGGCGCACGCCCTCGCCCGTTTTAGTTAGTGGGAACTGCGCTCGAGCCTGTCCCTTACCGCAAGCCATTCATCGACTTCGGGCGGACGCTGACAATACATACGCTCGCTCGAAACCTTGTCGAGAGCGCGTAAAAGCGCAAAAACATTCCGCTGCACTTCCGCGGGCGAACCATCTTCGCTCAACCAGTAGTGGTTTTCGAGGGGGTTCTCAGGTCGCGCCAAAAAAATTACATCGCCCGCAAAGTTCGGCGGAAGCTCCGAAACATCGTCAAAAAGCGAGAGCGGACGCGTCGGACTGTAATGGCTTTTGAGCATTCCGGGGGCTTGCGGGTGCGCTTCATTGACCTTGGGATTGCGGACAACCTCCTCGCCCAAAACGGCTTCAATCTCGTTGACGGGAACGGGGCCGGGGCGCAAAAGCTTCTTGGGCGAGGCGGTCATCAACACAATCGTCGATTCCACCCCGCATTCACACGCGCCGCCGTCGAGAACGAAGTCGATTTTGTCGCCGAGTTGCTCAACGACGTGCTCGGCAGTCGTAGGGCTGACATAGCCGAACGGATTCGCACTCGGGGCGGCAATCGGCACCCCCGCACACTTGATAAGCTCGCGCATCATTTTGTGCGACGGCATTCTGACGGCGACAGTGTCCATACCCGCCGTTACAATGTCGGGCACACAGCCGCGGCGCGGCAAAATCATCGTAAGCGGCCCGGGCCAGAACGCTGCGGCAAGCGCGCGGGCGGCGTCAGAAAACACTGCAACACGCTCGGCCATAGCCATATCGCAAACGTGGACAATGAGCGGGTCGATGAACGGACGCGACTTCGCCCGAAAAATCCTACGCACCGCGTCGGGATTGAGCGCGTTCGCGGCAAGCCCGTAGACAGTCTCGGTGGGGACTCCGCCGATGCCGCCTCCGGAAATAAAACGAGCCGCCCCAAGAACATCTTGCGACGGCCGTAAAGTGCGGGAATTGTCCATTCTGCCGCTTATTTCATCAAGAGCATGTTGCGCGCGTGCTTGATAGTCTTTTTGACGTGGCGCTGCTCTTTCGACGACAAGCCCGTGAACTTGCGGGGCAAGATTTTACCCGTTTCCGTGACATAGCGGTTCATCGAATCGGCGTCGATGAAAGACAATTCCATTACGTTCTTCTTTTTTGATTCTTTTGTTTCTTCTGCCATATTTGTTTTCAGTTTTATAAATTGAAATTCCGAGTTTTCCGGCCCGATTGCGCCGCAAATAAACGGCACAATAAATCGGATTTAAGGCGTCAATACTGCCTTATGAAAAAATCAATGCAAGCATTTTTTTTCAAAATCGCCGTTTTTTGAATTTTTCGAAAGACAGCACCGACACCGACAAACACACACTTCGCCTATTTTTTCGCGCCGCTTGCGACTTCCGCGCCCTTCAAAACAAATCCGTATTCGGAGTTGAATTCGGGGTTCGACGCCGATTTCACGACAATCGCAAACCTGTCGCCCCTGATTTCGGGAAGCTTGATTTTCGTCGAGACAATCTTGACATTGCGGTTCTCGGCGGTCGTCTTGCCCGCAAATTCGCCAACAAGCGTTTCCTTTCCGTCGGCCTTTATGAAAAGCAACACCTTGCCCGAGGCGACTTTCGCAAACGTGTCGTTCAAAAGCCAAATGTCGACGGGAATTTCCGCGCCGCGCTCCCAGTCGAAAGACAACACCTTCGCGCTGAGCATAACGGGGCGGCACGACTCCTTCACCGCAAAGAACGCGGGTTTTGGCGTTGCGGGATACTCGACAAGCGCATTGCCCGCGGCGGCTGGCCAGGCTTCGTTGTAGTCCCAGTTTACCGCCATTGAACAGTGCGGCTTTTGGCGGCGGGCTTCCTCGAACAACGCCTTGTAGCCCTGCGCCTGCATAAACTGACTCTTTTCAATCAGGTCTTCAAGCGACTTCGCCTTGCCGCAGAATTTCTCGACAATCGAGGCTCTCAGCCAGCCGTATTTGTCGAACACCATAAACGCGTGGTGCGCTTCCCAACTGGGCGTGTGCTCTATCGGCCAAAGTTCCTTTTCGGGAATGCAGCTTTTGAGCGCGGCAAGCGAGGCTATCCCATTCACGCCGAATTCCGTATACGCAACCATATCGCATTTCGAGAAGATTTTGAACGCGTCGCCCCCTCTGTGGACAAAGAAATATTGCCCGTGCCCCACCCCGTTGAGCGGAGACGTATACATAAACGGCGTCCCGCCGTCAAGCTCCAAACAGACCGCATTCAGCATTCTAAGCGGAATCGATTGCGGCGACATTCTCGACCACGAGCAGAAAAGCTCGTTGCCCCCGCCCCAAATCGCAATGCACGGATTTTTGCGGATTCGCTTTACAATCGCCTCAGCCTCGGATTTCAGAACCGACACATAAGACGGGTCGTCGGGATAATAGTTGCACGCCAGCGGAAATTCCTGCCAGACCAAAATGCCGTATTCGTTGCAGAGGTCGAAAAAGCTGTCCTTGTTTACAATAGCCCCGCCCCAAATGCGGAAAATGTTGAAGTGCGCGTCTTTGGCAAACTTCACAAGCGGCTCGTAGCGGGCGCGGTCAAGCTCCGAAAAGAAAACTTCGGGGTTCGCCCAGTTCGAGCCTTTCGCGAAAATCCGCTTGCCGTTAAGCTCAATCTGCATCGGAGCTTCGGCGCATTGGTTGACGGGGAACGCCTGAGGCTTCTCCCACGCCCCCTCATTCATAACAAGACGAACGCGGCGGAACCCGACCTTCTCCGAGCGCGTTTCGAGCTTTTTGCCTTCGGGCGAAAGCAACGTCAGCTTGAACGTGTAGAGATAGGGCTTGCCGTGGTCGTGGGTCCACCAAAGCTCGGGGTTCATAAACGCGCCTTCGTCAATCGAAACACTGTCGGCGTCGATTGCCCCGCTCTGCTGAACGGCGCATTTGCCGTCCATATCGAGCAGCTCCCAAAAATACGTGCAGCCCTTGATGTTTTCGCCTTCAAGTTCGAGCGTGAGATTCGCGCTTTTGAGGTCGTCGCCCATTTTGTATAAAAGCGCGCTGTATGTCAAATTCGAGGCATTGCGCACTTCGAGATTGAGGTCGTCCCAAACGCCCGAGGGAATCAGACGCGGGTGCCAGTCCCAACCGTAGCTGACCGCGGGCTTTGCCGATTTCGAGGCGTTTGTCCTATACGAGTGAAACCCGAATTTTTTTTCGGGGAACGCCTTCGGCACGGGATTTATGCGGATTTCCAAGACATTGCCCGATGCTTTGAGCTGGTCGGTGATGTCCAGCTGAAACCCCTTGAACATACCCTCATACGCATGGATTTTCTGGCCATTAAGCAAAACCGCATACTTGTAGTCAATGCCCTTGCCGTTTAAAACAAGACGCTGACCGCGCGAAAGCAGAGGCTTGTCGAAAACCGTCCTGTATGTGAAGAACACGTCTTCCGTCCAGCGGAATTGGTCGGCATTCGTGCCGAAACGGTAGTCGGGATAGTTTTTCGCCTTCGCTATGTCGAGCTGCGCCGACCCCGGGACAGTCGCGGGTATGAATTCGTCACACTTTCCGTCCGCCGATTTCGACCACCCCAAACGCCAGTCGAGAGCGATTTTGTCGCCCACCGACACGCGCTCCGATTTCGAGTTCGCCGCAAACCTGTCGGGATTGCACCCGCACAATGCCGCCGCGACGGCAACCATTGCTATAATCTTCTTCATATAATATACAGTTTTTATTTTGATTGTTTTTCGAAATTTTTGTTCGCACAAGAATCAGCCTTTTCGCCTTTTGGCAAGCTCGTTGAGCGCGAAAACATACGCCCCCACCGACACCGCATTGCTCGTTCCGAGTTTCGAAACACAAATGCCCACGCGCTTCTCGAAATTCGAAACCACAACCCTGTCCGAACCCAAAACGCGGACATTCTTCATTCCGCCTTCGGCAAACGCCGCCAGCCCCGACTCCGATTCGAGATTGAAAACCTTCTGCACAATGCGCGGAAACCTTTTGCCCTCTCCATTGCGGACAAACCCGCCCATTCGCGCCACAAGCGCGTCCATAAAAAGCCCGTGCCCGTATGAAAGCCCTCCGCCTATGACAATCGGACAGTCTACAATGCAGACTATCTCCGCGAGAACGTCGCCGAGATTTTCGCCCATAATTTCATAGGCTCTCCGCGCCGCCGCAACATCGCCCGACATCTTGCCAAGCGCGATGTCTTCAATGTCCTTGGGCGAGTATTTTTTGTAGTCGCCAATACCCGCAAGCTTCGCGTAGTTCTTCTGAACCGCGCGTATGCAGGCAGTCTCTTCGGCAAAACTTCCGGGATTGGACTTGTTCGCCATAAGCCAGATTTCGGCGGCATTCGAGTTGTCGCCCGTGTAGAGACGCCCGTCGACAACAAACCCGCCGCCAAGCCCCGTTCCGAGCGTTATGCCGAAAAGATTCCGATACCGCTTCGGGTTGCCCGCCGCCTCCAAATGCGAGTTTATCCAGACAAGAGCCCCCGCCATAGCCTCGCCATACGCAAAAAGGTCGCCGTCGTTGTTGATAAATACGGGCACACCGAATTCGTCCGAAAGAATGTCGCCGAGCGCAACGCCGTCGGCAAACGCTGGAATGTTGCCTATGTTGAAAATCACGCCGCGCGTGTAGTCGGCGGGGCCGGGGAACGCAAAACTTATCGCCGCGGGCTTCTCGCCGAGCTTTCGGGCAAGCATTTTAAAGCCGCGCTTTATGTTGCCCACACTCTTTTCGAGACTGCCCGATTCCGACGGCAGCGTTATCGATTCGCCCAATTTTTTGCCCCCGCGCACTGCGGCAAATACATAGTTTGTCCCGCCCGCGTCGAGCGTGAAAACGGTTCTGGTATCGTTTTGATAGTCCATTAACGTGTGTCTTATTTCAAAGTTGTAAGCAGAAGCTCGCAGCCGCCGACCGCAGTAAATACCGCATTTTCGCCCGCGGGAACTAGGACGTTTTCCGAAACCGAAACCGCATTGTTTTCGGCGTCCGCAAGCCCCCCCGAAACAATCCCCAAAAGCTTCGCCTTCGACGCCGCAAGCCTAAACTCCTCCCCGTCCGAAAGCTTCATATGCTCAATCGTAAATCTGGGCGCGTCGCAAATTATGCGCGGCTCACAGTCCCGAGCCGTGCTGATTAACTCGGGCTTCGCCGACAAATCAATGCTCATAGCCGATTCCCTTATGTGGAGTTCGCGCGGCTTGCCGTCAATCCCGAGCCTGTCCCAGTCATAAAGCCGATACGTCGTGTCTGAATTTTCCTGAATTTCGAGAATCAAATTCCCCGCGCCGATTGCGTGCACACACCCGCTTTCGATGTAAACCGAGTCGCCCGCGGAAACCGAAATTTCATTGAGATGCCCGCGAAGCCAGTCGGGGTTCGCAATCGTTTTTTCGTCAACCGCCACGACACCGCCTTTAAACCCCGCAATCAACTTCGCCCCGCAGTCGGCTTGCGCAACGAACCAGTTTTCATTCTTGCGCTCCGAACCGAGCGCAGCGGCGGCATTGCCGCTCGGGTGAACCTGAATGCTCAGCGCGTAAGCGGCATCAATCCATTTTACAAGCACGGGAAAACGCGACCCGGCAACATACCCTTCACCCATGATGTAGCGAGGCTCGGCGGCAATTATCTGTGCAAGCGTCATAGAGTCGAACCGCCCGCCGATTGCCACCGATTCCGCTTCTGGACGGTCTGAAATCTCCCAACTTTCGCCGATTGATTCCCCCATGTCGCCCACATCGCGCCCGAAAAAATCGCGGAGTTTGCTTCCGCCCCAAACCTTGCCGAAGTAAAACGGTTTAAATCTGATAAAATTCATAGTTCAAGGGCTACCATACATTCACCCGCAAATCAACAGAAATTTATCGATACACCCCACCCGCCACTTTTCGAGCCCACCCATATCCCCTCCATCATACCCCTTCATTCCTAAACACAATACTACTCCGCCTTCCTCAACACCACATTCCCTCAATACACTGCCCCCACACACAACACCACACTAAAAATGCAATAATAAAGAAAATTTTTGCCGAAAAAGAAAAAAAAGCTTGCATCGAGCGAAAAAATCGCCACAGTGGTGAGCTTATTAAAACAAACGGTGTTGCGCCTGTAGCTCAATTGGATAGAGCGTCTGACTACGGATCAGAAGGTTGGGAGTTCGACTCTCTCCAGGCGCGCCACCGTTTTTTTGTGCCTGAATAAAGCGCAACCACTCTACGGAACCAAATTCTTCCGCCTCCCGTGGAAAGCGCGGCCACCGATGCGGAAAAACCCGCAAAAACCATTTGCCCCCGTGTCGGACCGCGCAATTAATAAAAACTTGAAAAAAGCGAACCCTCCCACTAACATTTCTCCATTAAGGTTGATTAAAAATAACTTTCAACGAAACGGAGAATTATGCATACAAAAGAAACTGTTTGGGGATTCGACATCGGCAAGGGCTCGCTCGGCGAAGCCGTGAGGGTCGGAAACGAATTTAAACACGTCCTATCGATGGAAATCGACGCAGATTTTGCCGAAATCAAAACGGCGGCGGCAACTCGGAGGGCTTGGCGCACTCGCGAGGCGCACAAGGCGCGCGAGATGTGGCTTGAAAAATGCCTGTCCGATGCGGACATCGAAATTCTCGGGCGGCGCAAAGTCGACGTCGTCGACGGGACTTGGAAGCTCGTTTCGCGCGGAGACGGACGGCTCGAACGAGAATTCCCCGCCGACGGAGAAAACGTCTGCTACAATTCAATCGCGCTCAGATGCAAACTTCTGCTCGGCGAAAAACTCGAAAGCTGGCAGGTTTTCAAGGCCTTGAATTCGGCGATACAAAACCGAGGCTACGACGCGCAAATTCCGTGGGGCGACGAAGACGGCAAGTCGTCCGAAACAAAACGCTCGGGAAAGTCCGACTCCGCAAAAAAATCGGGCGAAGACGAATCATACGCCGAACGACTCGCCCTCTTCGAACGCGAGTTCGACAAACTTCTTGCGGAAGTCGAAAACCGCGAGAAATACGACTTTCCCTGCTTTTTCAAAGCCGCAAAAATGGGCTTGTGGTCGCCCGAAAATCCCGACAAAGTCGGAATCCGAATCGACAACACCGCCGAAAAGGCAAAGGGCTACGTCGTCCCGCGCAACGCCGTGATTGCGGAGTTCCGCGCCCTTGTAAACGCCGCGGCAAAACAGTATCCGAAACTCAAAGGCAAGGCGGATTTCATCATGTTCGGCAAGGCAGAAGAGGCATACGCCTCGTATAAACCCGAACTTCGGCGCAAGTTCGGACTCAGACGGGGGGCGGATTCCGATTGGACCGCGCTCGGACAAAAAACGCCGCGCTTCGACAATCGAATTATTGGCAAATGCAAACTGATTCCGCGCCTTAACGTGTGCAAAATCAAGCCCCTCAAAGAGTGTAAAACCGAAGACGACTTTCTGCCGCACACAATAACCCTCGCGCTAAAACTGCTTAATTTGCGGTTTTTCAGGGGCGCGGGAATCGATTCGCTTTCCTTCGACGAATTTTTGCGCGCATTCGAACTCGCCCGCCAAAACAAATTCTCGCTAAACAAAACGAATCTGAAAAAATTCTTCAAAACAATCGGCGCGGAAATTATGGACGAAAACCAGTCGAGCGTGGAACAGCCCCGCGAGGGCGGCCGCGCGTCGTATTCGCGCCCCGCAATGCGCCTGTTGCGCGACCTGATTTTTTCGGGCAAAAGCCCCGCCGAATTCTACGCCTCGCGAATCTGCAAAATCGAAAACACCGACAAAAACAGGGGGCTTGTCGCCGAAGACTTGGCGTTCATAAAACTCATGGAAGACATTCCGTGGAACGGAATCTTCGTCCCCGACGTCGACACGTTCAACTTCGCAAACATCCGCGAAAGCGAACGCGCCGACAAAATAAACAAACTCATCGGCTCGCAAAACGACCCCATCGTGCGCCACCGCCTCGCGTTCTTCTACGAGCGAATCAAACTGCTCGAATCCAAATTCGGCGCGCCCGATAAAATCGTGCTCGAATTCGTGCGCGACGATTTCCTCGGCAGCAAAGCCAAAAAGGAAATGTCGCAGGGCATAAAAAAGCGGTTCGAAGAAAAGAAAAAACTCGCCGAAGAGCTCGATTCGCAGCGCACGGAATTCGGGAATAAATACGCGTCGAAAAAAATGCTGCTGAAATTCGAGCTGTATAAAAAACAGCGCGGCAGATGCGTCTATACCGACAACGCCCTGCCGCTTTCCGAACTTGAAAATCTGGAAGTAGAACACATTTTCCCGCGCAGCAGAGGCGGCGCGGACGCGATGTACAACTACGTTCTGACCGACGAAAACACGAACAAACAAAAGGGCGACAGAACGCCGTTCGAGTGGCTTTCCTCCGACAAAACAAAATGGGAAAGCTATTGCGACCGCGTCCGCAGCCTGACGCAGTCGCTCGGGGCGAAACGCTGCAAACTGCTCGTTTCGCCGAATGCCGAAGAACTCATGCAAAAATACACAGCCCTCGCCGAAACCGCGTGGATTTCGAAACTCGCGCAGAAAATCTGCTGCATTCATTTCGGCTTCCAGTTCGGAGGCCTCAAAGGCGAGAAAAAAGTCTGGACCGTCTCGGGCAACACCACGGCAATGATTCGCGGCCGCTACGGACTCAACCGGCTTCTTCATAACGAAGAAATATCGGAAGACTTGCCTCTCTTGGACAGAATCGTCAAGGAGAAGAATTTCGAAGAAAAGAACCGCGACAACAAAAAGCACCACGCTTTGGACGCAATGTGCATCTGCTTTGCGCCGACATCAAACGCCCAAAAAGCCCTGTCGCGCAAAAATATCCTGCCCGAAGAAATCGCGAAAAATCCCGAAAGCGACGACGCCCGAAATTTCTTTGCCAAATATCTCGCGGAAGTCGTCCCGACAAAAGTCGCAATCAAAAAGCCCGAGCTCGAACAAACCATATATTCCAAACGCGTAATCGGCGGCAGGCAAACAATCGTAAAAAAATGCAACGTCCGCGATTTGGCATACAAGGGACAAAACCCGAAATACGATTTCGACACATTGACCAAGCGCATAAAGGACATCATAAATCCCGTTTCAAAACGCGTGATTGAAGATTTCGCAAAAACCGAACCGACCGAACCCGAGTGGGAGGATTGGTGCAAATACGAAGCCGCAATCCCCTCCAAAAACGGCTCTCCCACCCGCCTACTGCGCGTGCTCGTCGAAATCGGGAATCCGGAAGAATACAAGGATTTATCGAAGGACGGTTGCGGCGCATACCGCAAAGGCGATTCGCATAAAGGCCAGTTCATTTGGAAAAATAAAAAAGGCCGTTATATCGTGGCCCCGATTTACGCACACGCTTCAAAGGCAAAAGTTCTCGACGACCTGCAAAACAACCCCGATTGCGCGGAAATATGCGGGTTCTTCCGCACAAACTGCCTCGTAAAAATCCCGAACGACGTTGCGGATAAAGACGGAAAATTTTTACTAAAAGCCGGTTTTTATAAGTCGAATACGATAATGGCAAGTGGGTCGGCAAAATTAACCGACCCTAACGGAATAATAAAAATAGTAGGCATACAACACCTAATGAACGCGGGAATGAAGCGGGTTGAAACAAATACAATATAATGAGCTATCATATTCTGCACATTATGGATTACGGGTGCAAGCTCACGCGCGAGCGCGGCTTGCTCGTATGTAAAAAAGACGGCGGAATATTGGGTAAAATCGCGTTGGAGGACTTGCGCGCGGTCGTGCTCGCAAACGAAACCGTGTCTATTAGCGGCAACGTAATCGCGGCTCTCGCCGAGTGCGACGCCGTAATCCTCCATTGCAAAAATTTCAAACCCGTAGGCATAACAATCCCCAACAATAGAACGTATGACACAAGCGTTGTTCTGAACCAATCGGCTGGAAACAAAAACCTGAACGCCGCAATCTGGCGGCGGCTGCTCGCGGCAAAAGTCCGCAATAACGCCGAATGCCTAAAACTCGCAGGAGTCAAAGATTGCCGCCTCTTTGCAATGGCACAGGTTTCGGGTTCGGCTCTAAACGAGTCGCTTTGTGCCCGCGAGTATTGGAAACACTACTTTCCGCTTTTGGGCGAATACGGCGTCGGACGCGACCCCGAAAACGAAGATTCAAAAACAAACATGCTGCTCAATTACGGCTACGGCATAATGTCGGCAATAATACACCGCGCCGTTATCGTCGCAGGGTTGAACCCCCTCTTGGGAGTAAACCATAAAACATATTACAAAAACACGCCGCTTGTCCACGATGCAATCGAGCCGTTCAGGGCTTTTGTCGATTTCGCCCTGTTCAAATTTCTGACGTCAAAAAACGATACTTCTGTTTCGAATTGGGCGGTATTTTTCGGAAAATTTTTGCGGGATAGACGCATCAAAAAGGGAATCGTCTCGATGAAATTATGCGACGCTCCCGACTACCTCTGCCAAACGCTCGCAAACACATACCGCCGCAAAAATTCCGAAGAATTATGGACACCGAAACTGTAAAACAAAAACCGCAACCACGCCACGCAAATGCCGCGCGAAATCAGAAAAAGGAGTCCGTTTAGAATGGGCTGGTTAATGGCGATGTTCGACCTGCCCGTTTTGCTGGACGAAGAACGCAAAGAGGCCACCCGTTTCAGAAACGCCCTACTCGACGACGGCTTCATAATGATTCAGTATTCCGTCTATTCAAGGCCGTGCGTTTCCATGGAGCGGATGAAAAAGTATTACGAACGCGTAAAATCATACGCGCCCACAACGGGAGACATTCGACTTCTGTTCTTTACGGACAAGCAATGGGCTACAAGCAAATTTGTGTGCCGACGCCCAAAAAAACTCGAAAAAGTCCCCGAACAAATCGAATTTTTTACGGAACATAACGGGGAACTCTATCCGAAAGAACCGCCGAAATACGATGTCGACAAAAAAGACAATAACTTCCTGCTTTTTTGAAAAAATAAAAAATATGCCGAATTCCAAGGTACTACGTAGAGCTTAAAATTCGGCAAAATCAGTTAAGACTTTACAACTAAAAAGTATGATAATCGTCTAACACAAAATAAATTGCGTCAAGCATAATCTAAAAAAGAACACTTCGTTGTAAAGTCAAAACCGGTTTCAGTTGTCGAGCGTATTGCGTTTTGAATCTAAAAAAGAACACTTCGTTGTAAAGTCAAAACATATCGATGAATACGCGCGTATCAACCGCTAATCTAAAAAAGAACACTTCGTTGTAAAGTCAAAACAAACTCGCGAGCGCAGATGTGCACGCGGGAAATCTAAAAAAGAACACTTCGTTGTAAAGTCAAAACAAACATTTCAACCGCGTTGTGTCGCCCAACAATCTAAAAAAGAACACTTCGTTGTAAAGTCAAAACCCTCGAACTGCACAAAATTTCGGTCGTCTGAATCTAAAAAAGAACACTTCGTTGTAAAGTCAAAACGCGGCGACGCGGTTTTTTCGCGGCCGACTAATCTAAAAAAGAACACTTCGTTGTAAAGTCAAAACTTCGGTTTGATGTTCCCGTTCGGGTCCCGGAATCTAAAAAAGAACACTTCGTTGTAAAGTCAAAACAAACGAGCGCGTCGAGCCGCTCGAAGACCGAATCTAAAAAAGAACACTTCGTTGTAAAGTCAAAACGACGACGACTCTGCGCCCAAAAAAAAAGCGAATCTAAAAAAGAACACTTCGTTGTAAAGTCAAAACTTGCCGTTGGAGTTTAATTTCTGCAAATAAAATCTAAAAAAGAACACTTCGTTGTAAAGTCAAAACAAGCCCTCGGCGGCTATCTTTTGCAGCTCGAATCTAAAAAAGAACACTTCGTTGTAAAGTCAAAACAAGGGGGTTAACTTGGACAATTTTTCCATAAATCTAAAAAAGAACACTTCGTTGTAAAGTCAAAACAAGTGTTTTTCGAGTTCCAAATCCGCCGAAAATCTAAAAAAGAACACTTCGTTGTAAAGTCAAAACTTCTCGCTGATATACTCGTAGACGAGGCGAATCTAAAAAAGAACACTTCGTTGTAAAGTCAAAACCGCCGCGCCGACGGCTTGCAGACGCTTTGAATCTAAAAAAGAACACTTCGTTGTAAAGTCAAAACAAACGTCTCCATTGTGTCGCTGTCGTATGCAATCTAAAAAAGAACACTTTGTTGTAAAGTCAAAACACGCGTCTACATTTGGCGTAGTGGTTGTTGAATCTAAAAAAGAACACTTTGTTGTAAAGTCAAAACATTAAAGCGACAACATCTCCCGATGCAATAAAACTAACGCCTTATAAGAATAGGCTTATTAAAAAAACTTACAATATTTTTATTATATCATCGTTTTGACGCGCCCTTTTTCGAGTTCCAGTTTGCGGGTAAGACATTTCGGCAGACGCGTTTCGTAATGCCCCACATAGATTATTGTTTTGCCGTATTGACTCAGCTCGTCGAGGGCGGCGTTAAAGCGGTTTGTTTGCGCGCTATCAAGCCCTTGGCACGGCTCGTCGAGTATCAACAATGGCGGATTTTTCACAACCGTCCGCGCAAGCAACGCCATTCGCTGCTTCCCGAGAGGAAGCTCGTTTAGCAAAATGTTTTTCTCGGCAGTCAAGTCGAAAAATTCGAGAGTCTGCTCGATTTTTTGACTGTCCGAAAAACTCACGTCCAAAAACCATCCCATCGTATCCAAAAGCCCCGACGCTACGGAATTCCACACAGTCGCGTTCGGGTCGAAATACCAGTGCATTTCGGGCGAAATTATGCCCATTTTCTTTTTGATGTCCCAAATGCTCTCGCCGCTGCCGCGCAGCTTCCCGAAAAGGCGGATATCGTTGCCGTAAGCCTGCGGATTGTCGCCGCAGACAAGACTCAGCAGCGTTGATTTCCCCGAACCATTGCGCCCCTGCAAGAGCCATTTTTCGCCCGCTCGGACAGTCCAGGAAACGTTGTCCAAAATAATTTTTTCGCCATAGCGCACACAGACATTGTTCGCCTCTATAAAAGTTTCGGAGGGAATTTCAGGCGACTGCTGCAAAAAATAGGGAACCGTTTTTTTCGGAACGGAAACTTCGGGCGAATCAACCGCAACGCCGTCGGTTTCTACAATTTTCCCTCCCGAAATTTTCGCGAAACGGTTGATTGATTTCGGCAGCTCGGTGTCGTTCGTTGCGATGACGACAGTCGTGCCCGCCGCGCATTCCTCGTCGACAATGTCGTTGAGCGTCTTGCGCGAAGCCGCGTCCAACCCCGTATACGGGTCGTCCAAAAGCAGAAGCCGAGGTTTGAGCCACAACGCACGGACAAGTTGAAGCTTTTTGTGCTCTCCGCTCGAAAGCTCTATTAACTGCGTCTCGCGGCATTTCGCAAAACCTAACCGCTCCAAAATCGGCTCGACATCGGCAATATCGAGCCCGCGCTCGCGCCCGAAAACTTCAAGCTCGCCGTAAACTGTCAGCGTGTCGCGCTCGGCATGATAGTTGTAGCGTTGCTGATAATAGAAATTTCTGTCGCCTTCAAGATTTGTGAACTTATACCAATTATCAACATAAAATATCTTTTCGCGACAACCGCAATCATCGCCAAAATCCGCCGAAATCCGCCCGCCCGCAATTTCCGTTTTGCCCGCAATAGCCTTCAACAGACACGATTTCCCCGTTCCGCTCCCGCCCGAGACAACCCAGTTTTCGCCGCGGGAAATTTTCCAGTCAAGCCCGTCGAACACCGTTTTCGCGCCATAGCGGATTTGCAAAGATTCTACCGATACAAGTTCCATCTCTAAAAAAAATCAGACATAAAAAAGTTGCGGCGGAGGAAAACCTCTCCCCCGCCGCGAGTTTGCGCAACTCGATTAAAGCGTCTTAATCGGGCGCATTGCCGTCATATACTTGCGCAGCTTTATGCCGACAATTTCGACGGGGTGGTTGCGGATAGCCTCGTTGACGTGGACAAGCTGGACGTTGTCGACCGAACCGTCTTTGCCTTCGTTGAAGTTTTTGCCGCAAAGTTCCGGCGTAATCTTCTTCATAAAGTCGGCGAGCAGCGGCTTGCAGGCGTTATAGAAAAGATAGTTGCCGTATTCGGCGGTGTCAGAAATTACTCGGTTCATTTCGTAGAGCTTCCTGCGCGCAATGGTGTTGGCAATAAGCGGAGTTTCGTGCAGCGATTCGTAGTATGCCGACGGCGGCTGAATGCCCGCTTCGCACATCGTTTCGAACGCGAGCTCAATGCCCGCCACAATGAACGCCGAAAGCAGCAGATAGTTGTCGAAGTATTCCTGCTCGGAAATCTTCATATCGCCCGCGGGCGTCTGCTCGAAAGCGGTCTTGCCCGTTTCTTCGCGCCATTTCAAAAGCTTTGCGTCGCCGTTGCGCCAGTCTTCCATCATTGTGGAGCTGAATTCGCCCGACATAATGTCGTCCTGATGCTTGCGGAAAAGCGGACGCATAATGCCTTTAAGCTCCTGCGCCAACTCGTAGGCCTTGATTTTGGCGGGGTTCGAAAGCCTGTCGAGCATGCCCGTAATGCCGCCGTGCTTCAAAGCTTCGGTGATAACCTCGATGCCGTATTGGCCGAGCTTTGCCGCATACGAGGGATTGATGCCGTTTTCGACCATTTTGTCGAAGCACAAAATCGTGGCAGTCTGCAACAGACCGCAAAGAATCGTCTGTTCGCCCATGAGGTCCGATTTCACTTCCGCCACGAACGACGACTTCAACACGCCTGCCTTGTTCGCGCCCAGCCCCACACAGTAGGCTTTCGCATAAGCCCAGCCCTTGCCTTCGGGATCGTTTTCTGGATGGACAGCCGCGAGCGCGGGAACGCCGAAGCCGCGCAAATACTCGGCGCGAACTTCCGTGCCGGGGCCCTTCGGGGCGACCATAATCACCGTGATGTCCTTGCGGATTTGCATGCCCTCTTCGACAATGTTAAAGCCGTGCGAATACGACAACGCCGAGTTCTGCTTCATAAGCGGCATGACCGCCGAAATCACATTCGAGTGCTGCTTGTCGGGCGTGAGGTTGATAACCAAGTCGGCAGTCGGAATGAGTTCGTCATAAGTGCCGACCTTGAAATTGTTGCCCGTCGCATTCTTCCACGACGCGCGCTTTTCGTCGATAGCCGACTGACGCAGCGCATAGGAAATATCCAAGCCGCTGTCGCGCAAATTAAGACCCTGATTGAGCCCCTGCGCGCCGCAGCCCACGATTACGATTTTCTTGCCTTTGAGCGCCTCGACACCGCCGTCGAATTCCGAGCGGTCCATAAGCTGGGCCTGGTTGAGCTGCCTGAGCTTTTCCCTCAACGGCAGTGTATTAAAATAATTAGCCATAATATTTTCCTTTCGTGTTTTGATTTTGTTTAGATATTGAAAAAATAAAAAAACGCTTTATTTTATTAAATTTCGATAAAAATTACTATTCAAAATTAAAAATCAAGTCCGTCCGTGTTTTATGATTTCCTCGGCGACCCTCCACGCGCCTGCGCTGTCGCCCCTCCTTATGATCTCCACAAGCTCGCGGTGCAGTCCGAAAGCCGAGCCGAAAATTTCGGACGACTTGTAAATGCGCGCATACCACTTGCGCAAGTGCTCCGACGCAAGCCCGTAAAATTCGAGCAGTATCTCGTTGTGCGACGCCTCCGCAAGAGCCGTATGGAACTTGATGTCGGCATCAATGCTCTTCTCCAAGTCTCCCGACGCATTTGCCGCGTCGATTTCGGCAAGCCGCGCCTCGATGTTTTTCAAGTCCCTCTTTGTGCGCTTTTGTGCAGCCTTTTCGGCGATTTTCATTTCTAGAATCTGGCGAATTTCGTCCAAGTCGCAGCTTTGGGCGCGTTTGAGACGCTGGGCGATAGGCTCGTTCGTCGCGTGTTGCGACACCACAAACGTCCCCCGCCCCTGCATTACGCGCAAAAGCCCTATATTCGAAAGCACGCTGACGGCCTCGCGTATAGTCGAACGCCCCACGCCGTAAATGTCGGAAAGCTCCTTTTCGGGCGGAAGCTTCGCGCCCACAGGCATCTCTCCCGACGCGATTCTGCTTCGGATTAAATCCGAAACCTCGCCGGCAAGCGATTTCTTTTCGACTTTCATTGCCTCTTTCATTTCACACCATACACCGTCCGATACCGCGCCGCCCCGCAAAACGCGCGCCTCGACAAAATCGACCGCCCTACCAACCGCGTCTAAAAAAAACGCTTTCGGAGGGGGCTGACGCCGCGCGGCAGGCAACATCATATCATCAGATGATATGCTTATTAATTCCCCTTCCCCGCGCCTTGTCAAGATTTTTCCGAAAATTTTTCAAAAAAAAAAAAAAAAAACGTCCTGCCCGCAAAAACAAAGAGGAGATTTCACAAAGGGCTCGTTGGCGGCAGACGCGCCGATGATGTTGCCCCGTGTAAAACAGTCATGGCAAAGGGCGCTAACGAAAGGCTCAACGTCGCAATCATCGGCGTCGGCGGACGCGGAGAGGCAGCCGTTGCCCCCTTCACCGAAATGTGCCTGTTTTCGATGATTTCGCCCAACTTTCAGGGCGAAAAACTCCATTATAATCAGGACAAAATGGCGTCTGCTAACTGCAAAGATGCAAACGCCCACCTGCGAAGCCTCTATGACTACAACAAGGAATATCTGCCGTAGTCCGAACCCCGAAACATCAAAAACCAGCCCCCGCCCATTCGCGCGGGGCGACAACAAAAAGCGGCGTCATTCGACGCCGTTTTTTGCTCACTCCACTACTACTTTTCAGCCCGCATACCCATAAGCGGCACCACGATTTTCGCGCAGTAGACCGCCGCGCAAACGGCTATCACACCGCCCGCAAAACCGATACACGACATCGAAACCCTCTCGCAGACTTCGCCGCCAAGCCACGTTCCGCAGCCGATGCCGAGATTGAAAATCCCCGAAAATATCGACATCGCAACCGTAGCTGCCCCCACCGAAGTCGCCCTGATTGTCTCCGCCTGAAACGCCACATTGAAGGCAGTTGCCGCCATTCCCCAAAAGGCGCACAACACAACCACAGCCCACGGAACAAACGAAACCGGATACAACAATAAAAGGGCGGCCGCTACAATGGAAGTCATACACACCGCAAACCTTCCGCGGTTGCGCTCATAGTAGCGCGAAAAGAGAAGCCCGCCCACAAGCCCCGACGCGCCGAAAAGCGAGAGCGTCGCGGTTATCCCGTCCTCGGACATCTCCGCGACCTGTTTGAGAAACGGCTCAATGTAGCTATACGCCGTATAATACGCAGCCGACACCGAAAGCGACATCGCAAAAACCGCCACGAGCATTCTGTTTTTGAAAAGCTCGGGAACCTGCCTGAACCTGAACGGAACACCTCCGACAACCTTCGGCATAACGAAAAACAGATACACCGCCGCCGAAAACGCGACACAGGCTATCGACAAAAACGTCGCACGCCAGCCGACATAAAGGCCGACCGCGCGGCCGAGCGGCAGCCCGAAAATCATCGCAACCGACGTCCCCGTAATAATCATGCCCATGGCAAGAGGCCTGTGCCTTTCGGGCACGACGCGCACCGCCATAGGGGTCGCAATCGACCAAAATACCGCGTGCGCACACGCAACCCCGACGCGCGAACACGTCAGCATAAAAAACGACGGCGACACCGCCGACAACACCTGACACACGCCGAAGAGAATCACAACCCCCAGCAACAGTCTCCGCAAATCAATGCGCGAGGCAAGCACCATAAGCGGCAGCGAAAGCAGCATAACCGCCCACGCGTAAATTGTTATCACAAAACCCGCCCGCGCTTCGCTTATGCGGAAATCTGCGGCTATGTCCGTAAGCAACCCTATCGGCATAAATTCCGACGTATTGAATACGAACGCCGAAACCGTCATACCCGCAAGCGCGAGCCATTGCCCCAATGTAACATCATTCGACATCTCCAACAAACCCCGATTCCCCGCACGACCGCGCCAACTCCAAACCCGCGGCAATTAACGCGCCGAAAAAAAACGGTTCGGCTTGCGCGGGGGAACTTGTGGATACTCGCCGTCGACATAGCCGATGGCGCAGTGCCCGATTCCCTCATATTCGCCCTCGATTCCGATAGAACGCAAAATTTCGCGCCCCTCGGACGTCTCGAATTCCTCCTTCGCGCGGTGAATCCAGCAGCTGCCAAGCCCGAGCGAGTGTGCGGCAAGCATAAGATTTCCCATAACCAGACTTCCGTCATAGACGCGGTTTGCGCAATCCTTTTCCGCAAGGACTATCAACATCGCGGGCGCGCCGTAAAACGGGTCGAACCCCTGCTGCCAGCCGCCAATGCGGCGGTTCATTTCCGAAATCCTGTCGCGCAGTTCGCGGTTCGAGACTTCGACAATCACAGACCTCTGCCCGCCCATCGCGCTTGCCGCATAAAGCCCCGCCCGAGCAATTTCTTCAAGCAACTCCCGCGCCACGGGAGTCGACTTAAATTTGCGGATACTCCTGCGTTCGATTATGTTTTTCAAAACTTCGTTCATATTACAGCCTTTCTTTGAAGATTAAATTGTGTTAAGAAATCGCCGCGAACAACGCCGCCAGCGTCTGCCACGACAGATTCACCACGGCTATGAAAACGGCGAAACTGCCCATATCCTTAGCGGCTTTCGCATATTTGTCGAACTCGGGCGAAACTATGTCTACAACACATTCGACCGCCGAATTTAGCACTTCCGCCACGAGCAAAAACGCGCACGAAAACACTACCGCCCCGACCGCCAAAGGATTAAACCCAGCCGCGACGAACGCGACCGCGAGACAGAATACGCAAAAATAGACGTCGTGCCTGAACGCAGTTTCACGCGCCCAAATCCATTTAAGCCCATCGATTGAATAGCCGAAAGCCTTGAAAAAATGCGCCATCCCCGTTGAATTATTTTTCATATTTCGTATCTCATTATGGGTTTCAGAAATATTATTTAATATTACACCCCCCGCTTTCCGACCCCGAAGCGTTCCGCTCCGACACCTGAACCGCGGGCAAAACACTACCCTTTGTTTTCAGATAATGCGCCACCGCAAAAAGCTTGCGCCTGAAATCCGCGAGTCTCGGAGGGAAGTCTCTGTGGGATACGTTGAAGAACTTTCCGCCGTCGTAAACTGCATAAACACTCGCTTTCGGCGACGTCTTCGGTGCGGACATCGGCGTTCCGAACGAGACATATTCGAATCCGCGCGGGGCGACAATTTCAAGCAGCGTCGGCATGATATCGAGCTGAGACGCGCCGTCGGGGCTGCCGCATCCGAGCGTTTTTTCGACCGCCGCGCCGTAGAAAATTATCGGCACACAAATGTCGAAAAGCGGATTCATCTGCGTATTTTCCGGAATTATGCGCGACGGATGGTCGCCCGTGATTATGAAAACCGCGTCGGGATATTTTTCTAACGCGGCTCGGACAAAACGCCCTATTGCGAGATCCGCAAACCAGTTGTGATAAAGCTTGACTTCGTTTTCGGTCGCAAGCGGGGCGCGGCAGCCTTCGGCTTTTAGGTCGATATTGTAGGGCGGGTGGTTGGAAATCGTCAGAATCAAATTGAACGTATTTTCGGGAACGCCTTTTTTGAGAATCGCGTCGAACATATCGGTATCGTGCATTCCCCATTCTGTGTAGAGAACCTTGCCGTCGAGATGTTCCGAACCGAAGACTTCGTCGAACCCCTGCTTGCGCATAAACGGCCCGACCCCGTTCCAATTCGAGGGGCCCGCATAGTAGAACGCACTCTTATAGCCGAGTTTGTGCAGCTGATACGGAATGGCGAATTTGTTTTCGAGCGCGAATTGGGCGTCGAAGTCAAGTCCCGTATACGGAATTCCCGAGGCGATAAACTGTATCGAGCGCAGCGTTCCCCCGCCCGAGGGCAACGCCCGCAGACACGCATAGCCGCCGCGCGCCAAAACGCGCTGTTCTGGGGCGAGATTCATGGCGGCATAGTCGTCCCAAATGGGCCACGCCGAATTAGACTCGCCGAAAATCAGAAAAATGCGCGAGGGTTTTTTGCCGTCGACACCGCGTTGCACACGCTTCGTAAGAGCGTCGCAAATGTCGTCGCAGTCGCTTTTGAAAAGCTCCCTCACGAACGGGCGAATGTCGTCCGTTGTCGCACCGAACGAAGACAAGCCGCCCGACAGCCGCGATTTCAACGCATTTTCGACCTCCATACGCAGGCAGTAAAACGGATTCGGCACCAGATTGTTCAGGAACGTCGAATTACCGACCGACGCGTGCGCCGCCCTCAGCGGCGAGTGCGAAAAACTCAGCCCCCTGAAACCCACAACCATAAGCCCTACATACAAAACGACCGCGCCCGCGCGAACCGCAACCGAACTTTTGCCCGACGCGAAAAACCCGTCGGCAAAACGCTCCGCGCGCGAAAACGCAAACTTCACCGCATACGCCCAAACTGCGGCAATCAGCGCAGCCGAAACAACCGGATAGCTGCGCCAGATTTCGGCGAAAATCGCGAGTACGTCGTTGCGGAAAATCCCCCAAATCCAAAAATTAAACTGCGTCTTGTATTCGCGGAAAAAATAGAAATCCACAATGCAGACAACCGCCGAAAGCACGACAAGCACGGATGCATAAACCGTCTTTGCGCGCGAAAAATCGCGGTTTAGCACGATGCCGGCAACCGACAAAACCACGCTCGGCAACATCATGTACGTGGTTATGAGCGCGTCGAAGCGGAACGACGTCCACGCCCAGAGAAAGTCGGGCTTCGCGTCCGACACGTTGAACGCCGCAAGCATCGCCGCGCGCCCCGCGCCGAAAATGACCGCAAGAACCGCAACCGTAATCGCGTCGAGAAAAAGCGATTTCTTCACCAAATTAGTTTTCATTTGCATTAAATAGAGAGAATGGTAAAATGTTTGTTTTTATCCGATATGCCGAAACGGGAAATCCCGCCCCGCGCAAAAAATTCCGCCTTCTACGCGCCGCCGCGCGGCACTCCGTTTTCATAAAAAGCCCTGTTCTTTGCATAAAGCAGACGCATCTTGAAAAACTGCGGACGCATAAAAAACAGCGGGTGGCGGCTCAAATACCAGAAAAACCGCCGCATCGGATTAAACCGCCCGCAAATCCGCGCCTCCTCGCCGGCAAACGGCGTGCGGCGCAGATAGTAAAAATAGGCGGGCGTCCACGGGTGAGCCAAAATTCCGCGCGGAATAATCCACGGCTTGTCGGGGCCCGTAAAATGCAGAATCTGCGGGTCGCGCACGGCTTCGGCGATTTCGGCGGGCGCGACAAATTCGGAAACCTCGCGCTTCCTGAAAATCGAAGACACCGCCCCCCACTTAACGGGAAGAAACTTCGATTCCGCCCCGAGCAAAGTGTTGAGCACGTCCTGATCGAGATAGCGGAATTTGTCCCTGTTTGCGACAGTCGCCGCCAGCAGACGCGGGGCGATGTTCTCGCGCCGCATGCGCTCAATGTTGAGCAAAAGCACGCCCGAATTAAAATATCGGCGCAATCCGAGCCGATTCAAATACGACGGCTTGATAAAATCCTCCGCCCCCGCAATGTATGCGTCCCCGAGGTCGAAATCGAAAAGCCCGCGAATGTCTCCGCGCACGATTACGTCGCAGTCCAGATACACGCCCTTGTCGTAGTCGAACGGCAGACGCGGGATGAAATAGCGGTAGCACGCGGCAATCGAAATGTGGGCACACTTGAACGAAATCCCGTCCAAGTCGGAGGCTATTGCGTCGACACAAACAAAGTCGACCTTGTGCCCCGCGCAGGTTTCGGCAATGCGCGACTTGTTCGAATCCGAAAGCTTCAAATACAGAACGATGAAGTGGACACGCGAAGACGTGTTCGCAACTATCGAAGCCACAACAACACACAGATGAATTGCATAGTTGTCGTCGCACGACATATAAACTGGCACAATTTCGCCGAGTCCGCACAAGCGGCCACTCGCACCGCCAACCGCCGCGCCGTTTGCAAAATTCGTATGTTCTCCGATTTTCGGTTGCATTATGCCCCTGCCTTTTTGGGACGCCCGCGCGCGGACACTCCATCTTTCCGAAAGTTTTACAATATTACAGACTCGCGCGTCAACAAATTTCGCCTCGCGATAATTTGAGATTTTCTTGATTTTGTTTGGATTTTTAGCTTTACAAACCGTCCCCGACATATTTAAGTTCCCTCTATTCGAATATTTCAAACGCCAATATCAACGAAAGAATCATTATGAAATCCAAAACCGCTGTTTTAGTAGCTCCTAAAAAGTTCGAACTGCGCGAATACGACATTCCCGAAATCGGCGACGACGAAATGCTTGTGAAAGTCGAAGCCTGCGGCATTTGCGGAACCGACGGACACGAATATATGCGCGACCCCTTCAAACTCTGCCCCGTCGTGCTCGGACACGAAGGCACGGGCGAAATCGTCAAAATCGGCAAAAATATCAAGAAGGATTTCGCGGGCAAACCCGTCAAGCTCGGCGATAAAATCGTCACCTGCATAATCCCCTGCGGCGAGTGCGACGTCTGTAAAATGACTCCCGCGCGCACAAACCTCTGCGAAAATTGCGGAATCTACGGCCTTATGCCCGACGACGACATTCATCTAAACGGCTATTTCGGACAGTATATCGTAATCCGCAAAAACTCGACCTTCTTCAACGTCAGCGACTTGTCGGAAGATATGCGCATTCTCGTCGAGCCTTCGGCAGTCGCTGTCCACGCCGTAGAACGCGCCAAAACAACGGGGCTCTTGCGCTTCGACACAAAAGTTCTCGTTCAGGGTTGCGGGCCCATCGGCTTGCTCGTCATATCCGTCTTGCGCACCCTCGGCATCGAAAACATAATGGCCGTCGACGGCAACGACGCCCGTCTCGAAATCGCCAAAACACTCGGCGTTTCCGAAACATTCAACTTCACCAAATACGCATCGTTCGACGAAGAGCTGAAAGCCGTCAGGGCAGCCACACAGGGCGGCGCGGGCGCGGATTTTGTCTTCCAGTGCACGGGCGCGGCAAAGGCGGCGGCGGGCGCGTGGAAATTCGTAAAGCGCGGCGGCGGAATGTGCGAGGTCGGCTTCTTCATGGACGGCGGCGACTCGCAAATAAACCACCACTTCGACATATGCAACAAGGAAATCTCGCTCGTGGGCTCATGGGTCTATACCCCGCAGGATTACCCCACAACATTCAATTTCCTCAAACGCGCCGTCGGAATCGGCTTGCCCGTCGAAAAACTCGTTTCGCATAAATTCCCGCTTGAAAAAATCGCTGAGGCTCTCGAAACAAACGTTGCAATGAAGGGAATCAAAGTCGCCATAACCTGCCAATAAAATAAGCGGCCCCCTCCTTTAAAAATAGAGAACAAACCAAAACAAAAAAGCTTCCCACACGGGAAGCCTTTTTTGCATAACTTCGGCACGTCCCAACACAGAGATAAAAAAACACACTCGCGGAGAAAATAACAACCAACCCGCAAGGCGACCAGCAAAACCAACTAAACAGCCCGACCGACCCAAGCCAGCCGACATACAAAAAAACGCACCGACCAACCGCCAGCCTTACCCCTAATTACGAGAGGAGATTTTGAAGCTGCGTCTGGAATTCAATGATGTCCGATTGCGACGGACGATACCCTTGCGTCTGCGCCGAAAGCGAAAGCCTGCCCATTTGGTCGACAAACCATTCCGCCTTCTCCCCGTCCGAGAACACAACATCGCCGCCCGCGAGCGTTCCGGGGCGTTGAATCGGACTCAGCGAAACCTTCACCGAACCCGCGCCGGACTGCGCGGCATCTGCATCAGCCCCCGCCGTGCCGTCGGAACCCGCCATACTTTCAGCACCATTTTCGGCGTCATCGCCGCCAACATTCGCCGAGTGCTGCTCGGCAACGGAGGAATCCGCCGCGGGCTTCGGCTCGGGCTTGTCGTGAAGCTCCGCGCCGATGTCGTCAATTAAAAAGCGGACGTCCATATAAGTCATATTTACGCCGAATTTTTCAACAAGGCGTTTCTGGACTTCCGAAATGCCCGCATCCTGCGCGACCCATTCGCGGACCGCGTCTATTTGCTCCTGAGAAAGTTTCATATCAAAAAAAAATGTTAGTCTATCGATTGCGACATAAATTTCACGCGGCGCACAACCGTGTTGCCGTGCTGCAAAACAATGCGCTTGAAATCGTCTTCCGTAAGCTTGCCGCCGCGCATAAGGCCCTGCATTTGCTTTGCGCCCGCGTCCGAAAGGAACGTCATCGAAACGTCCGCAAAAGTTATAAAGCCGCCCCTGAACTCCTCCGAATTCGTGTCCACATTCATATGACCGCCGCTCTGCGTAATTTCGTAGGCCTCGTTTGCCAAAATTCTCGGGCCGATTGTAAGCGGCGTGCCCGCGGGAATGTATGCAATTTTATACTTCGGCGCGTCCTGCGACTTGTCCGTCGTGTTCTCATACATAACCGCAAACGTTATGCGAAAGTCCACCACATTCGAGCAAAGCAAATTCTCGGGCGCGAGCGACCACGTTTTGAGATTCACCCCCGAAACCTCCTCGCCCAGTTCGTCCACCACCGAAGACGTGCCGTTCCAAACGTTGACTTCGAGCGCGTTTCGGTAGGTCTCCGTATCGGGATTTTCCGTGTAGCCCTGCTTGTCGCGCCCCATATTTTCAAGCACCGTCGAACGCGGATCGATTACCGCGCGGTAAAGCCCGTAGAACGCGTTGTATTGATTTTCGTCGCCAGCCTCGCCGCGCGATTTCATAAACGGACTTTTGAGCGCGAGTTGGTATTTGATTGCGCACAAACTGCCCGGAATCATCACACTTTCCGAACCCTTGCCCGTGAGGTCGAAATTCGTATTTTCCTTCGTGTAGCGCGGACGCAGCGAAGTAGATGCATAAAACATCAACACGGGCGGACGCATTGGCGACGTATCGTGGAACGACCTGCCCGTCAAAAGCCCCACGTCCGTCGGATACGCAACCTGCAACCACGCCCTGCCGTCGCGCTTTACCACAATGCTTTCGAGGTCGTCGGAGATGATGTTGCCGATTATGTTCGCATCGAAATAATTTTGAAGTTGCCCCGAAGCCTTGTTGTATGTTTTCAAAATATTTGTCGTTATCGATAATACACCGAGAACGATAATCGTCATTATGGCACTTGCCGCCATAATTTCGACGAGGGTAAAAGCTCTTCTTTTCATATTCGTCATATTCGTTTTTAGCGGAGTTTCATCAGAATATCGCTGTAAACAAGGCGTTGCTCGTTGATTTCCTTGCGCCCTTCGTCGCGGGTAATGTCGCTGCGCGGCTCGGCGTAGATATCGACCTTAATCGGAATGTAGCTGAGCGCGTAGGAGTCCGGCGAGCCGGGCAGCCCGCCGCCCGAGTAGCTCGCCATCGAGTCTATCTCTATGCGCGATCCCTTCAACCCGTTCTGATAAAGCGAAACCACCACTCTGTAAACGTCGCCTTCGCCGTTTGCAAGACGCGTCGAAGACGGCGGCTCTTTCGGATTGCCCACAAGCTCCGAGGAAAGCGTTGTCAGACTCGTGTTGTCGGGGTCGTCGGGATTCTGGTATTCGTCCCAGAAAAAGATTATGTATGGCGTCGAGGGATTCTGAACCCACCTGTAAACCTTATCGAACGACTCCATTTGAAGCTGCGTGTCCACATTGGCAATCAACATCATCGCCTTGTTTTGGTGGCGACTGACATTCAAACTTGCCGTAATCGAGGCGAGCAACCCCACCATTGCCGTTATCGAAATAGCGATAACGCCTACGGCAAGCATTACCTCAACAAGAGTAAAGCCGCCGCGTTTTCCGTTAAATTTTGCGTGAGTAGTTTGCATAGGGCGTCAAGCGTAATTATTTTTTTATAACCTCTTCCATTTCGTCATAGCCCGAGAACGCGACAGTGTGCCCGAGGCGTCTAACCACAAACCCCAGCTGCGTCATCGGGTTGTCTATCGTGAAAATTCCCGCATTGTTCTGACGCCCCATCGCGAGCATTACATACGCCCCCGGGTTCATCGAAAGTCCGTCGGGCGAGAACTGATAACAATACCAGTCGCCCGAACCCGTCGATATCGGCTGCGGATTTATGCTCGGGAACTCCGCAATCGAAATGCGGCTGTTCGTGCCAGAGTAGATATCGTTAAAAGTGCTGTAAAAAATTTCGTCGCGGCCGACGTCCTTGCCCGTCTTCACGAACTGGTCGAAATCCTCCTCGGGCGGAACAAAGAAGACGCCTTCGGGCATTACAAACCCCTCGTCGATTGCCGACCACCCAAGGGGCGTGTCGTCGCGCTTTGCCTGATAAATTATGCCCACTTGGCGCAAGCGCAGAGTGATGTCGTTGCCGCGGTTTATGATAACCATGACGGGCGTCTGCTTCGTGAGGGCGTTTATGCGCGCCGAATAGAACGCCGTCATAAGCGAGTGCCGCGCCGACTGAATGCCCTGCGCCGACCCCTTCATATTAAGCAGCGTAATGCCCGTTGCCATAAACGCTATTATGCCCAAAACGACCAATACTTCGATGAGCGTAAAACCTTTTCTCGACGTTTTCATATTTGAATTTGTGCGATGTGTGAATTGGAATGAAAAGACGTGCCAAAAACGCGTAAACCGCCTTAAAAAGCCCGAATATTCTGTAAAAAACGCGAAAATCAGACGAACCCCGCCAAAACTCACGCGAAAAACCCGTCAATTTGCAAGCCGCAAACACCGTGGTCTGCCCCGCCCGCCCCTCGGGGAAAAAGCGAAATAACCGCCGCGCAGGAAGGCCGGACGCGCCCCGCAGCGAACGCGCGCTACGCCTACTAATACCAAGTAAAGATATTTTCCGCGCTGTCTACGTTGTCCTTTTCTTCGTCCTTTTTAAGAGTAAACATTATGGCTTTCGACATCAAACCGACCTTCGGGTTCGGCACGATTTCCGAAAGCTCGTCCGCCGAAATACCGTCCTTGCGCGTAGGGAATCCGTCTTTTATATAGCCGTCGCTGTCGGCGTCCACACAAACGTAGATGTGCGGATTCGAGAAGCTGTCGATAATCTTCCACCTGCCGTTGTCCTTGCGCAGCGAGTTCATGTTAAACTCCATGTAGTTCGTGCAGCGGCGGTTGAATTCGCGCCTATCCGCCGCCGAAAGACGGCTGCCGTCGGGGTTTTTGCCCACGAGCATTTTGTAGAGATTTTCGGCGTTGTCGTTTTCGTCCAAATCGACGCGCGGCGAAGACGTTAGGAACTTCGGGAAATCGCCGTTGTCGTCCTTGTAGCGTTCCAGAGCCGAAACCATATTCGACATAAACGTCTTCGAGTTCGTCGCCAACGCCTTTCTATACGCGCTCGAAACCATCGGCGTGAGCATACCCGCCAATACGCCGATGATTGCGATAACAATCATCAATTCAACCAAAGTGAAAGCTTTTCTGTTCTTCATAAGATAATAAATAAGTGTGTGGGAGGGGTGGAAAATGGAGTGGAAAATTTTTCTGCGCAAATAAAACCGAACCGCACCGAGCCGCTATTCGGTTCTGCCGAAGATGAAGTTGTCGATGTTCTCCTCCGGCTCAATGTAGACGTCGTTCGGCGGAATCACGCCCGTTGAGTACATACTTTTGACTTCTCGCGCAAGGGTGTCCGCGCCCTTCGTAAACAGAATGAACGAGGGAGACTTCCATTCGGATTCGAGCGAACCCGCAACCGAAGACGTATTGTAAAGATACATATACGGCTCGTCCCACGGGTCGGCAAAATAGACGCCGTCCTTGGTGGGGTCTACATTTGTCGACTTGGTTTTCGGGTCGCAAATTTTCAGTTTGAGGACATCTACAAACGGCTTGCGCGGAGTCGAGGCGTCGACCATATTTATCTTGTTGTCCTTTACGCGCAGGAACATACGCCCCGTAAGGCATTTGTATAGGTCGCCGGCATGCGACTCCTTTTTTGCGACATTCAGGCGCGGATACCCGCCATATTGCGCCGAAAACGCTTCGAGCGCGGTCGCAATAACCGCCATATCGGCCTTCGCCTTCGCCTTACCCTGCGATTGCCCGACACTCGAAAGCATCTGGGTCGTAATGCCCATAAGCAAGCCGAGAATCGCCACGACAATCAAAATTTCAATCAGGGTAAAACCTCTTCTATTTCGCTGGATTTTTGGGGTGTGCATATCGATTGTGAAGTTGTTAACGCAAAAATAAGTAGTCCGATTCGCGCGGATTGTCAATTTTTAACTTACTTCAAAACCGATTTTTTGCACTTCGCAAAAATTTCGTTTTTAAGCTCCGCGACACCCTCCTCCGACAGACACGAAATCGGGATTACGTCAAGCTTGGGATACTTGCGCTTGAACGCCCGCAAATTCTTTTTTGCGTCGGGTTCGTCCATTTTGTTTGCCGCGACAATCATCGTCTTTTCGATTAGCTCGGGCGAATAAAGTTCGAGCTCGCGCATAAGATTTTTGAAGTCGTCCGCGGGCTTGCGCCCGTCCGCGCCCGCCATATCGAGCATAATCACAAGAACCTTGCACCGCTCTATGTGCCGCAAAAACTTGTGCCCCAACCCGCGGTTGTCGCTCGCCCCGTCGATAAGCCCGGGAATGTCGGCAAGCCGCAGCTTCTGATAAACCTCGGGATATTCGAGCGTGCCGATGTTCACATGCAGCGTCGTGAACGGATACGCCCCTATTTTCGGCCGCGCCGCCGTTATCAGGTTTACAAGCGAAGACTTTCCCGCGTTCGGGAACCCCACCAGCCCTGCGTCCGCAATGGTTTTGAGCACGAGCCTGAACTCGCCCGACTCGCCGTCGCCTCCATAAGTGAATTGGCGCGGAGCGCGGTTCGTAGAACTTTTGAAATGCACATTGCCCAAACCTCCCTTTCCGCCGCGCAAAAGCAACACCTTTTCGCCGTGCGCGACAACCTCCGCTACAATCGATTCCGTTTCGGGATTTATCACAATCGTCCCCAACGGCACGCGCAAAAACGCGTCCTTGCCCGACTCGCCCGTCTTCTGCCTGCCCGCTCCGTTTGCGCCGTCGCCCGCGTTGATGTTGGGCGAATACATAAATTTTTCGAGGTCCGTGGTATTCTCGTCGCCCAAAAGATAGACATTGCCGCCGTCGCCGCCGTCGCCGCCGTCTGGCCCGCCGAGGGGAATGAACTTTTCGCGTCTGAACCCCGCGCTGCCCCTGCCGCCGTTGCCCGCGCGCAAATTTACCATAGCTTCGTCAACAAACATAAAAAACTCCGAGTAAAATTTAGAAAAAGCGTTTATTATTGCCTAAAAATTCTGCAAATCGCGCCGAATTTGTCAAGAAAACCGCGTTTATTTGAGCTTGATGTTGTATTTTATCGCCGCCGCGCGCAAAACAAGAATCACGAAAAACGCCGCGACTTCATTGCCGAAAATGGCGAAAACCCCAAGCCCCAAAAGCGACG
The DNA here is from genome assembly GCA_900546565.1 of uncultured Opitutales bacterium. Lineage (GTDB taxonomy): Bacteria > Verrucomicrobiota > Verrucomicrobiia > Opitutales > Intestinicryptomonadaceae > Merdousia. Next base: position 29,482 of record URDC01000008.1, read on the forward strand.
CCGAAGCATACATCTGCCCGCGGAAGATGAACGGCTGGCGGTTCAGACACACGTCGCGCACAAGCCCGCCGCCGCAACCTGTTATCACCCCCATAACGAGGGCGAGCTCGGCGTTCGCGGTAATCGCATACGTTTTTGCATAGCCCTGAACCGAGAAAATTGCGAGCCCGACGGCGTCGAACCAATTTATCACGCGTTCTTTCGAGGAAAAATAGCCCGAGGCAAGATACATCACAATCGAGGCTACAATACAGACATTGAGCGAATAACACGCCCAGTCGGAAAGCCAGAATACCGGAGCGTCCATAATCAAGTCGCGCAGCGTTCCGCCGCCAATGCCCGTCGCCGTGCCGAGAACCACGCAGCCTATTACGTCCAAGTCCTTTTTCGCGCCCGCCAACGCCCCCGAAAACGCGAACGCCACAAGCCCCGTAATTTCGAGAATCAGCTCTATTGTCGAATGTATTTCCACCTGCGCCCTATTTTCCCGAAGAGACCTGCTTCGACGCCGCAACAAACGCCGCCGCATCGGACGATTGCGCGGTTTGCCCGCCGCCCTGCTCTACCGCTCCCGACTGCTTCGCGACGCCGCTACCGCCGCCAGAAGCCGCCGCCGATTCCGATTCGTCGTCGCAATCCAAACCGTGGTATTTTCGATACGCTTTCATCTGCTCGCGTCCCATATAGATTTTTACAAGCTTCGGGTCGGACTTCAAAATATCCACGACAATCAGACCGTCAATGCAGCTGCTGAATTCGGGGTCGACATTGAACGCCAAAAGCTTGCCGTTTAGTTTGAGATAGTGTTTAAGCAGAATCGGCACGCCCTTGTTGTCGAATTCGACTTCCGAAACGAGCGACGAAATGTGGTCGATATCGCACGAGGACGCTTTCAAAGCCTTTTTGTCCGTCGGCGGCATTTTTACTTTCGGCGGAGTCTTCGCCTTTACATATTTCGAAAGCTCCTCTTCGCTGTTCTGCTCGGTCAGGAACTGGACAATCAGATCCTTCGAAACCCTGTTGTAGTTCGTGCTAATGCTAACGGGGCCGTAAAGCGTCTTGTATTGAGGATTGCGGAAGAGAAATTCGCCTATGCCGCGCCATAAAATCGCCAGAGTCGAACGCTTTTTCTGATACTCGGAAACGATAAACGAACGACCCATTTCGAGCGCGGGCGAAATTTTGTCGACAAACTCGGAACGTATCTGGAACAGCGTAGACGCATAAAGCCCCTGAACCCCCAACGCCTCCATAATCTTGTCCGTCCGCCCTATTCGATACGCCCCCACAATGCGGGATGCGGACTTGTCCCACATAAACATATGCAGATAATATTGGTCGAATTCGTCGTTGTCCACACTCTTGCCCGTGCCTTCGCCGACTTCGCGGAAAGTCTGTTCGCGCAACCGCCCGATTTCCACAAGCGTCCACGGAATCTGCCACGCTTCGGCACAGTAAACCGCAATCTCAACGCCGTCTACCATCAACGCCGATTCGGGCAGCGCCGCTATTTCGCGGCGCATAACCTCGGACGAAATAGGCAATATTAGCGACTTCATCTCCTTTTGCTGGAACGGCAAAAACCGCTCCAACCCGCGCTTTATAACCTCCGTCTGAGTTTTCGATTGCGCCTCGCCGCGGTTGTTGCGCCCGCCGAGAACGTAGCAGCTTATGCGCAGCCAGGAAGTCAGCTCCCTGTTCGTTTCGAACTCCTTCACCCTGCGCCTCGAAACCACCGACCCCACGCGCATTCGCACACTTTTCTTCCGCGCCTGAGCAAGCATTTCGCGAGGCAACATCACCGTCCGCAGCATCGGGCTGATTATCCCCGCAAGATAGAAGAGCCACGAATTGCGCCCGTCAAAATACACGGGCAGAATGTCCGCGCCCGTCTTGCGGGCAATGTTTGCAATGTTCTCGTTCCATTCGGGGTCGCTAACGCACATATCGCGCAGGTGCAGATACGATACCGTCCCAGACGGAAACGTCGCAACACAGCCGCCGCCGCGCAGCGTCGAAATTGTCTGCTTCATTGCCGCGACATTTTGCGCCGTCGCAGCCCGCCCCCCGAAAGGATTCACTTCAATCAAATACTCGCCTATGCCCTCCATGCGCGAGAGCAAACCGTTTGCCATAATTTTCGCGTCGGGACGAACCCTGTTCAAAACCGCGCCCAAAATTATGCCGTCCAAACCGCCCAAAGGGTGGTTCGAAACCACCACCAGTGCCCCCGACGTCGGGATTTTCGCAAGCTCTTCTTCGTCAAGCTCGTATGAAATACCCAACACACTTATCGCGCGCTCGAAAAAGTTTTTGTCTTTCGGGAAACGCAACAAAATTTCGTAGAGCGAATTGAGTTTGTTGAAACCCAAAAACGACTCGACGGGATACTTCACCAATCCGTATAGAAAACGTAAAAACTTGTTTTTTATTGCTGCTGAAACGTCGAAGAGTTTTTTCTCGGGCATAAGATTTTTTCTGATTCGTGTTTTGTTGATTTTTTCGGACACGACCCACACACACTGCGAAAGCCGCCCCCATCTCGGCGTTTAAAAAACGCGCCCCATCTCGGCGTCGAACTACGCGCGGCGGACACTACCTGCCGCCGCCGTCCGCATTTCCGCAGCTTTCCGCTTTGCAGCCTGCATTTGCGCCGCTTCCGCCGCCTTCAATGCCGCCGTCTTTGGAAAGCTTGTAGTCTACGGAGTCTTTTAACGCCTCCCAAGACGCCACTATGATGTTGTCGCTCGCCCCGACAGTGCCCCACATCTGCTTGTCGTCCTTGGTTTCTATCTGCACGCGCGTCGTCGCGCTCGTGCCCGACTGGCTGTCGATTATGCGCACCTTGAAGTCGACAAGTTCGATGTCCTTTATCTGCGGATATTTCTTCACCAAAGCCTTGCGCAAAGCCAAATCGAGCGCGGCAACGGGGCCGTGCGCCTCGGCTACGGTGTGCTCGATTGTTCCGTCTATTTCCAGCTTCACCGTCGCCTCCGAGCGCGTCAGACGCGAAAGCTCGTCGCGCTCCACAATCACTCGATATCCGCGCACCTTGAAGTGCTCGCGGTTGTCCTTTTTTAGATATTTCGAAAGCAGCAGCGCAAACGACGCGTCCGCCGCCTCATATTCATACCCGCGGAATTCAAGCTCTTTAAGCTCGTCCAAAAAGCTCTTTATTTCGGGACTTTTCGCATCCACATCAACGCCCATATCGCGGGCTTTCATCATCACCGACGCCCTGCCCGACATATCCGAAACCAGCACGCGCGTCTTGTTGCCCACAAGCGACGGGTCTATGTGCTCATAGCTGCGCTTTACCTTGTTCGCGGCGTCGGCGTGCACACCGCCCTTGTGCGCAAACGACGAAGACCCGACATACGGCAACCGCGTATTGCTGCGCAAATTCGCCATTTCGTCCACAAAAAGCGACAGGTCGCGCAATGATTTAAGCGAACCCGCACAGTCGAGACCGTAGCCCATTTTCAAAACCAAATTCGGAATAATCGAACACAAATTCGCATTCCCGTTGCGCTCGCCCAATCCGTTTATCGTGCCTTGAACCATCTTTGCTCCCGCCTTGACACCCTCCAAAGAGAGCGCGACTGCAAGCTCGCTGTCGTTGTGGCAGTGAACCCCCACGGGAATATCCCCGCATTCGCGCACCGCGGCAGAGGTTATCTTCGCAATCTCGTCGATCATCGAACCGCCGTTGGTGTCGCACAAAACAACAAACGACGCCCCGCCCCTTATCGCCGCGCGAAGCGTTTCGAGCGCGTATTCGGGATTGTCCTTGTAGCCGTCGTAGAAGTGCTCGGCGTCGTATATTACCTTGCGCCCGCGCCCGACAAGATACGCCACAGTCTCCTCAATCATCGCGAGATTTTCCTCCGCTGTCGTCTTGATTACCTCTTCGACGTGCAAGAGCCACGTCTTGCCGAAAATCGTTATGTATTCGGTTTTCGCCTCCAAAAGCAACGCCACTTGGTGGTCGTCTTCGACCGCCACATTCGCCCTGCGCGTAGAGCCGAACGCCGTTATCTTTGCGTGTTTTAGTTCGAGCTTGCCAACCTCTTCAAAAAAGCCCATATCGCGCGGATTCGAACCGGGCCAGCCGCCTTCGATGAAGTCGATTCCGAATATATCCATCTTTTCGGTTATGCGAAGCTTTGCCGAAACAGAGAGCGAAACGCCCTCGCATTGCGTGCCGTCGCGCAGTGTGGTGTCGTATATAAAAACTTTGTCTTTCATTGCTTTTTGCAAATTTTATGTTGCAGATTATATGCCGTGCTCGGCTATGTATGCGCGGATTTTCGCGGTGTCGGGGGCGGACTTCACATTCACAATCTTGCGCCCGAGCAGCGTTTCGAGCGATTCCGCCGTCGGGTGGACGCCTATCACGCGCTCGATAAGCTCGGGAAACTTCGCCGGACTCGCCGTCGAGAGCACGATTTTCGCGCCCTTGTGCGACAAATCCGCAAAGCCGCAGGCGGTGTGCGGGTCTACAATTTCGCCGTATTTCTTGTAGATTTCGGCGATTTTTTCGGCAATATGCGCGTCGTCCATACGCGACGCTGAAAAGTCGGGAACATCGAATTTTTCGAAAACATATCTGCCCGTCGCCTTGAATTCCCCCATAACTTCGCGCACTTTCGCCCCGTCGCGGCCGAACATAAAATACACGAACCGCTCGAAGTTCGAGGCAACCTGAATATCCATAGACGGCGCGCAACTCGGGCACACTTTCGCGACCTCGTAAACACCGCTTTCAAAGAGCCTGTAAAGAATGTCGTTCTGGTTGGTCGCGACCTTAAAACGGACATTTTTCAGCCCGCATTGCGCCGCAACCCACCCCGCCAAAATGTTGCCGAAGTTGCCCGTGGGCACAATGAATTGGACATTTTCGCGCTCTGAGGGTTCGAGCCTTAGCCACGCATAAATGTAGTATACACATTGCGCAAGTATCCGCGCCAAATTTATCGAATTTACCGCCGACAACCTCCACTTCGCCTTGAAGCCGACATCGCCGAAAATCTCCTTGACAATGGCCTGAGCGTCGTCGAACGTGCCGCTTATTGCAATCGGGAAAACGTTGTCCGCGCCAGTGCACGCCATTTGGCGTTCCTGCAACGGCGAAACGCGCCCGTCGGGATACAGGATGAAAATCCGCACCCCTTTTTTGCCCAAAAGCCCGTTGATAGCCGCACTGCCCGTATCGCCGCTCGTAGCCCCCAGCACATTTATCTTCGAGCCCGAACGCGCGAGCAAATACTCGTAGAGATTGCCCAAAAATTGCAGCGCAAAGTCCTTGAACGCGAGCGTCGGACCGTGAAAAAGCTCCAAGATGTAAAGACCGTTTTCGAGCTTTTTTAGCGGCGCAATCGCGGGATCGTCGAAATTCGAATACGACATCTCCGCGATTCTTTCAATGTCTTCGCGCGCGATGTCGTCGGCAAACAGCGAAATAAACTCCGCACAAAGCCGCGCATACGGCAGATTCCGCCACGCGTCGAGCCTGTCCGAAATGTCTGGAAATTTTTCGGGGACAAACAACCCGCCGTCGGGAGCGAGCCCTTCGGCTACCGCCTCCGAGAACGAAAGCGGCTTTGCGCCGCCTCTTGTGCTAACATACTTCATAAATGCCCTTGACACTATAAAAAAAAGCGCCGCGGTCAAGACTTTAAATCCGACCCGACGCCTTCAAAAAAACTTTCAAAAACTAATCGCCCAGATTAAATGCCTTGTGCAAGATGTTGGCGGCCAAGTCGGCTTCGGAGAGCGAAATACCGACCGAAATCTTGATTTCGCTCGTCGTAATAATCTGGACATTGATATTGTTTTCGGCGAGGGTCTGGAAGAACTTTGCCGCCACACCCGAGTGCGAACGCATGCCCGTGCCGATAACCGAGACTTTCGCGATGTCGCCCGTAATCGAGACCGTAGCCCCGCCGAGACTTTCGCGGATATTCGCCAAAACGCGCTCCGCCTTCGCCGCGTCGTCCTTCGATACCGTAAACGTCAAGTTCGCCTTGCCGCCGCGGCTGATATTCTGGACAATCATATCGACTATGATGCCCGCCTCGCCGAGGCTTTCGAATAAACGCGCCGCCAACCCCGGCTTGTCGGGGAGTTCGCTGACGGTGATTTTTGTCTGGTTTTTGTCTACCGCGACGCCGCTTATGACGACGTCCTCCAAAGAAGGAATTTCCGATTTCACTATTGTTCCTGGTTCGTTGTTAAAGCTTGAACGCACTTCGAAAACGACATTGTGCTTTTGCGCGAATTCAACCGAACGTGCCTGCATCACCTTCGAGCCCAGCGACGCCATTTCGAGAAGTTCTTCGTAGGACATTTCGGGAATTTTTCTCGCGTCTTTTACAATGCGCGGGTCGGCTGTGTAGACGCCGCTAACGTCGGTGTAAATCTGACAGAGGTCGGCTTTCAACGCCGCCGCGAGGGCGATAGCCGAAAGGTCGCTGCCGCCGCGCCCGAGCGTGGTGATGTCGCCGTCGCGCCCCACCCCTTGAAAACCTGCGACAATAACGACTTTGCCTTCGTCGAGACGCTGTAAAATGTCGCCGCCCGTAATTTCGGTAATGCGCGCCTTCGTGTGCGCAAAGTCCGTATAAATGCCCGCTTGCGCACCCGTGCGCGAAACCGCCTTCACCCCGAGCGAGTGCAACGCCATGGCAGTCAGAGCAATAGTCTCCTGCTCGCCGACGGCAAGCAACATATCCATTTCGCGTTCGTCGGGCGATTCGTTGAAAGTTTTCGCTCTGGCGATGAGATCGTTAGTCACGCCACTGCGCGCCGACACAACGACAACAACCCTGTTGCCCGCGTCGACAAAAGATTTTATGCGCTTTGCGACATTCAGAATCCTGTCGGTATCCCCGACCGACGTCCCGCCGTATTTTTGAACAATAAGAGCCATTGCTATCTATTCTTTCTAAATCTCCGTAATTTGAATCGAAACCCTCCCCGAGTCAATTTTATTTTTCGCACCCCAGCTAAATCGACAAACTTCCCGACATATAAAAAAATCCGCCCCACCCCTCGCCCATTCATAAAAAAAGCAAAGGCGCATTGACGCAGTCAATCGCCGCCAGTGCCCGTCATATAAAAAAATCGCCGCCAGTGCCCGTCATATAAAAAAATCGCCGCCGGTGCCCGTCATATAAAAAACTTGAAATGGGGTGAAGAATAGTGCAACCTTTGAGAGATATGATACCGAATGTACTGGCAGAAAGATACGCATCGGCGGCAATAAAAAACATTTGGAGCGCCGAGGGAAAGATTTTAATGGAACGCAACCTGTGGATTGCCGTAATGAAAGCGCAAAAGGAACTGGGCTTGGACATTCCGCAGGAGGCAATCGACGCCTACGAAAAAGTCAAAAACATAATCCGCGTCGACGAAATCAACAGGCGCGAAAAAATCACGCGCCACGACGTCAAGGCGCGAATCGAGGAGTTCTGCGAACTCGCGGGCTACGAACATATCCATAAGGGAATGACAAGCCGCGACCTCACCGAGTGCGTCGAACAACTGCAAGTCTTCGAGTCGCTCAAAGTCATACGCATAAAGGCTGCGGCGGCATTGTGGAAACTCTCGCAAAAGGCGCGCAAACACAAGGCGACAATCCTCGCGGCGCGCACCCATAACGTAATCGCGCAGCTGACGACATTCGGCAAACGTCTGGCGGAGTTCGGCGAAGACTCAATGCGCGCGCTTGAAAAACTCGACGAACTCATCGACACCTACGCCGTGCGCGGCTTGAAGGGCGCAGTCGGCACCCAGCTCGACCAGCTCACCCTCTTCGACGGCGACGCCTCCAAGGCAATCCTGCTCGACGAAAAAATCAGGAAACACCTCGGCATAAACCGCTGCGTCGGCGCGACGGGGCAGGTCTACCCGCGCACACTCGATTTCGAGTGCGTCTCGCGCCTCTACCAGCTCGGCGCGGGCGCGTCGAGCTTCGCAAAAACCCTGCGCATTATGGCGGGCATGGAACTCGCAAGCGAAGGCTTCGCCAAGGGGCAGACGGGCTCTTCGGCAATGCCGCATAAAATGAACTCGCGCAGCTGCGAGCGCATAAACGGCTTCCACGTTATCCTGCGCGGATATATGGAAATGGCGGCGTCGCTTGCGGGCGACCAGTGGAACGAGGGCGACGTCTCGTGCTCAGTCGTGCGCCGCGTCGTCCTGCCCGATTCGTTCTTCGCAATCGACGGCCTGCTCGAAACATTCATCACCATTATGAACCAAATGGTCGTAAACGAGGCGGTCATCAGAGCCGAGTGCGCAAAATATATGCCCTTCCTGCTGACGACAACCGTTATGATGAACGCCGTCAAAAAGGGAATCGGACGCGAAGACGCCCACGAAATAATCAAGGAACACGCCGTCGCCACAGCCAACGACTTGCGCGCGGGCAAAATCGTCGAAAACGACCTCCTCAAACGGCTCGCCGACGATCCCCGAATGCCGCTCGACGCCGCCGAACTCGAAGCAATCCGCGCTTCGGGCGAACACGCCACCGCCCTCGCCGAAGCCCAAACCGAAGACTTCTGCAACCGCGCCGACAAACTCGCGTCTCTCACTCCCGAGGCGGAAACCTACGAACCCGCCCCGATTTTGTAGGATAAAATGTTCAAAATCCTCAAAAATTGCCCGACAACAAAAGCGCGGCGCGGCACACTCCAAACCGCCCACGGGGACATTCAAACCCCCGTGTTTATGCCCGTCGGCACACAGGCGACAGTCAAGGGCTTAACCCCCGCGCAGATTGAGGACACCGGCGCGCAAATAATACTCGGCAACACCTACCACCTCAATATCCGACCAACTTCCGAACTCATCGCCCGCTTCGGCGGCTTGCACGGGTTTATGCAGTGGCATAAGCCGATACTCACCGACAGCGGCGGATTTCAGGCATTCAGCCTCTCCAAACTCCGCAAAATCTCGGAGGAGGGCATACAGTTCAGCTCGCATCTGGACGGCAAAAAACTCTTCATCAGCCCCGAAAGCTGCATGCAAATTCAGAAAAACCTCGGCTCGGACATCTGTATGGTTCTTGACGAGTGCATTCCCTACCCCTGCAAACGCGACGCGTGCATGAGGTCGGTCGAACGCACCCTGCGCTGGGCAAAACGCTGTCACGACGAATACCTGCGCCTGCAACTGCCCGAGGTAAACCGCCTCGCATTCGGAATCGTCCAGGGCTCCTGTTACCGCGATATCCGCCAGTTCTGCGCGGCGGAACTTTCGAAAATCGACTTCCCCGGATTTGCAATCGGCGGAGTCTCCGTCGGCGAGCCCGAGCCCGAAATGCTCTCGCAGGTCGGCGATTGCACCGAAATCCTGCCCGAAAACAAACCGCGCTACGTCATGGGCGTGGGCACGCCGCCGCAAATACTTAAAATGATAGCCTTGGGGGCGGATATGTTCGATTGCGTTATGCCGACACGCCTTGCAAGACACGCTTGCGCCTTCACACTCGACGGCGAAATAAACCTCAAAAACGCCCGCTTCGCCGAAGACCATTCCCCACTCGACCCCGAAATAGACAGCTACGCGTCGAACTTCACACGCGCCTATATCCGCCATTTGGTCAAGGCAAACGAAATGCTCGCGTGCACCCTCATTTCAATCCATAATATAAAATTCTTCCAAATCCTCACACAACAGGCTCGCGAACATATCATATCGGGCGACTTCGCCGATTGGAGCGCGAATTGGATTGCCCGATACACCGCAACCGACCAAAGTTAGCGGCAATACACACAAACACCACACACCTTTGCGCGCCCGACTTTCCCCACACGCGGCACATACATAAAACCCAAACGAAGGCATATAAAATGAAAATCAAATTACTCTCAGTCTCGAAAAACACCGCAATCGCGGGGGTCGATTTCGAATATGACTTCGCCGACGTCTACAAGTGCGCCGCAAAACTCTCCGAAACACTGCCGCAGGGAACTTCGAAAGCCGTCATATTTTCCGAGAACCGCCCCGAGTGGGCATTCGCCCTCTACGCCGTATGGATTGCGGGCGCGGCAGTAGTGCCCGTCGACGCCCAGTCGAACGCCGAGGAACTCGCCTTCGTGCTTTCCGATGCAACCCCCGAGGTCGTCTTCACATCCCGTGCAAACGCCGAAACCGCCCGCGCCGCGGCTGAAAAAATTTCGAGCGGCGCAAAAATCATAAATATCGACGAATTTTTCGCAAACGCCGAGTATAAAAACCCGCCCCTCTCCGCGACTGTCGAACGCGAAGATTCCGACTTGGGGCTCATCGTCTACACTTCGGGCACGACGGGCAACCCAAAGGGCGTAATGCTGACATTTGCCAATATGTACGCCAATATGAAGGCGGTCGCCGAGGCGAAATACTATTTCGAAAAAATCCGCGTCTTGGCGATGCTGCCGCTGCACCACATTCTGCCGCTTATGGGGACACTCATTATGCCCCTTTCGGTGAACGGCAAGGTCGTTATGCCGCGCTCGATTTCGCCTGAGGAAATCTCCGCCGCGCTTCAAAAACACAGCGTCGATATGGTAATTTCCGTGCCGCGCTTCTACGAGCTTCTGCATTCGAATATTATGGCGAAAATCAACCAGTCGAAAATCGCGCGGACAATGTTCTTCGCGGCAAAGACAGTCGGCTGCCTGAAATTCTCGCAAATACTCTTCGGCGTCATACACAAAAAATTCGGAGGCGCAATAAAGTTCTGGATCTCGGGCGGAGCTTCGCTCGACAAGAAGGTTTGGAGCGACCTCTGCACCCTCGGCTTCTCAGTCCGCGAGGGCTACGGAATGACCGAGTGCGCCCCCATCATCGCATTCCCGCGCATAGGCAACATCAAAATGGGCTCGGTCGGACAGCCTCTTAGCGGCATAGAAGCCCGCATCGTCGACGGCGAAATCGTCGTCAGGGGAGCAAACGTCACCTCGGGTTATTACCGCCGCCCCGAGGAAACCGCCGAGACCATACGCAACGGCTGGCTCTACACGGGCGATTTGGGCTATTTCGACGACGACGGCTTCCTCTTCATCACAGGCCGCCGCAAGGAAATCATCGTCCTTGCCAACGGCAAAAACGTCAACCCCGCCGAACTCGAAACAAACCTCCAACGCCAATGCCCCGATATCGTCGAGGCGGGCGTTTTGATGTATCAAAACACATTCTGGGCAATCATCAGGGTAAAACAGGAACTCGTCGACAAACTCGGCGCGGAAGGCGTCGAGGAACACATCCGCAATAACGGCGTCCTGCCCTATAACCGCAACGCCCCCACATATAAACGCATAATAAAAATCGCCCTCACAACCGACGAACTCCCGCGAACGCGCGTGGGCAAACTAAAACGCCACCTGCTCGCGGCATACATCGAAAACAAAAAGACACTTTCGGCCCGAGACAAATTGCCCGAGCCCGCCTCCCGAATCTATAAACAACTCAAAGACGTCCTCGCAAACCAGACTTCCGTCGCCGTCGATTGCGACGCCCATATGGAAATGGACTTGGGGCTTGATTCTCTCGGCAAAATTTCTGTCCAGTGCTTCGTGCAGGAAAACTACGGCGTAAAAATCGCGGAAAAGGATTTTCAGGATTACCCGACCCTGCGCCAGTTCGCCGAAATGGTCGAAAAAAACATGGATTCCGATTTCGACGGACAACTCAAAACCGTCTCTTGGGCGGACATCGTAAAATCGTGCGACGGCGCAAAGATCAACAAACCCAACGCCTTCCACTTCGCAACAATCTGGGCATTCAAAACCTTCGTAAAACTGCTCTACAAAGTGGAATATACGGGGTTGGAAAACCTGCCACGCGACGGCGCGGCAATACTTGCTGCAAACCACCAGTCCTATATCGACGGAATCTTCCTCGTCGGCGGCTGCTCAAAAGCCGAAATCTATAAAACATACTTCTTCGCAAAAATCCGCAATATAATAAAAAGCGGCGCAATCAGAAAGTTTGCCGATTTCAGCAACGTAATCGTTATGGACATAAACGACAACGTCAAGGATTCCATCGTAAAACTCGCCAAAGTCTTGAAGGACGGCGGCAGAATCGCAATCTTCCCCGAGGGAACGCGCACAAAAGACGGCGACGTCGCCGAGTTCAAGCCTACATTCGCAATCCTCGCCAAGGAAATGAACGCCCCCGTCATACCCGTGCGCATAAGCGGCGCATTCGAAAATATCCAGACGGGCAAAACCCTGCCCAAATTCGGCTCACATATCCGCGTCGATTACCTGCCCCCAATGGCCCCCAAAGACACCCAAACCTACGAGGATTTCGCCGCCGAAGTCCGCGCCGCAATTGTATCTGTCTCTTATACACATCTGACGCTGCCGACG
>URDC01000009.1 GCA_900546565.1 uncultured Opitutales bacterium
ATCGGCAAAGCCGATTGCCGCCACTTTCGAAAATGCAAAAGACCCAGCAAGCCGCTCCTCGCCCGTTTTACAACATTAAGCTGGTTCTAAGCTGTCCCGCTGGGCGGGTTTCCATTGCGGGGGTATAAATTAGAAAGTGGCGCGGATTGCCTACGGCAAAATCCGCTTTGAATTATTCATTTAAGTTGAGCCTACAAGCAATTCCAAGTAAACCCCGCGGCGTTCAGAAGTAGTCGGACGTTAGGCAAAAACGGGAGCTATAACTTCGGGCTCATTTTTTTGCATTTTATGATGGAAAAGTCGTCGCTTATATGAAACAATGACTTCTTATGAAACTAACGAAACTATTTATACTGTCGATGTGCTTGACGCCGATGTTTTCTTTCGGGGCACTCGTCGACGAAATGAAAATTTCCGACACGCTGCGCGAAATGTGGAACGACCCTGCGTTGAAGGCGAGAATCGCCCGCGGTATCGAGGAAAATCGCAAGGGGGATTTTTCGATAAAATTCGACAAAAAAGTGTCCGATTTGAAGGCGGAACTCGTGCGCCACGAATTCGTTTTCGGCGCGCCGACAATGGCTCTTGCCGCAGTGCAGGGCAAAGACGGGCACGAAGATGCCGACAGATTCGCGAAAATGCGTAAGTTCGTATGGGAGGATCTCTTCAACGGCGCGACAATATCCACACTCTGGAAATTCTACGAACCGCAGTCCGGTCAATACCGTTTCGAAAAAGACGCGCCCTTTATGCGATACCGCCCCGCGCCCGCAAAAATGCTCGAAATGTGCCGCGAGCTCGACCTCACTCCCCGAATGCACTGCCTTTCGTGGTTCAACGCCCAATGGTGCTTCCCCGACTGGGTTGAAAAGACATCTGAGATGAGCGAAGTTGCGTCCGACCGTTATTTCAAAAAAATCTGCGAACGCTTCGGAGACGAAGTCCGCTATTGGAATATCGCCAACGAATACTGCCGTTTTTACGATGCGGAAGTCAGAAAATACATGCACCGCGATCCCGCCTACAAGGCGTTCGTCGAAGCCCGCAAGCATCTTCCCGAAAGCGCGGTTTTTACCTACAACGAGCTCTCCGAATGTTGGTACGACGCCTACAACAACCGCGAATACGCGCCGACTTATCTGATTGTCCAGAACCTGCTTTTGCGCGGCTGCAAAGTTGACGAACTTGGTATGCAGCTGCATATTTTCTCCGAACGCCAATGGGCGGATACGTTGCAGGGCAGAACCCTCTCTCCCCAAGTTTTGTTTACCGCGCTCGACGTCTACGCGGGCTTAAACATTCCGCTCCAAATAACCGAAATCACAATCCCCGGACTCCCCGAGGGCGAAGTCGGCGAGGCGAATCAGGCGTTTATTGCCGAGAATTTTTACAGACTCTGGTTCAGCCATCCGAACGTGAAGTCCATCACTTGGTGGCACACGGTAGACGGCACTTCGAAGGCGGAGGGCAAATGGAAGTCGGGTATTTTGAGATTCGATTTCTCCAAGAAAAAAGTCTACTATGTTCTCCAAAAGCTCATAAAGGAGGAATGGACGACCAAGGTTGCGGCGCAGTCCGACACGGATAAACTGGCGTTCCGCGGCTTCTACGGGAAATACAAAATCACCTACACTTTGGACGGCAGAAAGTACGAAAAAATTATCCTCCTGAACAAAGAGGGCTTGAAGGCGTATAAACTCTCCGCCGAAGACAGGCAGGCGACACTCTCGACTAACTAAGAGCGGCGGACGCATAAAAAAAGGGCTTGGGCGGAAATATTCACCGCATGCAAGTCCTTTTTTTTATGCCCGAACGCCAGTAGTTGCCCGTGTCGGATTTTTGTCACGCGATTAGCTTTTATCCGTCCCCGAACGGACTTTTTGTTCATTCGGAACGTCATTGTTTGTGCGGAATTTTATTGTTCAAATCCGCTCGGCTTGGGAACACATAAAAAAACTTTAATCAAAAAGCAAAGGCGGTATTTTTATATGACGGGCACAGGCGCGGATTGCTGCGCAATACCCGCTTTGCCAAACGCCTACACAACTCTAACAAAAAATCAAAGACACAAAGTTGGGGGAAGCGCGGAAATATTACGCGGATGCGTAATCCGCGCTCGGGGGCAAAGCCCCCGCAATGGAAACCCGCCCAGCGGGTTATTTGGAGATTATGAGAAGGAGGTCGTTGGCGGTTTTGGAGTCCTTGCCTGCGGGCGATGCGCCGAATTCAATACGGGCATCTTTGCCGCCAACCGAAAAACGACTACCGAGCGTGTAGGGTTGTCCATTGAGCTTGAAAACCGAATCGCTCAACGCCGAATCCCTGTCGATAAGCGTTACAAGCGGATATGTTCCCGGCTTGATTTTCGCGTCTTTAACCTCGAAGAAAAATTCCAACCCGCGGGCTTTTATTTCGTTGAAAGTCAGCCTCGGCGGCGTATCGCCCTTGATTATGAAGTTGAAGCGGAAAGACCAAACATCGTGGTTCGTCGCGAAAATTTCGTCTATAACCGCGCCCGTTCCGAACGCAAGCTGCGAATTTCCGTTCAAAACAATTTCGGGGCCGCAACGCGTATTGAGCGACACTTCGGGGTGGACGGCAACCACGCAAAACACACTGCCCTTGACAAACATTTTGGTATTTTCAAGCTCGATATTCGCCACGCCGCCCCACGTTCTCTTGTGCCAGAACGAGAAGCTCAGGTTGCGGCCAATCTCGACATTACAGTCCTGCAAATGGATTTTTCCCGGCGACAATTCCGAATTCCACCCGTAGCGCAACTTGATTGTCTTGCCCTTTGCGAAAACAAGCTTCGGGGCGTCGAAGCCGAGCCCGCCGATATTCAAATTCTGGTCGAACTCCACAGTCTGTCCCGGGCGCACCGTCAAATTGTCCACCGAACACGGTTTGATTTTGTAGAGGTCGGTCTTGTAGTGGTAACTTCTGCCGAAATTACAGTTGCTGATTTTGAAGCCGCCTTCGGGGGTTTTTTCGCCGACTTGTCCGACGTAAAATTCGAGGCCGAACAGCGACGAAGCCGCCGTTGCGATGAAAAATAAAAGTAGTCTTTTTGTCATAAATTGAACCCAGCTAATAAGACAAATAGAATAGTCGCCCGCCCGAATAGTCAAGCTTTTATCTGGACGGTTTTTTCGACTTCGCCAATTCTTGCGCAATCGTGAAGCGCACAAGCGATTCGAGCCGTTGAAGTTCGTCGAAGTCAACATCGGCGTCTCCCCGCGCCTTTTCGGCGGCGTCCAGAGCCTCCTGCTTTGCCTTCGCAATGTCGGCGTCGGTCAATTTCGAAACGTCAATAGCCGCCTCCGTCAACACCGAAACCACATCGCCCATACAACGCGCGTAGCCCTTGTCTATGGCAATGCTTTCGGTCGACCCGTCGGTTTTAGAGACCAGCACCGCGCCTTCGTCGAGCTTGGTAATCAGCGGTATGTGTCCCGCCATAATTCCGACCTCGCCCGACGCCGCAGGCAGCGTAATCATTGCAAGATTCTCCTGAGAGTGCCACGCCACGCCTTCGGGGGTGATAATTTCGAGACTCAAAGCCATTTTACCTTCGCGCTCCAACCGCCATTACTTGCCCGCCGAAGTCTTGGCACTCGCCTCCAAAACCTCGTCAATCGAGCCTTTAAGATAGAAATCGTTTTCGTTTACCTTGTCCAATTCGCCTTCGAGAATCATCTTAAAGCCTCGGATAGTTTCCGACACGGGCACATACTTGCCCGAAATGCCGTTAAACACTTCCGAAACGAACATCGGGTGCGACAAATACTTCTGAACCTTGCGCGCGCGAGAGACCGTAAGTTTGTCTTCGTCCGAAAGCTCGTCTATACCCAAAATTGAGATGATATCCTGCAAGTCCTTGTATCGTTGCAACACCGACTGCACGCCGCGGGCGACCTTGAAGTGTTCTTCGCCGACAATGTCGGGGGCAAGCGCATTCGAAGTCGACGCCAACGGGTCGATTGCGGGATAAATCCCCAACGCCGCAATCGAGCGGTCGAGGACGATAGTCGAATCCAAGTGCGCAAACGTGTTCGCGGGCGCGGGGTCGGTCAAGTCGTCCGCGGGAACATAAACCGCTTGGAACGACGTGATAGAGCCTTTTTTCGTCGAGGTGATTCGCTCCTGCAAAGCGCCCATTTCCTGCGCGAGCGTCGGCTGATACCCCACCGCCGACGGCGAACGGCCCAGCAGCGCGCTAACTTCGCTACCCGCCTGCGAGAATCTGAAAATATTGTCGATGAACAGCAGAACGTCCTGCGCCTGCTTGTCGCGGAAATATTCCGCCATTGTGAGCGCAGTCAACGCCACGCGCATACGCGCCCCCGGCGGTTCGTTCATCTGGCCGTAAACAAGCGCAACTTTCGACTTGTCGGGGTCTTTCGGGTCGATAACGCCCGAGTCAATCATTTCGTGATACAAGTCGTTGCCTTCGCGCGAACGCTCGCCCACGCCCGCAAAAACCGAGAATCCGCCGTGAGCCTTCGCGATGTTGTGGATAAGCTCCATAATCACGACCGTCTTGCCGACGCCCGCGCCGCCGAACGCGCCAACCTTGCCGCCTTTGAGGAACGGACAAATCAAATCGATGGGCTTTATGCCCGTTTCGAGAATTTCCGCGCGTGTGCTCTGCTCGGAAAGCGCGGGGGCATTGCGGTGAATCGGCAGACGCTCCTTTGTCGCGACTTCGCCGCGCTTGTCGACGGGTTCGCCCAAGACGTTGAAAATTCTGCCGAGCGTTGCATTGCCCACGGGCACGCTAATCGGCGCGCGCGTGTCCACAACTTCCGAGCCGCGCTTCAAGCCTTCCGAAGACGTCATCGCTACGGTTCTGACAACGCCGTCGCCGAGCTGCTGCTGGACTTCCAACACGATTTTTTCGCGCCCGCCGTTGAGTTCGACTTCCGTTTCGAGGGCATTGTAGATGTTGGGAATCGCCGATTCGTCGAACTTAACGTCCACGACCGCGCCGATAACCTGCACTATTGTTCCGATATTTTTTCTTTGTTCGTCCATTGCCGTAATTTTTAAATTCTACGAATTGTTTTCCAGAGCCTGCGCGGCGGAGGCGAGCTCCAAAATCTCCGTCGTAATCGAGCTTTGCCGCGCCTTGTTGTATTCCAGCGTCAGCGACTGTATCAGCGAGTCCGCATTGTCGCTTGCGCTTTTCATCGCCACCATACGCGCCGAGTGTTCGCTCGCCTTCGCGTCCAACGCCATATAGTGCAACGCCTGTTTAATGTAAAATTGCGGAAGCTCCGCGGCTATCTCGCCTGCGGACGGCTCGAAAACAAACCGCCTGTCCTCCTTCAAATGAGTTGCCACGTCCAGCTTGTAAGAGCTTTTGAGCCGCTCGACAAACCAGTTGATGTCGTCCACGGGCGCGATTTTAACAAGCGTCGGCTCCTGCCTGAGCGTGTTTATGTAAAGCGGATAAAGCACTTCGATAGAGCCGAAACCCTCGTCCTTTGCCGTCTGCATAGCGAAGTCGGCAATCTTGCGTGTTTCGGCGAATTTCACATAGTCGCTGAGCTTGAAATTCGCCAGAACCTTCCTGCCCGAGCGCGCCAAAAAACGCGCCGCGCGGACGCCGACGGTTATGAATTGCGCGTCGTCGCCGAATTCCGACAACGCCTTGAAAAGATTCGTATTCAACCCGCCGCAAAGTCCCTTGTCGGTTGAAAACACAATCACGAGCCGCCTGCCGCCCTTGGAAAGCTGCAAACCCTTGGCAATCACACTACGGATTTCCGCGCCGACACATTCGGTCAAGTCCATAAGCAGCGTCGCATACGCGCGCCCCGACTCCGCGCATTGCTGAGCTTTGCGCATTTTGGACGCCGCCACAAGCTCCATCGCGTGCGTAATCTGCCCCGTGCTTTTAACCGCCTTAATGCGGTTGCGGATTTCGCGCATACCCTTCATATTCCGTCAACCTCCGAGAGCTACGCGAACGTTTTTTTCCATTGCCCGCAGGCGTCTTTGAGCATTTCCGCGAGCTCGTCGCCGAGGATTTTGTCCTTCAAAATCCTGTCCAGAACCCCTTTGCCGCGGCTCTGCATAAATTCCTCGAAACTCCTTTCGGCTTCGCCAATGCGCTTGACGTCGATGTCGTCGAAGAATCCGTTTTGCAACGCCCATAAAATCGAAATTTCCATAGACGCGGATTTCGGCGAATTGTTGTTTTGCTTCATAATCTCCACGAGCCTGTCGCCCTTGTCGATAATCGCCTTCGTGCGCGCGTCCAAGTCCGAGCCGAATTGCGCAAACGCAGCAAGTTCCTTGTATTGGGCATATTCGCCTTTGAGCTTGCCCGCGACCTGTTTAAACGCCTTCATCTGCGCCGACGAGCCCACGCGCGAAACCGAAATGCCCACCGAAATCGCGGGGCGCACTCCTTGGTTGAACAAGTCCGTTTCGAGGAAAATCTGCCCGTCCGTAATCGAAATAACGTTTGTGGGGATATACGCACTCACATCGCCCTGCTGCGTTTCGATAATCGGCAACGCCGTCAGCGACCCGCCGCCGTTGTTTTCGTCCAGACGCGCCGAACGCTCCAACAGGCGCGAGTGCAAATAGAACACGTCGCCCGGATACGCTTCGCGTCCCGACGGACGCTTCAACAAAAGCGAGACTTGGCGGTATGCCGCCGCGTGCTTCGACAAATCGTCATAGACAATGAGCGCGTCCATACCGTTTTGCATGAACCATTCGCCCATCGCGCAGCCCGCGTAGGGCGCAATGTAGAGGTTGGCGGCGTTTTCCGAAGCCGACGCCACGACAATAATCGTGTATTCGAGCGCGTCGTGCTTTTCCAAAAGCTGAATCGTGCGGGCAATGTTGGCATTCTTCTGCCCGATTGCCACATACACCGAGTATACGGGGCGGAAATTCCCGTCGCCCGAGGCAAGCCCTTCGCGGTTAATCCGCGCCTGATTTATAATCGTGTCGAGGGCAATAGACGTCTTGCCCGTGCAGCGGTCGCCGATGATAAGCTCGCGCTGTCCGCGCCCGACCGGAATCATCGCGTCGACTTCCAAAATGCCCGTTTGCAATGGTTGGTTGACCGACTTGCGCGGCAGAATTCCCGGGGCAATCTTTTCGACGGGGTAAAATTCCTCGGCGGCAATGTCGCCCTTCCCGTCGAGGGGTCTGCCCAGAACGTCGACCACCCTGCCCAGCAGACACTTGCCAACGGGCACACTCAAAAGTTTGCCCGTAGTCTGCCCTTCGTCGCCTTCGTTGAGCGAGGACGTGTCGCCGAGCAACACACATCCGACTTCCGTTTCGCCCAAATTCAGCGCAATGCCGAAAACCCCGTTTTTAAACGCAATCATTTCGTTGTACATCGCCTGACTCAGACCGTCCAGACGCGCAACGCCGTCGGCAAGAGCCGTTATTTTCCCGACATTGCGGCGTTTTCCCGCGCTTTCGAGGGCTTCGATTTTTGCGTTAATTTCCTTTAAAATCTCGTTCATTTTCTCTACGGTTATTTTGTTTTACAGTCTTGCGCGAGCCTTTCGAAGTCGGCGCGTATCGAGCTTTCGTAAATGTCGTCGCCCACCCGCACGCGGATTCCGCCAAGCAGACTTTCGTCCACCTTCCGCGAAACCGCGACGCCTTCGCCCGCCTTCGCGCGGATTCTCGCCGCAAGCTTTTCGAACGTTTCTTCGGAAAGCTCGCCCGAGGTTTCCACCGACGCGCTTTGGCGTTGCAAAAGCGGCTTGATAGCCTTTCGGTATTCTTCCAACACCCTCAGCCGAGAGCCTTTGGCAACCGACGCCTCAACATATGCGCAGACCGCCTTCACGCGCTCGGCTTCTATGGTTCCGTTTTGCGCGGCGGAAAGCTTTACGAGGGTTTTTGCGAGTTCGCGGGCGTTCATATCCGTCAAATCTCCAATTTTTCGGCGGCAAGTTCGGCGAGTTTCGCGCGTTGTTCGGGCGTCAAAACCCCGTCTACGGCCTTCCGCGCGGCATTGACGGCGAGTGAGGCTATTTCCGCTTTCAGCTCGTCGCGCATTTTCGCCTTTTCGGCGGCAATGGCGGCTTCGTTTTTCTTCAAAAGCTCTTCGGCTTTTTCCGATGCCTGTGCGAGGGCGCGTTCTACAACCGCCTTGGCTTCGGCGCGGGCGTCCTTCAAAATCTTCGCGCTTTCGCCGACGGCTTCGGCAATCTTGGCTTCGGAATCCTTTTGGGCGCGGCCGAGCTCTTCGGCGGCGCGCTTGGCGTCGTCAAGACCCTTCTGGATTTCGTCGCGCCTTTGCTGGGCGACTTTCGAAACGGGTCTGAACACGAAGTAATACAGAGCCGCCGCCACAATCGCGAACGACAACCCCTGACTTACCAGCAGTTGCCATTCCACGCCGAATTCCGAAAGAAATCCGAACGGGGATTCCGATGCCGCCAATATCAGTTGCATACCCAACCTTTATTATTGACGACCCTATTACAGGAACAACGCATAAAACGCCACAGCTTCGGCGAGCGCCATACCCAGAATAGCCAGAACCATAACTTTGCCCGAAGCCCCTGGGTTTCTGCCGACGGCCTCCACGGCCTTCGCACCCACAAAAGCCACACCCAAAGCCGCGCCAAGGCAGCCGAGCGCGCCCTGAATGTCGCCGCTAATGTTTACTTGATTTACGGTTTCAGCGATTATGTCTATCATAATATTTCCTTGTTGTATTGTTGTTAAAAATTAGAGATGAATGAAAAATTTTTCCGTTTTGCCTCCCTCGGTCAAATCCGCCAAGAATAAAGCCTTTCGCGCCCTACTCTTCGCCTTCGGTGTTCGTCAAAAGCCCGATATAGACCGCAGTCAGCAGCGAGAACAAGAACGCCTGAATCAGCCCGATAAGCATTTCCAGCAAATAGAACGGCAGCGGAATAATCCACGAGACTATCTTCGGCAGCTTGAACGACAAATTGTGCATATTTTCAAGCAATACTTCGCCCCCGAAATTGTTCCCGAACAGTCGGAACGACAGCGAAAGCAGCCTCATCAAAATCGAAACCACGTCGATGCAGCCGACGGCAAAGAACACGAAAAACAGCGCTATGTAAATCGGCAGCGCGACCTCGGCCTTGTTGGCCTTGTTGCCGAACGTCTCGTGCGCGAACGCCTTGACGCCCGCAAACTTGTATACAAAATAAATCCACGCCCCGAACGAAATAATAGCCAGCGCGAGCGTCGTGTTCAAGTCGGTGTTCGCGGGGCGCAAAAATGGCACAAACGCCTTCGTCTGCGCGTCCTCCACGCCGACCGACCCGACCCCAGGCAGCAGCCCGCTCCAATTCATAATCAGAATGTAGCAGAAAATGCCAATCAACAGCGGGAACGCCGCGCGGAACGCCTTTTTGCCCATAATCGGCTCGAAAATTCCGCCGAGCGCGTCAAGCAGCGTTTCCACAACCATCTGCCCTTTGCTCGGAACAAGCTTTGCCCCGCCGCGGATAAGGAACCTGAAAAGCGCAATAATCACAAACGCGAAAATCCACGTCGTAACCATAGAATTCGTAATCGGAAACCCCGCTATATCGAAGAGCGCGTGCGCCTTGACTTCCGACGCTTCAAGCGTGGCGGTTGCGCCCAGACTCAGTGCGAGTGCAAGAACTTTTTTCATTGTTCCGTAATTCCCCATTGTCGTGCTTAGTTTGTAGAATATGAGTCCCGCCGCAAATTTTAGTCAAGCTTTTTTTGAGCGGCAATTTCCTCTGCTTCGTCTATTCTCGCGCCTCCTCTTTTCATATCTTGTCCAGTCTTTTTCAAAAAAGAGTTGATAACCCCGCGCGAAAGTCGAAAATACCGCACCTATGCTAAGACTCGACAAAACAAGACCCTACGATGTCATCGTTTGCGGCGCGGGACATGCCGGTTGCGAAGCTGCCCTTGCCGCTGCGCGGATGGGCGCGGATACCCTCCTGCTGACGGGCAACGTCGACACAATCGCCCAAATGAGCTGCAACCCCGCAATCGGCGGACTCGCCAAGGGGCATATCGTCCGCGAAATCGACGCGCTCGGCGGCGAAATGGCGGTCAACGCCGACGCCACGGGTATCCAGTTCCGCGTCCTTAATATGTCCAAAGGGCCCGCAGTCCAGTCTCCCCGCGCCCAGTGCGATAAAAAGGCATACCAGTTTCGAATGAAGTCCGTTCTCGAACATACGCCCAACCTAACCCTCTTTCAGGCGGAGGCTGTCGAACTTCTGGCGGAAAACGGCAAAGTTTCGGGGGTCGCCACAAACTTGGGGGCGGAGTTCGCCGCAAAAACCGTGGTGCTTACAACGGGCACATTCTTGAAGGGGCTGATGCACGTAGGCAGCGCAAAAACCGTCGGCGGCAGAATGGGCGACTTCGCCTCGAACCGCCTTTCCGACAGCCTCCTAAAAAACGGCATAAAACTCGGACGCTTGAAGACGGGAACTCCCGCCCGCATACTCGGACGCTCAATCGACTTCTCCAAGTGCGCAATCCAATACGGCGACGCCCGCCCCACCCTCTTCGGCTTCTACGACACCTACCCAGACGCCGACCCCGCTGCGTTCTCATCCGCTTCCGACCGCGCCGCGCAACCCGCACCCGAATACCCCGATTCGTTTTTGGAGTCAATCTACCCCGACATTCCCGATTCCGCCGCGCGCCGCCGCGAGGTTCTCGACGCCCGCCGCAGGAACTTGCAGGCATTGTTCCACGTGGAACAGTCCCGCGCATTCGGCGATTTCGTCGGCTTCGGCCGCAACCAGCTCTGCTGCTTCGAGACCGACACCAACGCGCAAACAAAGTCGGTCATAATGCAAAATCTCAAACGCTCCGCAATGTACGGCGGCGAAATAAAGGGAATCGGGCCCCGCTATTGCCCGAGCATCGAAGACAAAATGGTGCGCTTTGCCTCGCACGAAACGCATAAACTCTTTCTCGAGCCCGAGGGACGCTTCACCGACGAATGGTATATCAACGGGCTTTCAACATCGATGCCCCTCGATGTCCAGCTCGAAATAATCCGCTCTGTCGCGGGGCTCGAACGCGCCGAAATCGTCCGACCCGCCTACGCCGTCGAATACGATTACGCCCCGCCCACGCAGCTCAAAGCCACCCTTGAATCGAAGATCGTAGACGGGCTTTTCTGCGCGGGGCAAATCAACGGCACCAGCGGCTACGAAGAGGCCGCCGGACAGGGTTTGATAGCGGGCGCAAACGCCGCCGCCAAAGTCTTCGGCAAAACCCCCGTCATCTTGAAGCGGCACGAAAGCTATATCGGCGTTCTCATCGACGACCTCGTCACAAAGGGCACGCGCGAACCATACCGAATGTTCACCAGCCGTGCCGAATACCGCCTCCTGCTGAACCATTCAAGCGCGCAAACGCGCCTTTTCACCGCCGCAAGCTCGCTCGGACTTCTTCCCGAAGCCCGCCGCCGCAAAATCGCCGCGCAAATCGACACCATAAACGAATACGTCGAACGCTTCGAACGCGGCGGCGAGTCTCTGCGACTGCGCCGCGACGGCGACCCCGCCTTGAAGACCCTTCCCACCGACTTTCTCGCGCTTCCCGATTCCGTCCGCGAAGAAGTCCTCTACCGCGTCGTTTACCGCGGCTACCTCGAACGCGATATGCGCCAAATCGAAAAGTCGCGCAACTACGAAAATATCCGCATTCCCGAAAACACCGACTTCTCGCAAGTCAGGGGTTTGCGCATCGAGGCCGCGCAAAAACTCAAAGAGTTTGCGCCCATGACCGTCGGACAGGCGTCGCGCATCTCGGGCGTCTCCCCCGCCGATGTCAACGTCCTGATAGTCCACATCAAGGCCTTCTTCCAGTCCGAATAGCCCGCCCCCTCCATATATAAAAAAGCGAATGTTCTACGTGGAACATTCGCCTCGCTTTTTTTTGAAAAGTCAGACCCTACTTTGCGGCATTCGCCGCGGGTTCGTCGAAGTCGCAAAGTTGGTCGAAAAGCAGCCCGTCGCAGTTCTGCGTGTAAACAGACTTCGTCCTCTTGTCCTTCGCATCGTCCTCCCAGCGCATCGAACAGTTATAGAACTTCACGTCTTTTACATTGGCAATCACCAGCGCATACTGCGGAGCTTTGCCGCCCCAGATAAGCGGCACATTCACGTTCCTAATGTCGTCTACGTCCACGATTTTGTATCCGCATTTCGTCATATTGAATCGGCAGTTGTAGAAGCGTATGTCGCTCACCTTTTTGTCCTCGTCCGCCGCGATTACCGAGAACGCGCCGCCTTCGAAGTGGCAGTTGTCGAACGTTACGTCCTTTGTGTAGCCGTCGCCGTAGCCCCTGCCCCATTTTATATTATCCGCGAGAATTTTCAGCGGATGGTCGGAGTATATCCGCATGTTCGAGAACGAAATTCCCTCTATGTCCACACCCTCCTTCTTCGAGCAGTATCTGTTGGTGATGTCGATTCCGCTTCTGGCATTCTTCACCACGATGTTCGAGAACGCGCAACGCCTAATTTTGTCCGTTCCCACGGCGATTCTAATAGCATTGCAGCGCGTTTCCAGCAGACAGTTCGTAATCACGACATTTTCGAGCGGCTTTTTCACCTTCAAACGCTTGTTCTGTGCGCGCAGCGTAATGCTGTCGTCCTCCGACTTTATGTCGCAGTCCGAGACAATCACATTCTGGCACGCGTCTATGTCGATGCCGTCGTTGTTGTGTCCGCGCCAGTCGTTTTGGATTCGTATCTGTGTTGCCAAAACACTCTCGCATCCCAAGAAGAAACACGTCCATTGCGGCGCATTGTAAAGCCTGATGTTTCGCACCGTCACATTCTTCGATTCGCAGAAATAAAGCATCTGCGCGGGTCTCCACTTTGGATACTTGAACACCTGCGGATACTTTACCTTCGCGTTTTCGGGGTTAGTCAGCCAGAAATGCAATCCGTTGCCGTCGATGATCCCGCCGCCGCAGACCTCCACATTTTCAACTTCCAACGCTACAAGCAGATGCGCTCCGCTCGTATGCTCCGACGGAATCGCCTTGTTCTGAATCCACGCATCGTCGGCATTGTAGTCTTCCTTGTCGGGGCTTCCTTTTAGAACCGCAACATTCGCAACTTCGAAACGGATGTTGTTCCTCAAATAGATGGTGCCCGAAACCCACACGCCCGAGTCCAGCACCACCGTTCCGCCTCCCGCCGCCGCACAGGCGTCAATCGCCTTTTGAATCGCGGCAGTGTCTTTTGTTTTGCCGTCGCCGACTCCGCCGAAGTCGCGCGGGTTAAACACCGTCTGCGGCGCGCCATAAACCGCCACCGCGCTTATTATATATATCAGTATGTTTCTAATCATATATGGATTTACTTTGAGATACGCCAGCCTATTTTCCGTAATTCGTCGCGTCAAGATTTTTCCATACCTCCGGCCCCGCGCCGAAAAATTCCCATTCCCCCCTCCCCAAAAAAACGGACCACAAAACTGCCCCATTTTGACATTTTTTTGCACTTATGTATAGTTTCTCCTGCGCATAGCCCTAAAACGTCTAAAAATGGCATTTTTGGCCTTCTATCGCGATTTAGCCCAAAAAGCCGATTTTTTTCCGAAAAACAGCTTCGCCCCATCGTTTTTTGACCATCCCAATTCCCCTGATTCGGGTACGGGGCGGGGGAAGATTTTAACCTGCTCTGTATCCTTCTGCGTGCCGCCTTGCGAAAATGTTCCATATGGAACAATAGCGAATGCCTTCCTCGTTCTTATTTACGGTGTGGATTTCTTCGTGTCCCTTACGCGATATATTTTCCCCTTTTCCCAGTAAACATTTATTCCCTCCGCGAGGCCCCCCGCAAAATTATCTATTGCAATCCGCCCCGCATTTTTGTAGATAAATAGCCGTGTCAAAAAGCCTCGAACTATCTCCTCCCTAAAAAAATCTTATGGAAATCGAAGACTTTAACAAAAAGCAAAACCCGTTCCCGTCTCCCAGCCGCAACAGCGCAACTTTCCGCGCACGCGAAAGCTCGGATTTTTCCCGTTCAACTCCGAAATACAGCCTCCCGCACCCTTCGGACGATTCTCCCTCGGCCCAAATCCCCGAAAAACGCGTCCGCGCCCTCACCGTTTTGCGCCTCATCTCCGCTTCCCTTGCAAGCGCATTCATCTGCGGCTTCATCGCGGCATTCGCGCTTTTTTATCCCGAATTGTTCCCGTATTACAGCGTCGCATTTTTCGTTGTCGCATTCGCCCTGTATGTTTTCGGAATGCTTTCCGCCTCCTTCCTGATAGCCGCGGGCGTCTATATCGGCATGAATTCGAAATAATCCCGCCCCGTTTCCGACCCCGAGCGTCTTCTCCGCGTCCGAAATCCGCGCCGATACAAAAAATGTTCCATATGGAACATTTTTTTCTTTCTCCCGACGCCTCGCACCCCGACTATTCGACACTTCAAAAGTTCCAAAAGTTGAACCCCGCGCGATTACCCATTTCTCGGACAAGCTTCCCCGTCGGCATCGGCGGAGATTCCCGCCCTCAATAGGCATCGTTCAGCCCTCCGCGTCTACCTGCGCTTGGCAACGGCAAACGCATATAAATTTTTGTATCCGGCTTTCGCAAGAGTCTTCGCACATTCGTTGATTGTCGCGGCTGTCGTAATAACGTCGTCGAGTATCACAATCTTTTTGTTCCTATCCTCCGCCAGTCCCGACTTCGAAAGTCCGAACGAGTTTTTCACATTCTCCGCCCTTTCCGCTCTCGTAAGCTTCGTCTGCGTCGATGTCGACTTCCGCCTCGCAAGCAGATTTTCAACCCTCAGCCCAAGTTCGGGCGCGAGGTCGCAAATCCGCCGCGCAATCAGCTCCGATTGGTTGAATCCCCTTTTCATCTTTCGCAGAGCGTATAGCGGCACGGGCACAATCACCGCGCCCATCAAAAATTCGCGCGTCTTGGGGTTTGCAAGCGCAATCTTGGCCATATCGTCGGCAGCAAGCCGCAACTTCGAATATTTCAGAGCGTGGACAATATCTTTAACCGCGCCGTCGAACGTCGTAGCGCATAACACCTCCTTGTAGGCTATTTTCATATCCATACAGTGAACGCAGCCGTTTACATCCGGCATATTGTTCGCGCCCAAAATCTCGCCGCAAAGCTTGCATTTCCCTCCTACGGGCAAAATTATATTTTTTGCGCATTCATTGCAGAGCAGGGCATATCTCCCCTTCGGATTTATCCTTCCGCAGCCAACACACAGCCGCGGAATAAACAAATCCGCAAGCGCAAAAATCTTCACGCTTATTCCTCCTATTATGCCCGCAATGTCATTCATTTTTTTTACTTCGCCCATAGCGTCGTTGGTTCCGTCGAACATGTCAACCGCATTTTTTCGTCTGAATTATTTCTATTAAATTCTATCATTTTTTATTCTGCCTACCCTCCATTAGTTCCCCCCAACGCTTCCGATTAGCCAACCCAGTCAAACCAATCAAAAACATCAAACTAAGTGGGTAAAATATAGCCTCGAAAAATTTATTTTTCCACCGGATTTTTCGCCATTCTTCAACACACGTTGTAAGTCAAAACGCCCAAAGTTTTGATGAGGGGCGGGGGGTAAACACCCTAAAAACGGGGTAAAAATCGATAAAAAATGCATAAAAAAGGCTCGAAAACGCCTAGAAAATGACGTGAATTTGCTCCAAAATATCCAACGAATCAAAAGTTCGATACGCGGGGCAGGGGGCAAAACAGTGGATTTTGTGGGCTTCCGATACGAAAAAAATCCTCAAAAAATTTTTAAATCCGTCCTCAAAATCCTCTCCAAAAAACTCCCCCGAAATGCCTTCCTAACCCTGACGAGGAGGCGGGCGATTACGATTGGAGTCCCGAAAATCTCGCCAATTCTCATCTGAAATCCCTCCCCTGTCGCGCTCATCTTTCTGTTTTTTTGCCTTACTTCTCTTTGAAAGCCCTCAATTCTTCGCTCAAAAACTCAATATTTTTTGTTTTTGTCGCTGCTGGGGAGATATGTTTTGCCTACTTTTTTCTTTCTAAAAGCCCTTCGTTTAGCCCTTGCCCGACCGTTTTTATGCCTCGTTCGCAAGGATAAACCCGAAAAAGACAAAAAATTTTCATTCCTTGCTTCCCGCTCGGAAATCCGTTCTCTCAGCGGATTAGCGGGCGATTGGCGCGTCCTGTCCGACGCCGGAAAACTAAAAAAAATAAAAAAAGTTCTTGACTGTTGCTTGGCGATATGCACCATGGGAGGTCTTTTCCATTAAGGAAGGGAGTTGAAAACGAATCCGCGAGGGTTCGGAAAAAAGTTGAAAAAAACTTAAAAAAACTCTTGACATTGAAAAAATGTTTCGCCTTAATGGGAGGCTCTTTCACTCGGGAAAGGGGCTTCTGATAAAGCTCATTGAGTGAAGAGAAGAAGTTCTTTGAAATTTACTAAGTACGATTGTGCGAACCAGCCAAAAATTTTTTTGGCAAACAACTTTGAAATATAAGTCCAACGAATCGAATAGTTAAAAAACGATACAGACGTTGAACTTTCAAAAAATCTTAAAAAAAGATTTTACGGAGAGTTTGATTCTGGCTCAGAGTGAACGCTGGCGGCGTGGTTAAGACATGCAAGTCGAGCGAGAACAAAAGCGTAGCAATACGTGGATGAGAAAGCGGCGAACGGGTGCGTAACACGTAAGCAACCTGCCTTAAAGACGGGGATAGCTCGGGGAAACTCGAATTAATACCGGATGTGGTTCTTCAACGCATGTTGAAGATACTAAAGCTTGAAATGGCGCTTTAAGAGGGGCTTGCGGCCTATCAGCTTGTTGGTGAGGTAACGGCTCACCAAGGCAAAGACGGGTAGCGGGTCTGAGAGGACGATCCGCCACACTGGAACTGAGACACGGTCCAGACACCTACGGGTGGCAGCAGTTTCGAATCATTCACAATGGGGGCAACCCTGATGGTGCAACGCCGCGTGGGGGATTGAAGGTCTTCGGATTGTAAACCCCTGTCACACAGGACTAAACGCGAGGTTCATAGCCTCGTCTGAATTAACTGTGAGAGGAAGTAGTGGCTAACTCCGTGCCAGCAGCCGCGGTAATACGGAGACTACGAGCGTTACTCGGATTCACTGGGCGTAAAGGGAGCGCAGGCGGACTGGTGTGTTATGTGTGAAATACCGGGGCTTAACTCCGGAGCTGCGCGTAAAACTATCAGTCTAGAGACTTGGAGAGGTAAGCGGAATTTCCGGTGTAGCGGTAAAATGCGTAGATATCGGAAGGAACACCGAAGGCGAAGGCAGCTTACTGGACAAGATCTGACGCTCAAGCTCGAAAGCGTGGGGAGCGAAAGGGATTAGATACCCCTGTAGTCCACGCCCTAAACATTGTACACTAGGTATTGGAGGAATCATCCCCTTCAGTGCCCCAGCTAACGCGATAAGTGTACCGCCTGAGGACTACGACCGCAAGGTTAAAACTCAAAGAAATTGACGGGGGCCCGCACAAGCGGTGGAGCATGTGGCTTAATTCGATGCAACGCGAAGAACCTTACCTGGGTTTGACATGTATCTGAATATAGCTGAAAGGTTATAGTCCTTCGGGACAGGTATACAGATGCTGCATGGCTGTCGTCAGCTCGTGTCGTGAGATGTTCGGTTAAGTCCGGCAACGAGCGCAACCCTCGCCCTATGTTACTAACAGGTCAAGCTGAGGACTCTTAGGGGACAAACTCGGATTCGAGTGGGAAGGTGGGGATGACGTCAAGTCAGTATGGCTCTTACATCCAGGGCTGCACACGTGCTACAATGGCCGGTACAGAGGGAAGCCAGACCGTGAGGTTGAGCGGAACCCGAAAGCCGGTCCCAGTTCGGATTGGATGTCTGCAACTCGACTCCATGAAGCCGGAATCGCTAGTAAAGGCGTATCAGCTACGACGCCTTGAATACGTTCCCGGGCCTTGTACACACCGCCCGTCAAGTCATGAAAGCCGGTTTCGCCCGAAGTTCGTGAGCTAACTCGCAAGAGAGGCAGCGACCTAAGGCAAGGCTGGTGATTGGGACTAAGTCGTAACAAGGTAGCCGTAGGGGAACCTGCGGCTGGATCACCTCCTTTCTAAGGAGAAGTTCTGATGCATAGAGATATGCATGTAAGAATGAGGATGGGGTTTGCGCAATTGTACTTAGTAAATTTCGATGAACGTATGAAGTTCATTGAAAGTCGGGAATAAGGAATTTAGGAAGAGTTAGGATTAAAAAGAGAATCCGAGGCTGTTGAATTTGGGGCCGTAGCTCAGTTGGAAGAGCGGCTGATTTGCATTCAGCAGGTCATCGGTTCGAACCCGTTCGGCTCCACCAAAAAGCAAGAGGGCTCATAGCTCAGTTGGTTAGAGCACACGCTTGATAAGCGTGGGGTCGATGGTTCAAGTCCATCTGGGCCCATATTTCCGATAAAAGGATTTAGTTCATTGACAGTATGTAAGACGAGATTTAAGAAACATAGAAGATTGAAAGTTTTTCAAGCGAGTAAATTATACAATGTGAAAAGAATCTTAGAATAGAATGCGTAGAGAAAAGGACCAAGCATAGTAGCCCAATTTAAAAAAAGGAAAAAGGTTTGTAAATAAACAAACGAAGGGCAACAGGAGGATGCCTTGGCGACACATGGCGAAGAAGGACGTGGCAAGCTGCGAAAAGCTTCGGGGAGCCGCAAGCAGGCTTTAATCCGGAGATATCCGAATGGGGAAACCCGGCCGATTAGAAATCGGTCACTTCCATATGAATATATAGTATGGAAAGAGTGAGACCCGCTGAAGTGAAACATCTCAGTAAGCGGAGGAAAAGAAAGCGAACGCGATTCCCTCAGTAGTGGCGAGCGAAAGGGGAACAGCCTAAACCAGAGAGATTTATCTTTTTGGGGTTTGGACTTCGATATAGTATTGCATAGGATAGAAGAACGGTATGGAAAGGCCGACCAAAGAGGGTGATAGTCCCGTACTTGAAATCCGAAGTAAACTTAGGAGTATCCAGAGTAGCACCGGACACGTGAAACCTGGTGTGAAGACGTGCAGACCACTGCATAAGGCTAAATACAAGGTGTCGACCGATAGTGAACAAGTACCGTGAGGGAAAGGTGAAAAGAACCCCTGTTAGGGGAGTTAAAAGTACCTGAAACCTGTTGCCTACAAGCGGTCAGAGCTTCGAATGAAGTGATGGCGTACCTTTTGCATAATGGGCCTAGGAGTCAATATTAGTTGCGAGCTTAAGCGTTTACGACGTGGAGGCGAAGCGAAAGCGAGTTTGAATAGAGCGAAAGTAACTAGTATTGCACCCGAAGCGGAGGCGATCTAGCCATGGCCAGGTTGAAGCATCGGTAACACGATGTGGAGGACCGAACCCATTAACCTTGAGAAGTTAAGGGATGAGCTGTGGTTAGGAGTGAAAGGCTAATCAAGCCCCGTAATAGCTGGTTCTCTCCGAAATATATTTAGGTATAGCGTGATATGTTTATTAGAGGGGGTAAAGCACTGAAAAGGCTAGGGCTCACACCCGAGTACCGAACCTTATCAAACTCTGAATACCTCTAAATATAATATCGCAGTCAGTCAGTGGGGGATAAGCTTCATTGGCGAAAGGGAAACAGCCCAGACCATCGAATAAGGTCCCAAAGTTAATACTAAGTGGTACGAAGGAGGTAGATTTTCTTAGACAATGGGGATGTTGGCTTAGAGGCAGCCATCATTTAAAAAGTGCGTAATAGCTTACCCATCGAGAGAGTTTGCGCCGAAAATGATCGGGACTAAAGTATTACACCGAATTTGTGGATAATAGCAATATTATGGTAGGAGAGCGTTCCAACATCGTAGAAGGTTGAGCGGAAGCGAGGCTGGAGAGGTTGGAAGTGAGAATCTAGGCATGAGTAACGAAAAGTATGGTTAAAATCCATACCGCCGTAAGGATAAGGTTTCCTGGGGAAGGTTCGTCCGCCCAGGGTTAGTCGGGAGCTAAGGCGAGGCCGTAAGGAGTAGTCGATGCACATTAGGTTAATAATCCTAAACCTGCGATATAATGTTTGAGATGTATATTGACGGATTTGTGAATGCGAGCTGGGTGATGAACGTCCCAGTCTAAGGCAATGGAAGTTGCTGGGGACTTTGAGGCTACGGCCGAGAGGGATTCGCAGTGGCAAGTTCCAGGAAAATTTATACATTTAGTTATTTAGCAGCCCGTACCGCAAACCGACACAGGTATCCGGGATGAGTATTCTAAGGCGCGTGAGTTAAATCTCCCCAAGGAACTCGGCAAAATGGCCCCGTATCTTCGGTAGAAGGGGTGCCAACGCGAGTTGGTCTCAGTAAAGAGGCCCAACCGACTGTTTATCAAAAACACAGCTCTCTGCTAAATCGAAAGATGACGTATAGGGGGTGACACCTGCCCGGTGCTGGAAGGTTAAGAGGAGGAGTGCAAGCTCCGAATTGAAGCCCCAGTAAACGGCGGCCGTAACTATAACGGTCCTAAGGTAGCGAAATTCCTTGTCGGGTAAGTTCCGACCTGCACGAATCGTGTAACGAGTTGGGTGCTGTCTCAGGGAGATGCTCAGTGAAATTGTAGTCGCGGTTAAGATGCCGCGTACCCGCAGAAGGACGGAAAGACCCTATGAACCTTTACTATAATCTGATATTGTCGTTTGACTTTTAATACGTAGAATAGCTGGGAGGCTTTGAGACGGTGCTTCAGGGTATCGTTGAGCCGCAATGTGAAATACCAGTTTTTAACTGTTAGGCGTCTAACCTCTATCCGTAAGCCGGAGGGGGGACAGTGTTAGAGGGTTAGTTTGACTGGGGCGGTCTCCTCCTAAAAAGTAACGGAGGACTGCGAAGGTTCCCTCAGACCGGTTGGTAATCGGTCGGCGAGGATATGGCTAAAAGGGAGCTTAACTGTGAGACCTACAAGTCGAGCAGATGGGAAACCAGGCCCAAGTGATCCGGCGATAGTTCGTGGGAACGTCGTCGCTTATGGGATAAAAGGTACTCTAGGGATAACAGGCTGATTTCGCCCAAGCGTTCATAGCGACGGCGAAGTTTGGCACCTCGATGTCGGCTCATCACATCCTGGGGCTGTAGAAGGTCCCAAGGGTTTGGCTGTTCGCCAATTAAAGTGGTACGCGAGCTGGGTTCAGAACGTCGTGAGACAGTTCGGTCCTCTATCCTCTGTGGGCGTTGGAAATTTGAGGGGTTCATTCTCTAGTACGAGAGGACCGGGAATGACGTACCGCTGGTGTTCCGGTTGTCGTGTCAACGGCAGCGCCGGGTAGCTAAGTACGGAAGAGATAAGCGCTGAAAGCATCTAAGCGCCAAGCTCCTCCCAAGATTAGATTTCCTTTGAGGGACCAAGTAGACGACTTGGTTGATAGGGCAGATGTGTAAGTGCAGCAATGTATTGAGCTAACTGCTACTAATTACCCGAAAAAGTTTATTTACAATCTTTAACGCCTTTTTTTAAATTGCACTATTATGAATGGTTATGCATTCGTTCTAAGAAGTCTTAAATAAGTCTTACATACAACACTTTCCAAGAAGGCTGAGCGCGAGAGTAAGGAAGAAACGGCAACAACGACGTACTGATGACTCTGGTGATCATAGGCGAGAGGAAACACACGTTCCCATCTCGAACACGCTCGTTAAGCTCTCAGCCGCCGATGGTAGTACGACCCCGCTGTTGTGCGAGAGTAGGTTGTTGCCAGTATTATGAGGCGCAGGCTCGATTGAGCTTGCGCCTCTCTTCGTTTTGTCCAAGACGATTTTGTCCCCTCCCTCTCTTCTTATTTGTTCCCAGTTGTTGTATGTTCTGAGGCGGGACAGCTAAAAAGCTCGGGCGTTTTCGCTTGCCTTGAAGAGCGAAAGTTGGCGGAGGGTTGCCAACGGCGGTTGGAATCACCCGCCTCCGCCCCCCCCATGGGGGCGATAATAAAGTCACATCGGCAAAGCCGATTGCCGCCGGTGCCCTTCATTTAAAATTTTTAAAAAATGGCGCGGAGCGAGGCGATGGCTTGGGAGTGGATTTGACAAATTCGCGCTTCTGTGAGATGGAATTCTTTGGCAATTTCGCCGAGCTTTTTGCCCTTGAAATAATAGCTGTCGAGGACAATCCGCTGTTTTTCAGGAAGGGTGCGCATAATTTTACGGATTTCGCGCGCCATTTCCTTGCGTTCGAGGTCGGCGCGCGGAGTGGAGGCGGTTTCGTCGGCGATTGACTCGATTATGCTGGGCGCGGAGGAGTCTGCTGAATCTGTCGGAGTGTTGACGGATACAAACGTCATCGTCTGGGTGCGCCGCATGATTTTATCGAACTGCTTTTGCGAAACGCCGAGTGCGCCTCGGACTTCTTCGGGAGTGGGCGGACGGAAAAGTTTTTGTTCGAGTTTGAGGACGAGCTTTTCGATATTTTTTGCGTCGTTGCGGGCGGAGCGCGACATGTAGTCGAGGCTGCGAAGCTCGTCGATTATCGCGCCGCGGACGCGCGTTGCGAGATAGCCGTCGAAAGTGTCCTGTCGGACGGGGTCGATTCGCTTGACCGCCGCGGCAAGACCCGCGACGCCCGCGGAATGGAGTTCGTCTATATCGGCGTAGGACGGCAGCCTCCCGCGCATTGAATTTACGACTTTGGCGACAACGGGAAAGTATTTTACGAATATTTCCTGCTGAAACTTTGTGAGTTCGCGGGAGTCGGATTGGGTTGCCGTTTTTGTTGACATTGCAGAGTCTTTCTAATGGGATGTCCCGAGTTGGCGTCGGGAGAACGGGGCAAATGGATTTATCGTCCGATTTAGTTTAAGAATAAGCCCCTTTTTTTGTTTTGGTCGTAATTATTTTTATGATTTGGTTTTTTGCGTTGCTTTTATTTTCGTTAATCAACTCGGTAACGATTTGATTAACCAGCGGTTCAAGCTCGAAGGGCGCTTGATTTCGGGATTGCACGGCGTCGGGGCGCTGTGGTGGGCGGTAGATGTTGACGGCTTTTTGGCGTTGTTGGGAGATGCGTGAGTTTTTGCGGGGGTACGCGTTTTGGGTTGACGCATTTTGAAGCACGGATAAAGTTTTGTCCCTTTAATTGGAGTCGGTTTTGGCTATGGGTTTATCCGTTATAGTTCGGCATTTTTTGAGGCGCGGTGCGGTTTTGTTGTGCGCGGCGCATATGGCTATGTCGGCTTTCGCGGAGGGCTCGGAGCCTACGGAAGTCTCGGGCGGAGGCGCGGAGAATGCCGAGGTTGCGGACGTTTCGGAAAATTCGGGGACGGTATCGGAAGCCGTGTCGGACTCGATTACGGATGTCGAAAAGCCCGTAATCAGGTTTGTGTTGTCGACGGGCGAGACGCTTATCGGCGAAGTCATTTCGCGCGACGATGTGAGTGTGGAGATTAAAAATTCATACACGATAATAAAATTTCCGTCTCGTCTCGTGTTGA
This sequence comes from uncultured Opitutales bacterium, assembly GCA_900546565.1. Classification (GTDB taxonomy): domain Bacteria; phylum Verrucomicrobiota; class Verrucomicrobiia; order Opitutales; family Intestinicryptomonadaceae; genus Merdousia. The sequence goes on from URDC01000009.1 coordinate 23,442, forward strand.
ATGAAACGCTCGAACAGGTCGTTCCCGAGCCCGCCTCCGCGCCGATTGCCGAAAAGATTATGGCGGAAAAATCCGACGACGAATGGCGGCCGTTTTTCGGCTCGGAAAAATCTGTCGTGGGGCGCAATGACCCGCTTTATACTTATTTGAGGGGAACTCGCAAGGCGTATCGCGATTTTATGGACTCGATTGTGCCCGAGGGGTTCAGCGCAAAATTCAGTATCGGATACAGCAACGAGGTGACGACGCTTGCTAAGGACAAGCTCTATTTGTATTTGACTGCGATGCACGAATGGGACGATATGAGTTTTTCGCTGACGGGTTTTTACAACTATGAATGGCAGAAGACGTTTGCGGGGGTCGAGACTACGACTACCGATAAATACGGGCTTTCGGGCGATTACAGGTGGTCGTTTTGGGGGCGGGAATCGGACTGGTTTTTGTCGGTGTTTTCGTCTTACAGGCACGATTCAATCAAGCAAATTTACCACCAATGTGACGAGTTTGTTGCGTTGGGTTATGACTTCAAATTTCCGCGCTGGGGCTTTAAGTGGTCTGTTGCGGTCGGCCCCGGAGCGCGGTATATCAATGCTGCGGGTTTCGACAGGCATTTGGTGCCGATGGGGTATGTGAACGAGTCTTTGACGTGGGATTTAACCGAATTGTTGCGCTTTGAGCACACGGGGCTTTTCGGACTCGATGTCGAGACGAGCGATTACGGAACGGCGTATGTTATGGCGGGGCTTGTGTTCGCTCCCGAGGGGATTGTTTCGATTGCTCTGCGCTACACGATTGACTACGACGGGGTGAAATCGCAGATTACGGACGAGCGCAAGCTGATTTTGTCGCTCGAAATCCCGATAACAAATAGTGTTAAAAAGTAGCGTTTTTTTGATTTTCGGTGATTGGCGTTATGCGTTTATCGCGCGGGGATTGTTATCGCGCGACGTATGCGGTGTAGGTGTGTGGCGGAATAGGGTTGTATTTTTATCGAATTTTTGAAAACGGTCCCTCATGCGAAAGTGCATTCCGATTTTGCAGGGGATTTTTTCGCGTTGTTTGCGGAAATCTGAAAAATGAGATTTGATTTATTAGGACATTTTTTGACAACACGCGGGTGGATGCTTTTCTCTGTGCCGCGAGCGTTGTGCTTTGTGTTGCCGTATAGTGTTCTGTGTTTTTTGTGGGGTATGGGATTTTTTTGAACGGGGCGTATTTGCAGTGCGGGTTGAGGGGTTATAAGACATGAATTGCCCTGTTTTTCGCCCGATTCAGCCGAAGATACATCAATACCTTGTTCCAAGCTTTGGCCTGATTTATGAAGTCAAAGTCAGTGGATTTAACCTTGAAGACCTTATGCCGCCTTTTATCCGTCTTCCGAAAACCAAATCCTATACTGTAAACGGGCTTGTCAGGATTGTCGTAGGGTTGAATGTCTGATAGAATTTGCATTTGAGTTGTTAGGGCGACTTGCAAAAGACAAAAGCAGAGAATGAATCAGATTCACAGAAGGCAGTTTTGCTACCCAAAGTGTTACTAACTGTTACTGTCTTGAAAAATAGGTAGAAAAAAAGCAATTCACGAAAAATTCGTAAATTGCTTAAAATTAAAGAAGCTCTTGATTTGAGGTCAAGAGCTTCATAATATTTTACCCTCTGGCGTCCCCACAGGGATTCGAACCCTGGTCGCAAGAATGAAAATCTTGTGTCCTAACCGGGCTAGACGATGGGGACATTCCAAAGAATTATGTTGTTGTATTGTGCGGACTATTATCCGTGTTGCAAGCTTTTTTTTCGTTTTTTATGAAAAAAATTTCTTCTTGCCCGTCCCGTCTTTCTTTCGATAATTCAGCCTATGCAAAAAAGCAATGTCGCAAAAAGAATTTTAGAGCTTCGCAAGTTAATTGAACATCACGAATTCCTATACAGAATCAAAAATTCTCCCGAAATATCTGACGATGATTTCGATGTTCTTATGCGCGAATTGCGCTCGCTTGAAGCTGAATATCCTGAATTTGCGCAAGTCGGGTCGGTTGCGGGCAAGGTCGGCAGCGATTTATCGGAAGGGTTTATTTCGGTAAGGCATCTCTCGCCGATGTTGAGTTTGGACAATGTTTTCGACACGCGCGAGCTTGAAGACTTCGACGCGCGTCTGCACAAGTTTTTGGGTATTGAGCAGGAGCGGAAGTTTATGTATTCGGTTGAGCCGAAGATTGACGGGGCGGGGGTATCGGCGGTTTATGTCAACGGGCGTCTCGAACGTTTGCTTACGCGCGGCGACGGCGAGATGGGCGACGACATCACGAAGAATGCGTTTGTTTTCAAGAATCTGCCGCAGCGGCTTAAAGAAGGGTATCCCGAGCTTTTGGAGATTCGCGGCGAGGCGTATATGACTGTTGCTGAATTCGAGCGGCTTTCGAAGCTCGCGCTTGAAGCCGAAAAAATCAAGGCTCAGAAGAAATCGAAAGAGCCGCTTTCCGCTGAGAAGATTGCGGAAATAGAGAAGAAGCGTCCGTATGCGAACCCCCGCAACTTGGCGGCGGGAACGCTGAAACTTTTGGACGGCGACATTTTAAGCGGGCGCAATTTATTGGTTGTGTTTTACTCGGTCGGGGCGTCGAAGGGTTTTGAATTGGAGCGTCAATCGCAGCTACCCGAGAAGCTGGAATCGCTGGGGTTGCCCGCCGTCAACTGGCACAAGGTTGCGCTCGGTACAACGGCGGCGTTCGAGAAAATCTGCGAGCTTGAAGAAATCCGCAACGATTTCCCGTTCAACACCGACGGCGCGGTTTTGAAGCTCGACGACTGCTCTCTGCACTCGGACGCTGGCTGGACGGGGCACGCGCCGCGCTGGGCTGTTGCGTGGAAGTATCGCGCGGTTCAGATGACGACGAAGCTTTTGTCGATTGCGCTGCAAGTGGGACGCACTGGGGCGGTGACGCCCGTTGCGGAGCTTGAACCCGTGTTTATTTCGGGCTCGACGGTTTCGCGCGCGACGCTCCACAATGCAAGCTACATTGCCGAAAAGGATATTCGCGTGGGCGACAGTGTGGTGATTGAAAAGGCTGGCGAGATTATTCCCGCGGTGATTCGCGTAGACTTGGCGCGGCGCGCCGAAGGGGCGCGGAAGTTCGAATTTCCGGAATATTGCCCCGAATGCGGTTCGAAATTGAAGATTTACGGCGAGAAAATGCAGCACCGCTGCCCGAATTTGTCGTGCCCACCGCAAGTCAAGGGGCGCATAGAGCACTTCGCCTCGCGCGACTGTATGGATATAAAGGGGCTTGGCGGCGCGGTTGTGGCGGCGTTGGTGGACAGGCTCGGGGTGCGCAGCCCCGCGGATTTGTATATGCTGACGAAGGAGCGATTAATGCTGCTTGATAAAATAAAGGACAAAGCAGCGGAAAATATTTTGGCGGCGATTGAGTCATCGAAGCGTCAGGACTTGGGGAGGCTGATTTTCGGGCTCGGGATTTTGGAAATCGGCGAGCGGTTTGCGAAGGAGCTCGCGCTGAAATTCGGTTCGCTCGACGCGCTGATGAATGCGGGTGTCGACGAAATCAGGTCGATTGAAGGTTTCGGCGGGAAGGCGCGAAATGCGGGCGAATCGGTGCGCGCGCTTTCGGTGCGGGCGTTTTTCGACGATGTGCACAACCGCGAGCTGATTGAGCGGCTCAGGGCGGTAGGCGTGAATTTCAAGTCGCTTGCGGTGTCGGCGGGGAGCAATGAATTTGCGGGCAAGCTTTTTGTTTTGACTGGGACGCTGAAATCTATGGATAGAACCGCCGCAAAAAAGCGCATTGAGGCGTTGGGTGGCAAGATAGGCTCTGGGGTGACGAAGCAGACGGATTTTTTGGTTTCGGACGGGAAGATTGCGGGCAACAAAATGTCGGCGACGTTGAAGCTCGGGACGAAGATTATTTTGGAGGACGAATTTTTGCGAATGCTTGGACGCGCCGAAAACGGCGGCGAAGCCCAGCCCGAATCGGCGGTTGCCGGTGCGGGAGACTCGGGTGTTGGCGAAGCTGCCTCGGCTGGCGAAGCTGCGGCGGAGGGTTCTGTGAAGTCGGAAGCCCCCGCGAATGTTGGTGCGGATTTTGATAGCAATGCGGACGGCGGCGCGGAAAGGTCGGAAGAAAAATCAGAATCAAAAGAAAACGAAATTGGAAAAGCCGAAACTGGGAGTGGCAACGCGGAAAAATCCGAAACGAATGTAGGGAAAGCGGACGGGCAGATGACGTTTGATTTTTAGGTGAATGCTTTTGGGGATTTCATGAAAAATATTTTATGTTAAAAACGGTCTGTCGTCAACTTTTACTAACTGTTTTTATTTTTTTGGCGGTAGCTTTTGCGGTTATTTCGTTCGTGGCTGGTGGCAGGCGGAGTCGATGAAATCGACTATTGGAGCGTGGCGGGGAACACTGCGGGTTGTGGTCGCCGACATCGGCGGAGACTGTGGGGAATGCGCAAGTCACTAAAAGCAGGAATAGTTTTTCTCGGTTCACGTTAGAAATGCCGAACTTGAATGCGAATCGTGCCAAGGTTTATCGGGAGTGCGGAATCTGCGGAAAGCGCGTGTTTGTGTTGCACTGTGTTATGAAATGCGGCGTTTGGGGTCGGTTTTTTTTGATGTGGTGCTCCGGCGCGTAGCAACATAATGCGAAAAAATGTCTCGCCAAATTGCGGGGGATTTTTTTAGGGTTTTGGGTTTATGAAGAAGGCTTTTATTTTCGATTTTGACGGGACACTTTCGGAGACGTTCCCGCTTATTTTGGAGTCGGTCGACATTGCGTATCGGCGTTTGGGACTTGTTCCGCCGACTAAGGAGGTTTTGTTCGCAAACTTTGGCCCGAGCGAGCGCGGTATGATTAAGCGCATTACTCCCGACAGGGCGGACGAATTGTTTTCGCAATATTTGAAAGCCTCGGAAGAGATAATTGCCGAGCGCGGATTGAAGGCGTTCGACGGCATCGAAGAGGTTCTTGCGGCGTTGAAGTCGGCGGGGGTGAAGATTGCGCTCATTACGGGCAAGAGCGAGGAATCGCTGAGGCTGACGCTTGCGGCAATCGGGCTTGGGAAGTATTTCGACTTGCTCAAATGGGGCGACGAATCGGGCTCGGTCAAGCCGCGGAGGCTGCGCGAAGTCTTGTCGGATTTTGCGCTTATGCCCGAAGACGCCGTTTACATCGGCGACTCGGTTCAAGACATCAAGGACTGCCGCGAAGTCGGCGTGCCGATTTTATCGGCGGCTTGGGCTGACTGTGCCGATGTGTCGGCGTTGGAGGCGCAATCGCCCGACGCTGTGCTGCGTTCGCCGAAAGAGATTTTGGCGTATTTGTAATTCGGAATTTTTCGGGGGGCGATGTAGCGGCGCAAAAAATGCGCGTCCTTTTTTCGGGGGACGCGCGTTTTTTATGCGGATTTAAGTAGAATTTTTCTATTCGATAGCCGCCCTGATTTTTTCGACAATCCGCTCGGGCGAGAGACCGAACTGGGCGCGGAGTGTCGCGACATCGCTGCCGTGCGGTATGAATTTGTCGGGCCAGCCGATTGTCAGAAGCCGACATTTCTTGTTGTTCGCAAGCAATGTTTCGCCGACTGCCGAGCCGAAGCCTCCCTCTACTACATGGTCTTCGAGGGTGATGATTGTCTTGTTCGCGTCGGCGTGTTGCAGGAGCAGGTCTTTGTCGAGCGGCTTGACGAAGCGGGCGTCGACGACGCCGAGTTCTATGCCGAGCTCGCTTTTGATTGTGTCGGCGGCGGCGAGGGCGTCTTTAAGCATATTGCCGAGTGCCCAAATGCAGGCGCGTCCGTCCGACTTGCGAACTTCCCGAGCCTTACCGATTTCGAGCAATGCGGGAGTGTCCTTTATTTTTACGCCCTCAGCCTTGCCTCGCGGGTAGCGGATAAATGTGGCGGTGGGCGTATGCAACGATGTCCAGAGCATATCGGTAAGTTCGTCCTCGTTCGATGGCTGCATTACGACTGCATTCGGAATCGGACGCAGGAAGGAGATGTCGAAAAGCCCGTGGTGGGTCGCGCCGTCGTTGGGGCTTAATCCCGCCCTGTCCATACAGAAGACGACGGGCAGTTTTTGCAGGCAGACATCGTGCAGGGCGCAATCGTAGGCGCGCTGCATAAATGTCGAATAGATTGCCACGACGGGCTTTATCCCTTCGCAAGCCAAGCCGGCGGCGAATATTGCCGCGTGTTCCTCGGCTATGCCGACGTCGTAGAACTGTTCGGGCAGGTTGTTTTTGAGAAATGAAAGCCCCGTGCCCGACGCCATTGCGGCGGTTATACCGACTACTTTCTTGTCGGCCTTCGCAAATTTCAGCAAAGCCTCCCCGAAGACGTCCTGATAGTTGGGAATTGACTTGTCTTTTGCCAGCGACTCTCCCGTCTCGACATTATACGGCGACGCGCCGTGGAATTTTTCGGGGTTCTTTTCCGCCACGGGCAAGCCCTTGCCCTTTTTGGTGACAATGTGAAGAACGACGGGTTTGTTCGCGCTTTTGCAATATTTCAGGTAGCGTTCGAGTGTGGGAATGTCGTGGCCGTCGATTGGCCCGACATACATCATTCCGACATTTTCGAACACTGTCGAAGGCAGGACAAGACCCTTTATGCTCTTGTGGATTTTTTCGTTAACTTCGACGGCGGAATCGCCGAGAATTTTTTTGAGAAACTCGTTGGTGTCGGAATAGAGTTTGCTGTAATAGGGGTTTGTGAGAATGTTGTTGAGGTGTTTCGACATCGCGCCGACGTTTTTGGCTATCGACATTTTATTGTCGTTCAGCACGACTATCATCTTTTTGGTGGTTGTCGAAATGTTGTTGAGTGCTTCGAGCGAGACGCCGTTTGAAATGGAAGCGTCGCCGACCACGGCTATGACGTTTTCGTCGGTGCCGTTGCGGTCGCGGGCGGCGGCAAACCCGAGAGCCGCCGAGAGCGCGGTGCCCGCGTGCCCCGCGCCGAATGCGTCGTGCGGGCTTTCGCCGCGGTTGCAAAAGCCGCTTATGCCGCCCGTCTGGCGCAGGTTGCCGAATATCTCGCCTCCGCGTCCCGTAAGGATTTTATGGGTGTAGCACTGGTGCGAGACATCGAAAATGATTTTGTCTTTCGGGGTTTCGAAGACGCGGTGCAGGGCTATGGTAAGCTCGATTACACCGAGATTGGGGCTGACGTGCCCGCCCTTTTGCGAAGTGACGTCGATGATTTCGCGCCGGATTTCCTCGGCAAGTTGGGGCAGCTTCTCTGCGGGAAGCTTTTTTAAATCTTCGGGTGATTTTATTTTTTCCAACATTTTAAGGGCTTTTGCGTTTTGTTTTTGAGCGTATCGGCGGGGAAGGGGTGGTGTTGCTTGCGGCGGTGCGGGTTATTCGCGCGGCTCGGCGTTTACGTCGAAGTCTTCCTCCGCGCCAGTGTTGTCGATTTTACGGATTTTCAGTTCCGCCTGAGCCAATCGAGCTTTGCAGACGTCGAGGCAGCGTTTGGCGCGCTCGTATTTTTCGAGCGATTCGTCGAGTGTCGGCGACGCGCTTTCGAGTTCTTCGAGCAGTTTTTCAAGTTCCGCCAAAGTAGTTTCGAAATCTGGTTCGGTTTTATTCTTAGAAGCCATTATTGTCCGAGTCTTACACACGCGCGCATTTTTGCCAAGCATAAAATTGCGGTGGTGTGCAAGGGGGCGAATTGGACGGGCGGCGTTGTTGTGTATAAAATCGGGGGGATGGGTTTGCGGCTCTTTGGTTATTTGCGGGGATGTTATTCGGGGCGGGTTGTTTTGTTTTCGGCAGACGCCGAAGTTGCGATGTCAGCGCGTTTTTTTTGTTCGTAATATGTTTAAAACAAAAAATATACTAAATTTTTTGCTGGACATTTATTTTTCTTTGTGCCTTAATTGAGAATAAGGTGGTCTATGTTATGGACTGGCGGGGCGTTTTTTGCGTTTCGCTTTCGGCGGCGGTCTTTATTCTTTCGGAATGGGATCGGCTCTTTTGGAACTTCGGGCGGGTGTCGCTTTTTGTGGCGGTTTTTCGGGGTTCGAAAAGAATTGTGGTCGCTTCGGTTCGTCGCTTGGGCTGCAACGTTTTACATTCGGAATACAATATGGCTATCAAGAAAAACATCGGAAAAATAAATTTGAAATCTTCCTACGCTTATCTCATTGAAAAGAAATGTGAAGGCGATGAATTTACGGAAGAGGAAGTGCGCAATATTGTCGATTCCATTTTGGACGACGAAATGCCCGACTACCAGTTGGCTGCGCTTATTATGGCGATATTTTTCAAGGATATGGCAGCTCAGGAAACCGCTTTTTTTGCCGATGAGATGATTGGCACGGGCGAAACCCTCGACCTCTCAAATCTGTCGAAGCCAAAAGTTGCCAAGTATTCCACGGGCGGCGTCGGCGACAAGACAACGATGATTCTTTCGGCAATCGGAGCAGCGTGCGGCGTTGTGATTCCCTCGATGTGCAGTGCAGACGAGGACTTTGTCGTGAGTGTGCACGACAAGCTTTCGTCGATTCCGGGGTTCAAGACAAAACTTTCCTTGCGCGATTTCGAAAAGCAGCTTTCTACTGTCGGCTGCGCGATTTGCGAGCACGACGCATCTATTTCGCCCGTCGACGAAAAGCTTTTCAAAATGCGCCAAAATACGGCAACCATTGCGAGTTTGCCGCTGATTACGGCGAGTGTGCTCAGCAAGAAGTTTGCGGTGGGCTCGGAAGGGTTGGTTGTGGACGTAAAGTGGGGCAACGGCTCTTTCATCAAGGACTTGGAGCAGGCAAAGCAGCTTGCGCGCACCATCACCCGCGTTGCGCGTGTGATGAAACACCGCTGCGTCGCACTTGTTACAGATATGAGTCAGCCGCTGGGCAACTCGGTCGGTATGGGTTTTGAGGTTTTGGAGGCTCTGGATTTTCTGCGCGGCAATGGCGCGGAAGATATGAAGGAGCTTGTGCTCAAACTCGGTATGGAAATTTTGAGGCTTGCGGGCGTTGCGGGCTCGACGCTTTCGGCTAAGCAAGCTGTCGAACGCGCCATTGAAGACGGTTCGGCGTATAAAAAATTTCTCGAAATGATTAAATCCCAAGGCGGTGCGGCAGCGTGGCTTGAAGATCCGTCGAAGTATCCGATGCCCAAGCATGTGCGCAAGTTACCCGCCCCCAAGCGCGGCTATGTGCACAACATCAATGCCGGTCAGATTGCCCGCGGTGTGCAGATTTTGTCGACATCGAAATCGGGCAAGGTTGATCCGTTTGTCGGTGTCACGGAAGTCAAGAAGATTGGCACTCAGGTCAAGCAAGGTGAGCCGCTCTTGATGATTCACTACAATGACGAATCGAATCTCGATTCGGCGATTGACTATTTCCGCAATGCATACAGACTTGCGCCGCGCCGTCCGTCGGCGTCTACGATTGTTGTCGAACGTGTCGCCTAAAAAAACGGGCGAGGGTATGCCTCTTTGGAGGTGAATTTATTTACAAAAAAAGGCGTTCAGAAGAACGCCTTATGTAGCGGACAGACAAAGCAACATTGCAAAGCAATTTGCGCCTGTGCCCTAAATTTAAAATAATTCACCGTCATTAAAGAAACGCGTCTTCACCCGTTTTAGCTATTGGCTATCGGGCTTTGTCGATACGTTCTATAAGCTCCTGCGGCGAGCGCACTTCAAGTCCGATGATAGTATCCAAAACCTTCCCGTCGGGCGAAAGCACAACAATAGTGGGGAACCCGCGCAACTGAAACTTTTCGGCAAGTGCCTTATTCTTGGCGGCAAATTCCTTGCTCTTGGGTTCGCCATACCTGTCAAAATCGGCAATTACAACGTGGAGCTTTTCGTCGGCATACTTCGCAAAGTCCTTTGTCTTGATAACAAACTTGTGCATCATCTGACACGGCGGACACCAGTCCTGCCCAGAGAATTCGAGCATAACCTTTTTGCCGTCTTTCTTGGCGGCGGCCATAGCCTTGTCGAAATCGGCTTCCACCTTGACCTCGGCGGCTTTTGCCTCCGATTTAAGTCCTGCGGGTGCTGCCTGCTGTGCCATACTCATGGGAGTGGCGCAAAATGCCGACAACACCGCCATAAAAAAATACGTTCTCTTGCTGATTCTTTTCATGTCAAAAACCTTTCAGGCACATTATCGTAAAACATACCCGAATTTTAAGTTAGAACGAGGAAATTTTTATTTTTTCGCGGGCTTGTCGAAGAACGACAAATCCCATTCGTTATACCACCTTATGACGGGCAGGCCATCTTCCCATTCGACGGGGAGGAAAACATAGCGGCCGTCGAGCGCATCGCGGGGCGTCCATCTGTCGCCGAGATAAATGAACGCGTCCTTCCTGCCTTCAACCTTGATTACCGCCGTGCTCTGGGTCTTGAAAGTGTCGGCAGTCTGCTGGGGAACATTGTCGATTTTCGCCTGCTCGTTGAGCTTCGTGCGAATGCGGTAGTTTGATTCCGAAGCGTTAAGCCCGCGGGTTCTGTCGCCGAGATACTTCCACTCTCCCATCATAGAGTCCGCAACCGACACCCTGAACGGATTCGGTGCCCAGCCCGTGCAGTGCGACGAGAACATAAAATACTTGCCGTCCTTCTTGAAAATCGCGGGCGCTTCGTTGTACATATCGGGGTGGACGCGCTTGAATTTACCCGTGAAGCCGAGATAGTCGTCGGTGAGCTCGTTGATATGGATTGTGGCGTTTTCTTCGGAGGAGCAGACCAGATACGCCTTGTCGTCGTCATCAACAAACACGGTCATATCGCGCGCCATTTGGCCTCCGTCGAAATCAATAAGGAACTTGTGCCCGTAGTATTTGCTCGTTTTCGCGTCAGGCCTGAAATTCGCCGTGCGCCAGTTCGGCAGCTCTTTTTCCATTTTCGCGCGCGACTGCTTCAAAACAGCCTCTTCGCCGATGGGATACTTTTTCGGATTCGGACGGAACGAGCCGATATACTCATACGGCCCCGTGATTTTGTCGGCAACCGCAACGCCGCAACGCGCGGTTTTGTAGTCGTTGCTTTCCTTGGCAATCACGTCGAAGTCGGTCGACGCGGCAGTCTTGCCCTTGCGGAATTCGAGGTGCATCCACATGACATACTTGCCCGTCTTCTTGTTGAATACGACCTTCGGACGCTCCAAGACAGTGCCGATAATTATGTCGCTGCCCGCCTTTTTGTCCATTTTAAGGGAAATGCCTTCGTCCTTCCAGTTGTAGAGGTCGGCGGAGCTGTAACAGTGGACGCCCACAACCGCCTTGTTGCCGAGATTGCCGCAAACCTTGTGCTCGCCGAACATGTAGTAGCGGCCGTTGTCGTAGATAACCCCCGCGCCGTGCGCGTTAACGTACCTGCCGTTGTTGTCGAGCAGCACCTTCCCGGGCGAGAACGTCTTCGCGGGCGGAACAAGCGCCGCCGTGTTTACGCCGGTGTCCGACGCGCACGCGCCAAGGAGCAACACCGACGAAAAAAGAGTGATTAATTTTGCGTATTTTTTCATTGTGAGTATTTTTTTTACTGATTTTGATTTAAGCCGTTTTCCTGTGTGAAGATGTAAAAAGCCCGAGTTCCAAGTCCGACGCGGCGGCGGGAAAATTCCGAACTCCCGCAGCGATTGCGCAACCCGAAAGGCTCCGCGCGCCGCGCCGAAGCCCGCGCGGACTACTCGCGCAACAGAATTCTGTATTCGCCAGACTTCACGCCTTTGAGCACTCCGCCTGCGGCGTCCGAGCCCGCGCTAAGGTTTAGAGGCTCGCCGTTTACGCGCACGGTGTCAAGCTTCTTCGTGGGCAAATGCAAAGTTCCCGTGGCATTCGGCGGAATTGCGACAGTCCATTCCAAAACGCCGTCGCTGCGCCGCCAACTTGACGCCGCGCGTCCATACGGCGTTTCGAGCGACGCCGAGGCAAACGACAGTTTCTCCGAAGTCTTCGGCGCAAAAACAATGTTCTTGTAGCCCGCCGCCGACTCGTCATTCCAAAGCCCCGCGACATCGCCGTAAAGCCATTGGCCAACCGCGCCATAGGCATAGTGGTTGAAGGAATTCATATTCGCGTCGCCGAAACCGTCCTTTTTCGAGAAACTGTTCCAGCGTTCCCACATAGTCGTAGCCCCCTGATTGACGGTATATAGCCACGACGGATACGTTTCGGTAAACAGCAGCCTGTAAGCCAAGTCGCTGCGCCCGAATTTCGTGAGCACAGCGTTTATAAGCGGCGTCCCGACAAACCCCGTGCGCAGGTGGTAGTCGGCGCGTTCGAGCGTTTTGAGGAACTTTTCGAACGCCGCCGCGCGCATATTTTCGGGCAGAATGTCGAACGCAAGCGCAAGCAAATACGACGTCTGACAGTCGTTGTCGACAGTTCCGTCGGGCTTCAAATACGCCGCATTGAACGCCGCGCGAACCTTCCCGCCGAGCGCGTCAAACCGCGCGGCGTCCTCGGAGTGCCCCAAAATTCGGGCGATTTTCGCCATAATGTCGACATCGCGGACAAAATAGGCTGTCCCGATGAGCTTCTTGGAGGCGTCGCCGCGCCCGAGCGGCGCATACGGTTGCAGCCAGTCGCCATAGGCGGTTTCGGGACGGATATAGTTCTTGGAAGTGCGCTCCATAAACGCAATCCATTTTTTCATGGCTTCGTAGTTGTCGCGTAAAATTTTTTCGCCGCCGTAGGCGCGGTAAACCTCCCAAGTGCAAATCACGCCCGCGTCCGCCCACGCCGCATTGCCGCGGTTCTTGAACCAGCCCGTCAGATTGCGCTTTTTTGGCGCAATGTCGGGATACGCGCCGTCGTCCGATTGTCCGTCGCGCACGTCGGTGAGCCACTTGCTAAAAAACGCGTCGACATTCATATTGAACGCCGCAGTCGGGACAAACACTTGGGCGTCGCCCGTCCAGCCCAAACGCTCGTCGCGTTGCGGACAGTCTGTGGGAATCGAAAAGAAATTACATCTCTGCCCCCATTGAATGTTGCTTTGCAACTGGTTGACTTTCGCATCGGAACACACGAAAGAGCCAATCAGTTCCAAATCGCTGTAAACTACTTTGCCTTCCAGCCAGTCGGCAGACGCTTCGATTTCCTCGGGCAACCCGCTGAGCTCCACATACCTGAACCCGTGGAACGTGAGCGAAGGCTCGTATTCGGCAACGCCGTATTTGCCGCAAATGAACGTGTCGGTGCTCTTGGCGGTGCGGTAGTTTTCGGTGTAAAGATGTCCGTCGCTTTTGAGCATTTCCGCATAGCGAATCGTGATTTCGCGCCCCGGCATAGACGGGACTTTTATCTTCGGCCAGCCGACAATGTTCTGCCCGAGGTCGAAAATATACGTTCCCGCGCCGACCTTGCGCACCGAAACGGGATACAGCGTTTCCTTCACGACAATCGGCTGCGCCCTGTTGGGACAAATCGCGGGCAGTTCGCCAATATTCTCGACTTTGACTTCGCGCCAGCCCGAGTCGTCGAACTTGTCGCCGCCGCCGAAAAGACCCCAGAGATTTTTGAACGCCCGCGGCGTCGCGGCGTCGTTCCAGCCGTCTTGTTGCAGACGCGCGTCGTAGACTTCGCCCTCGAAAATATCCGCGCTTACAACCGCCCCGCGCGACCACTTCCAAGAGGCGTCGGTCGCGACAGTGCGCACAGTGCCGTCTTCAAATTCGACTTCAAGCTGAAACAACAGCTTCGGGTCGTCGCCATAAGTGCACGAGTCGAACAAAAAGCCCGAGCGCCCCGCATACCAGCCGCCGCCGAGCAACACCCCGACAGCATTCCCGCCCGAGCGCAAATAGCCGGAAACATCATACGTCTGCGCCTGAACGCGCACGCCGTAGTCCGTCCAGCCCGTGCCCCAAAAATCGCGCCCGACTTTCTTGCCGTTGATGTAAAGCTGGAAAATTCCGAGCGTAGAAATATACGCGCGCGCCTTCTTAATCTTCGCCGAGCCGAGCGAAAACTCCTTGCGCATATATGCGGGCTTGTCGCCGCCAAGCTTGACTTCGCGCCGCTTTTCCCCCATCGGACGAATCTCCTTGCGGAAGACGGGCTTTTCGCCCGAACTAATCCACTTCGCCACCCAGTCTGAGTTCTTCAACAAACCGAATTCGAACGTCTTAACGTCAGACCATTCCGATTGCCCGCCCTTCTCGTCCCAGAAGGCGACTTTGTAAAAATATTTCGCCCGCGCCGCCGAAATTTCAGCCCCGCCATACGGCACCTTCACCGAGCGGTCCGAAACAACTTTACCCGAGTCCCACACGGGATTTTTTTCGAGATTCTCCTCCGAGTCCGCAACTACAATCCGATACGCCGTCTGCATAATCCCTTGCCGAATCGCGGGCAGCTTCCACGAAAACGACAGTCCCGATAAATCATAGCCCAACGGATTGTCGAAAAATTCGCCGCACCGCACATCGACAGGCTTCATCGAGCCGAAAGCCGCCGACAAAAAACATACCCCGAAACATAAAATCGAAACCGAAAATTTTTTCATATGATAGATAAAAGTTGTGTGAATTTAGCTGTTTCGGAAGATAACAAAACCCGACTATAACCGTCAAGATTTTTCACATGGAAAGTCCAACATATTTCTACAAAACCCAACAAAAAAAGAGATTCGGGCGAACCCGAACCTCTTACGAACACAAAGTTAAAAGGAGAAATCAACTTACTTTGCTTGCGCAGGCGCAGCGGGAGCTTTCGGGCATTGAGCCTTCGGGCATTGAGCTTTCGGGCAGTCCTTCTTCTGCTGACATTGCGTTTTAGCGCAAGCTTGCGGACACGCACCCTTCGGACACACGCAGGGATTGCACGCGCAAACACAGTTCGACTGCTTTGCACACGCCGATTTACTACACGAGCCGCAACACGCCGACAACGCGAACGCCGCAACTGCAACCATACTTAATGCTATAATTTTTTTCATAATAATATCCTTTCAAAAGTAGTTTCTCGTAAAAACCTCTTGTAGGTTAAGATACTTTCAATACCCAAACCGAATGAATTAGACCCCCACTTCCACCAAAAGTTCCCACCCCATTAAAATTTTTTTTGTTTTTTATATGTCTCGAAAGCGGCGCGGATTGCTGCGCAATACCCGCTTTACTTTAACAAATAGTCAAAGGCGGGATTGGCTTTGCCAACCGCCGCCACTTTCGGAACAATAAAAGTGTTGCGTTGGGGAGGGTGGAGTTTGTATAGTGGAGGTTGTTTTATGGAAAAAAGTCGGAAAGTAGCAGTTATCGATTACGGAATGGGCAATTTGCGCAGCGTGTTGAAGGCGTGGCAAACTGTCGGGGCGGACGCGCGCCTGATTACATCGCCAAAGGAAATGGCGTGCGCGGACGTCGTCGTTTTTCCGGGGCAGGGATGCATTGTCGATACAATGAAACTTTTGAAATCGACGGGGTTCGACTGCGCAATAAAAGATTGGATTGCCGCGGGCAAGCCGTTTTTCGGTATTTGTCTGGGATTGCAGGCTTTGTTTGAATTTTCCGAAGAGGGCGGCGGCGTGGAATGTTTGGGCGTGCTCAAAGGCTCGGTCGTGAAACTGCGCGTGGCAAAGGGCTTCAAAGTTCCGCATATGGGCTGGGACAATGTGGCATTCGACAGGGCGAAGAATCCGCGCCTGCTCGACGGTATCGGAGACGCCGACCAGTTCTATTTCGTGCACAGCTACTGCGTCGACTGCCGCGACGCCGACGCGGTTTTCGGCAAAACCGAATACGGCGGCGTGGAGTTCACGAGCGCGGTGCTCAAAGGGAATATGGCGGCAACGCAATTCCACCCCGAAAAGAGCCAGACAAAAGGCTTGACGCTTTACCGCAATTTCTTAGATTTCGCAAAATAGCAACCTCAATTTTTATCACGAAGCAACAATGGACAAACCAGAAACAGTAGCACTTAACGTCGGGGGAAAGACGTTCGAATTCCCCGTAGACATAGCAACGACGGGCGAAAAGGCCATAAATATATCGAAGTTGCGCGCTCAGACGGGTTACGTTACCATTGATGACGGGCTGGCGAACACCGCCGCCTGCGAGAGTTCCATAACTTACGTCAATGGCGAAAAGGGGATTTTACAATATCGCGGTATCCCGATTGAGGTCTTGGCGGAAAATTCCACGTTCACCGAAACGGCGTATTTGATAATCTACGGCAAGCTGCCGACGCGCACGCAGATGAACGATTTCTCCCAAAAAGTGTTGCGCAACGCGAGCCTGCACGAGGGTATGATGCACTTCTTCGACGGCGGTTTCCCGTTTACGGCGCACCCGATGGCGATTCTGTCTTCGCTGCTGAACTCGGTCGGGTGCTACTATCCGCAAATGGTCACAAACCAGCGCGAGCAGGACTTGGAGCACTTCGACGACGCCGCCGCGCTGCTTATCAGCAAAGTGCGCACAATCGCCGCTATGGCATACCGCATGAAAAACGGGTTGCCGATGATTTATCCCAAGCGCAACTTGGGTTATGCGCAGAACTTTTTGCATATGATGTTTTCCGAGCCGTATCACGAATACTATCCGAACGACGACATCGCGAAGGCTCTCGACCTCATTCTGCTTCTGCACGGCGACCACGAGCAAAACTGCTCGACTTCGACCGTCCGCATTGTGGCAAGCTCGGGCGCGAATTTGTTCTCGTCGGTATCGGCGGGCGTGTGCGCCCTCTGGGGGCCGCTGCACGGCGGGGCGAACCAGCAGGTTATCCAAATGCTCGAATATATCCGCAATTCGGGCGGCGACATCAACAAGTTTATCGAGGAAACAAAGCATGGCAAGCGTCGGCTTATGGGGTTTGGACACCGCATTTACAAGACCTACGACCCCCGCGCCGTCATTTTGCACGCCGCCGCCGAAAAGGTTTTGCGCGTAATCAAGCGCAAGGATCCGCTGCTTGACATCGCCCAGCGTCTCGAAGACGCCGCGCGCAGCGACAGTTATTTTATCGACCGCAATTTGTATCCGAATGTCGACTTTTACAGCGGACTGATTTTGAGGGCTATCGGTATTCCCGTCGATATGTTCACGGTTATGTTTGCCATCGGCAGAATGCCGGGGTGGATTGCGCACTGGTATGAAGTCGCCTCGCAAGTCAAGGGGCGTATTACGCGCCCGCGCCAGATTTACAAAGGTTTCGGAACTCGCGGCTATGTGAAGATGCGCAACCGCGACGGAGAAAATTCGAGCGATTACGAGTCGGACGAGCACAAAGCCGTCGGCGACTCCCAGCGTTAAAAAAACGTGCGAGGGCGCGTTTCTTTGGTGGTGGTGAATTTTAAAAATGTGAAAAGGCGTTCGCAAGAACGCCTTTTTTTTGTAAATAAATTCACCACCAAAGAAACG
>URDC01000010.1 GCA_900546565.1 uncultured Opitutales bacterium
CGGTTGCATACGCAACCCGTCGCGCCCCTTCGGGGTCGTTGCTTCGCAACGCTCAAACGCGCCTCGCACGTTTTGCCTGAGCACCCAAGCTACTTCTCAGCCGAAAAATAATGGAAAAAGTCTTTTAAATTCGTAAAATCCTTTTTTGTTTTAGTCGATAAACAAAGGGGCATTGTGAATGTCTTTGTGTCGATTTCGGAAGAATAAAAATGGGGGAAGTGCGGAGATATTTTACGGTAGTAAAATCCGCACTCGGGGGCTTCGCCCCCGCAATGGAAGCCGCACCTGCGGACGCCGCTTACGGAAGTATAAAAAACTTTAACCAATAAGCAAAGCGCATTGGCGAATGCCAATCGCGCCGCTTACGGAACATTTAAAATAAAGAAAAATGTTGAAAAGGAGGAGGGGAGTGTTAGAGTTGGTGAACCAATTTTTTTAATAGGAAGATATTATGGAAGGTGAAATTATCACGATATCAAATGGCGAACTCAATGTTCCCAATAATCCAATTATGCCGTTCATTGAAGGCGACGGTATCGGACCCGACATTTGGAAGGCATCGGTGCGCGTGTTCGACGCTGCCGTGAAAAAAGCGTATGCGGGGCAGCGCAAAATCAACTGGCTCGAAGTTTTGGCGGGCGAAAAGGCTTTCAAACAGACGGGCAGCTGGCTGCCGCAGGAAACGCTCGACGCGTTCAGCAAGTATTTGGTCGGAATTAAAGGCCCGCTCACGACGCCGATTGGCGGCGGGATTCGCTCGCTGAACGTGGCGTTGCGCCAGCAGCTCGACCTCTATGTGTGTCAGCGTCCGGTGCGCTATTTCAGCGGGGTAGACAGCCCCGTAAAGCGTCCCGACTTGGTAGATATGGTGATTTTCCGCGAAAACACCGAAGATATTTATGCGGGCATTGAATTTGAACGCGGCTCGGAAGATGTGGAAAAACTCAAAGAGTATTTGAAGAATGAGTTTCCTGCGAAGTTCGCAAAAGTGCGTTTCCCAAATTCTTGCGGGATTGGCATAAAGCCCGTTTCGGAAGAGGGAACGGCGCGTTTGGTGCGCTCGGCTATCAAGTATGCGATTGCGCAAAATCGCAAGTCGGTGACGCTCGTGCACAAAGGCAACATTATGAAGTTCACAGAAGGCGCGTTCCGCGACTGGGGCTACAAGGTCGCCAAGGAGGAATTCGGCGCGGTGGAAATCGACGGCGGCCCGTGGTGCAAGTTGCCAAACGGAATAGTAGTCAAAGACTGTATCGCCGATGCGTTCTTGCAACAGATTTTGACGCGCCCTGCCGAATATGACGTGGTCGCAACGCTCAACCTCAATGGCGACTACATCTCCGACGCGCTCGCCGCGCAGGTCGGCGGTATCGGCATTGCGCCGGGGGGCAACATCAACTACACATCGGGACATGCGATTTTCGAGGCAACGCACGGGACTGCGCCCAAATACGCAAATCTCGACAAGGTCAACCCCGGCTCGCTCATTCTCTCGGGGGAAATGATGTTCCGCTATATGGGCTGGAACGAGGCCGCCGACCTCATCATCAAGGGGCTTGAAGGTGCGATTTCGGCGAAGGTTGTCACATACGACTTGGCGCGGCTGATTGCGGGCTCGAAGGAAGTCAAGTGCTCGCGCTTTGCCGACGAGATTATCGCGCAACTGGAAAAATAAGATGGCGTCGCTGCTTGTTTTCGGTTCGGTCGCCTACGACTGCATAGAAACGCCCGCCGCGAAGGAGGACTATATCCTCGGCGGATCGGCGAGCTACGCGGCGTTGGCGGCATCCTACTTCGCGCAGGTGAAAATGGCGGGTATTGTCGGGTGCGACTTTAAGGACTCCGACATTCGGCGTCTGGAAGCGCGCAATATAGATGTTTCGGGGCTTGAAAAAAGTCCGAAGCCCACGTTCTTCTGGCGCGGAAAATATCACGACAATTTCAATTCGCGCGATACTTTGGACGTTCAACTTAATGCGTTTGAAGGATATACGCCGACGTTGCCCGACTCCTACAAGGGCTCGGAATACGTTCTGCTCGGCAATATTTCGCCCGCGCACCAGAAGGCGGTGCTGGATTCAATGTCCGCGCCGAAGTTTTCGATTCTCGACACGATGGACTTGTGGATAAGCACCACGCGCGATGAGCTTGAAAAGATGATTGCTCGGGTAGACATTCTGATTGTCAACGACAGCGAAGCCAAGCTGCTTTCCGACGAGCGCAATATCATTAAGTCGGGCGAGAAACTTGCGCAAATGGGCGCAAAGTCGGTGATTGTCAAGACGGGCGAATACGGCGCAATGCTTTTCCATAAGGAGGGGTTCTTTGTGATTCCCGCGTTCCCCGTTCGCGAGTTGCACGACCCGACGGGAGCGGGCGACTCCTTTGCGGGCGCATTGGCGGGCTATTTGGCGGGCAGGAATGCGACGGATTTCGAATCGCTGAAAATGGCGATGATTTACGGCGCGGCGACGGCATCGCTTACGGTGGAGTCGTTTTCGTGCTACAAGCTCGAACAAAGCGGGTTTGCGGAAGTCGAACGTCGGGCAGAAGTTATAAAAAAAATATCGCAACTGTAATTTGGCTTTATGGTTCTGGAAATTGCAAAAAAAGCGCGCGCGGCAAGCCTGAAACTCGCCAACGCGACAACCGAGCAGAAAAACCGCGCTTTGGCGGCGATTGCCCAAAATTTGCGCAAAAACGCCGAGTCGGTCTTGGCGAAGAATGCCATGGATTTGGAAAAGGCACGGGCTGCGGGAATTTCGAAGGCAATGCTTGAACGCCTTGCGCTTTCGCCCGAGAAAATCGAGGCGGTTGCAAAGGGCGTTGAAGCCGTTATTGCGCTCGAAGACCCCGTCGGTGTTGTTTTGGAAAATCGCAACCGTCCAAATGGGCTTAATATCCAGAAAGTTAGCACGCCGATTGGCGTTATTGCAATTATCTACGAAAGCCGCCCGAATGTGACGATAGACTGCGCGGTGTTGTGTCTTAAAAGCGGAAATGCGGCAATTTTGCGCGGCGGCAGCGAGGCGTTCAACACGAATGCGGAGCTTGCGCAGATAATTTCGGTGTCGCTCGAAGAGGCGGGGCTAGATTCGGCGTGTGTCCAGATTATCCCGACGACCGACCGCGCTGCCCTCAATGAGCTTCTCAAACTTCGCCAATACATACACTGTGTTATCCCCCGCGGAGGCGAAGGACTTATAAAATTTGTTGTGGAAAACTCTACGATTCCGGTAATCAAGCACTACAAAGGTGTGTGCACGGTTTATGTGGACAAGTTTGCCGATGAAAAACTGGCGTCGGTTTTGACTATTGACGCTAAATGTCAGCGTCCGAGCGTGTGCAATGCCGCCGAAAATCTGATTTTCCACAAAGACTGTGCCGAAAAACTTTTGCCAGAAGTCGCGCGTAATCTCGCTGCGCGCGGGGTTGAGTTGAGGGCTTCGGCGCGGGCGAAGAACATTTTGAATGCAAGCAAGATACCGTGTGTGGATGCGACCGCCGAAGATTTTTCGACGGAGTATGTCGATTTGATTATTTCGATTGACATTGTGGACTCGCTCGAAGAAGCAGTTGATTTTATAAATACCAACGGGTCGGGGCATTCCGACTTGATTATCACGCAGGATGCGGCGCGGGCGCAAGATTTTCAGAACAAAGTGGACTCTTCGACTGTCTATTGGAATGCGTCGACGCGTTTTACTGACGGCTATGAGTTCGGGCTTGGCGCGGAAATCGGAATTTCGACCGACAA
The DNA here is from genome assembly GCA_900546565.1 of uncultured Opitutales bacterium. GTDB lineage: Bacteria > Verrucomicrobiota > Verrucomicrobiia > Opitutales > Intestinicryptomonadaceae > Merdousia. Next base: position 3,758 of record URDC01000010.1, read on the forward strand.
GTTGCATGCCCGCGGTCCTATGGGGTTGCGCGAACTGTGTTCCTACAAATACAAGGTCTGCGGCAATGGGCAGACGCGCGGCGCGCCCGCCTTTTAACCGACGAAATGCGCTTCGGGCGGTCGGCTGGAATATTTCGGGTTATGTCTGAAAACGAAAACAATTTAGAGCCAAAAACTTCGTCGGAAAACGTCGCGGGCGGTTCGGATTTTGCCGCAGCGAACGGCACGGATAGCAATTCGACGGGCGATAGCTCGACGAATGGCGCGGCGAACAACTCGGCGGGCAATGGTATTGTGGACGATACGCGAAATGGCGGCAACATAGCGAAGCCTTCGGCGGTGAGTGGTTCGAAAGACGCGAAAAAGAGGAAAATTCCGCGGGCTGCGGGTTCGATATATTCGACAGTTCGCCGCGAGTATCCTGATTCCGCAAATAACGAGGCCAAGGTAGTTTACGACGACGGCGAATATGAATACATCGCGGTCGACGCCGACGACGCCGAGTATGCCGAGTATGCCGACTTTCAAGACGGCGATGAAATTGACGACGGCGTTTTTATCCCGACTACGCCTTTCCCCGCGGCAGGGTTTCCTCCGCCTCCGCCGCCGTATTGGGTTCCGCCCGAGGTTTATCCTATGCCGAATATGCCGCGTTTTGTCCCGCCGCGTTATCCGAACGCGAATGCTGGTATGCCGCGTTTTGGCGGGGGGCAGGCTGGAAATTTTAATGCTGTTGGCGGTATCGCTCCCGTTTCGAAAGCGGGGGAAAATGTGAATGTCTACGGAGACAATCGAGATTCTGTGCCGTCGGGTGGCGTTGCCGCAAATTTTGGGCCCGATTTCGTTGGGCAATCTGGCGGGGCGGGGGGAGTTATTCCTCCGAATGGGACGAACAATTCGGCGCAATCGGAAGTTCCCGATATCGGTTCGGGCGGCGGCGCGGGTATGCAGCGTCGTCGGGAGGACGGCGGCGAAATTTCGCGCAAGATGCGTATACTCGGAGAGAAGCAGGAAGCCGAGATTCGCCAAACTGCCCGCCGCTATTTTTGGCTGAGGCTTTTTAAGTTGTTCCTTTCGGTTGTGGCTGTTGCGGCTCTTATGGCGGCGTTTGCATATGCTGTGAATATGCTTGTTTCGGGCGGTGTGCAGGCCGAGAAAGGAACTGTGCAACATATTGCGCAAGAGCAGGCTAACGAGAATTTCGAAAAGTCGCTTTTCCGCATTCCCCACGGGCTCACGCGCGACTGTTTGGAGTCGTTTTATAGAGCCGTCGGATTCGTTGACGACAATTCCGTTGTGCCCGACATTCTGCTCAAAGGCGAGCTTAAAATGGGCGGGAAGACCGAGCCGATTTACTGCATAAAAAAGACTGTCGACAACAAGATGTTTGTGAAGGTCGGCAGGGGTGCGTCGGCGCGGGCGTATCTCGTTTTGGACGCCGTCAATGGTGTAAAGCACCTTTTAGACGGCGGTATGTCGGGTGGGCGGCGTGACTTGGGCGATGCCGAAGCGCGTATTATCCGTGCGATTCCCACGTTCGACGAGCCGCTATTTATGCGGGCGTTTTCGCGCAACTATGGCAAGAGTGAAGACTTGTCGGTTTCGTATGAGGGCGATGTCGAGCTTGGCGGTGTCGCCTACAAGTCTGTCGGCATTTCGCTGGAAAACGGCGGGCGGGCGTTATTTTATTTCGACCCGAAAACCAAGTTGCTCTCCCGCGTTTCCTACAAGTTCGGCTCGGACGTAATTGATGTTTTGTTTTCTGACTACAAGCCCATTGGCGACGGTCAGCAACGTCCGTATGTGCGCAGGATTTTTAAAAATTCCAAACCCTTCGCCGAAGTCGATTTCGACTTCATCGTAAAACGCGACGGTCTCATTTTCCCCAATTAGTCCCGCTGGGCGGGCTTCCATTGCGGGGGCAAAGCCCCCGAGCGCGGATTACGCGTCCGCGTAATATTTCCGCGCTTCCCCCCCCCCTTTTTTCAGGGGGCACGTCCCGCTGGGTTTTTTGTATTTTCGAAAGAGGCGGCAATCGGCGTTGCCGATGTGCCTTTGACTTATCTATTAAAGCAAAGTTTTTTATATGTTTGAAAGTGGTAGCGATTACCAAAGGCAATTCGTGTCTGTATCTTCCATTTTTATGTTGCGAAATTAAAAAGGATTTCCTGAATAGGAAAGACTTTTTACATTATTTAATCGGCTTAGAACCAACTTAGGATTGGGAAAACTGGCGAGGCGCGTGCTACAAAGACGCGTTTTCGAGCTGGTGGGATAGTGCTTTTGCACAGACCACCCGAGGAAACCGTCTTTTAGCCGTGAGTGCGCCTCTGGGGCAAATTTAAAAAATCAAAAAAAGGTTTCCCAAATGGAAAACCTTTCAGCATTATAAAAATAAATTTTGCCCAGAGGCGCACGTCATCGCCTGTTTTCCGAAAAAAGAGATGAAGGTAGTAATATTGCTTTGTGAAGATTTTAAATCAGCCCGCGCGGCGGCAAACCCGTCCGTCGCGTATGAAACGCTGTTTGTCGATATGCTCGCGCCGTTTGTTCCCAGCGGCACGCGCTTTGACGTGTTCGACGCCCGCGGCGGCGCGTTGCCGTCGGTGTCGGACTTCGACAAATTCATAATCACTGGCAGCCTTGCAAGCTGCTACGAGCCGCTGCCGTGGATTGCGAATCTGAAACATTTTGTGCGCGCGGCAGTTGCGGCGCGGCGCAAGGTTGTGGGGATATGCTTCGGTCACCAGCTTGTGGCGGAGGCGTTGGGCGGAAAGGTCGAAGCGGCGCGCGCGGGCTGGGGTGTCGGGCGGCGGCGCAGCGAAGTGAAATCGGATTTTCTGCGCAAATATTTTCCGTCGGGCGGGTTTGTGCTTGAATACAGCCATCACGACCAAGTTGCGCGCGCGCCCGAAAACGCCGAAATTCTGTCGGGATCGGATTTCTGCCCCGTCGAGAGTATGCGCGTGGGCGACTCGGTTTTGACGTTTCAGGGGCACCCCGAATTTACGCCCGCGTATGCCGATATGCTCTTCGAGTTTTTTGCCGACAAGTTCAGCGAAGCGGAAAAATCGCGCCGTACGGAGGGGCTTGCGCTCGCGTCCGACTCGGCGACGGTCGCCCGCGCGATTGCCGAGTTTTAGCGGAATGGGGTGTCGATACCATGCCCGAATACGTCGGCTTGGAGATTTTGTCGGGTTTCCGCAAAAGTTTTTCCGTCGGGATATCCGTGCGTATCTGCGGTCATTTTTTTGTTGACGGATGTTTTGCTTTTTATCACAATGCGGGGATATGAAAAGGATACATTTATCAATTCTTATTGTCGGGGGATTATTGGTTGCTATGAATTTGTGCGCGGCGCAAAATGTCGGGCAGCGATTGGTTTTGAATCTGGATACGCAAAAAAAATTCCAGCGTATAGACAATTTTGCTGCGTCCGATGCGTGGAGCGGTAATTTTGTGGGGAAGTATTTTGGCGAAGCCGAAAAAGACCAAATAGCAAGATGGTTGTTCAGCAAGAAGTTCGACAAAGACGGCAACCCCGAGGGTATCGGGATTTCGCTTTGGCGTGTCAATTTGGGCGGCGGAACGTTGGAGCAAAAAGACTGCGACATAAAACCGTTCAGGCGGCGGGCGGAATCGTATCTGTCGGCGGATATGACTTCATACGACTGGACTAAGTGCGCAGGGCATCAGTATTTTATGTCCAAGGCGCGCGAATACGGTTGCGAAGGGATTTTGTTCTTTTCGAACACTCCGCTTGTCAATCTCACGAAAAACGGCAAGGGCTACTGTTCGGAAGATAGGGCTAATTTACGCGAAGACGCATACGGACTTTTTGCCGATTATCTTGCGGACGTTGCCGAACACTTTTTAAAACAGGGCTATAATATTCGCTACATAAGTCCGATAAACGAACCCAACGCAGGGTGGAAAGGAAATAAGACTCAGGAGGGCTCCATTTGGCGGAATTCGGAAATTGCAAAAATGGCGAGGGCTTTGGACGCTTCGCTTTCGAGCCGCAGGCTTGACGGTGTCAAAATCTATATCAGCGAGGCTCATGATTTGCGCGACTTGTATGATGTCTACGATGTTACCTCGCCCGATAGGCTTCTGAACCTGTATTTGGACGGGAACGCTCCCGACAGGCAAATTCGGGCGTTTTTCGACAAATCTTCGCCCGACTACATAGGCGATTTGAAACACTTGCCGCGTATGATAAGCGGGCACAGTTACTATTGCCATAATTCGAACACGTGGCTGAGAGATGTCCGTGTGAATTTGCGGCGGGAACTTGACCGCTACAACGTCGAATTCCAGCAGAGCGAATGGTGTTTGTTGCCGCTTTTTAGGCTTCCGATGGACGGCTTTACGAACGATTACAAGCAGGGAGACACAAACGGAATTCAACCCGTATTGCTTATGGGCCGAATCATTGTAGCCGACCTCAATATAGCCCGCGCCACGGCTTGGGGCTATTGGAAAGGTATGGAGATAAACGGAGCACACGCCTTAACGGGCGTTTTGCCGAAAAACGGCGGCGAAGATTTTACGGGCGGCGGGAAGGTTTTCGCAACTAAGCTGTTGTGGGGATTCGGCAATTTTTGCCGCTTCATACGTCCGGATTACACGCGTGTAGAACTTTCGGGGGCGGACGATCTTTTCAATGTAGCGGGCACGGCGTTTGTCTCGCCCGACGGACGCCGAGCGGTTGCGGTTTTTGTCCATTCCGGATTCGAGACTGCAAAGGTGTCCCTCAAACTTGGGCAACCTTTTGGTTGTGCGAAATTCTACCGCACTTCAAAGGACGAAAACTTGAAGTTTTTGGGCTCGTCTTCCCTTTCTGGGACGACTGCCGAGTTTGAGCTAATGCCGCGTTCGATAACCACGGTTGTTTTCGAGTAGATTATTTCCCTTTGCACAAAAAACGGCGGCGGAGCAAATTGCGCTTCGTCGCCGTCTGTGTTTAAGGAGATATTTAAACGCACCCCGCCGCAATCGAGAATTGCGGGTTTGTGTAAAACTCGGGCGCGGGAAATTTTGCTGTTGCCGCTTTGGTTTGTTAGAAAATCGTCGCGTCGAAATTTTCGATTTGGACGGTCAGATTGTTAGCCATTGTGTTGGCTTTTTCTTCGTCGATGTTCTTTTTAATTAGCTCGGTAAAGAAATAGTCTTTCAAGAGCGTTTCGACCGCCGCAGTGTTGTTGAGCGCACCGAAGATTTCCGCGATAAGTTTGTCTGCGTCAACCGCACATGAGCAGTTTTTCTTGCCGCAACATGTTTTTTTTGCGTCCGCCTTGCAGGGCTTTTTGGGGGCGGGGGCTGCCGCTTTTTTTGCGGGCTTTGCAGCCGTCACTGGTTTCTTGGCGGGCGCGGGCTTTTTAACCGCCGCGGTTTTGGGAGTTGTCGTTTTTTTAGGGGCGGGTTTAACTTTTGTCGCCGCCGCCGAGGGCTTCGCTTTTGCGGATTTTGTATTGTTCTTCTTCATAACTGATAACATTGAAACGATTTTCGGATTGTTATGCAAGCAAATAATGTCGAAATCGCGCGTTTCCCGACAAATAAAATTTGTTGCGCTTTTCGGCAAAATAGTATTTTTTCGTGGTATATTTTTATGAAAGTTCCCCTCTTAGATTTAAAGACTCAATACAAACCCCTTCGCGAGCAGACAAGAGCGTTGCTCGACGACATTTTGGACAGTCAGTATTTTATCGGCGGCCCGTATGTGGCGCGTCTGGAAGACGAAATCGCAAAATACTGCGGGACAAAGGCGGCTATCGGAGTTTCGAGCGGAACCGACGCGCTTTTGGCGTCGCTTATGGGAATAGGCATTTCGCCGTCGCCGTTTGGAAACGTCGAACCCGCCGAAGTCATTCTGCCCGCCTACACGTTTTTTGCAACTGCCGGCTGTGTGTGGCGCGCGGGCGCAAAGCCCGTGTTTGTCGACATAGACAGGGACACCTACAACATCGATGCCGACGCAATCGAGGCGAAAATCACCCCGCGCACAAAGGCGATTATGCCCGTGCATCTTTACGGACAATGCGCCGCGATGGAGAAGATTTGCGCGATTGCAAAAAAACACAACTTGGCGGTTATCGAAGACGGCGCGCAGGCAATCGGGGCGAGCCGCGACGGCGTGAAGGTCGGCAATTTCGGCGACTGCGCGGGGCTTAGTTTCTTCCCGTCGAAAAATTTGGGCGGGCTCGGCGACGGCGGTATGGTCATTACAAACAATATCGCGCTTGCCGATAAAATCCGCCAAATGCGCAACCACGGAATGGAGCCGAAATACTACCACAAGTTTGTCGGCGGCAATTTCAGGCTCGACGCAATTCAGGCGGCGGGGCTTTTGGTGAAGCTTCCGCACCTCGACAAATGGGGCGAAAAGCGCCGCCACAACGCCGAGTTCTACGACGACGCCTTCGCGGGCATCGACGCAATCAAGACGCCCGTCATCGACCCGAAAAACCACTCGATTTACAACCAGTATATCGTGTCGGTCGCCGACAACCGCGACGCGGTTATGGCGCACCTGCGCTCGAAGGACATCGGCTGCGAAATCTACTATCCCGTGCCGCTTCATTTGCAGGAGTGTTTTGCAAAGCTCGGCTACAAGGAGGGCGATTTCCCGAATTCCGAATATGCGGCAAAGCACACTATCGCACTGCCGATATATCCGGAGCTTTCGCTCGAACAGCTCGAATATGTGGCGGACGCGCTCAAAGAGGCGGTCGCGCAAAAGTAGCGCGGGCGGGCTAACTCGGAATTTTTTCGGCTATGTTGAAGGACGTTTTTTTTACGATATTCGAAGTCGGCGTGGTTGTAGTGCCATTGCTGATGGGGCTTTATCTGTTATGCCGAAGCGCGGCGTCGTATAACGAGGCGTATTCGGATTCGAAACTGCGCTTTTGGGGTGTTTCGAAATCGAAATACAAGGCGATTTTCAGAATAATAGGCGTGCTTTGCCTTTGCATTGCGGCGTTCGCGGTTTACAACAACTATTTCGCCCCGCCCGAAAATGTGGACTCGGACGTGCGCGATTTCTGGAAGGACGTGAATTCTTTTCAAAAGGACGGTGCGTTGATTGGGGCGGCTCTGTTTGCGGCAATCGCAATCCCGACCAGAATGGGCTCGACGCGCTTCCCCGGCAAGCCGCTGGCAAAGCTCGGTGGCAGGACGGTGCTTGAACGCGTCTACGGGCAGTGCACTCAAAGCCGCCTTGCGCAGAAAGCCGTGATTTTGACAGACAGCCCCGAAATTATCGACTACGCAGCATCGATAGGCGCGCCCGCGCTGATGACTTCGCCCGAATGCAATTCGGGTACGGAGCGGATAATCGAGGCGTTCGAAAAAATCGGCGCGGACTTCGTCGTGAACGTTCAGGGCGACGAGCCGTTTATATCGCCGAAACTCATCGACAATTTGATTGAAACGCGCAAAAACACTGGGTGCGAGCTTGTCACCGCCGCCTCCAAAATCGGCGACGCCGCGACGCTTACAAACGAAAACGTCGTCAAGGTTTTGCGCGACAATTCGGGCGCGGCATTGTATTTCAGCCGCACGCCCCTGCCGCATATCCGCGGCGAAGCCGACCGCGCCAAGTGGCTCGAACGCGCCGACTATTGGCGGCATATCGGCATTTACGGATACGGCAAAAAGGCTCTGGAAAACTACGCGAAATTCGGGGCTTGCGCCCTCGAAAAATGCGAAATGCTCGAACAGCTACGCTTTATAGCCAACGGAATGAAGTTCGAAGTTGTCGAGACCGAGTACGAGTCAATCGGCATCGACACGCCCGCTGACTTGGCGGCGGCGGAGGCGTTCTTGAAGTCGCGCGGGTGCTAATGTTGCGGGGCGTAATTTTTTTTAGAAGATTATGAAAACTTCTGAGACTTTGGGGTTCTTTTTCAGGTATTTGCGCAATCCCGCGTCGATTGGTGCGGTCTGCCCGAGTTCGCGCTTTTTGGCACGTAAAATTGCGGCTCAATACAAAAACTCGGTCGACGAAAACGGCGTTATTGCCGAGCTCGGTTCGGGCACGGGCGCGGTGACGAAATACCTGCTTTCGGATTTGCCGATAAAGCCCGAAAATCTGTTTTGCGTGGAGTTCGATAAGGATTCCGCCGAAATTCTGCGCTCGAAATTTCCGCGAGTGAATGTGGCAAACGACAGCGCGGAAAACATAGCCGCAATTTTGGGCGAAAACGCGGAGCGGCTAAAATGCGTGGTTTCGTGTCTGCCGCTTTTGTCGCTGCCCGAAGAGTGCGCGGAGGCGATTTTGAAAAACGTAGAAGACGTTTTGCCGAAGGGCGGGTTGTTTTCGCAATTCACATACAATTTGGCTTCGTCGCCCGCGGCAAAGTATTTCTCGAAAATGCGTCCGTTGAAAACGGTATTTGCGCTTGCTAATGTTCCGCCGGCGCGTGTGGACGTTTTCGAAAAAATTTGACGCCTGCGGTTCGGGTTCTTCAAAAAAAACGAGCGTATCCGAATGCAAAACGCGCGTTTTTGTGGACGGATACGCGGGATTCGCGGGGCTATGGAGGGATTCGCGGGTGTCTATTTTTGTTTTTGCGCCTTTTTCAGGCACTGTTCTGCGGCGGTTTTGAGCGCGTCGAATCCGCCGAGTTCCGCGTTTTTTGCGAGTCTTTCGAGGGCGGGGACGATGTAGTTTGCGTACTCGCTTTTGCCGCGTTTTATCGAGAGAAACCCGAATGCGCCCAACGCCTGCATTAGGCGTTCGCAGGCGGCGCAGCGGAAAATCCGCATTTGCGCGTCGTTCGGCTTGCCTCTAAAATAGAGGCGCAGGAGGTCGTCGACAAGCTCGTCGGGCAGTTCGACATACGGGTCGCAAAGCAGCGAGGCGAGGTCGTATAACGCGCAGCCGAGCCGCATTCCCTGAAAATCTATTATCGATATTTCGCGCCCGTTTACCATTATGTTTTGCGACTGGAAATCGCGGTGTAACAGCGCGAGCGGCTGCGCCAGAAGTTCCGATTTTATCCGCGCAAGCTCCGCGTCGAGTTCGGGCGTGGAATCCGCGCCGAAGCGCGATTTAAGGCACTCTTCGCGGAAGTAGTTTTGCTCCCAATCGTAGAGTTTTTCATCGAAAGACTGCGATATTTCGAACGGTTTTTTCGCGAAATTTTCGGTTGCGGCGGTGTGAAGTTTGCGCAGGTTCTCGACGGCAAGTCCGTAATAGTAGGCTGCCGCAAACGGGTTTTCAGCAGCAATCGAAAGCAGGTCGGTATCGCCGCCCGAGCGCATCACGAGCATTTTTCGGCGTCCGCATGACTTCAATATTTCGGGGACGTCGACCGAATTGGCTGCGAGGAATTTTCCGATTTTTGCATACAGGGCGTCTTCGCGCTTTTTGCCGTCGTAAAAGCACGCGACAAGCTGCGCGTCGGTTTCGGCGTCGGTAAAGCGCACGAAGCGGCGCGTCGAAGCCCCCTTGTTTATTGCGGAAAACTCCTTGGGCGAGAAGCCGAAGCACTTGATTTTTGCGATGTCGGCAAAGAGCGAATCGCCGTCTTTTTTGCAGGCTTTGAGATATTGCTCGGGCGTGCCGATGTCGTTCCACGTCCCGCCGTTTTCCTCGACGAAGGCGATACGTCCGCGCTTTTGGGCGAGCAGCTGCAAAATTACGTCGACTGTCGAAAACACGTCTTTGGGAAAGTTTTGAGCGGCGTCGAGAAATTTTCTGCCCGCCGCGAAAACGCCCGTGAATTGCAGGTTGCGCTCGCTTTCCGCGCCGAGGGCAAAGCGCATGTCGACGACTTCCGAACCCCTCACTCCCACGTTGCAAGCCGCGCCCGAGCCGCGCAAGCAAAGCACTGCGGCGGTGTCGGGGGCGCGTTCGAACTCGGCGCGGGCGGCGGCGAGAAAGCGTTTGATGTCGGCGGTAAAGAGAATGTCGCCGTTGTGCACTAGCAGAGCGTCTACGCCCGCAAGCTGAGCTGCGGCGTTTTTGAGCGCGCCGCCCGTGTCGAGAATTTCGGGCTCGAAGATTTTTTCGAAATCCATTTTGCCGCATTCAAAACCGCCGCCTTGCGGTTTGGTAAAGGGCGCAAAAGCCTTGTCGAACTCGGCGTCGAGGTGGTGGGTGTTGACAATCGTCCGCGCGATTCCGGCTTTGGCGAGCTTGTCGAAAATCGAAAACAGCAGCGGTTTACCCGAGATTTTCAGAAGCGGCTTCGGTGCGATATCGGTTATCGGCGCGAGCCTTTTGCCGTAGCCCGCCGCAAGAACAAACGCGGTTTTTATCTCCATATTTATTGCCTTATTCGGAAAAATTTTTGTGCCGATATATCAATATGAAAATGTTGACAATGTCAACGATGTCCATACTATTCAAGCTTCAAAAAATCGTAATATGATAACTTGGATTCAAATAGCATTACAAAAACACCATAAATTCGTTTTCAGCATTCTGCTTGTTGTAATCACGATTGCGTTCGTTTTCACAATCGGGCAGATTCCGTTCTTCGGCGACCGAAATATGCACGAAACGACGAAAAAAGACTTTTACGGCTTCGACCTCTCGAACCAAAACACCATCTCGTATCTCGAACTCTTTGCCGCCTACGACGCCATTTTGATGGGCGCGCAGCCCACCGAGGCGTTCATCTACCGACAGGCTTTCCTGCGCGACGCCGCCAAAAAGCTCGGCATAACGCATGTAAACGAAAGTGATTTTGTAGCCTACATTCATTCCGCCCCCCTCTTTGCGGGGGTTGACGGCAAGTTCGACACGTCGGTGTGGAAGCGTTTTGTGGACTCGCGCGTTGCGTCGGGACGTTTCACGGAAGAGTCGCTTACGTCGGTTCTCGCCGAAAACGCGATGCTTGCGAAAGTCGAAAAGCTTTTGGGCGGGCCGGGGTATTTCTTCAAGGGCGAAGTCGCCCGCGAATACGACCAGATGTTCGGCAAATGGACTTTCGAACTCGCGACGCTTTCGTTCGACAAATTCAACCCCGAAATCAAGCCCGATGCAAAGGCTCTGGAAACTTTCTATAACGAAAACTCCGCGCGTTTCCGCGTGGGCGAGGGCGTAGTGCTCGAAACCGTCTTCCTGCCCGTTGCGGAATTCGCCGCAAAGGTTGCAGCCCCCGCCGAAGCCGACTTGCGCGCCTACTACAACGCGAACATCTCCAAGTATTCCGAAATGAAGGACGGCACGCCCAAGACGGCGGCGTTTGAAGCCGTCAAGACAAAGGTTAGGGGCGACTACCTCACCGACGCCGCCGCCCGCGCCGCGGTTTCGCGCGGCGAGGACATCGCGCTTAAAATCTACAATTCAAAGGCGGCAAAGAATTCGCCCGAGCTTAAAAAACTTTTGGCTGGCGAAAAACTCGTCTTGAAAAAATCCAAGACAATGCGCTCGACCGACCGCGAGTTCGACAAGTCGCTGCCCGCAAAGGTTGTCGAAACTGGCTTCAAACTCGACGAGCGGAACTTTTATTCCGACCCGATGTTGGTCGAAGACGGCGTGTGGATTGTGTTCCTCGCCGAAAAATTGGCGGCGTTCCAGCCGAAGCTTTCCGACGTGAAGGCGGAGGTAGAAAAGGCATACAAGCAGGCGGAAAAGCGCAGGCTCTTTTCGGCTCTCGGCAAAAAGCTCGACGCGGACATCGAAAGCGGCATGAAGTCGGGCAAGACTTTCGAGGCTGTGGCAAAGGCAGACGGCGCGAAAGTCGAAACCGTCAAGAACTTCTCTTTCGAAAATCCGTCCACGGCATCCGATACGGTGAAGGCGGCTTTTCCCGTAATTGCCTCGACACTTCCCTCGCTCAAAGACGGCGAAGTTTCGAAAGTCCAAATTTCGGGCGAAAACGGCTACGCTGTGCGTTTGGTTTCGTTTGTAAAACCGCAGGCGGACGTCAGGAAAATCGAAAATATCCAGAAAAATTATTCCGCAGGAATGGCGGCGGCTTCCGTTCGCTCGATTCTGGTGAACGTAATTTCGCAGGGTGAAACTCAAAATAAATAACAATAAGCAAAGGTAAGTTATGCCAGAAAAAGCGAAAAAAGTTGCGGTCAAGAAACCCGCAAAAAAATGCGCGACAAAAAAATGCGCCGCGCGCGCGTGCAAGAAGACAACCCGCGTTATAGCAAAAGTGAACGTTGGGTGGGGCAATTCCCTCTTCCTGCGCGGCTCGGGCGCAGAACTGAGCTGGGATAACGGCGTCGCAATGCAGTGCATCGGCGACGACGAATGGCTTTGGGAACAGTTTGTCCCCAAGGGCGACGTTACGTTCAAGCTCCTGATTAACGACGCACAATGGTCGAAGGGCGAAGATTTCGTCGTGGCCGCAGGCGATTCGATAATCTGCAAGCCCGAGTTCTAATCGGTTCGCGAATTATTTGCGGTTCGCCCGATTCGTTTCGGGCGGACTTTTTTTGTGTCGTGCCCGTTTCGGAAATCGTCGGCGCAGCGTAAAAATCCGTTTCGGGTTTCATAAAAATGACCGTTCTGTTTTTGATTTTGCGGATACTTTCCAATCCGCTTGCGAACGTCGCCCAGAAAAAACTGACGGCGCGCGGAATGGGCGCGGCATCGCTCAATTTTCTGACATACGCGCTTGTGGCGGCGGTGTCGGCGTTCTTTGCTGGCTTTGACGAAGTCGGGTTTACGCGCGGGCTTTTTGCGTTGTGCGCGCTTTGCGGTTTCTTGGGTGCGTCGGGAAATTTTTTTCTAATCCGCGCTTTGGAGCTTGACGACCTTTCCGTTCTTGGACCGATAAATTCCTACAAGGCGGTCGCGGGGCTTGTGTTCGGATTTTTCATTCTCGGTGAAATCCCTACATTACGCGGGCTGCTCGGCGTCGCGACGATAGTGGCGGGCAGTTATTTTGTAGTGGAAAGTTCGGGTAAGTTCAGCCCCCGAATTTTTCTTTCGCGCGGAATACGCTACCGAATCTACGCGCTTTTGCTTGCCGCCGCCGAGGCTGTGTTTTTGAAACGCGTGATTGCGGAATCTTCCGCCGAGTTCGCGTTTTTTGCATGGGCTGCGTTTGGAGCGGTGTTCGCCCTGCCAATCGTATTTTTTATGAGTTTTATACACGGTGGGAGCAAGAAAATTGACTGCCCTCCGCGGGCAACTGTCGTGCCCAATCCGAGCATTGACATGTTGCACCGCGTTGCGATGTTATTTGGCGTCGCATTTTTTGCGGGACTTATGCAGTTTTCGACAAACGTCGTTTTCGCCCGAATGAACGTCGGCTACGCGCTCGCACTCTTCCAGCTTTCGGGCGTTGTGAGCGTCGTGTTCGGCTTTGTGTTCTTCCGCGAACAAAACATTCTGCGCAAACTGTTCGGCTCGCTAATTATGTCCCTCGGCGCAGCTTTTATCGTCTTCTAACGAAGGTTTTTTATATGTTGGTAAGCGGCGCGATTGGCTTTGCCAATGCGCTTTGACTATTGATTAAAGTTGTGTAGGCGTTTGTCAAAGCGGACATTGCGAAGCAATCCGCACCAGTGCCCGTCATTTAAAAAATTGGCTATGCCAATGCGCTTCGATTATTTGTTAAAGTAAAAAAAAGGATTTTACGAATGTAAAAGACTTTTACACTATTTTTTCGGATTAGAATAACCGTGGGTGCTTAGTAAAAATCGCGAGGCGCGTGCCATAAAATGACTCGCGTTTGCATTCGCAAACCGTCTCGTCCACTCGCTAACGTTCTGGGTATTTTGCCTTCGGCAAAATCTCAAACGCGCTTCGCTTGTTTTCGCGGCTTTGCGAGCCGACGCATACTTAGGTATGTGAGGCGAAGCGAAACCGATTAGATTTTAGCACGCTCCTATCGTCGCTCAGCTCTTGGGTTCACCAATTCAACGTGAGTGCGCCTCCGTTGCAAATTTAAAAACAAAAAACATTCCACGAAAGTGGAATGTTTCCGTAAGTAATAAAAAATATTTGCAACGGAGGCGCACGTCCTCGCGGTTTTTACTCGGGACGGGACTTGAACCCGTACGATATTACTCGGCGGATTTTAAGTCCGCTGCGTCTACCATTCCGCCACCCGAGCACTGGTAAAATAAGGCGCAAAGTCTCTCCAAATAGCGCGTTTCAGTCAAGCAAATTTACACCGTCGCGGCGTCTTCCCATTTGAAAAACGCCATGGAAACTATCCAAAAACTTGCGAGAACCGCGGTGCATTGCAGGGGCGATTCTATCGGCGAAATCGCGAGCGTCGCCGCCGTTGCAAGCAGCAAAACCGCGCCCGCGCCCGAGAGCCGCGGCCTGAAAAGCCAGCGGGCAAACATCAGCAGGAACGCGGAGCAGGAGAGCGCAAGCCCTATGATTCCGTTTTCGATGAGCTTTTGCAGGAGATCGGAATTCGGCGTCCGCCAAGGTGTCGCGCCAAGGTCGCTACCCTGAAAGAGCGAGAACGCGTAAGGGAACGAGCCCGAGCCGTAGCCGAAGAGAATGTGTTTCTTGTCGAGCATACTGCGGGCGTCGTCGAAAAGCGCGCGGCGTTCGTCGAGCGTGATTGAATTTGCGTTCGACGAATCGACGAAAATCCGCGCGGGCTCTTGCGCAATCTTGGCGCACGAAACCGCTGTTGCCGCCGCGAATGCTAGGAAAATTGCCGCGTATAACGCAAAGGCGGGCGTCATTTTTTTGAGGCGTTTTGTGTGGGAGGAAACGTGCCGCAACAAGTCGTGGCGGCGGGCGTTGCGCTGAATCGGCATTGTCTGATACGCGAGAACCGCAAACGCGAACGCGCCGATTGCAAACGCCGCCAGCTTATGGACGGGCTTGCCCGCGCACAAAATTCCGCCGAGCAACACGCCCGCCGAAACCAGCGCGAAAAGCCGCGGCGACCGCGCGAACGTCGAAATTCTGAAACACTGCGGATAATACACCGCAACCGCCAACGCCGTGCCGAACCAGATTACGGCGAAAGCCGCCCATTGCGCTGCGTCGGGGAATGTCGAGAAATAGCCGAATTGTCGGGCGTCGGACACTTCGGTTTGAACGTTCCACAGGAACATTGCCGTGCAGCCTAACAGCATACAAAGCGCGACAGCGGAGGCGCAAAGCAAAAGAATTTCGGCAATCACCAAGCGCGAGTGCGCGATTGTAAAAAGCGAAAATCCCGCAAAAAACGCCGCCAGCGAAACGAGGTCGGGCGAAAGCGACGCGAGCGGGTCGGGGCTGAACGCCGAGGGAAGGGCATTTTCGGGCGCGAGCATTGTGAAAAACTGCATCTCGTCCGCCGTGCAGAGCTCGAACGAATTGTTGAAAAGCCCGATTGCCGTTATCGCCAACGCCGTCAGAAACGGCGCGGTTGCCGCCGCAAATAACGCATTTTGGCGCAGCCTGTTTTGCGGGTCCCCCTCGATGTAGTTTAGCGTGTTTACGGGCGCGACTATCCCGAGCGAGATGAACACGCCCGTGAAAAATTCGGACGCGCCGCCGAAAAAAATCGCGGGCAAAACAACGACGCACAGAATGTTGAAAAGCAAAACGCGCTCGTTATTGTTATTGATATGTTTTATTATTACGTCTTCGTCGAGCATAAAATTAGGTGTTTTTTAATTTTTTAGCCGAGGCGGTCGGCGCGGCTAAAACAGATTGAGTCGGCGACTTTCCGCGCGGCGTCTTCGCCGAGGAGCTCGGAGACTATCGCGAAGGCGAATTCCGACGCCGTGCCCGCTCCGCGCGAAGTTATGATGTTTTTGTCGACGACGACGGGAACGCTTTCGTCGCAACCGCCTACTTCCGCCGCGCGCGCGGGAAACGCCGTACGCCTGCGCCCTTCGAGGACGCCCGCGGCTTTGAGCACAACGGGAGCCGCGCAGATTGCGGCGCAGATTTTTCCTTCGGCGTTGTGTCGTCTTGCGAACTCCAAAACGTCCTCACGCCCCAAAAGTTTGTCCGTTCCGGGGCCGCCCGAAATCACAAGCGCGTCGAAAATTTCGCCCTTGGCGTCTTCGAAAAGCGCGTCGCATTTGACTTCAATCGAGCTTCTGCCGACGACCGTTTTTGTCGGCTCTATCGACAGTGTCTTTACGTCGACGCCCGCGCGGCGCAAGATGTCGACGGGCGTTATGCCCTCGATTTCCTCGAATTTATCGAATAGTAATACTGCTGTTTTTTTCATTGTTTTTGCCGTTTATAAAGTCGGTTGTTTCGCGCCAATATTCGGGGGCGCGGTGGAGGTTGTAGTGCCCGAATTTCTCGAATTTCACAAGGCGGGCGGGCGCGTTTTTTGCGGCGGCGAGATTTTCGAAGACGTTGCGCCTGTTCACGACGCCGTCGCGCATTCCGTGGATAAAAAGCGTCGGAATGCGTATGTTTTTTACGTTGTCAACATTCATCAAAATCTGCCACGGTATGATATTAAACGGCAGAAATGTTTTTACGCCCCCGGCTATGCCGCCGACGATTACGGCGCATTTTGCGTCGGGGTGTTTTGCCGCCGAATACGCCGCAGGAACGCTGCCGAGCGAGTATCCGACAAAGGCGATTTTTTCGGGCGCGAATCCGAGTGTCTTTACTGCGAAGTCGTAGGCGGCGTCGGCGCATTCCTCCAACGCGCGTTGCGAGGCGGTTCCGCCCGTAAGCCCGTATCCGCGGTAGTCGTAGGCGAGCACGTTGAAGCCGCGCGTGTTGTATCCGCTTAGAACGCCTTTTATCCGTCCCAAGTCTTCGCCGTTGCCGTGCGAGTAAATCACGCAGATGTCGGACTTCGCGCTCGGCAGAAAAACCGCAGCCATCTTGCCGCCGCCGCTTAGCGGCACAAAGCGCAAGTTCTCCATAGACTCGGTATACGACGCGATCGGCGCGGGAAAAATTATCCGGTCGGCAAAAACCGCCGCGAACGCGAGCACCGCGCAATACAAAACCGCGACCGCGCCGAAAATTCCGACCGCGCATTTTTTGACGCGCGTTAGCGTGCCGCGTTTTTTCCCGTTTTCTGCCGATTTGCCGTCCATTTTTTTACGCGATTGAATCGAGAATTTTCCAGTGCCGCGCGTCTATGCGTTCGGGGCGAGTGTCGGGTTTCAGCGCGGCGTCGCAAGCCAGCCACTGTTCGAGCGTGTAGGCAAATTCGCCCGCCGATTTCGCAATCGAGGCTATCTGCTTGCGGCGTTTCGAGAACGCGTAGCGCATAATCTCCTTCGTGCGCGGCTTGAAAACAAACGGCTCGCCCTTGCGTTCGAGCGCGAGCAAAACGGAATCCACCGACGGCCTCGGGTGGAAGCACGCCGCCGAAACTTTATGTTTGCCCGAGACGTCGAACGCTTCGGAAAGGCAGATTGAAATCGGCGAAAAATCCTTCGAGCCGTCGTCGGCGCAAAAGCGCATGGCCGCCTCTTTTTGCAGCATAAGCGACATCGTTTTCGGCAGCCGCCCCGAAAGTATTTTGTCGAGCCACGGCGTGCTTATTGCATACGGCAGATTCGCGACAATCTTGAAATCTTCCGCGTCTTCGGGCAGGGAGGCGAGCGGGAATTCCACGGCGTCGGCGTTAATCAGATTGAAGTCGGGGTTCCCCGCGAAAAACTTTTGCAAATGCGCGTGGAGTTTTTTGTCGAGCTCCACCGCGTAGACTTTCGCGCCGCGTTCGAGCAGCGCGCCCGTGAGCGTTCCGAGCCCGGGGCCGACTTCCACCACCGTGTCGCCCGCCGACACCCGCGCCAGTTCGAGCGACTTGCGCACGATGTTAGAATCAATCAAAAAATTCTGCCCCAACTTTTTCGAGGGCGTGTGCCCCAATGCCGCCAAAAGTTCGGTTGTCTGCGATGGGCTGAGCTGTCCGATAGTGTCCATAAAAATCGTCTTATATTGTTGCAATGCGCATAAAAAGAGGCAACAATATTTTAATCGAAAGTAAAACAATGGAAAGCGTAGACAAACTCGTTGAAATCATAAAAGCCCTGCGCGCGCCCGACGGCTGCCCGTGGGACAGGGAGCAGACCCACAAGTCGATACGCGGGCACCTCGCCGAAGAGTGCGCCGAACTTTTGGAGGCGATTGACTTGGATTCGCCCGAAAAAATGTGCGAGGAACTCGGCGACATTCTCATGCACGTCGCCCTCCACGCCGAAATTGCCGCCGAAGACGGGCAGTTCACCCTCGACGATATCGCGCGCGGTCTCGACGAAAAACTCGTGCGCCGCCACCCGCACGTCTTCGCCGACAAAAAGGCCTACTCCACCTCCGACGTCCTCAAAATCTGGGAGGACGTCAAGGCGAAGGAGAAGAAGGAGCGCGTTGTAGGCAAGATGTTCGACGGCATTCCGCCCGCGCTTTCGGGGCTGCGCTACGCCCTCGATGTGGCGAAAAAATCGGACGGCGCGTTGCTTGCCGAAGTCGACGCCGACATCGATTTTGCCTCGCGCGAAAATCTGGAAATCGGGCGCGAACTTTTCGAGACCGTGCGCAAGGCCGCCGCGAAAAAAATCGAGCCCGAAGGCGCGTTGCGCGACTACATTGCCGAAATCCGCCGCGTTGCAGAGCGCAAAGGCATTTGATTTTTTCCGCGGCGGGCGCGTTTTCTGCGCGAATCCGTTTTTGATTTTTTTGTGCCAGCAAATACTATTAAATGATAATCTATGCCCGAGCCGCGAGAAATTGAAATCCTGATTTACCCGCCCGAAGGCGACGCCGCGGACGGCGGGAATCCCGCAGATTTAGGCGGTTTGGGGCGGGGCGTAAAAATCGCCGTCGAAATAAAAAACGCGCCGAATTCGCGCTCGTTTAAAATCAGAATGGTTTCCAAAACTCGGGCGGTTTTGACAAAGCCGCGCTATGCCTCGGCGAAGGCGGCGCGGGAGTTTCTCGATTCGTGCAGGGAGTGGCTTGCGCAAAAATACGCGACTGCGGGCGCGGAGATTCCGCTTTCGCGCCATCTTGAAAATTCGCCGAACGTGTATGCGCTCGGCAGAAAAATTAAGGTCGAAATAATCGAATCGCGCACACGGCCGTTTTTGGTGGACGACTTCGAAAACGGCAGGCTCGTTCTTGCGGCGACCGCCGCAAACCGCGCCGCCGATTTGGTCGGACTTTTTCTGCAATACGCCGCCGACAAGCTCGCAAAGACGGCGCGGGCGGAGTCGGACGCGGTTGGAATCGGGTTCGCGCGGGTGTCGGTGCGCGACCAGTCCAGCCGCTGGGCGTCGCGCTCGTCGTCGGGGGCAATCTCGCTAAACTGGCGCATTCTGCTGCTGCCGCCCGAAATGCAGACATACATCTTCCGCCACGAGCTCGCGCACGCGAAATTTATGGACCACTCGGTGTCGTTTTGGATTTTCCTGAACCGCATTTGCCCCGACGCGCAAAGGCTCGACAAAAACGTCGAAAAACTCGCCCGCGACATTTTTGCAATATCGCTAAAATAGGCTCTTCGGGGGCAATAAAATTGTTGACAGGCATTTGCGCCGCGCCGATAATTTCGGCGAATTTTTTAGTCAGACATGAGCGAAGAAACACCGACAAAACCAATGCATTTTATCAGGCAGATTATCGCCGAAGACATCGCCAACGGACTCAATCCGCAAGACGTGCACACGCGCTTTCCCCCCGAGCCCAACGGGTGCCTTCACATCGGCCACGCCAAGGCATTTTGTCTGGATTTCGGCATGGCTTTGGAAAACGGCGGCAAGTGCAACC
Source organism: uncultured Opitutales bacterium (assembly GCA_900546565.1). Classification (GTDB taxonomy): domain Bacteria; phylum Verrucomicrobiota; class Verrucomicrobiia; order Opitutales; family Intestinicryptomonadaceae; genus Merdousia. The sequence goes on from URDC01000010.1 coordinate 23,388, forward strand.
TGCGCTTCGACGACACGAACCCCGACAAAGAGGAGACGCGGTTTGTCGAGGCGATTATGGAAGACGTGCACTGGCTCGGCTTCGACTGGGAAGACCGCCTTTACTACGCCTCGGACTATTTCGAGCAGCTCTACAACTTCGCCGAAGAACTCATCTTGGCGGGCAAGGCATATGTGTGCACGCTTTCGGCGGAGGAGTTCAAGGAATACCGCGGCGTCCCCGGCCAGCCGGGCAAACCCAGCCCGCACCGCGACCGCCCCATTGAGGAAAGCCTTGACCTCTTCCGCAGAATGCGCGCGGGCGAGTTCGAAGAGGGCGCGTATGTTCTGCGCGCGAAAATCGATATGGCTTCCCCCAACCTGCACATGCGCGACCCCGCCATTTACCGAATCAAGAAAGTCGCCCACCACCGCATGGGGGACAAGTGGTGTATCTACCCGATGTATGACTTCGCGCACTGCCTCTCGGACGCAATCGAGGGCATAACGCACTCCATCTGCACGCTTGAATTCGAAGTGCACCGCCCTCTCTACGACTGGTTTATCGACAACACGAGCATTGTCAAACGCCTGAAAATCCACCCGCGCCAATACGAATTTGCGCGTCTTAATTTGTCGTATACGATGATGAGCAAGCGCAAGCTCCAACAGCTTGTTGCGGAAAAAATCGTCGACGGCTGGGACGACCCGCGCATGCCCACTCTTGCGGGAATGCGCCGCCGCGGCTACACGCCGCAGGCAATCCGCGATTTCTGCGAGGTTATCGGCGTCACGAAATTCAACAGCCTAACCGAACTCGCCCTCTTGGAACACTGCCTGCGTCAGGACTTGAACAAAGTCGCCAAACGCGCAATGGCGGTGTTCGACCCGCTCGAAGTCGAAATCGAAAACTGGCAGGATGGCGTTGTCGACGAGCTCGACGCCGTCAACAACCCCGAGGACGCAACTGCGGGCACGCGCAAAATTCCGTTTACAAAGCGCATTTACATAGAGCGCGCCGACTTTATGGAAAATCCGCCCAAGAAGTTTTTCCGCCTCACTCCCGACAGCGAAGTGCGCCTGCGCTACGCGTATTTAATGCGCTGCAAGGAGGTCGTCAAAGACGCTTCGGGCAACGTCGTAAAACTCGTCTGCACAATCGATCCGCTTTCGCGCGGCGGCAACTCGCCCGACGGACGCAAGGTCAAGGGCACAATCCATTGGGTCAGCGCGGACAAGGCGTTGAAGGCTACGGCAATGCTCTACGAAACGCTCTTTACCCGCGCGGATATGTCGGTGCTGCCCGAGGGTTCGGACTTCAAGGACTTCCTCAACCCGAATTCGCTCTCGAAAAGGGAAATTCTCATCGAGCCGTCGCTTAAAGACGCCAAGGCGGGCGAGCCGCTCCAATTCGAGCGCATCGCCTACTTTATGGCGGATTCTAAGCTTTCCACTCCCGAACACCCCGTATTCAACCGCACGGTAGAATTGAAGGATTCCTACGGGAAGTAAATGGCTGCTATCCAAAACTATCACAAAATCGCAAAATGAAAAATGTCGGAAAATCGCTTTTGAAGTCGGCTGTGCTCTGCGCGGTTGCTACCGCCGCGTTGGCGGCGGGGTGCTCGCGCCCCGATAAATGCTGCGGCATTTCGGATTCGGATGCGACGCGGCAAAACGCGCTCCAATCGCCCGCAGTGTGCGCGGCGGTCAAAACGGACGCTTCGGCGGACGTTCCCGATTCGGCATACAACCTCAAAACTTCCGACCTCATTTTGCGCGACCCTGCCGTTTTCGCCGACTCCGCCACGAAAAAATACTACATTCAGGCGAATTCGAAAATCACAAAGAAAAATCCCGCGCGCGGCGAGATAGAATCGGGCAAAGCCCTCTATTGCTACGAAAGCAAAGACCTCCAAAACTGGCGGCTCGTCGGGAAATCCTTCGAAGCCCCCGCGGACTTTTGGGGCAAGCGCGATTTCTGGGCACCCGATATGTTCAAGTCCGGCGACAAGTATTACATCATTGCGACTTTTAGCTGCGACAGGGAGCTCGAAGGCAAAAACTACCTAAAACGCAGCGACCCCAAAGCGGGAAAAATGAAGCTGCGCGGGTGTTCCGTTTTGGTGTCGGACTCTCCGCAAGGTCCGTATAAGCCGCTTGTAAACAAGCCAATCACGCCCGAAAATATGATGTCGCTCGACGGCACGCTCTTCGAGGAGGACGGCAAACTGTATCTGCTTTTCTCGCAGGAGTGGATACAAGTTGGCGACGGCGCGATGTGCGCGGTTGAAGTTTCGCGCGACCTCAAAAAGGCAATCGGCAAGCCGTTTCTGCTGTTCAAAGCGGGCGACGCCCCGTGGACGAACGACGCCCGCAAGCCGCGCGAAATCATAGTAACCGACGCTCCCGTGGCGTTCAGGGACGACGACGGAAATTTGTATATGATATGGTCTTCGTTCCGCTCCGACAAAGCAAAAGACAACTACGCAATGGGGCTTTCGCGCTCCGACAACGGCAAGCTCTCGGGCAAGTGGATTCACCAGCCGGCTCCGATGAATTCGGACGGCGGCGGTCACGCGATGATTTTCAAAACGTTTTGCGGCAAGACGAAAATTTCCTACCACGCGCCCAACTCGTTTCCCGAAAGAGTGGTCATAAAAAATTTCAAAATCGAAAACGGCAGGGCGGTGCTTTCCGACTGACGTTCGCGCCGTAAAATTCGCCCAACTTTTTGTTTGACGCCCGAGTTGCTCGGTGTGAACATTTCAACAACCAAAACAAACCAGTAGACAATGAAAGTATATATCAACGGTAAATATTACGACGAAAACGAAGCCAAAGTTTCTGTGTTCGACCACGGCTTTATGTATGGCGACGGTATTTTTGAAGGTATCCGCCTCTACAATAAAAATGTTTTCAAGCTTCCCAACCATATGGACAGGCTTTTCCGCTCGGCAAAGGCAATCTGCCTCGACCTGCCGTGGACTAAGCAGCAGATTATGGACGCCGTTTGCGACGCCTGCCGCGTCAACAATCTCACCAACGGCTATATCCGCCTGATTATATCGCGCGGCAAGGGCAAGCTCGGCATCTCGCCGCTTACATGCTCCGACCCGCAGCTTATCATCATCGCCGACGAAATCACGCTCTACGCGCCCGAGCTTTACGAAAATGGGCTCAAAGCTATTACTGTCCCGACGCGCCGCAATTCGCACGCCGCGCTGCCGCCTATGGTCAAGAGCCTCAACTACCTCAACAACATTTTGGCGAAAATCGAAGCCCAGAAGCTCGGCTATCAGGAATGTCTTTTGCTCAATAACGAGGGCTACGTAGCCGAATGCAGCGGCGACAACGTCTTCATCGTCTTTGGCGACAAGCTTATTACGCCGCCCGTCAGCTGCGGTTCGCTCGGCGGTATGACGCGCGAGGCAACAATCGACTGCGCCAAGAAGCTCGGTATCGAAGTTGTCGAAAAGCCGCTCGCGCGTTTCGACGTGTGGACTGCCGACGAATGTTTCCTCACGGGAACTGCGGCGAAACTCATTCCGCTTGTCGAGCTTGATTCGCGCAAAATCGGCGATGGCAAAGTCGGCCCGATGACCAAGAAACTCCTCGCCGAATTCAACAAAATGGCGCAAACTGTCGGCGTCCGCATCGACTAATTTTAAAGAAGTGCACTGCGGCGATTGACTTTAAGTCAATGCGCCTTTGCCCAACGCCTACATAAAAATTTTAATAATGGAGAAAATGGGTTCTGAAAAAGAACCCATTTTTTTGATTTTAGTTTTGCAACGGAGGCGCATTCACGTTGAATTGGCAAAGCCAAGAGCTGAGCGACGATAGGAGTGTTCTAAAATTTAATAGCGTCTTTTGGAACGAGCCTCGCGATTTTTAGTTCGGCACCCACGGTTGTCCTAACGCGGTAAATAGTGTAAAAAGTCTTTCCTGAACAGGAAAGACTTTTTCTCACACCTTTTTATAAAAACGAAACTTTGTTTCGTTTACATTTTTTAGTCGGCTTAGGATAACCGTGGGATTGTTTAAAACGGCTGAGGCTCGAGGCAGGATTTGCGTTTTTCGAGGCGTAGCGTACTAAACGTACGTGAGTCCGAAGAAAAACCAAATGATGCCCGAGAGCGTTTCTTTGGTGGTGAATTATTTTAAATGTCGGGCACAGGCGCAAATTGCTTCGCAATGTTGCTTTGCCTATCCCCTACATAAGGCGTTCTTTTGAACGCCTTTTTTTTGTAAATAAATTCACCACCAAAGAAACGCGTCGTCAGTCGTTTTAACAGGAGACGGTGAGGATTTGCTGTTTGGCAATGGGCTTGTCCATAAAGCCTGTGGGTGTGTTTTCTATCTTTTCGACAACGTCGTATCCCTCCACGACTTCGCCGAAAATCGTGTGGTGCATATTAAGCCACGGAGTGGCGACTGTCGTGATGAAGAATTGGCTGCCGTTTGTTCCCGGGCCCGCGTTCGCCATGGCGATAAGCCCCTTGCGGTCGAACTTGACGTTGGGGTCGCATTCGTCTTCGAACGTGCCGCCCCAGCAGGATTCCCCGCCGCAGCCCGAGCCCGTGGGGTCGCCACCCTGAATCATAAATTCCTTGATGACGCGGTGGAAAATCACGCCGTCGTAGTAGCCGCGCTTTGCCAGCGTCGTGAAATTTTCGCACGTCTTGGGCGCGATTTCGGGGTAGAGTTTGAGCTTTATGTCGCCCTGATTTGTCTTGATTGTTGCGTAAGTTTCCTGTGCCATAATTTTTGATGTTTATTGATGGTTTCTGTTGGTTTCTATTTCGCGGGGCGAACCGTGATGATGTCCTCCGCCGACTTGCCCGGCGGGATAAACGGCAAAACGTGCTCGTCGTGCTCGGTGATGACTTCGAGCAAATACGGCTTTTTCGACGCCAGCATCTTTCTGATGGCCGCGTGCAAGTCCTCCTTTTTGTAGACGCGCGCGGCCTCCCACATGTAGCCTTCGGCAATCTTGCAGTAGTCGGGATACACCGCCGCGACGTTTTCGGGGCCGCCCATATTCTTGGGGTCGAGCGAAAGAATCGTGTTTGCGTAGTTGCCGTTAAAAAGCAGGTCCTGCCATTGCATAACCATTCCGAGGAACTGGTTGTTTATAAGCAGAACTTTGACGGGGATTTTTTCGGCAACGGCGGTAGCCATTTCTTGAATGTTCATCTGGAAAGAGCCGTCGCCGTCGATGTCGACAACTTCGTCCTGCGGCTTGGCGATTTTCGCGCCCAATGCCGCGGGAAGCCCGAAGCCCATCGTGCCCGCGCCCAGCGAACTAAGCAGCTGGCGCGGCTTCGTGAAGATGTAGTTTTGCGGCGTCCACATCTGGTGCTGCCCCACGCCCGTGGAGACCGTGAGCTTGCCCTTGCTCTCGTGATACAATGCCGAAATCGCCTCCTGCGCGGTGATGTGCGCCCTGTTGCGATAGGCGAAGGGATAGTTGAACTTAGCCTTCCATTCTTTGATTTTCGCGAGCCACTGTCCGAGCTCGGGCTTTTTTGCCTTCGATTTTTTCGCGAGCTCGATTAGGCGTTGCAGCGCGTATTTTACGTCCGAATTTATCGGCAGCTGGACGCGGACATTCTTGTTCTGCTCGGCTATATCGATGTCGATGTGCACGATTTTTGCGTGCGGGGCGAACTTGCTGACCGTGCCCGTAATTCTGTCCGAGAATCGCGCGCCCAAGGCAATCAGCAGGTCGGATTCGAACACCGCGCGGTTGCCCACATACGTTCCGTGCATGCCGAACCAGTATAGATTCTTTTCCTCGAACGGGTCGACCGCGCCGATGCCCATAAGCGTGGTCGCCACGGGCAGATTGAACATATCGGTGAACTCGCGCAACTGCTTCGAGGCGTCCGCCGAAATTATGCCGCCGCCCGAGTAGACTACGGGCTGCTTTGCCTCGGCAATCATTTTGAGCACTTCCGAGAGGCTTTCGTCAGAGGCGTGCGGAATTTTCGGCAGCCCTGGCAGGTCGGGCTTTACGTCGAAGTTCGGCACAAACATCTTTTGCTGGACGTCCTTGGGGAGGTCGATAACCACAGGTCCCGGGCGACCCGACTTTGCAATCAAAAACGCCTCTTTGACAATCTGCGGCAGGTCTTCGGCATTGAGCACCAAATAGCTGTGTTTTACCACGGGCAGCGTCATGCCGAAAACGTCGGTTTCCTGAAACGCGCTCTTGCCGATTAGCGACTGGAACACCTGACCCGTGATTGCCACCATGGGAATGCTGTCCATAAACGCGTCGGAAATTGTCGTGAGCAAATTCATGGCTCCGGGGCCGCTTGTCACCATACAGACGCCGACTTTGCCCGTCGAGCGCGCATAGCCCTGCGCCATAAAGCCGCAGCCCTGTTCGTGGCGGGGGAGAATCACGCGGATTTTCTTCGACTTGCTGAAAGCGTTGTGCAGGTCGATTGACTGCCCGCCGGGGTAGGCGAAAAGGGTGTCTACTCCCTCGTTTTCGAGACATTTTACAAGCACGTCTGCGCCTTTCATCAGCTGCGCGTCCTGCGGTTTCGAGGAAGTTTTGTTAGTATTTTTCATATTCGATTCGGTAATTTGCCTGTTTTGGCGGAGTCGAAACGCCGCCGTTATAAAAAATTTCCGAAAACTCTACACTTTCCCCCGAAATCTTCAACAATTTTTTGCCCGCAAAGTTTGTGCAAAAAAAAGCTGGAAAAATCGGCGATTCTATTATTGAATTTTCATTCTAAATACGGCGTTGCGTTCGCGGACGGGGAACGACCCTCTCCGCGTTGTCGCAAAAATCCGCCATAAATTTAAAGACCGTTAAAAGATGAAGTTCACAATTACTATCCTAAAAAAGACTGCGGCGGCTCTGCTTGTGTTCGCGGCAGTTTCGGGCGCATACGCGCAGGAAGCCGTCAATATGAGCACGACCGAGTTGAAGACCGAAGCCAGCAACTTGGCAAACGCCCGCAAATACTTGGAGGCGCGCCCCTACATTGTCGAGCTTGTCAAACGCATCGAGGCCAGCGACGACAAAGCCCTGCGCGACCTCTTGCAGCAGTTCTATTTTTTCGAGGCATACAGTTATTTGCAGGAATACGACGCGGGCGGCTCTACAAACAACGCCCTGCTTAAAAAGGCAATCGCGGGCTTCGACAAGGTCATCAAAAACTATCCCAGCGGAGACTTCGCAATGGAGTCCGTCAAGACAAAGGCGAGCTGCTATGAGGCGTTGAAGGACTTTGCAAAGTCGGTCGAAACACGGGCATTGCTCTTGAAGCCTCCCTACTCGCACAAACTTTCCGACAGGGAAAAATACGAACTCATCAAGCGAATTTGTCTGTCGATGTTCAACAATCGCCAGTGGAAGCTTGGGCGCGAATGGTTCGAAAAACTGCTCGCATCGCGCTCGCTCGACGACAAAGTCTTTGCCGCTTCCGCGCTCATACAGGGCTGCTTTGCCGACAAGAAATTCGACGAGGCTAAAAAATACATTCCCTATATGGTCTACAATAACGTCCCGCGCAACGACCCCGCTTTGAACGTCGAATTCATCAAGGCGGGCGACGAACTCGCCAAGCGCGAAAAATTCAGCGACGCCACCATCTTCTACAACCTTGTTTTCAGCAAGGAAACGATGGTAAAGAATTTCGAAAACTTCCTCGCCAAAGAGCAGCAGAGGCTTGCCGCAATGAAGCGCATGAATCCGAACAATCCCGCAATAACGGATTGCAGCAACCAGATTAAGACGCTCGAAAACATGCTCAAAATCGCCAAGGGTCTGCCCGACCTCACGGCGGATATGATGGCGCGCAACGCCAATAACTATATGCGCACCGAGCGCGACTACGAAAGCTTCTGGGCGTATTGGCAAATGGTCAAACAGTTTCCCAAGCATCAAAATATCGAAGACTTTTACTTCGCTTCAATCGTCTGTGCGCTGCGCGTAAACAAGCTCGATACAATGATGGACATCAGCCGCGAATATCTCACCAAATTCAAGGACGGTCAGTATCAGAAAGACGTCGAGCTCGGCATTATCCAATACCATATGAAGAAAAAGGACTACCCCGCTTTCTTCTCTTCCGCAAAGGCGTTCATCGAGGCAAACGGCGACGAAGCTTCGCAGTCGAAGGACGTAATCTTTCTGATGGGCAAGACGTGGCTTTCGCTCGAAAAATACGACGAGCTCATCAAAACTTTCAGTCAGTATATAAAGAAATACCCCGATTCCGCCCTGTCCGAGTCCTGTATGTATTGGACGGGTATGGGTTATATGGGGCAGTCCGAGTTCGAAAAGGCGATGAAGATGTTCATCAAGATGACCGACAGCTTCCCCGTAGGCATATACGTCGAAGACGGCACATACCGCCGCGGCGTAGCCGCATTCGGTTCGGGGCATTACGAACAGGCTCGCGACACCCTCGAAGACTTCGTCCAGAAATTCTCCAAGAGCAGCCTGCGCGGCGAAGTCGAGTTCTTCCTCGGCGACATCTACGCGAACGTCAATCAGGTCGACCTCGCAATGAAACACTATATGGAAGTTGAAAAACACACCAAAAACATCAACTTCATCAACAATTCCTATATGCAGGCGGCAAAGCTTTTGCACAACGTCGACAAATACAGCGACGAAGTAAAGCTTATGGACGAGTTCGTCAAGAAATTCCCCAAAGGCAATATGTCGGAGGCCGCCTACAACAAGGGCAAGGCACTCGAAAAACTCGGGCTTCCCGCCGACGCGCTTTCGGCGTTCTCCGAGGCAATCCTCAAACACGGCGGCAACGCGAAGGACGACGCAATCGACCGCATGATTTTGGAATACGACAAACTCTACAAGGAAAACTTCATCAAAATGCAGGCGTCCGTGGAGTTCATCAAAAAACTTTTGGTCGACAAAAAACTTCTTACCGAAATGGTCGAAAGTCCCGCCCAGAGATACCGTTATTTTCAGGCGAACCCCAATATAGATAAACACCTTTACGAAAAATTCAAGCGCGACAAGGCTTTCGGCGTAAACCTCTATAAAAACCCGAAAAACCTCAAAGACCTCCTCGCCAGATACGAAGGGCAGATTGCCAGCTATCCCAAGGGCGGCACAAAGGCGGTCTTTAACGACATTCTCGGGCATGCACGCACCGCCAAGAACAAGACCCTCGAATACAGAATGATGATGGGCTTGGACAACATCGGCAGCCCCGTCAAACACAACAAGATTTTCAATGACGACGACCTCAAATTGGCGTCGGTGCGCACCCTCGTCTGGATTGGCGCGCAGAACGAAAAATACAGCCCCGACCAAGCCCGCAAAGCTTTCGCCGAAGCCCGCAACCGCGACGAATACGAATACGAAATCGACGTTCTCTTCGCCCATGCCGCTTTGGAGGAACGCCAGAAACGCTGGGGCGAAGTCTTGAAACTCTACACGGCAGTCGAAAACGAATTCCCCGGAGATCCCCGAGCGGCGAACGCCGTCATCTTGAAGGGCGACGCCCTGATGAAACTCGGGCAGAAAGACAAGGCTTTCAAGGAATACGAAACCGTCTTGCGTTCGCCCGCGTGGCGCGGCGAGGCTTACGCCGAGGCACTCTACAAATTGGGTGAGCTTGCGCAATCGCGCAACAAGACCGACGAAGCCCTTATGTATTACGACCGCTGCTATCTCGGCTTTGCCAACTGCTACAAGTGGACGGGCAAGGCGGTTTTGGCGGCGGCAAAACTTATGTCGCGCAACGGCAAAAACGCCGAGGCAAAGGAGGTCTGCGAACAGTTCCTCAACAACCTTTCCAACAAGGTTTCGCCCGATTATGCCGATATTCAACTCTTAAAGGAAACTTTGTAAAACGGGGAATACTAATATGAATCAACTCAAAATTACCCTATTTGCTTTTGCGGCAACGGCGGCTTTCGCGCCCGTTTTGACGGCGGCGGATTCCCCCGCAGCCAAGACAACCGTCTCAGTCGCGGCGCAGCCGAACGCCAAAAAAGTCGAAGACCGCTCTTTCGAAAACGACTTCGCGGGCAAAAAAACAACCCTTGTCTATTCCGTCGAGGGGCGCGAAAACCCCGTAGTTTTCAAGGAGATTCGCGGTAAAAACGCAGTCTTTACCGACCAGACGGGCTCGGAACTCGTCGCCGAACGCGGTTCGAATACATTCAAATTTTCTTGGAAGGAAGATACCGCTTCGTGGCGCAAAGCCCAGTCGGAGGCTGCAATGGGCGATGTAGAGCTCGCACTCGAACATATGCGCCCGATAGTCTACCCGATGTTGCCGCTTGCGGCAATGGACGAAGGCGCGTTCGATGCCAACGAATATATTGAACCGTTCGTCTCGCTGCTACTTCAAAACGGTAAACTCAAAGAGGCTACGGCGGTTGCAAAGTTGATTCCCGTCGAATTGGCGCAGGCCCCGATTATCAATACCGAAATGGAAATAGCCAAGGCTCTCGCCGAAAACGGCGACCTCGTTAATGCCATGGCGATTGTCGAGCGCGTAGACTTGCGCTCGGCGGGACAGTTTGCCGCCTCCGATTCTGTCTTGGACGTTATGGGTATATTACGTCGCGCGGGCAAAGTTAAGGAACTTTTGCCGCTTTACGCAAAACTCGGCGGAGTCGAGGCAAACCCGCAGGCAAGCTGGTTCAAACTTTGGAGCATTTATTGCGATGTCGCCATCGGCAACAGAATGTCGGCTGACGTCTACCTCGGGGCGATAAAAATCGCGCGCGATTCCGAGGCATTCTCGCTCGCGCAAATGATTAAGGGCGACCTCAAAGCAACCGATCCGAAAGCCCCCAAACTGGGCGAGGCTCTCGATATCTACGCCGAGGGTATCGTCTTCGGCAAAATTTCGAGCGAGTGGATGCCCGAACTTCTCTACAAAGCGGGGATGACCTACAAAAAACTCAAAAAATTCGTGGCTTCGAACGAAATTTTCGCCCAAATGAACGCCCTCTATCCGCAGGATTCGTTCACCGCAAAAGGCTTGAAGGAAATCGTGAAAGTCGAAAAGAAAGTCGTTCGGGAGGTCTCGCACGATGACGACGAAGACGAAGACGAGGACGAAGACGACGAATAATCCCGCTCCCGCGCAGCACTCTCGCACACATATAATTTAAAAATCAAAACAGCATATGAAACTTCATCATTTTAAGCCAAAGAAGGAAAAGAAGGGGCTTCTGTATCAGGTATTTGTCGTTGTTGCGGCAATCCAGATTACGTTGCTTATAAGCTTCGCCAGTTACGTCGTTACCCGCACGGTTTTGGAGGACGAAAACGAATTCAAAGCGCCCCCCTCAACCGCAAAAGTCGACCTCGCGCCCAAAGAACAAAAAGTGCGCGTCGAGCGCCAGCAGAAAAAGTCGTCAAAACTCACAAAGCGTATCAGCATTTCGAATCCGAACAACGTAAATACGCCCGACGTGAAAATCAACCTGCCTGCGACAATCGCTTCGGGCGGCGGCATATCGACGATTTCCGACAAACAGATTAACGCAAACCTCAAAATCGCGGTTTCGACAGTCAACCTATTCGGACTCTCGGCAAAGGCGGAAAAAATCCTCATCTGCATCGACGCTTCGCCTTACCTGATGACCGACGAACGCGGCGGCTTGGACACCTATAAAGTCATTCGCGAAGACATTAAAAAACTCGTCAACCAGCTGCCTTCGACATCGCTTTTCAATCTTATGGCATTCGACGTCACTTCGGGCACGCGTATGAGCTTCTTCCAGCCCAATTTGGTTGCCGCAACTCCGTTCAATAAAAAATTGGCGGGCGGCTGGATTGACCCGATAAATTCGAGCCTCAAACTCATCGGCGTGCGCGGCCGCCAGTATGATTTGAAATACGACTTTCTCCCCCAGCCCCCGGGGCAGGAAAACGCCAACAACATCTACCGCGTCTATCAGGCGGCATTGGAGCAGGGGGCGGACGCAATCTGGTTTCTGACGACGCATTGGGCAAGTCCCGAGGCAATTCGCCAGCCGCTTTCCGACGCCCAAACGCAAAACTACCAGCGTCAAATGGAGAAATACGAAAACGACAAAGTGCGTATGCTCAAAGCCGCCAAGTGGACTGAGGAAGACCAGCTTAAATACGAACTCGAACTGCGCAAACTTTGGGCGGACGCCGTCAAAAAAGGCCGCGCTTGGGTGAAAAACACAAACAAGGAAAGAGCCGCAAAGGGGATTCCGCTCTACGTCGGCACACCGCAGGACGCCGCCAACGAGCAAAAGTTGCAGGCAAAATACACGGGTAAGACGCCGCCGTCAATCAAACTGAAACGCCCGCAAATGCGCTATAAGTCATACGGCACGCGCGGCATATATACCTTCTACCACAAAAAATTGCTCAAAGAAATCTATTACGAACGCAACCTCAAACCGCCGATAGTAAATATGATTGTCTTTAAGGGCAAGGACGAAGCAATCAACCCGAATGAGATGAAGGGTATCAAGTCTTTCTGCACCTCGAATAACGGCGGTAGAGTCCGTGTTCTACGCGGCTTACAGGCAGTCAAAGACTAATCTCCCCGTCCTCGAAAAGAAAATTTTCCCAAAACAAAAGCGTTCCCGCCACGGAACGCTTTTTTCATTTTTGCATCCACCCCCGCGATTTCAAAATACGAATATAAACAACCCTAAACGCCAAAAAAAACACCCATTCCAACTCTTGCGCGCAACATACCTTTCATAATTCTTGCTAAAAACACCACTCCGAAAGAAATTAACACCACGAAAGAATTTTTTTCTTGATTCGCGGCGGCGGAAATATTGTAATAGCCGAATTATTTTCAGGGGATATAACTCAGTTGGTTAGAGTGTCTGCATCACACGCAGGAAGTCCTCGGTTCGAGTCCGAGTATCCCCATTTTCCGAATTTCAAACGGCGCGCTCGGCATCCCCGACGCGCCTTTTTTGCGCCGTTCCCGCGCGTTGCGCAACAACGTTTTTCATTGAAAATCCCCGCAAAAGGCGCAAAAAAAGCTTGATTTATGCGGGGTTTACTTGACAATTCAATTTCGATGAAAAAGGAAAGGCTGACCGACAAACCCGACCTTTCGACCCCGATTTCGGAATCCAAAATTTATCAGGATTTTCTGGCGGAGAAAGAGGAGGTTTTAAAGCATAAGTGGCTTGAATCCGAAAAGGCGAGGCACGATATCGGCTATGAACGCGCCGCAGTCGACTGGATTATGAACCACCGCGAAAAGTGGCGCGCCGATAGGCGTTCGAAGCAATAACGCGCAATTTTCCCCGCGCTGTTTTCGCCCGACCGCAAACCGTCGGGCGTTTTTGTTTGAACGCCGCGACTTAGCTTGCAAAACCGCCTGCCAACTTGCCTCTCCGCTCTCCAAAAAAACGCAAACACCGAACCGTTTACTCCTTTTCTTCCCCATCTTTTCGCTTCCCGACTCCCGCGCAAAAGCATTCTAAAATCGACTCACTCGGCAACATTTCCTTCGCCGAAATCAACCTAACCAGAGCAATCATTTTCTAACACGAAATATTATGGAAAATTATCCAGACAAAAAGGCAATGGCAGAGCTTGACGCCGTCGCCGCCGACATCGCTGCCCGCAAATTCAACCAGCTTGGCTATCCGTTCAATCAGGACACGGGGCTTTCGTCGTTCTACCGCTGGCTCGCCGACACAAAGCTCGGCGACATCACGCTAATCAACGTCGGCGATCCCTACAAAACAGACTGGGATATGCTCAACACCGACAAGTTCGAAACCGCGTGCATCGACTTCCTCGCCCGCGCCTACGGCTTCAAAAGCGACTACTGGGGCGTCATCACAAACGGCGGCTCGGACGGCAACATGCACGGCATTTACTTCGGGCGCAAGGCGTTGGCGCAGCAGTGTCCGAACTTGCAGCCAATCCTCTACGTTTCGGAAGAAGCCCACTATTCCGTCAAAAAGCTCGGCGACATTCAGAATATCGAAACGCGCACAATCCGCGCCCGCAAAATGGGGCAAATGGACGTTGAAGACTTCGCCGCGAAGCTCGACCCCGCGCGTCCTGCGCTTGTGGCAATCGCAATCGGCGGCACGTTCAAGGGCGCGATTGACGACCAGCGCGCCATTGACGAAGTTCTCGCCGCAGTACGCCCGCCCGCGGTCTACCGCCACTTGGACGTTGCGCTTTTCGGCGGCTATCTGCCCTTCCTCGACGACGCCCGCGCCCGCGCGATTCTCGACGCCGAAAAAATGGGCTTCGACTCCCTCGCCGTCTCGGGGCACAAATTTTTCTCGCTCAACGAACCCGCCGGCGTTTTCATTTGCCGCCGCGAAGTTTTGGAGAGCGTCCATTCCAACCCCGTTCCCTATCTCAAAGGCGTCATTCCCACAATCAGCTGTTCGCGCAGCGGCTTCGACGCCCTCAAACTCTATTGGCGTCTGCATTCAATCGGCGGCGCGGAGGGCTTGCGCGCACAGGCAAACCACTGTCTTGCAATGAGCGCTCTTATGCTTTCCGAGCTGCGCCGCAACGGGGTCGACGCTTGGAGAAACGAATTTTCCAACACGGTTTTCTTCCGCCGGCCGTCCGAAAAAGTCGTCAAAGAGTTTGCTCTTGCCTGCAATTCCTATCCCGACTTCGGCGACCTCTCGCACGTAGTGGTGATGCAGTATTTCACCCCCTCTCTCATCAAAAAAATTGCGAGGGCGTGCGCCTCTTAATCGAGTTCATTTTTTATACACCTGAAAATCTTTCCTCAACGAGGAAAGATTTTTTTGTATTTAAACTCGATTAAGAGGCGCACTCGCAGCCAAAAATGACTCGCGTTTGCTACGCAAACCGTCTTGCCCCTACGGGGTCGTTGCTTGGCAACGCTCAAACGCGCTACGCTTGTTTTCGGTTTCGCTTCGCCTCACATACCTAAGTATGCTTCGGCTCGCAAAGCCGCGATTTTATGGCACGCGCCTCGCCCGTTTTTTCGGCTCACACGTTTACCATAATCCGAAAAATAATGGGAAAGCTTAACTTCGTTCCGCTTTACTTTAACAAATAGATAAAGCGCATTGGCAGAGCCAATCGCGCCGCTTACCAAACAATGGAAACCCGCCCAGCGGGCGAAGCGCATTGGCAGAGCCAATTGCGCCGCTTTCGAAACTATAAAAGTTTTGCAAAAAAATTTGCGTTCGTATAGTTTTATTTTCAATAAGAACAAAATCTATATATAAAAATGAAAAAAATAAAAATCATATCATTGTTATTTGTGTGTTTAATTTCGGGGGCGGTTTGCTTTGCAGCCGACGCCAAAAAGTCGGACGCGCCCAAGAAGAGCGATGCCCAGCTGCGCCGCGAGTATATGCAAAAAGACCTTGCAACCCTCAAAGACCTCGGCGAGCCGCGCCTTTCCTCGCGCGGTTCGGCTTCGATAATCCTTTTCGGCGACACCCAGACCTATACTCCCAAAATGCAGAACCACGGCATCCTCGATTTGATGACGTCTTGGACTGCCGTCAATATCAAAAAACTCAACATCAAAGCCGTTGTCGGCGTCGGCGATATTGTCGAACACAACGGCTCGATCAACACACCGTCCGGCTCGAACCAAAATTACGTGCAAATGTGGAATGCAATCTCGCGCTGCTTCGAGCGTCTTGACAATCGCGTTCCCTGCATCCTCTCGACGGGCAACCACGATTACGGCGGCATTTGGTATCAAGGGAAAAGCTCCAAGGGGACGTCGTTTTTCTCGAAGTACTTCAATCCCGCCCGCAACTACCTCACACAGGAGGCTCTGATTGAAGTCTACGCCCCGCATAACCAAGTTGAAACTCTCGACAATGCCTTTTATAAAATCGACCTCGGCGGCAAGTGGGGCGTCTGGAATTTTCTCGTTCTCGAATTCGACCCGAGCAAGGAAGTTTTGGATTGGGCGGTAAAACTCCTGTCGCAGCCCAAATACAAAGAGTCAAAAGTCGTTCTCGTGACCCATTCGATGATTGACTTCAAAAACGAACTCAAAGCCAAACGCATCTGGGAAACACTCGTTTCGAAATGCCCGCAAATTAAAACCGTTTGGTGCGGACACGAATGCGTAAACACAACCGACTTCGAACAGGGCGTGGGTTACCTCGAAATGAAAAACGACGCGGGCAACATTGTTCCGATGATGATGTTCGACCCTCAGACTGTCGGCGGCGGATTCGGCGGCAACGGCGGCGACGGCTGGCTGCGTATTCTGGAATTTATGCCCGACGGCAAGACTGTCAAAGTCTTCACTTATTCGCCGCTGTTCGGCATTTCGCCGATGACAAAACGCCTCGCTTGGCGCACCGCGAAATACGATATGTTCACCATCACCCTCCACTAAAAACCGCGAGGACACGTTTCTTTGGTGGTGGTGAATTTTAAAAATGTGAAAAGGCGTTCGCAAGAGCGCCTTTTTTTTTGTAAATAAATTCACCACCAAAGAAACGCTCTCGGGCATCATTCGGTT
>URDC01000011.1 GCA_900546565.1 uncultured Opitutales bacterium
GGGAAAAGTTTGTCGAACTCGGCGGCAAGTTTGTATGCCTGAGGCTGGCGGTTGAAGATTTCGCCGAGCAAAACGATGTCGCGCGGGATATTTTTCAAGCCCTCGGGGTGGAGGTAGACGCACTTTATTTTGCACTGTGTTAGGCGTTTTTCGACGGATTTATCGGCGATTGCGGGCAGAATTGCCACATCGGGCGAGAGTGCGGCGATTTTTTCCCAATCGGGCGAATATGTAGTGCCGATACTCGGAAGTTTTGCGCCGTGGGTGTCGGCGTAGGCTGAAATTCCCACGAGGTTGTGGAATGCTCCTATTGAATGCATAAGCTCGCTCACGACCGGAGCGAGTGAAACTGTGCGCAAGATGTGCGGTGCTGCGGCGGGCTGGGTGGTAGAAGATGTCGTCGGCGGGGTGTGAGTTTGCGAAGGTGGGAAAGCTGTCGGGGCAGAAGGAGTTTCCGAGGGTGGGGGGAGTTCGACGGTGCGTCCGAGTCCGTCGACGATTGTTTTTATGGGCGCGGCGCAGGTCGGGTGTGTCCCAAGAATCAGGGCTAATGCGAGGGCGGCGGCGATGGGAGCAAAGGGTTTCATTTCCGCTTTCCGTTCTTGCGCGTTTCGGAAAAAATGCGAGAAAAAAACATCGGCGGTTTTATTTTTTGCGCATTACGTCTTCCATTTTCAAGCCCGTGAGGGTATCGACTGCCCTGAAAAATTTGAGCATTGCCAAAATCAAAACAATCATTGTCGGCAAGACGATTACGGGGAATGAAAGGGCTGTCATTTTGCCGAGTTGTTCGTTGAACTCGGGCGTGCCCGCGGGGCTTTGGAAAATACAGAATGCGAGGGCGAAGTTCAAAATGCTGCTGAGCAGAAACGATGCGGCAACGATATAGGTGATTGTGCGCATTTCGCGCTCGAACTCGGGCTGTTTACCGCGCGTGGCTATGGCGGTTTCGATTTTTTCGGTGTCGAACACACTGTCGTTTAGGATTATCATTTTGGCGAGTGGCTTGCGCGTCCAAGCCGTCAAAAGCACCGCCGCGCCGAGAACGAGCGGCACTGCGCCCTCTTTGACGATTATCCAGTCTTTGGAGAGGTTCATCAGTCCGAAGCCGCCCGTGAGCAGGACGCTGAGAAGCCCGATTACGGAGAAAAGATTCCACTTGCGGCGGCGAACAAGGTCGATGATTCCGTAGGCAATCGGAAACAGGATTGCCAAGAGGAATATCCACAAGTCGAGGTTTGGCGTTGTCTGTGCCCCGTCGACGAAGCGCGTGAACAATGCCCTGCCCTTTATCAATAGCAAGCTCGGAATTATTATATTAAACCCCAAGTTCACCCAAAAATTTTCCTGTTTTGTTTTTTCCATTTCTTTTATATGTTTTTTATATGACGTGCATTTTTTATATGACGTGCACCGGCGCGGGATTGGCTTTCAGCCAATATTCCCGCTTTGAAAAACGCCTACATTTTTTATATGACGTGCACAGGCGCGGATTGGCTTTCAGCCAATATTCCCGCTTTGACAAACGCCTACATTTTTATATGACGTGCACAGGCGCGGATTGGCTTTCAGCCAATATTCCCGCGTTTACAAACGCCTACACAACTTTAATAAATAAACAAAGCGCATTGGCAAAGCCAATCGCGCCACTTCCGAAATTATAAAAGACTTGGGTATGGGAAGAAAATCGCGAGGCTCGAGGCAGGATTCGCGTTTTTCGAGGCGTCGGCGGGCTGAAGCCCGCAAGTCCGAAGAAAAACCGAATTCAAGCGAAGCGCGAATGAGCGTTGCGAAGCAACGACCCCGAAGGGGCGCGACGGGTTGCGTATGCAACCGCGCGTCAATGATGCCCGAGAGCGTTTGCTTCGACGAGTTTTTTATAATCAAAAAAGACGGAACTTCCGTTCCGTCTTTTATGCATTAAACTAAAACTCGTCGGCGAAGCAAACGCGCCCTCACGGTTTTCTTACACCCCGCCGCAGAATCGAACTGCGCTTTGAAGGTTGAGAACCTTCCGTCCTGACCGCTAGACGACCGGGGCAATAAGTAATAAAATACGGAAACGGAGCGTAGACTATTGCGAAAGAAATGCAACCATTTTTTGCGAGAAAAAACGCCCGAAATATGAAAAAGAACAACGGGGGGACGAAAGACTACGAACCGGGGTGGGTTGCCTCGATTTTCGCAAGCTCGGAGGGAATCTTGTCGGCTTCGTAGGTGGGGAAGGAAAATTCGAGAAGACTGACACAGGGAATCTCGAATTTCGCCTTGCCTTCGCTGCGGTCGACCAAAACGGCGGCGGCCACGGGAGCTGCGCCCGTACTTTTTACAATGTCGATGCACTCCTGAACGCGCCCGCCGCGCGTGATGACATCTTCAACAATGAGGACTTTTTCGCCCGCGGAGAGCTTGAAGTTGCGGCGCAAAACGAGATTGCCGTCCTGCTTTTCGGCGAAGATGAAACGCTTCTTCATCTGGCGGGCGACTTCCTGACCGAGAACCAAACCGCCCATAGCGGGGGCGAGAACGGTGTCGACTTCGATTGGGCCGAGCTTGGCAACGAGCATTTCGACAAGCTCGGAGACTCTGTCCATATGCTCGCAAACGCGGGCGCACTGAAAGAAATGCCCGCTGTGCAAGCCGCTTCGGAGAATGAAGTGCCCCTCCATAAGAGCACCCGTGTCTCTAAATATTTTTAGGATTTTTTCGTTTGTCGTCATAATTTTTGATTTGTTGAAAGTTGAGGTTGAAAGATTGAAAATTTTTTTAGACCCGCGGGGCGGGACTTTGCGATACGTCGGGCGCAGGGAATTCGGAAGAGGAGGAGTCGAGAGGATTGGAGGAGGCTGGGAAGTCGGGGTTGTCGAGAGTGTCGGGGGATTGAGACGGGGCGGAGATTGACTCTTCGAGGACGGCGCGCACGCCGTTTGAACAGTCGGCGCGGAGGGCGGCAAAGCCCGAGGAATGGAAGCGTCGCCAAACGTCCCAAATGAAAACTTTGTCGGTTTCGGGAACGGGAATTTTGCCGCTTAAAATTTCGTCGGCAGAGACGAAGTGGAACGCGCCTTCGGAGATGTCGGGAGGGAGGGCGTCGAGGCGCGGGCGGCAATCGAAGAGGAACATCAGCCAGTGGGTTCCGCCCTCGTAGGACTTTTCGGAAATCATCGCGAAAAGGTGGAGGTCGGATTCGCGCAGGGAAAGCCCGATTTCTTCGCGAGTCTCGCGGACGGCGCACTCGAAGGGGGACTCGCCGAGTGCCATTTCGAGCTTGCCGCCGATGGGGCTGAACAGGTTTTTGTTCGGCTCGCGGAGGCGTTCGATGAGCAGGTGGCGTCCGAGGGTGTCGCGGACGAAGACGAGAACGCTGATTTTAAACGGAAGTTTAGGCTGTGGCGCGGAAGTCGGCATTTTTTCCTTTTTCTTTTTGACTTTTCTGCGGGGCTGGGTGGGCGGCGCGGAAAAATCAGTCGAAAATGACGGTCTTGTTTTTGTAGGTGAGTATGCGCCCCTCGACGTGGTAGCGGACGGCGGCGGCAAGGGCTTCGCGCTCCAACTCGCGCCCCTTGCGCATCAGGTCTTCGACGCTGTCGCGGTGGCTCACGGAAGTGACGTGCTGGGCGATAATCGGCCCTTCGTCGAGGTCTTTCGTGGCGTAGTGGGCGGTTGCCCCTATCAGTTTTACGCCGCGCTCGTATGCCTTATGGTAGGGCTTTGCGCCCGCAAAGGCGGGCAGAAAGCTGTGGTGGATGTTGATGACGGGCGCGGGGCAGTTGTCGAGAAAATCCCCGCTTAGAATCTGCATATAGCGCGCCATTATGACGAGCTCGGCATTGCAGGACTTGATGATTTCGAGCTGGCGAGCCTCGGCGGCGGGCTTGGTGTCTTTGCTCACTGGTATGCAGTGGTATTGAAGTCCAAACATTTCGGACATCGGGCGGAGGTCTTCGTGGTTGGATATTACGGCGGAGACTTCGCAGTTGAGTTCGCCCGAGCGGCAGCGCAGAATGATGTCGCTAAAACAGTGTTCGAATTTCGAGACCATTACGACGACTTTCGGCTTGCGCGAAGTGCGCGAAAGGGAGACTTCCATTTCCAAGTCGGTTTCGGCAAAGGTTTTGAACAGGCGCATTTCGTCGTCGAAGTCGCCTGCGGGAATCCATTCGACGCGCTGGAAGAAGATGCCCTCCTGTCGGTCGCGATGCTGGTCGGCATGCAGGATATTTCCGCCGCGGGCGTATATCCAGCCCGAGACGCGGGCGACTATACCCGCGCGGTCGCGCCCGTGCAGCAATGCCACTATTCTTTCCTCTTTTGGTTCCATACGTTTTTAATATGTTGCTTTTTTCTAAAATTTGTTAAGTATCTAAAAAATAAGACTGCGCACTTAAATGCAATGAAAATTATATCCTCTCCAAAAGAAATGAAGGCTTTTTCCGCCGAGGCAAAAGCACAAAACAAAAAAATCGCCCTCGTGCCCACTATGGGCGCGTTGCATGAAGGGCATTTGAGCCTCATCAAAAAAGCCCGCGAGAATGCGGACGTGGTGGTGGTCTCGGTTTTCGTCAACCCGACGCAATTCGGCCCGAACGAGGACTTCGACAAGTATCCGAGGCAGCTGGAAGCCGACGCGAAAAACTGCGAGAATGCCGGCGCGGACGTAGTTTTCGCCCCGTCGGTCGGGGACATCTATGCGCCCGACCACTCGACGTATGTGAGTGAAGAGCAGATTAGCCAGTTCCTTTGCGGACAGTCGCGCCCGAAGCATTTCAGGGGCGTGACGACGGTGGTGACGATTCTTTTCAATATTGTCCGCCCCGATGTCGCGGTTTTCGGCGAGAAGGACGCGCAACAGATTTCGATTATCGAGCGCATGGTCCGCGACCTGTTTATGGACGTGCGCATTATCCGCGCGCCGATTGTCCGCGAGGAAAGCGGGCTGGCGTTGAGTTCGAGAAACATGTATATGGACAAGCTCGAACGCGCGGGAGCCGCGCGCATTCACGACGCCCTTGTGGCGGCGAAGAATTTGATTGAATCGGAGAACTGCCTCAATGTCGACCGCGTGAAGGCGTTTGTGATTAACAGTATTGCCAATGCGAAGGCGCGGGTGATTTATGCGGAGGTAGTCGACGCGGGGACTTCGCTGCCCGTGGCGGCAATCGTGCGCGGAAAGTGCCGCATTAGTGTGGCGGTCTGGTACGGGCAGACGCGGTTGATTGATAATATCCTCGTATAACAATAGTTTTCAACTCATAATTTTAGAGGAAAATGAAATTCGACATCGTAGTAGTCGGCAGCGGCATTGCGGGGCTGAGCTTTTCGTTGAAGGCGGCAAAGCTCGGATACAAAGTCGCGATTGTAACGAAAAAGCAGCGTTCGGACACGAACACAAACCACGCCCAAGGGGGGATTGCAAGCGTCACGAGCGGAGTGGACAATTTCGAATCTCACGTGAAGGACACGCTTATTGCCGGAGACGGGCTTTGCCACGAAGACGCCGTGCGCGCGATTGTGGAGGCGGGCCCCGCGCAGATTCGCGACCTGATTGAAGAGGGTGTGGAATTCTCGAAGGACAAGTCGGGCGATGTGGAGCTCGGGCGCGAAGGCGGGCACTCGCAACGCAGAATTCTGCACGTCAAAGACTACACGGGGCGCGCGATTGAAGAGGCATTGCTTAAATCGGTGGCGGGGAATCCGAACATAGAGATGTTCGAGCACCACTTCGCAATCGACTTGGTGTTGAAGTCGAAGACGCGCGAACTTAAAGACGGCGAAAAAGACCGCGTGGTTGGAGTGTATGTCTACGATACGCAGAACAATGCCGTCAAGACTTTCACGACGAAGGCCGTAATGCTCTCCACGGGCGGCACGGGTTGTGTGTATCAGTTCACGACGAACCCAGAAATCGCCACGGGCGACGGCATTGCCATGGCGTATCGCGCAGGGGCGGAAGTGGCGAATCTGGAATTCATCCAATTCCACCCGACGGCGATGTATTCGAGCAAGGGAGAGCGTTTCCTGATTTCGGAGGCGGTGCGCGGCGAAGGCGCGGTATTGCGCAATGCCGAAGGCGAGGCGTTTATGATCAACTACGACCCGCGCAAGGACCTCGCCCCGCGCGATATAGTCGCGCGGGCTATCGACAGTGAGATGAAGCGACTCGGGACGCCGCACGTGTGGCTCGACATAACGCACAAGCCGGCGAAGGAGTTGGCGGAGAGGTTTCCGCAGATTTACCAGCACTGTCTCGAAAAGGGCATCGACATTTCAAAAGACTATATGCCCGTCGTGCCCGCGGCGCACTATATGTGCGGAGGCGTGAAGACAAATATGGACGCCCAGACTTCGATTGACGGGCTTTATGCCTGCGGCGAAGTGGCATGTACGGGGCTTCATGGGGCGAATCGGCTGGCGAGCAACTCGCTGTTGGAGGCGGTGGTTTTGGCCAACAACGCATCGATTGCCGCGGACAAATACATCAGGGGAATTCCCGATGAGGACGTGGTCGTCGAGCCGTGGAAGGACGGCGATATGCGCGACCCCGACGAGAGAGTTTTGCTTCAACACAATATGGGCGAATTAAAGCGCATCATGTGGGACTATGTCGGGATTGTGCGCACTACGCGCAGGCTCGAACGCGCGTTGCACAGGCTCGAAAACCTTAAACGCGAAGTCGACGAATACTACTGGAATTTCAAGGTGGAGCCCGACTTGATTGAATTGCGCAACATGGTTCTGGTGGCGATTCTGATTGTGCGCTCGGCGTTGTCGCGCAAGGAGAGCCGCGGACTGCACTACACGCTCGACTATCCGAAAAAATCCGACGAGGCAAAGGACACTATAATAAAAAAATAGGAGCAGAAAATGGACTTTTTAAAACACATAAGAAATGTACCCGATTTTCCGAAAAAAGGCATTTTATTTTACGATATAACCCCGCTTATTGCCGCGCCCGAAGTCTACAAGGCTGCGGTTGACGCGCTGGCGGACGAAGTGCTGAAAACGGGGGCGACGGCGGTTGTATCGCCCGAAGCGAGGGGGTTTTTCTTCGGAATCCCCGTGGCGATGAAGCTCGGAATTCCGTTCATACCCGTGCGCAAGCCGCACAAGCTGCCGTGCAAGACGCTCGACGTGGAATACGAACTTGAATACGGAACGGACAAGTTGTGTGTCCACGAAGCGGACTTGCTGCCCGAAATGAATGTGGCGATTGTCGACGACATTCTCGCCACGGGCGGAACGGCGCGGGCTATGCAAAAAATGCTCGAAAAGCGCGGTTCGAAGCTGGCGTGTTTTGCGTTCTTTATGGAGCTCGATTTTTTGAAGGGTCGGGAGTTGCTCGGGAACGCAAAAGTGATTTCGATTGTCAGAAAGTAGAATGAAAACGTTAGGCGGAATTTTTAAGAATTTGGTATTGCCCGTTGCGATTGCCTGCGTTTTGGCTGTGGGGTTTGCGGGATGCGAGAGCGCAAATGCGAGTTTTTTTCCGCTGGACAAGTCGTCGAACGGAATTTTCGGCGCGCCGAAGAATCCGAACGAAGTCGAGCTTTTCATTACGCAAAAGCCCCCCTACAAATACAGGGAAGTGGGCATTATCACGTTCGAGACGTTCTCTCAATACAACGACGAAGCGGATGTATACAGAATTATGCGCGAACGCGCTGCGAAAGCGGGTGTTGACGGTCTCATAATAATGAATGCGCAGGAGTTTATGAGCACGTCGCAATACTTGGGCGTGCCCCCGCGCGGCCGCGGCCGCGGCTGGTGGTATTATGACAGATACGGATATCCCGATATGTACAGGTATCGGGCGATGGCGATTATGAAAGTCCGATAGCGGGACGCGTGCGGAATTTTGCGGTATGATGAAATTGATTGTGCCGATTGTATTGCTGACGGCCGCGAATGTCTTTATGATGTTTGCATGGTATGGGCATTTGAAGTTCAAGAATGCTCCGCTTATTGTGGTAATTGTCGCAAGCTGGCTGATTGCGTTTTTTGAATACTGTTTGCAAGTGCCCGCGAACAGAATCGGACATGAGAGTTTTTCGACTGCCGAACTAAAAACCATGCAAGAGGCGATTACGCTTGTCGTGTTCTGCGCGTTCTCGGTTTTGTATTTGAAGGAGGAGTTGCGCTGGAACTACTTTGTCGGTTTTGCGTTTATGGTTTTGGCGGTGTTTTTTGTTTTCAAGAAATGGTGATTTTTTGTGGTGGCGGGGTGTGGAATCGGCGCGGTAGGATTGAGCGTGAAGTGAGAAGTAGCGGGGCGGGCTGTTTTTAATTAGGAGAGTTTGTTGGGTAAAAAAATACGCCTTTTTTGTGGAAGAGGCGCGAGGCTGGCCGGACTGGACAGGGCTTAGTGTCAGAAAAGCTCGGGCTGATCGGATTTGAGAGGGTCGGCGCGGAGTTTTTTGAGAAAGCTGGGGCGGTGGATTTCGGACGCGCCGTAGAGCATTAAAGCCTGCAAGTGTGATGCCGTGCCGTAGCCCTTATGAACTTCGAAGCCATAGCGCGGGTATGTGAGGGCGAGGTTTTCCATAAGTCTATCGCGCCCGACTTTTGCGACGATTGAAGCGGCGGCGATGGCGAGGCTTGAAGCGTCGCCCTTGACTACCGCCTTATGGGCGTAGGGGAAATTTTTGACGGGATTGCCGTCGATTAGGACGTTCGCAAGCGATATGTCGATTGGAGACTCGCCGAAAAGGGTTGCAACTGTGCCCGCGCCGCGCAATTTCAAGCCCAAGCGGGCGTCGACTGCCGAGCAGGCGCGAGCCATTGCGGTTTTGGTGGCGACGAGGATATTGAGTTTTTCGATTTCGTCGACCGAGGCGAAACCCGCCTCGAAATCTATCAAGCCTGCGGCTTTGAGATGTTCGAGCCGCGCGAAGAGTTCGGCGCGGATTTTTGGGGTGAGTTTTTTGGAGTCGTTGAGCCCGTCGAGAAGTGTCAGGTGGGAGGGATCTTTATAGAACTCCGCCGAGATTGCGACTGCGCCCGCGCAGACGGGCCCCGCGAGCGCGCCCCTGCCCGCCTCGTCGATACCGACAAGCCAAGTGCGCCCGAGCATATAATCGGCATCGAAGCGTGCCAAGCGTTTGAGGGTTTCGAGTTTGTCTTTCATTCGGTGAAATAAGTGGGATACGTGACGGAATGTGTGAAAAATGCAGGGCTTTGAAGTTTTCTTTTTTTTTGGGGGGGGTAGAGGGGAGGAAAAGTTGCGGGCGTTATTTTGCCTGTGCAACTGCCTCTGCCGCGGTTTTAAAGTGGAGTTTTGCAAACCGTTTTAAATCGGATGCGCCGAATTTTTTGACGAGTTCGACCGCCTGAGCCTTGACTGCGGAACTTGCGCCCTTTTTGAGTTCCAAGCCGCATTCCTCGTTGAGTTTGCGCATTGAATAGATGTAGGTTGCCCGTGCGATGATTGAAGCGGCGGCGACGACGGGGTCTTCCTCCGCCTTGGTGCGCATTTTGAGTTCGAAATCGGCCAGATCTTTTATGTTGTTTTGGACGAGGGGTTGTTTTGTAAATTGGTCGAGCATTCCCCAAGGAACGTGCCGTTTTTCAAGGGCGGTTCGGATTGCGTTTGCATGAAACCAAGCGAGCAATCGGTTGAGGTTTCTGCCGAACTTTATGTAGAGGGCGTTGTATTTTTCCATCGAAGCGTAGCTGACGCCGATTTCGACGTTTTTGGTCTGTTTGATTTTTTTCGCCATTGTCAGAACCGCGGCGTCGCTGCTGACGCGTTTGGATTCTTTGAGGCCTTCGTCGAGCCAATATTTTACGGCGTCGCCGTCGGCTATGACACAGGCTGAAACGACTGGCCCGAAGAGGTCACCCTTGCCGCTTTCGTCGATACCCGCGTGGGCGGTGAACCACTCGGGGTGGTGGACGGACTCGTAGCCCATTTCCGCAACTCCCGTTATTTGCGCCTCCAAAACGAACTGGACGAAGTTTTCGGTGCCCTTGCCCTGCACTACGAGTTTGCCCGAATTGTAGAAGACTACGTTTGTAAACTTGTCTTTGAAGGCGAATTTGGCATACTGGACGTCATACTGAATCCAGAGGTTCCGGTCGAGCCAAGCTTCGAGTTTATCCGCCTGCTCGGGCGTGAGGGTTTTGGTGTAGAGCGTTTTGAGTTTGGGCTCGGCAGGATTTTGTTTTTTTGGCATAGTATGCGGATTCTTAAATTGGATTTTTTTGTGCGGCTATGTTAAAAATCGGCGCGAAATTCTCAACACTTTTTTGTTGCGTGCATGCGATTTTGCCGCTTAAACTTTGTCGGAGAATGTAAAAAAATAGCGTTGTTGCGGAGTGCCACGCGGCGCCGTTTTCAAGAGGAGGATTTTTTGAATGAGTAAATCGCTTTTAATTGTCATATGCGACTTTTTGCTGCTGAGCTTGCTGAGCATTGCGAATTTCGACAAGCCCGACAAGACGAATGCCCAGAAGAAGGAGGCCGACGCCGCACTGCAAAACGAGACGTTTGTGCAAACGCAGATGCTCGAAACGCTCAAAACCGCTCTCGACGCCGAGCAGCAGCGGCACGCCGCGCTTTCGGAAAATGTCCAGCAGCTTTCAAAAAATGCCGAAGAAAACATCAGAAAGGCTAGCGAGCGCGAGAAAATCATACGCGAGCGCGAAGAGCAGCTTGCGCAGATTAAGCGGGCGAAGTCGGAGCTTGAAGCCGAACGCGAGAGGATTTTAACGCGCAGTCGGGAACTTGAAATGCGGGTATCCGCCTCCGACAAGCGTAACGAGGCATTGCAAAGCGAGATTGTCTCCGCCGTCGACAGGCTCGAAAAATCCGCCGACGAGAGGCTCAGACTCGAACGCCAAATAGGCGAGATGCGCCGCGACGACGCCGACACGAAATCGAAGCTGCGCGATGTCCAGCAGGAGCTTTTGCGCAACCGCGAAAATCTCGAAAGGCTGCGAGCCGAAAGCGACAAATTGAAGCTCGAAAACCGCGCGATTGAAGCCGAGAAAGTTTCGCTTGCGACGCAGCTTCAAGTCGCCGCCACGAAAACGCAGATTTATGCGGAAAATTTGAAGCGCGCACAAACGCTTATCGACATCGAAAAGGTCGAAAAAGAGAAGGCGATTGAGCACGCCCAGACGCTTTCGTCGAATGTCTCGACGCTTGCGGACTCGCAAAAAAAACTGTCGGAGAACATCGACAACATTCGCGGGCAGACGGCGTCGGAACTGTTCGCGAATGTCGAAAAGTTTTTTGTGGACGCGGTTTTCAAATACTCCGAAGGAGGGCTTTTGGGACGCGAGCACGCGGTTTTGAAGCTGCGGACGCTGCCGATTTTTACGGACGGAAGGGTCAGATTGTTTTTCGAGCGGGGTTCGACGCCCGTGCGCTTTATGAAGGAGGTTCGCGCGCCCGAAAGACTCGAAATTACGGTGTCGGCGGGCGGAAAGATTTGGGTTGCGGACAAGGTGGCGTCTCTGCGGTCGGCGGAATCGGTGCTTATGTTGGAGCTGCCCGAAGGGTTCGTCGAAAAGAAGAATGCGCTGACGTTGGCTGAGCGCAAAAATACGTATCGCTTTGCGGACTGTGTCGTGATAAATCCCGAAAAAAAATACTACGGACAAGTGCCGTTTATGGCGAATTTTACGCGCAGGGAATATGCGAAGTTGGACGTGGGGTTGGTGGACTCGATTTTCAACAAGTTCTCGCCCGCGGCAAGCGACATTGTCGTTTCGCGCTCGGGCGACGCGTTAGGCGTGTTGGTCTCATCGACGGACTTGTTTATCCCGCGCGAAGTGCCTGTTTTAAAGGTATTGCCGCTTAATGCGGGCTATAACAAGGCTGCGTTTATCGACTTTGTGAAGTAGTTTTTGCGCAGAATGGCGCGAAAAAACGGGCGTTCCTGAATGTATGGAACGTCCGTTTTTGTTGTGGGAAATTAATGGAGGTTTGTTGAGATGTAGAGAAAGTGTGTGAATCGGAGGGCAAGAGTGTGTATGAAAGAATGGGAAGGAAGGTTTTTTTGGGCAGTTGTTTGGGTCGGGGGAGCTTTAATCGTCCGGATTTTCACCGAACTTGGGGCGGAATTTTCCGCCGAATTTTTTGGCAAACGGCTTTTTTGAATGTCCGTCGAAATCGCGGCGGGAACGGGGATGGAAGGCGTTTTCGGAAGTGCTGTCCCAATGGTGGCGGAAGTTGCGGTGTGGGGTGTGCGGGCGGGGTGTTGGGGTTGAATTGATGTCGTCGCCGCCACCCCGATTGAAGTCTGTATGTTGGCGGCGCGGACGTTTTTTATCGGGGTTGCCGAATGCGCCCCCAAAACCCTCGAAGCGCGGGCGTGCGGGGCGCGAATAATCGACGCGCATTGCCCTGCCCTTCAAGTCGACGCCGTTTAATTCGGCGATTGCCTTTTTGGCATCGGCGGTCTCGGCAAACTCTACATATGCGATACCGCGAAAGCGTCCGTCACGGTCGAAAAGCATTCGCGTTTTCACGATTTCGCCGAAAGGAGAGAATGCGGTTTCAAGTTCGCTACGGGTGAGATCAAACGGCAAATTTCCTACAAAAATTTCCATTTTAGGGGTTGGGAGTGAGGGTAGATTGAAAATTTCGGGATGCGAAAGTATGGAATGCGTGGGGATTGATTCTTCCTTTTTTCGCCCCGAGCAGAAACAAAAAACGCCCCGACCCTTCGAGAAATCGGAGCGTTTTCGGTAAAGTATTTTTACGCCTTTTCGACCAAGCCCGCCTTGATTGCCTTTACGCTAACCCACGTGCGCTTGACTGCGCCCGACGCCGTGCGGACTCTGATACGCTGAACATTCGGCTTAAAGGTGCGCTTGGACTGTTTTACAAGCTGCAAACCGATACCGCCGCTTTTCTTGCTCTGACCTTTATGAATGATTTTACGACCGCTTACGGGACGCTTACCTGTCACTGAACATACTCTTGCCATAATGAAATTCTTTCGTCTGTTAAATTTTTAAAGTCGGACACTTTACGGGTATCCGACAAATTTTCAAGTATTTTATTGCCTACTTTGTCTCGGCGGGTGCGGCGCGCAATTCCGCCAATCTTCTGGAAGCCTTATATGCGCTCAAACGAAGCTTGCGTTTGCGGGCAGCCAACACCCTCTGGCGTTGGGCGTTCGGTTTTGCGCCCGCCGATTTCTTTAAAGGCTTGCGTTTTGCGCACGAAGACCATTGTACGAGTCCACTCATAATTCTTCTTTCCGTTCTGTTTTGTTTTTACAGTTGTTTTTTTATAAAATTAAATGTCGTAGGTTAACTATTTTTTGCTGGCTTTCCAGCTTTTTTTTATATTTTTTTTCATTCCGAAACTTTTATCGGGTTTAGGCGTTGAATTTGTTGGAGTTTATGGAAGCTTCGCAGGCAGTGGATATGGAAGTGAAAGGGCGCGGCGGCTCGGGAGCGGTGTGCGCGCGCGAAGATACAGACGCGGGTCTTATGCGCGAGATCGCGGAAGGCTCGGAAGCGGCTCTGACAATGTTGATTGAGAAATGGAAGAATCCGCTGGTAAATTTCGTTTACGCGTCGACGCACGACTTTCAGCTTTCGGAGGACATTGCCCTGTCGGTCTTCCGGAAGGTCTACAATGCGAGGCACTCGTATCGCGCGGAAGCAAAATTTTCGACGTTCATTTTCAAGATTGCGCGCAATGAGGTGATTTCGGAATTCAGGAAGAATCAGGTGCGCCCGGTCTCGCCGACGGATTTTTCGGATGCGGTCGTTGCCGCGCCCGAGGGTTCCGAAGGACGGCTCGGAGACATCAACGAAGCCTTCGAGAAGGCTCTGGCGGCGTTGCCCGAAAAGCAGCGGACTGCGATTTCGCTTCTGGTGCGCGAAGAGCTTTCCTATGCGGAGATTGCCGAGATTATGGGCGAATCGATACCGGCGGTCAAGACGCTGATAAACCGAGCGCGCGTCTTTTTACGGGAAGCTCTGAGAGATTTTGCACAATGAAATATGACAAAATTTAACATTTTCCGCTTATACCATTCCGAAAAAGAAAGGGAATTTTTATGATTAATGACGGCAAGATTGATATGTTATTGAAGTCCGCGCGGGTCGAGGTATCCGCAGGGTTTGTCGAGCGTGTATTGGCGAAAATCGGCGAAGACGAAATGCGCCGCAGGCGTGTAGACGGACTTTGCGACGGATTGTTGCGCAAAAATGGTGTCGAAGCGTCAACAGGGTTCACTGGGCGTGTATTAAACGCGGTTAAGTTCGGCGGGAAGTCGACAGTTTCGCGGCTTGTTATGCTTGGTTCGAGTGTTGCCGCGGCGGCGTGTATCGCGGCTATTGTGGCGGTTATGCCCGTTAACAACGAGGTTTCGGTTGATGAAGCCTATTTTGCGCAGCTTGACAATCTCGACAATGAGATTTCGAATTTAGCGGCGTTGATTTCGGAGCAGGAGTTGTATTCCCTCCTTTCTTTCTAACTAAAAGCCGCGAGTGCGCCTCCCGTTGCAAATTTTTTATATGTAGTGAAGAGGCGGCGATTGCCAAAGGCAATTCCGCCTTTGCTTTTTTTTAGATTTGCAACGGAGGCGCACTCACGTTGAATTGGCGAAGCCAAGAGCTGAGCGACAATAGGAGCGGACTAAAATCTAACGCGTCTTTTAGGACGAGCCTCGCGACTTTTAGTGGGCTCACACGGTTATCCTAATCCGATAAATAATGGAAAAAGTCTTTTACATTCGTAAAATCCTTTTCTGGTTTTATGTTTTTTATATGTTGGGCACAGGCGCGGATTTTTTAAATGACGGGCACTGGCGCGGATTGCTTCGCAATAACCGCTTTGCTTTAATAAATAGACAAAGGCAAATAGGCAAAGCCGATTGCCGCCACTTTCGGACTTATAAAAAACTTTGCTTTAATGACGGACAAAGCGGGAATATTACCGTAGGTAATCCCGCGCCGCTTTCGGAAATATAAAAAACTTTGCCTTCGCGCCGCTTTCGAACATTTAAAATATTTGGGGGTCTAAATTAGTAATTATTTTCTTGCTTATTTTTTGCCCCTATATACCTATCTTTATATGAATTCCATTTCGGTGATATGAAAAGTTCTACCCCTACCCCTGTTAAGAAAAGAAAAGCCTTTGCGCTGGTTATGGCTCTGGCGTTGATGGGCTTTATGGTCCTGTTGATTGTGTCGCTGGCGACCATGGTCGGCATGCAGACGAAGCTTAGCAAACAATCGCTGAATGCGTTCAAAGCAAAGCAGGCGGCGAAGTTTTCGGCGTATCAGGCATTGGGTCAGATTCAGTCGACGCTGGGTCCAGACCAGAGAATTTCGGCGAACGCGTCGATGCTCTCGGGCACGGTGCACTCGAGCATTACGGGACTTGACAGCGACCAAACTTTCAACTGGTGGTCGACGCCCTCGAATATACGCCGCGAAGATGCCGAGGAGGTCTCGGGCACAGTGGCGTCGAACAAATACTGGGTCGGCGTCTGGAACTCCAAGCACGGGCTGCACCCCGACAAGCAGATTCGCGGGGAAAGCAGGGCGTCGTATGTGCAAAACATTATGGAGCGCGCGGTGACGTGGCTTGTTTCTGGCAACGGATTTGCAAGCGACGACGACATTTTAAGCGGCTCGAACACGGCGACGGTCAAGTTCCGTCCGGATTCGGAGGTTCGGGGGAAAAACTCGGTGAGGGTTGTGTCGAAAAACTCGTATGCGAATGTGTCGGGACGCGGGGACGGCTCGGACGACATATTTGTGCCGATTGTGGAGCTTGAAACGGACACGAACGACTCGGCGACCATCGAACGCTCGACTGCAACGCAAACGCGCATTGCGTGGTGGGTTGCCGACGAGGGTCAGAAGGCGTCGCTGAATGCGATTGCAAGCTATGAGTTTAAAAGGCACGCGGACTCGATTAAATACCGAGTGCAAAGTCTGCCGTTCTACTCGGGCATTCAGGGGCTTACGGTCGGAGACTCGAACGGCAAGATGTATGACGTTTCGATTGACGACGACGGCACCGACGAATCGGGTATGATGATTGCAAGAAATGCGACGGCTCTCGACCAGCTCGACGCCATCGCGTCGCAATCAGTTCCCCACGGAATGCCGCCGTCGAAACTGCTTTTCCATGCGGCTACGTGCGACTCTAAGGGTCTTTTGGTGAATGTGCGCGACGGCGGCTTGAAGAAGGACTTGTCGCTGGGGCTTATTCAGAAAAACGGCAAAGACGACGAAAACAGAAAGACGACGGAGCAGGAAAACGGCTCGATTCCCGAATATTTCCCGCGTCCGTATGGGGTGTCGGGGTATTTCTGCAAAACGACGGCGTTCCCGATTCGATTCCTTTCAAACAATGTGGAATGGCGCGAAAACCGTCGCGAATACAAGCCCGAGCTTGACGACAAGCGTTACATCGGCAACCGCCCGTTCGCGGGGCACATTTTCGGCCCGCAGATGTTTACGCGCGAAGACCAAGTAAAGGACTTTCCGAAGATGTCGTTCGGGCGTTCGGCGGTTTCGGTGACGGACGACTGGAACAACATCATGTCGGACAAGCGTCTGTTCAAAGACCCGGGCGGGGCGTTGTGGGACCAGCTGCGCTCCTATTACAATCTGCGCTCGCCCGACCGTCCGCAGGATTCGGACATTTCCGCGAGGGTGCAGACCGACGACCGCTATGGCGCGAAGCCCGTTGTGAAGCGTTTTCAAGTACACTATGTGCCGACTTTGGTCAACTATGAAGGCGGCACCAACGGCAAATACGGCGTCAGACTGCACATGATACCTATGTTGGTATTGTGGAATCCGTATGATACGAAAATCGGCGAAGACACTTATTACGTCATCCGCGTAGGACAGAGAGACTTTGAAGAATATATGAACCCGATTGGCTCGTTCCGCTTCGCAATCGGGTATCAGGCAAATTCGGGGTATTTCCAATGTCTGCGCGACTTGTATACGGAAAGAATGAAGTTCCCGCTGGGTTCGTCGCAACTGAATGTGGACTTTATGCGCAAAAACGGCTATCGCGGCTCGCTGCGCGGCTTGTGGAAGAATAACATCGGAAGTGTGATTTCGGCTCAGGGCTACACGCCGAACGGATATTCTTCGGCTACGGAAGCGCAATATGCGCCGCTTTCGTACGACGATGCGGACAGAAACAACCAATACGGCTACCGTATGTCTAAATCTATACCGTTTATTTCGGCGGCTCGAAGCGCGCCGTGGATGCCATTCGGCTACGGCAGCATTGCGCCGTATTATGTGAGAATTACGAACACTTGGGGTTCGATTTCAGGAACGCCGACTAAGAATCAATACAGAAAGCCGTCATTATTTCCGATCCCCGACGGCAATGCCAACGGGAAGTGGACCGACGATCTCAGCTACTGGCAATATGTTGTTCAGGAAGACAATATGTATCCGAGCGCGGACAATATGGCGCAATGGAAGGACGGCGCGGGCACGGGGTTGAGCGCGTATGCGCGTGTGGCGCGCATTCCGCTTTATCTTAACAATCTGCACGCGAGTGTCGGACACGGAAGTGTGCTTTCCAAATTCCAGAACGGCAATGACGTGTTGTTCTTTGCTAACAAGGGGATTGACGCCATCAACCAAGGCGAAAAAAATTGGACTCATCTTGAAGAATCCACGTGGTACAGAACTGCCGAGTTGCACTTCCTTGCGTATGACGCGAAGGGCATTGACGCGGGAGCTACGAAGGTCTTTGCGATGAAGCGTCCGACAAACTACAACGGCGACTACACGAAGACGAGCTCCAACAACGGCACGAACGGTCCCAACGGCGTTATCGAAGACTGCAACAGGACGACATCGCCCTACGAGTATTTGGACGCGATGATGTTGCCCCTCGGCGATTCGAGCGGCGGCAATTTGGGCGGGTGTTTTTATCTGGACGTTCCGCACCCCGAATTGGAACACTATGCGAAATTCAAGAGCAACAACCGCCCCGATGTGGTGGACGAGGCGAATTTGCCGAATCCGTATGTGTTGTTTGATTTGAGCAAAATCAAGCAGGCGGCAAGCCGCGACATAACGGGCTACAACACGGCAAACTTGACTATCGACAAGATTTTAATCGATATGCAGGACACTACGGTCTTCCCCGACGTCGACCAGAACGGCATACGTATTACGCCGTATAAACACACGATTTCGATGACGCCGATTGCGTATTGTATGTCGCGCTATCAGACGGCGCAAGTTTCGAACAACGGCAATGACAGCAACACTTATGAAGAGTTGCACCTCTCGATTTGGATTTACAAAAAGGAGGGCATGACGTTTACGAAGCTCAAACCCTATGGCAAGACGGAATCGAGGGCGTTCTTGTCTGGAAACCTACCCGACTATGTGCCGCTTTTGGCGCACTTCAAGGGCAAGAGGCACTTCTTAGGCCCGAGGTTCCCGAGTTTCCCCGACCCGAGTATACGCTACTACAAGAGTAATAATGCCGATAATGCCGATAATGCCGAAAACGACCAATTAAACAACTGGCACAATGCAGGCTACATAAGCGCGAACTCGGCGGGCACGGGGCTGGCGAGTTCGTCGCAGAGAGTTTCGCTTACGCCGCCGACGTTCTTCAAGGACTTGGACAAATATGTGCGCGACGACACCACCCGCAAGGCGAAATATGAGACCATTATCGCCTCGGGCGAAAAGGATCGCTGGACGCGCGAGCTTAGCAATACCGAGCGCGTGGCGTTCAACGGACGTTTCTTCCTGAACTGGATGGCGATAAATCCGCGCAGACACTCGGCGAACTGCTGGCCGATGCGTCCGCAGAATATGAGCAACGAATGCGGCGACTTCCTGCCCGCGGCGATGAAGCCGTTTATTCTCTATTCCTCCGACATTCAGCAAAATTCGTATGCGAGCAAGCTGCACCAATACATTCAAGCCGACAGCAAGTATATTCCATACGGCTACATTTTCGGCATTCCGTATGCGGACGACGACACGAATGTGGAAACGGGCGCGAAGCCCGTCTACAACAGGCGTCTGTTTGTAAACGGCTCGCTGCTTACGACCTACTACAACACGGACTATGGCGCGCAAGAAGTTCAGGACTCGAACACGGAACTCCGCAACCGCAGGTGGGGTCGGGCAATAAAGAATGTTATTGCCACAAGCATTATCTACTATGACAAGGCAGACGGCACGCGCACGCCGTTCTCGGGGCTTACGCATATGGGCTACAAGATTCCCGGAGCGAGCGACTCGACTTCGTATGTAGGGCTTTCGGGTGCGAACGGCACCGACACTAATGCGTATACGCACATTTTGCGCGAAGACGAGGTTGTCCACAACATCGCAAATCTCGCGGGGGCGCACCTCGACTTCGGCGGCGGCAAGTGGGACGCGACTTCGTGGGATACGGGCGGCGGTGCGACGCTGGCGTTGCGCGTCGACGGCGTGCGTCCGTGGAAGTACGCCTATGGGCTGCTTCCGCCCGAAAGTTTGATGGCGGATATGGCCATCGGAAATTCGCTGTGTCCGAACAGAATTTGCCCCGAATATTCGTATCAGGTGCAATGGCTCGACCAATCGTCGTATGTCAACAACTATCAGAATAAGTCGTGTGCGGACTGGGGCCGCGTGATTGGCAAGCGCGAACAGGCGGAAGAAAAGAATGTCAACTACGACCTGTCGTGGCACTACAATGACGCGCTCTGGGACGAATACTTCTTCTCTACCCTGCCCTACCGCCTAAAAGACGAGGAAAACAACTTCAATATGGGTAAAGGATTGGCGACGCCGCAGAATCCGCGCATTCAATACATCTGCACCGACCATCCCGAAGACACTCTCTCGATTCAGGATATGAAATACGGCGGCGAAGAGACCGAAAAGCAATTCGACGAAAATGCCGGCAAGCTTTGGGTCAACGGCGCGTTCAACGTGAACTCGACGAGTGTCGACGCGTGGAAGGCCGTGTTGGCGACTTACTACGGGCAATCGATTGAAGGCTACAACGGCGACAATTCGGACAACCGCAGTTCCGCGCCGTTCCACAGGTGGCAAGCCCCGCTCAATGCCCAAAAAAAGGCGACTGCCTCGACGAGCATCACGCAGGAAGACACGATTTTCTCGGGTTATCGCGCGTTGTCGGACTCGGAGATTGAAGAGCTTGCCTCCGCGATTGTCGAGCACGTAAAGGACAGAGGTCCGTTCTATTCGATGAGCGACTTCGTCAACAGAACTGTGGCGAACTACTCGGCGGAGGAAAAATTCAACTACAAGAATGCCCGCGAGGAGAATTTGCTGAATCTCGACAACCAGCGCGAGCGCGTCAGGGAAGGCAATTTGCGCGAAATGATGAAGACCGGCGGCGAAACGTATCGAGTGGGACACACGCAGAAGGGTGTCTTGCAGGCGGCGATTGACTCGACTTCGATTAACAACCAATACCACAAGAGGTTCATTATCGGTAGCGACGTAAAATCGCTGAACTCCGCATGGCAGGACGACAACATATTCAAGCATTTTACGAACGACAAGAATGTTTGGGAAAACTGGCGCGCAACGGTCGGCCCGATTGCAACGGGCGCGCCGACGTATCTGATGCAGCAGGACATTCTCGCGCGCTTGGGTTCGTTCCTTACGGTGCGCTCGGATACCTTCAAAATCAGGGCGTATGGCGAAATCCGCAACCCCGTCTCGGGCGTGGTGGAATCGAAAGCCTGGTGCGAAATGGTTGTGCAGCGCACGCCCGAATACATCGACGCGTCGGAATACGGCAATGCACCCGCCGACATCTACGGGCGCGAGAAGGAGCTCGGGTATCAATCGGAACTGGAAGAATACAACACGGTTATGACCGAGGCTAACGGCGGGCTGACGAAGCTCAACCAGACGCTCGGAAGACGTTTCAAGATTGTTTCGTTCAGGTGGCTAAACGACAGCGAAATTTAACGGCTCGCGCGGCGCGGCGGCGGTTGCCTCCGCCGTGCGCGGGTTGTATTTGCGCATTATCAAAACACAATATTACTTTATTTAGTTATGTTCGGTTATAGAATCGTGAAAGTTGCGTTCGCGCTCTGCGCGCTGGGCGCGTTTGTTTTCGGCGGCACGGCGGCGGTGCGGGCACAGAATGTGGAGGCAAATCTGAAAATCGAAAAGTTTTCGATGGAAGCCTCGTTTGCAGCTCCGTCAAAAAAAGGCGGGCGCAAGACTATCTACTGGTACAAAAACGGCGACAAGTGGGACTCGTTTAGCGACGCGGACGGAAAGCGTGTAAACATCAGCTACAAGGGCCCGCAAAAGCTCGTCTTCTACAAGAAGGTGGGCGAAGGCGAATCGGACAAGGCGTTCTCGCCCGTTGCGGAGATTATGATTCCGTCGGCGTCGCGCGATGTTTTTGTGCTGATGATTAGCACGGGGTCGACGGCGCAGTTTTATCCGATGAATGTTTCGCCCGACTCGCTGCCGAAGGGCAAAATAGCCGTGATGAATATGACGCGCCGCGGGCTTGCACTTATGTTCGGGGCTGACAAGAAGTTTTTAAGGGCAAACTCGCATGCGATTTTTTCCGAAGCGAAATCAAAAAAAAGTATTTCTACGCCCGTTCTCATTGCCGCGCGTGTTGAAGGCAAATGGGAGATGTCCTACAAAAGCCGCGTTTCGTATCCCGACAAGGAACGCTGCATTATGCTTATTCACGACAATGCCGCGGGCAAACCCGTGCCCAGTTTAAGTGTCAACATTGTCACGTTCTAAATATTTTAAATGATGGGCACTGGCGGCAATCGGCGTTGCCGATGTGCCTTTGACTAACGCCTACATTTTATATGACGAGCACTGGCGGCAATCGGCGTTGCCGATGTGCCTTTGACTAACGCCTACACTTTATATGACGGGCACAGGCGTCCCGCTGGGCGGGCTGCCATAGACGGGCACAGGCGTCCCGCTGGGCGGGTTGCCATAGACGGGCACTGGCGGCAATCGGCGTTGCCGATGTGCCTTTGACTAACGCCTACACTTTTAATTTTTTGGAACGAGTGCGGATTGGCAAAGCCAATATATCCGCTTTGAAAAGTGCCTACACTTTTGGTGGCGGAAATCTAAGAGAGCTGTTGCAATGGGAAAAGTTCCAGCTTTTACTGTATGGTTTATATTGCAAAAAAATATTGACGCAAAAGGTTAATAGTGTCATCTTGCGTCAATAATGATAAAGAGTTTTAAATGTGCGGAAACGGAAACAATTTTTAACGGCTTTGTGTCGAAAAAGATTGATATTCGCATACAGAATACCGCAAGGCGAAAATTAAGAATGATGAACAATGCCCGAACGTTGGACGACTTGCGAATTCCTCCCGCGAACAAACTCGAAACATTGAAAGGGAATCGGAAAGGACAATACAGTATCAGAATAAACGACC
Source organism: uncultured Opitutales bacterium (assembly GCA_900546565.1). Lineage (GTDB taxonomy): Bacteria > Verrucomicrobiota > Verrucomicrobiia > Opitutales > Intestinicryptomonadaceae > Merdousia. The sequence continues at coordinate 22,383 of URDC01000011.1, forward strand.
AATATAGGATATGTTTCAAATGGTTCAACGGGAATTTATTCGATGTTGAAATTGTCGATTACCACTAAGAAAGGAATGACATGAAGGCATTAAAAAACATACACCCTGGGGAGGTGCTCAAAGAGGAATTTCTCGAACCGATGGGAATTTCGGCTTATAGGCTTGCTGTGGACACGGGAATGCCGCACACAAGGATTTCTCAAATAATAAATGAAAAACGCTCCATTACTGCGAATACTGCGATAAAGCTGGGGTTGTATTTCGGGACATCGCCCGAATTCTGGCTCGGATTGCAAAATGACTACGACATTGAGGAGACTATGCGCAATGAAGGCAAAAAGATTAAATCGGAAGTCTCGGCGTTAAAAGTTGTATGTGCGTAGTTTTATAAAATATCATTTTCACAAGAAGAAGTGGGATTGCCTGCGGCAATGACCGCTTTACTTAGATAAATAGTCAAAGGTGCAAATTGCCCTAGGCAATTCGTCCCCACTTTTTGAAATATGTTTTTCGGATTATCAGAAACAAGCGATTGAACGAAGTTCAATGCGAGTATATACAGGAAAGGCAGTGCGGGTAGCACTGCCGTTTTTCCACAAGCCGACTTCGAAGAAGGCGGAGGTGGTAGGGGCTTCGCCCCTACAAAATACCGAGTTCGAGGCCGCGTAGTTCGGCGAGGCCTTTCATACGTCCGATGAAAGAGTAGCCGGGGTTGCGGGTGGGGGGTTTGGAGAGGTCGTCCGCCATATCGCGCCCGTGGTCGGGGCGGAAGACGATTTTCGCGCCGCCGTTGTCGATGCGCTCCTTTTGTATAGCGAGAAGCTTTTCGACGACGTTGCGCATTGGAACTGAGCCTTCGAGGTGCCCTGCCTCGTAGAAGCTGCCGTCGGGGTCGCGCTGTGTGCTGCGAAGGTGAACGACAAATATGCGGTCTTTGAGGGCGTCAATCATTGCGGGAATGTCGTTGTGGACGCCCGCGCTGAGAGAACCCGTGCAAAGGCAGACCGAATTTGCGGGAGAATCGTAGGCGGCAATAATCTTCTGAAAATCGGACAGGCGCGAAGCTATGCGCGGGAGTCCGAGAACGTCGAAGGGTGGGTCGTCGGGGTGGATTGCAAGATGCACTCCGCACTCGTCGGCTACGGGGCAAACTTCTTTGAGGAAGAGGGCGAGGTTTTCGCGCAGCTTGTCGGCGTCGATTGCGGAGTATTTGGCGAGCATTGCGCGAATGTCGTCGATTGTGAAATCCATACTGCAACCGGGGAAGACGTCGATGATTGAGCGTTCGAACTTGCGGACTGCGTCGGCGTCGAGCGAGTTGAAGAACTTTTCGGCGCGGGCGAGCTGCTCGGGCGTGTAGTCGTTTTGCGCGCCGTCGCGTTTGAGAAGGTAAATCTCGAAAGCGGCGAACTGGGCGGGGTCGAAGCGCAGGCAGGTCGAGCCGTCGGGAAGTTTGTAGTGGAGGTCGGTTCGAATCCAGTCGAGGACGGGCATAAAATTGTAGATGACGATTTTTATGCCGCACTCGGCGAGGTTGCGAAGGCTGATTTTATAGTTTTCGATGTGGCGGAGGAAGTCGCCCGTGCGGGTTTTGATTGCCTCGCTGACGGGCAGACTTTCGACTACGCTCCACTTTAAGCCCGCGTCTTCGACGATTTTTTTATGCGCAAGAATTGCCTCTTTTGTCCAGACTTCACCGTAGGGAATGTCGTGGAGGGAGGTGAAGACGCTTTCCGCGCCTGACTGTCTGATGAAGTCGAGGGGGACTTCGTCTTTTGTGCCATACCAGCGGAATCCCTCTTCGAGCATATATTTTTTGTCGTACATATGAATCCTTGAAAATTTGGGCTAAACTCCCGAGAAGCACGAGAAGCCGCCGTCGATTGCCATTATTGTGCCCGTAACGAACTTGGAGGCGTCGCTTATGAGGTAATGCGCCGCGCCGTGGATTTCGTCGGCGTTGCCGAAGCGTTTGAAGGGCGTTTTATTGATGACGGTTTGTCCGCGCTGGGTGAACGAGCCGTCGGGGTTGGTGAGAAGCGCGCGGTTTTGTTCGCTGATGAAAAATCCGGGGGCGATTGCGTTGACGCGTATGCCCTCGCCGAACTTTTGGGCGAACTCTACGGCGAGCCACTTTGTGAGGTTGTTGACGCCCGCCTTTGCGTTGGAGTAGCCCAAGACGCGGGTGACGGCGGCCTCGGCGGTCATTGACGAGAAATTGACGATGCTGCCGAATTTCTGCCGGCGGAAGATTTCGCCGAAGACCATTGTCGGCAGGAGTGTGCCCTGCAAATTGAGTTTGACGACTGCCGCCCACTGGTCGACTTCGAGATCGAAGAATGTTTTATCGGGCGGGATTGTCGCGCCCGACATATTGCCGCCCGCGCCGTTTATGAGGGCGTCGAGGCGTCCGAACTTGGCCAAGATGTCGGAGCGGGCCTTTTCGAGCGCGGGTCGGTCGAGGACGTCGCAAACGCAGGCGAGAGTGTCGGCAGGATCGAGGTCGGCGGTGGCGGCGTCGAGTTTTTCCTTCGACCTGCCCATAAACACGACTTTTGCGCCCTGCGAAGCGAGGTACTTGGCAAGCGACCCCGCCAAGACGCCCGTCGAGCCCGTAATGGCGACGACTTTATTTTTGATGTCGAACAATTCGTTCATAACCTGAATTTCCTATGAATGTTTTTTCTTGAATACTATTGCCGAGACTACGACAACTGCGAAGAATGCCGCGAAAGCAATGGGGCCTGCAATGCCGATTTTGTGGTAGAGAACCCAAAGGCTAGCCACCGAAGAGCACGCCAAGGAGCACGCCATAAGGACGTTCCAGACGAGGCGCGACTTGCCGCGCGGGGCTTCGCTGCCGAGAGCCTTTTTACTGTTGATGATAAACATAAATGCGCCGTATGCTATCGGCAGCAAGACCGCCGCCATTACGCCCGCGTAGATGACAAGCCACATTCTCGCGCCCTTGAAGAAGATGGAGGCGATTGCCGAGAAGGCGATGAGTGAAGAGCCCGCGATATGCCACTTTGCGCTGCCGCCGCGCTTGAAGATTTCGCTAAACGAGAGTCCGCAGATTAGCATATTCATAAGGACGGCGTTTATTGCCATACCCAAGACGCCGAAACCGAAAATGTAGCGGGCGACGTCGTCGCCGACGAGAGGCGCGAGGGTTTCGGAGAGGTTGGAGGCGTCGCGCTTTACGAGCATTGCAGCCATATCCTTTTCGGCGCGGGGCAATGCGTTGCGGGCGGCGTCTTTTGCCTGTTCGGGCAAGGATGCGAAGTTCGGGTTTGTGGAGGCAAGGCGCGAATCGAGAAGCTGGATATATCCGCCGACGAGGTTTGCGGCAGGCTCGACTTTCACGTTATTTACGACTGCGGGTTGGAGTTTGCCGCCGCTGATTGTCGAAATTGCCAATCCCTCGGCGGGGGTGGCGTGAAACTGCGAAGCCGCGGCGATTACGATGCACGATGTGGCAAGCAGGAAGGGAATGAAAAGCCCCGTTGCGAGGTCGAAGATTGCGAGCCCGCGGAAATCTTTATCCCACCCCTTTTTGAGCATTGAATAGGGGAAGAGGAATGTCATATTTATGCCGACTGCCATTGCCGCCGCCGAAATTACGACGTCGATTTGCTGCGAGACAATCATATCCGACCAGAATTTTACGCCGTCGGCGTCGAGTTTCTGGATATACTGCATAAAGTCGGCACTCGGGCTTGTAAAGACCGAGAAGTTGGGGACGAAGCCCTCCATAACCCGCGCCCAATCGATTTTTCCGCCTATCGAAAGGCTGATTACGACGCCGAAGAAGCACACGACGATTGCCGCAACCGAAAGTTTGATGAAAATTTCGAATATCTTTACGCCCTTGCCGCCGCGCGCGTAGATTGCCGTCATTATGAGGGCGACGGCGAACAATGCCGCGGTGATTATGATTTCGGTTGTCTGTGTTGGCGGCTCCTGCGAAGCACAGATGTTTTGCGTTATTGCCGCAACCCCCAAGGCGAACTGCGGCCACGCGAACACTAAGCACGCGAGCATCGAGCCTATCGCCCAGCTATATCCCAAAATCGGGGTGATGTTTTCGTTGATTGAAAACATCGGTTTTGTGGATATGGAGAGGGTCACGTATGATATTGCCGCAAGCATTATTATGCCCAACATCATTGCGAACGGCTGCAACCACATAAAGCCCAATCCGCCCAAGACGCCCAAATAGAGTGCGGAAGCGAGCGAGCCGCCGCCGAGTGTTGTCGCGCTTTGAAGCCAGCCCGGTCCCGAGAGTTTACAGAATGCGCCAAGTTGCGCCGCCGCGCCCTTTTGTTTTGCGTTTTGGAGAAGTTGGCGTTGTGCTTGGAGTTTGTCGTTATTTCCCATAGTGTGATTCGGCTTGTTGTTGTGATTTTAATGCGAGTTCGGCCGCCTTGAAGGCGTGTTCCTGTGTTATTGCGGTTTCCGTTCCGTTTAGAATGTCCAAGATGAATTTCCCGAAGAAGGGGAACTTCATTTGGCGGCAATCGATGCGGCGGACGCCCTCGCTATCGGTGATGAAGAGGATTTGGCTCGGATTTTCGGCGTCGGAATAGTCGATGTATTTCCTGATTTCGATATACCCCTCGGTGCCCAAGATGATTGTGCGGCCGTCGCCCCAAACGGGGAGTCCGTCGGGCGTGAACCAATCGACGCGGCAATAGCATGACGCGCCCGTGTTTGTGGTGAGGCTCGCCTCGCCGAAATCCTGCAACTCGGGGTATTCGGGGTTTGCCATATTCGCGACGCGGGCGAAGTTTATTGCGGCGTCGGTCGAACCCGAAAATTCGAGGAACTGCTCGAACTGGTGCGAGCCGATGTCGGTGAGGATTCCGCCGTAGCGTTCGCGCTTGAAGAACCAATCGGGGCGGGCGTTTTTCGAGAGGCGGTGCGGCGCGAGTATGAGCACCTGCAAGACGCGTCCGATTGCGCCGCTTTTGACGAGTTCGTTCGCCTTTTCAGCCGCCTGATTGTGTATGCGCTCGGCGTAGTAGGGCATATATTTTAGCCCCGTTTCGGCGACGAGTTTGCGCGCCTTTTCGAGCTGTTCGAGCGTGGTAAAAGGCGGTTTGTCGACGAAGTAATGTTTGCCCGAGCGCAAAACTTTTTCGCCCAAGTCGAAGCGGTCGGCGGGTATGGACGCGCCCGCTACGCAGACGATTGACTTGTCGCGCAAAATCTGCTCCAAGCTTTCGGCGGCGGGAACGTCGGGGAAGCGTTTTTGGAAGTCGGCGACTTTCTTTGGGTCGGAATCCCAGACGAGGGCGCACTTGCCGCCCGCGCTTGTCAAACCCTGAACCTGCGCGTAGATGTGCCCGTGGTCGAGCCCCGCGGCGGCAAAGACGAAATCGCCGTCGCCGCAGACTTTTTCGCCCGAGCCGTCGGGAACGTAATCGTATCCGCTGAAATGTTTTGCCATTATCTGAACGATTTTGTGAATTCGATGATGAAGTCGGTGTCGACGTTTTCGCGGAATTTGGACTGGGCGGTCTTTTCGGCGAGCAGTTTTGCGTAGGCGGCGTCGTCGAACGGAAAGTCGACGTCGGAATTCGTCCACGAGGAAAGCAGCATTGCGTTGGCAAGGCAGACGGAATTGTAGCCCTGCTGGGCGTCGAAGTCGAAGTGTGCGCCCGTGTCGACAGCCTTGGCGAAGTTCGAGAGGACGCCCGAATGCTGTTCGCCCTTATCGGTGAAAGTTTCCTCGGTGGTGGTGGCATCGGGTGTGCCGAAGACGTATTTTGTGTTGAGGGTGTAATCGCGCAGGCTTGCGAAGCGGGTGATTTTGAGCGCGTCGTTTTCGGCGACAAGGAAGCCCCTGTCGCCCGCGATTTCGAGGCGGTTTGTGCCGGGGAACTCTCCCGTGGCGGTCGCGAAGGTGGCGGTCATATCGTCGGGGAACTCGAAGTATGCGGTTGCCTCGTCTTCGACCTCGATATTATGGTATTTGCCGAACTTGCACCAAGCGCGGAGTTTTTTCGGCATTCCGAAAACCCAAGCGAAGATGTCGATATTGTGGATTGACTGGTTGATGAGCGCGCCGCCTGCCTCGCCCTTCCATGTGCCGCGCCAGTTGCTGCTTGAAAAGTAGATTTGCGGGCGGTACCAGTTTGTCATAAACCAAGATGCGCGGTTGATTTTTCCGAGTTCGCCCGAAGCGACAAGCTCTTTTATGCGCGAATACATCGGCGTTGTACGCTGGTTGAGCATAATGCCGCAAACTTTGCCCCTGCTGCGGGCAAGCTCGACGATTTGTTTGGCGTCGAACGATGTCAGGGCGATGGGCTTTTCAATCAAAACGTGCTTGTCGGCTTCGAGGCACTTTTTTGCGAGTTCGAAGTGGTTGAACGACGGAGTTGCGACGAGCACCGCCTCGACGTTCGGGTCTTTGAGCATATCGTCGACGTTCGAGTATGATTTCAAGCCCGCGAACTTTACGGGGTCGATATATTTTTCGTCGCACACGCAGGCTATTTCGCAGTCGGCGACTTTGCCATCGCGAATGTTTTTGATGTGCATTGAGCCGATTGCTCCCAATCCGATTACGCCTAATTTCATTGTAGTCTCTCCTTTATTATGTGTTATTTTATATTATTTTTTCAAAGAATTTATGACTGCCGCCGCGGCGCGCGCCTGCGCCTCGATTTCGTCGAACTTGCCCTCGGCGATTTGCGCGGGCTTTGCCAGCCAAGAGCCGCCGACCGCCGCGATGAGGGGGTCGGAAAGCATTTCGGCGAGGTTGTCGATGTTCACGCCCCCGAGCGGAATGAATTTTATGCCGAGGTGTTTATAGGGAGCCGCGATTGCTTTGAGGTGTTTTATGCCGCAGCTTGCAGCGGGAAAGTATTTGAGCATTCGGCAGCCGTTTTCCAAGGCTGCCTCGATGTCGCTGGGGGTGAAGATTCCGGGGCCGAAGGGGATTCCGATTTCGTTAGCCTTTTGGATTACGCGGACGTTTGTCCCCGGAGCTACGGCAAAGCACGCGCCCGCGTCCTTTGCCTGAACGACCTGTTCGGGAGTGAGCACTGTGCCCGCGCCGATATAGACTTCGGGGAGGGCGCGGCGGATTTCGCGGATACAGTCAAGCCCCGCGGGCGTTCTGAGGGTCAGCTCGATTGCCGAGATTCCCCCGCGCATGAGCGCCTCCGCCATGGGAACGGCGTCTTTTACGTTTTCGACTGTGCACACGGCGACGAGTTTACGCGCCTCAAATTCCTGCATAATTGTCATAATAAAAATTCTTTTTTTGTATTTTATATTAATGTTTACTGACGTAAGAGTTGGATATTCCGCTTTGTGGGGCGGGGTTATCTGTCGACGCGCGCAGAGCCGCCGCCCGCGAGTTTTTCGACTTCCGCCTTGGTTGCGGTGCTGGTGTCGCCGGGGGTGGTCATTGCGAGCGCGCCGTGGGCTGCGCCGTATTCGACTGCCGCCTGAGCGTCGCCGAGTTCCATCATTCCGTAGACGAAGCCCGAAGCGAAACTGTCGCCGCCGCCAACGCGGTCGAAGATTTCGAGCTTTTCGCGTTTTTTGGACTCGTAGAATTTGCCGTCCGACCAGCAGATTGCGCTCCAATCGTTGACGGTTGCGGTGTGGACCTTGCGCAGGGTTGTTGCCACTGCCTTGAAATTCGGATAGGTTTTGACGACTTTTTCAATCATCTTCTTGAAGGACTCTACCTGCGGGTTGGAGATGTCCTCGCCCAAGCCATCGACTTCGAAGCCCAAGCAGGCGGTGAAGTCTTCTTCATTGCCAATCATAACGTCGACATACTTGGCGATTTCGCGGTTGACCTCCTGAGCCTTTGCCTTGCCGCCGATTGCCTTCCAGAGCGACGGGCGGTAATTGAGGTCGTAGGAGACGATTGTGCCGTATTTTTTTGCCGCCTTGACCGCCTCCAAAATAACGTCGGGGGTGGTTTCGGAAAGCGCGGCGTAGATGCCGCCCGTGTGAAGCCAGCGCACGCCGACTTTGCCGAAGATGTAATCCCAATCGATGTCGCCGGCTTTGAGGCTTGCGGCGGCGGAATGTCCGCGGTCGGAGCAGCCGACTGCCCCGCGCACGCCGAAGCCGCGCTCGGTGAAGTTGAGCGAATTGCGCACGGTTCTGCCGACGCCGTCGCTTTCGAGCCATTTGACGAAGCGCATATCCACGCCGCCCTGCAAGATAAAGTCTTCAAGCAAAAGCCCGACTTCGTTTTTGACGATTGCCGTCGCCACCGCCGCGCGAAGTCCGAAGCAACGGCGCAATCCGCGGGCCACGTTATATTCGCCGCCGCCCTCCCATACTTTAAAGCTGCGGGCGGTGCGGATTCTGCCCTCGGATGGGTCGAGGCGCAACATTACTTCGCCGAGTGAAATTATATCGAACTGTGTGTCTGTTTTTGCTCTTGTCTGTATCATAATCCGTTTTTGTTTCGTTTATTGTGAAATGGTTTATGGAGTCGGTTTTAAATGGTGTTTGCGGCAAGTCAAGCTTTTTTCTCAAACGATTGAGGCGCTTTTTATTTGACAGGAATGCCGCAGGCGTTTTTATCGGTGGCGTAAACAATACCAATCAGCGACGTTTTTTGCCAAACGGAAGTTCCGTGAGGGCTTGCGGGGTCGTCGGGGGTATTCGAGGTTTTCGTGTTCGGAGTCCGAACGCGGAGGGTTTTCGGATTCTGTCGGTTCTGCGGGCTTTATTCGGACGCGGTCGCGCCGCCGTATTTGTTGAGAGGGGTTCGGCATTCCACCGCCGCGTTGCGGGAAGGGTCGGGCTCGGGCTGCTAACGGGGTTGCGGGAAATTCTCCCGCAGGCTGTTCGGGGTCTACAAACATAAGCCGGAAGACGAGGTGAAAGACACTGCCCGCGAAGTTCCCGCCCGAGGAAGTTCGGGGTGCGCGGGGTTCGGTTTTTTCGGGCTTCGCGGTGGAAAGTTGTGTTCGGCGCGGGTTGGTTTGGGGTTTGTGCTTCCCCGCCGTCCGAGTTCGAAAGTTTTCGGTCTGCTGGGGGGCGGTATGGAAAAATCGGACAAATGGCGGACAGAATATGTCTCCCGTTTTGCGCTCCCGAATGTGCTTCGGAAAGGGGGATTCGCAAAACAAAAAAAAGGAGACATAGATGAAAAACAAAAAAATAGCGTGCGCAATCGCGTTAATTGCGTCCCTATGGCTGGCGCATTCGGCGTCGGCGCAAACAACCTCGGCGGAAGCGGCAAAGGTCGACTCCGTAGCAAAACAAACACCTGCGGCGGTTGCCGCGGGCTCGGAAGATGCAAAGTCGGCGGAAAATTCCGACAAGGCGGTTTCCGGCGGAACGCTCGCACCTGTGCAGATTACGGCTATGCGCTTTAAGGACTCGATTTACGAATCGACTGCGACAGGGGTAAACATTTCGGCGCAGCAGATTTCCGACAGCAATGTCGTAAGTGCCACGCAATTGCTCAACCGCTACTCAGACGTTTACATTCGCAATATGGGCGGCGGCGAATTTATGGGGCAGATTTCAATGCGCGGTTTCGGCGCGAACAGCCAGAGCCGCACGCTTGTGCTCGTTGACGGGCAGCGTCTTAACACGCCCGATATGGCGGGCATAAACTGGGCGACTGTCCAGCTTGACGACATCGAGAATGTCGAAGTGCTCTATGGCGCGCAAACGGCAACTTACGGCGGTTTTGCGGAAGCGGGTGTCGTGAAGTTCACGACTAAAAAATGGGGCAAGAACGGTGCGAAAGTGAAGGCCCATTTCGGCGAATATGGCGAATACGGGTTCTCGGGTTCGGCGGACTACTCGACGGAAGACTACTATGCGAGTGTCGGGGCGACCTACTATCACAACTCCGGCTTCTTTGCGAACTCGCTTAACTGGAACAAGTCGGCGACGGTCAGTGCGGGCATGAAGCTTGACAGCAAGAATGAAATCGGCGCGTATGTCAACTTCGGCAATATGGCGATTTCATGGCCGGGCTATATTTATGCCGCAAATGTGAGCGACTTCCGCGAGCAGTATCCCGACAATCTCAACCACTACGAAGAGGACTTTATGCGATTCCTGATGGCATCGACATCGTGGGAAAACAAGACGTCGTTCGGCGAAGGCTCGGCGCACTTGGGGCTCAACATTCGCGACAAGGACGTTGACAATGTGGGCTCTAACCACGCGCTCTCGACGCTCTGGACGCTTTCGTTCGACCCGAAGTATCGCGTATATTTCGGCAGTGAAGACGAAAGTTATGTCGAAGGCGGTGTCGACTTCTACTACGACCACCTCGACGCGCACACGAACAACGGCACCTACAATACCGATGTAGACCGATACACGGTTTCGCCGTGGGTTGGCGCGAAAGCCCAGCTTGACGATGTGTTCTCGCTCAACGGCGCGCTGCGCTATGAGGCGGTTGCGAACTCGGCAAACAGCGACTCGGCATACTACAATCTCGACGACTCGGAGCTTGTAAACGGTTTTGCGGCTCAATTCGGCGCGAACGCCAAGCTCGACGAATCATGGAATGTGTATTTCCGATTCGACCAGCTCTATCACTATCCGTCGATTGACGAACGTTATAGTCTGTGGGGCTATGGCGCGAGCTACACGAATCCGAATCTCGACCCCGAGCACGGTCAGAACTACGAAATCGGCACAAACTTTGCAAAGTTCGGTTTCTCGGCGGCTGCGAGTCTCTATTACACGCGTCTTAACAACGAAATTGCCTATGACGGCATCAACTACATAAACAAAAACATCGGCGACACCGAGCGTTATGGCATGCAGTTGCGCGTGGGTTATGAATACGACAAGCTCTGCGGCGTGTTTACTTCGTGGAATTTTGTTGATGCGAAATACACGTCGGGTGTTTACTGCGGGAACAAGGTTGCGCTTGTGCCGACGGTTTCCTCGAAATCGGGTGTTTGGGTCAAGCCCATTGACTATGTTATGGTTGAGCTCAACTACATTTGGGCGAACTCGCAATATCAGGAAGGCTATCTTGACGCGTTTGGCTCGAAAGAGCGCATTCCCGAAAATTACAGTCTCGACCTGACTGTGAATGTGTATCCCTGTGAATATGCGCGTTTGTTCTTTGCGGTTGCCAATTTGACCGACCACCGCAACTGTTCGTATGCGACGTTCAACTGTTGGTATCCCGAACCAGGGCGCACTATTCGTTGCGGTCTCGAACTCCGCTTCTAAATTTTTTATATGACGGGCACTGGCGGAGGATTTGCCTTTCGGCAAATAATCCTCCTTTATCAAACGCCTACACGAAAGATTTATTTAATTTATACCAAAGCGTTCTTCATTCGAAGAACGCTTTTTGTTTTTTTAGATTGAACTCGTTTGCTTGGTTTTGCTACGCAATATCCGCTTTGTTTTAATGAATAGAAGATACAAAAAAAAAGGTTCGGAACATCCGAACCTTTTTTGAAATTTGGTGAACTTACTAAGCTCTGCCTGCCGAACCCGCCGGGCGGGCTGCCATAGACGGGCACTGGCGCGGATTTTTGTTTGCGCAGAAATTTCCGCGCTATCAGAGGCATCACTAAGCTCTGCCAGCAGAACCCAGAACGTTCTGGATTTTGTGCATATAGAGCTTTTTGAGTTCTTCGCGGGCGGGGCCCAAGTATTTGCGCGGGTCGAACTCTGCCGGTTTTGTCGCGAAAACTTCGCGGACTGCGGCTGTCATTGCCAAGCGGCCGTCGCTATCGATATTGATTTTGCACACTGCCGACTCTGCCGCCTTGCGGAGTTGTTCCTCGGGAATGCCGACTGCGGCTTCCAACTTGCCGCCGTATTTGTTGATGATGTCGACATACTGCTGCGGAACGGACGACGAACCGTGCAAGACAATCGGGAACCCCGGAATGCGCTTTTCAACTTCCTTCAAGATGTCGAAGCGAAGCGGCGGCGGAACGAGTCTGCCCTCGGCGTTGCGCGTGCACTGTTCGGGCTTGAATTTATATGCGCCGTGCGATGTGCCAATCGAAATTGCCAACGAATCGACGCCCGTCTTCTTTACGAAGTCTTCGACTTCTTCGGGGCGTGTGTATGAATGTGTTTCGTGCGAAACTTCGTCTTCGATACCTGCCAAGACGCCGAGTTCGCCCTCGACTGTAACGTCGTATTTGTGGGCGTAATCCACGACTTTCGCCGCGAGTTCGACGTTCTGTTCGTAGGGCAATGCCGAACCGTCAATCATAACCGACGAGAAGCCGTATTCGATGCACGATTTGCAGAGTTCGAATGAATCGCCGTGGTCGAGGTGCAAGACTATCGGAACGTTGAAGCCGAGTTCCTTTGCGTACTCGCACGCGCCCTGTGCCATATATCTGAGCAATGTCTGATTGGCGTATTTGCGTGCGCCGCTCGAAACCTGCAAGATTACGGGCGATTTTGTTTCGACGCAAGCCTGTATGATGGCCTGCATTTGTTCCATATTATTGAAGTTAAACGCCGGAATTGCATATTTGCCTGCAATCGCTTTTTTGAAAAGCTCGCGCGAATTAACCAATCCAAGTTCTTTATACGATACCATAACTGTTATTTTTGATTGAAATTTCATTTAAATTCTCCCCTACCCCAAATGCAACCTTTTTTTCCATTTTTTATTGTTTGGGCACTGGCGGCGATTGACTTTGTCAATGCGCCTTTGACAAACGTTTTTTATATGACGGGCACCGGCGCGTCCCGCTGGGCAGGCTGCCATAGACGGGCACCGGCGCGTCCCGCTGGGCGGGCTGCCATAGACGGGCACCGGCGCGGATTGCCTGCGGCAATATCCGCTTTACTTTAATAAGAGAGCAAAGCGCATTGGCAAAGCCAATCGCGCCGCTTTCGGAACATATAAAAAGACCCGCTTTAACCGATAAGCAAAGCGCATTGGCAGAGCCAATCGCGCCGCTTTCGAAATATATAAAAATCTCCGCTTTAACCGACAAGCAAAGCGCATTGGCAAAGCCAATCGCGCCGCTTACCCGCTTTCGAAATATATAAAAATCTCCGCTTTAACCGATAAGCAAAGCGCATTGGCAAAGCCAATCGCGCCGCTTACCAAACATATAAAAAACCTTCATTAAAGGGCGGAAGCGATGAAGGAAGGGAGTTGAATGGGTGTGTCTAGGAGGAAGTCGGTGGCGAGCTTTTGAAGCCAAGGTTTGTCGCAAGTGATTTTGCGGACGATGATGAATTTCTCCTTGCCGCCGTCGTCGTCAGGGACGATTTCGAATTCGTCGATATCGAAATGAGTTTGCGAAGTTTCGCCCGCGAGAGTCGCGCAAATTTTCAGATAGCGTTCCTGCGTGTTGAGTTTGGCGGAAAAATCGTTATTTTCGAGATATGCGCCGTATTTGTGTTTGATGTAGCCTTCGAGGGCTGCCGAACGTATCATATCCAACATATTTTTAGCTCCTGTATTTTTTTATTGTGGTGTAGGCGTCGTTGACGCGCGAAAGTTCGTGTTCGAGGGCTTTGAGGGCTATCTCGCCCAAGCCTTTGCCGCGGAGAAGGTCTGGATGGAGCTCCCTGCACTTCTTGCGGTAGACGCTCTTGATTTCGGCGTCGGCGGCGGAAGTCGAGACGCCGAGGACTTCGCAGGCTTCGATGTATTCCGAAGAATACGAACCGTTCGAAAAATCCGAAGCGCGGCGGGAATCGGAACGCGACTGCGAATATGCACTGTCCGCGCCCTGCGATCGCGTGCGCTTGTAGCCGTTGATAAAGTGCGAGAGGTCGAGGCGCAAAATGGCGGCGGAGGCTTCGAGCATTCGGAGTTCGGAATCCGTGGCGTTACCGTCGGCGAACGCAACGCGGCAGAGAATGAGCATAAACGCCTTGCGGGAATATTCGTCTGGGAAGGACTCTGCGAAAGTTGCGGTTATCTCGGATATTGTGAGGTCGGAATCTTTGGCGCGGGTGAAAACGTCTATTGCCGTCGCGCGGGCGTCGGCGTCCAAGCCGAGCGAGGCGAAGAGCGACTCGATTTCGTCGATTTCGCTTCTGCTGACTGCGCCGTCGGCGCGGGCGATTTTCGCCATCGCCATGCATACGAGTTCGAGAAACGAATCTTTACGGCGGCGCGCGGCTTCGGCGGGACGGTCTACGCAAAAATGTCCGAAAACGACACCGACTAAAAAGCCGACTATTCCGAAACACGACCCGATGACTGCTCCTATGAATTTTCCTATCATTGATTGTGTGTTAAAACATTTCGGGGCGCGCGTGGCAATCAAAATAAAAAAGCCGTCTATCGGGACGGCTTTGCGGGAATTCTCTTGTAGAAAACCGACAATAAGAGTCGGCTGCGGTTCGCGGGATTGGCTGGACTTGCAAAGTCGGGCGCGGCAACGGAGCCCGACAGGGGCATTCCCGGAACGAAAACTGCGAACGCTAAAACAGTTTCGAGCCGAGTTTCGGAACTATTCCGTTTGAAATGTCTTTTAGGGCTTTGTCGAGGCGCATTATATTGTAGTCGGAGAAGCGGCAGGCGATTTGGACGATTGTTTCGAGCAGTTCGTCGGAACTGTAATTCGCCGACTGGGCGAGATAGAGCGCGATTGCGCTGCGGTGGACGCGCAGGTAGGTTTTCTTTTCGCGCCCCTTCTTTGCCTTGCCGTTGGCGAGGTGTCCGAATATTTTGCCGCTGTAAAAGGAGTTGCGCACGTATTGGTCGGAACGTCCGATTATCGCGCCGATTTCCTTGGGGCTAAACCACTCCTGCCCCTTGGGAAGAAGTCCCGAAAAATATTGTGTATCTTCAAGTTTGCCTTCAAACTGTTTGTTTTTCTTCATTTCTATCTTTTAAATATGTGTTTTTTGTTTTATTATATGTCGATAAATGTTTACTTCTGTCTCTTATACACATCTCCGAGCCCACGAGACTAAGGCGAATCTCG
>URDC01000012.1 GCA_900546565.1 uncultured Opitutales bacterium
AAAATTACTCCCCGCAAAACTTTCAGAACATAAACAGGTTGCGCAATCGATTCCCGACGCGGCTACCACCGCGTCCGCCGTTGCCCACACAACCCCGCCCGCGGCAACTCCCCCCGCAGTGCTTGCTTCTGCCTCTACTTGCGCGGCAGGGGTGAAGGCTTCCGAAATGGCGGCAAAATCGGGCGAGATGCAATATCTAACTAAGTCATTTTCACAATTTTGCAATGTTAACAAAACGGCGGCGGTTTCCGCGGAATTTGCGGCAGCGGCAAAGGCTGCCGGAGCCGAACGCGCGGCGGTTTTATTTGTTGTCGACGGAAAATGCAGGGCGGGTCGGGTGTTTAATTTTTCGCAACTATCAGACGAAGAGCTCGTTAAAAAGTCATTTTCACTCGGGCGCAGCAGCGTCGCACTCCTGTCGCTCGCTGTTTTGGGCGCGCGCGACGACGCAACTGTGAACCCCGACACCGATGTTTCGCGTTATTTTTCGCAATTTAGAACGTCTTCGGGCGGGATCAAAGGGGTTAATTTGCATACGCTTTTGTCGGGGCGCGCGGGGCTTGGATATCTGGTTGAAAAAATTCCGCAACACGCTGGGGTTGAAGAATTTTTCGATACGCTCGCCCAGATTCCGTTCTCCGCTCCCGACACGGTTTTTGCCCAGCCCGAGCTTTCGGCTTCAATAGCGGGCTACGCGCTCGCCTATGCGTTCGAACCGAAGTCGAAAAACCTAAAAAAATCGTTCGTGCGTGCCTGTTCGAACTTCCTGTTCAAGCCGCTTAAAATAACGGGGGTAAAGTATCGCAACTTCGACAGAATTTCGTTCCCCGCGCAATGTTTTGCACTTGATATAGAGTCAATTACAAAATGGCTTGAATGCGAAACGTCCCCACACCCGCCGCTTGCAGACTCCGCCGAAATTGCCCAACGCCGCCGTTGCAAGTTCGATTTTTCGAAATATTCCGAGGGCTGGACGCGCTCCGAATCGCAAAAAGTCGAGACACATTTTACGCAGTCGCTTTCAGCTGCGGATTCGAATTTTATAGCGGTTTTCAACTCCGAAAACGAAAGCGCGGCGGTCGCGTTTTTTATCGGCGGCGTAGAGCCTAAAAAGGCTTTTTCGCTCTTTTCTAACGGGCTTTTGCAAGTTGATAACATATTATTGGAGAATGAAAAATGATTTTTAAACGCGCATTTAAATTTTTTATGATAGCTTCCGCAGCGTTTGTTTTTGTCGCGCCCGAAGGGTCTGTTTTCGCGCAAAAAGCGCAAAAACATGTCGAAATTTCGGTTGCGTTCATAGGCGCGCAGAGGCTGGGGCAGGGCAATTCGGCGGTTTTTAACGGGGCAAATAGTGTGGCGCGAGACATTTCGGCGTCGAACCCGAACACTCCCGTTTCGGTGAAGTTTTACGCGGTCTGCGACGATTCCGCCGCGCAGATTGCCGCGCTTGAAAAGGCGTTTTTGGGAGGATTTTCGGGGGCTGTTATCGTGCCTGTCGAGGCGTCGAAACCGCTTGCTGGGAAAATTGAAGTGCTTTCAAAATCGGGATTTACGGTTGCGGCGGTAGGCCGTTTTGCCGACTCGGTCGGCGCGGCGTGCGCTGTTTCGACAAACCGCGAAATTACGGCTGCATTGCTTGAAAAAATAATATCCGAGCGAGGCAGGGGCAAAGCCGAGCTTTTTGCGTATTTCCACTCCGAAGACGGCGACAGTTCCAAATACGACGCGCCTATTGCGCAATCCAACGCCGCAACCCGCGCCGAAACCGCGCTGCGCAATGCCGATTTTTTGCGGCTATTTCCAGCGGCGCGTTCGACGTTCCAAGTTATGCGTTTTTACGGCGACTATGCGGATTCGCGCAAAATCGAAATTATGCGCCGCGACAACTTCGGCGAGGTGTTTTTTTCGCCCTCTTTGCTTGCAAATATGCGCCCTATTGCGCCCGATGTAGACAGACTTTTTGCGGTCTGCGTTGGCGGGCTTCCGTTTCTGGAATTTTACCTCGCCTCGGGGCAGATAACCGACTGTATTTACGACGATTTCTACGGCTGGGGCGTGTTTGCGCTGCGCGGAATTGTCGGAATAAAATCGGGGAGCGGCGGGCAGGTTGTGCGCGTGCGCAAAATTGCGCCCGTGCGGGTGTCGAAGGAAAAATTCGACGTATTTACGCGCGACTGGCGCAAATGGTCGAAATAGCTTTTTGAGCTTTTTGATGGATTAATTAGAGAGATCGTTGAAGTCAGCGAAAATCAAGTTGTTCGAGCCTAATATTACACTTTTTTGTTACGTCTGTTATTGGGTTTAACATTCTTAATTACTGATAGTTCTGACAACATATTTTAAGCCGCCTTTTGGATTGAAGGGCGGCTTTTTTATTTGCAATTTTTTCGGGCGATTGTTTGGCAGTGTTTCGGATTGTGGGGTGTCGTATATTTTTATGATTTTTCGGGCGAAAATTGTTGACACTGGCGGGTGTTGGAGCGTATTTTCTTCATAGATTAGGCGTTTATTCGCCGATTCTTTTCAATCAGATAGAAACTACAAAATTATATATTAAGCAAAATGGATAGAAGAAAGTTCATCAAAACAACAGCGACTGCGGCTGCCGCGGGATTTGTATTGCCCCGTTTTAGCATTGCGCAGACAAAATCGCCCAATAGCAAGCTCAATGTCGCGTTTGTCGGCGTCGGCGGCGTAGGCGGTATGGCTCTCAACGGAATGGAAAGCGAAAATGTCGTCGCCCTCTGCGACCTCGACTGGAACTATTCAGCGCGCCAGATTAAAAAATATCCGAAGGCGAAGCTCTTCAAAGACTATCGCGAAATGCTTGACAAGATGGGCAAGGATATTGATGCGGTTTGTATCTCGACGCCCGACCACTCGCACTTCAAAATCACGTTAGACTGTATGTCGGCGGGCAAGCACGTCTGTGTTCAGAAGCCCCTTGTGCACAATGTTTGGCAATGCCGCGAGCTTAAAAAGGCGAAAGAATACTATCCGAACCTCAAAACCCAGATGATGAATCAGGGGCACGCGACCGAGCAGATTAGAATGCTCAAAGAATGGTATGACACCGGCGTTACGGGCGGCGTGAGCGAAGTCCACGTTATGTGCGCCGGCCCGCGCTGGTGGCAGGGTAAAGGCACTCCATACTTTGTAAAGCCCAGTGTTTGGCCGCTTACGAAGGATACGCCGCCGGAAGGTTTCGACTTTGACTTGTGGCTCAATCAGGCTGCGGAAGTTCCTTTCAACAAAACGTATCATCCTCTGGCGTGGCGTTCGTTCTGGGATTTCGGCACGGGTATGTTGGGCGACTGGTTCTGTCACACGGGCGACGCGCCTGTCTGGATTCTCGACCTAAAAGCTCCCAGCAAGGTCGAATTGATAGACAGCAAGCACATAGGCACGGACCCGAAGCTCTTTATTCCCGACTCGTCTATCGTGAAGTGGACGTTCCCCAAAACCGACAAGCGCGGCGAAGTTGTTATGTACTGGTATGACGGCAACCGTCAACCGCTGACGCGCCCCGCCGATTGGGACAAGGAAGTGCTTCCGAGCAAGGGGATGCTTATGATCGGCAAAGACCACACGATTTCGACGGCTGAACGCCCGAATTTCGAGCCGCGCATTTGCAATCAGGAATTCTTCCGCGACTTCCGCAAGACTGTCAAGAAGACGATTCCGCGCGTGCGCAAAAGCTGCATTTACTGCGAATGGATTGACGCAATCAAGGGCGACGGCCCCGAATGTTTGGGCAGTTTCGACTATTCGTCGCAGTTGACGGAAGTCGCGCTCTTGGGCGTTTTGGCGCAGCGTTTCGGCGGCGTCATCGAATGGGACGACAAGACGATGTCTTCGCCCAACCGCCCCGAGATTGCGCCGTTCATCAAAGAAGCAGAACGCGCGGGTTGGAGCAGCCAAGAGCAGCGTCCGTGGGAGAAAAAGTCCTTCTGGCAGCGTTTGTTCTCGTAATTCGGCAGGTTCGGATTTGAATTTGAAAATGGCAGCGTCTTCGGGCGTTGCCTTTTTTTGTGTTTTTTGTGTGTTCGGTTTTTTATCGACAAGCGGGAATCGGTATTTTAGCCTGTTTTTAGTAAAGGAGAACGCGTCATGTTAAGAAGAAATTTTTTTGCGTCGGCCATCGCGCTTTTTGCGGGGGCCAAACTGTTTGCAACGCGCCGTGTGGTTGCGGGAGCGGACGAGAAATTTGCGATTTTGCACGAGCCAGTGGTTGTAGGAGGAGGCGAAGACGCGGTGGTGATTTCGGTCGTGGCTAACAAGCTTTCGCTCGCGCAGGTGGAGGTGGCGAGCGTCGTCGACCCGTCTTTCAAAAAGCCGCGGGTTTTTGTGCAATCTGCGGTATCGGGCAAGAAGCATTTGGGCACTGTCCACAATATAAAGATTTCGGAGCTTAAAGGCGGCGCGAAATATCGCTATCGAATAATATTAAAAGAGGTTAAAAAATATTGGGAACCGTATCGAAAAGGCGAGAAATACGGAGAAACTGTTTTGGGGAAAACGCTCGATATTTCGAAAAATTCGGACGGCAGGCCGCTCGAATTTACAACGCCGACGGCGGGTGCGGAAACGCTCTCGTTCGCGGTGATAAACGACCTTCACGAGAACCGCAAGAAATACGGCGCGTTGTTGTCGGGGCTGAAACATTCTGAATATGACTTCATTGTGGCAAACGGCGACAGTGTCAACTATATGATGACCGAGCCGCAGCTTTTCGGCAGCGCGATTGGGTGTGTGGCGGACGCGCAGAAGGGGGTCAAGCCCGTGTATTTTCTGCGCGGAAACCACGAGACGCGCGGCAAGCTTGCCGAGGAGTATTTTACGTATTATCCGACGGTCAGCGGAAAGAGTTATTTTGCGTTCAAGGCGGCGGGGGTGTTTTTCATTTTTCTCGATGTCTGCGAGGACAAGCCCGACAATTCGACAGAGGGAGCTCATTTGAACAATTTTACGGACTATCGAAATGAGGAGTTCGATTGGCTCAGAGGCGTGTTGGCGTCGTCCGAATGCAGGAATTCGAAGCGTCGCGTTGTGGTTCAACACATTCCGTCGCCGTTTGAGTATGTGGCGTATTCGGGCAAGCGCGACAAGCGTATGGCGTCGCTTTTGCACGGCGCGAATATCGACCTAATGATTGCCGCGCATATGCACGAGTATAAGTATCTGAAAAAAGGCGATTCGGTTCTGGATTTGATAAAGGGGAAGGCGTATTGGGAAAAGCATTTCCAGCGGTACATACCCGAAGCGGAAAAAAAGATAACGTATCCTATTGTGGTAAATTCTAACACGGAATCCATGCTTGTGAAAGTTACGCCGAAGTCGATAAATATTGAGTTTCGCGGGCTCGACGGCGGGAAGTCACGCCCCGATATTGTGGTATGATTGGTTGCAGAGGCGTGGTTTTATTTTTGTGTTTGACACCTTGCGTATTATGCAGACCCTGTTTTAATTGTATCCTGATATTATGGGAACAAAGCGGTTAGTTTGGGTTGATATTCTGAATATTGTGGCTTGTGCGGGAGTTTTGCTTCTGCACAGCACGAATTTTGAAATCCACAATTTTTCGGGCGAAGCTACGCTGAATTGGGGCATTGGGTTGTTTTCGCACAGCGTATTTCTTTGGCCGGTAAACGTGTTTTTTATGTTGTCGGGCTTTACGCTTATCCGAAAACAACTTTTGGACTATGAGCAGATAAAAACATTTTACAAGAAAAGGTTTTCGCGGATATTTCTTCCGATATTGGTATGGAACATATTTTATTCGGCGTTGATTGTTTTTGTTAGATATCAACGCGGAATTATCGAGCCGCCGATTCGGATTTTGGACAATTTTGTTTCGTTTGGATACAACTCGTATATGTGGTTTTTCGTTCCGCTGATTTGCGCGTATTTATCGCTTCCGTTTCTTGCGGCGTTCGTGTTGAATTCGGGGCGCAGAACGCTTGAATTGTTCATAATTTTATCGCTTTTTTTGTGCTGGATTGCGCCGATTGACGCCGATTTTTCGGCGAGAATGTCGTTTTTGGACGTTTATCCTTTCGGAACGCGCTTTTTGGTTTTCTTTGTGGCGGGATATTATTTCGGAAATTTCGATTTCGACATTGCGGCGCGCAGAAAAATATATCTTTTGGCATTGTGTGCGGTTGCTGTGATTATTGTAGGCACTATGTGGCTGCAATTTTTTGCGCCGAACCACTATAAGTATTTTATCCAATACACGAATCTGCCGTGCACGCTGGTTTCCTTTGCGGTTTTTGTGATGTTTAAGTATGCCGACTGGGATTGGTTTTTACGGCGGTTCAAGATTTCGCCAGAAATTTTCGCGTCTTTAAGTTCGCTTTCGTTGGGGATATATTTGATTCAGGCGTTCTTTTTTATGCTCTTCGCGCATCTACGGTTATTCGACGGAAATTTGTTTTTTAAATTTTTTGTGATGTATATTGCGTGCGCGTGTTCCGTTTTTGTGTTAAAGCGCATCAAGTATCTCAGTAGGATTGTTTAGTGGCATGTGGCGTCCGTTGCCAGCTTCACCCCGCAAGCCCAGTATTTATCAATAAAAAAGGCTCTTGAATGTGTTGTTCAAGAGCCTTTGAAAGTCATACCCAGAAAGGGGGTCGAACCCTTATGACCGTGAAGTCGACGGATTTTGAGTCCGTTGCGTCTGCCAATTCCGCCATCTGGGCTTAATGATTTATGCAAGCGTGTTTATTTTTTATGGTTTGTCAATGATTTTTTCTTGCAGGGCTTTGTTTTTCCGAATGGTTTATGAATATTCTTGTATCGGGGTGGTTAACTGTTTACTTTGTCGGGTATGAAGAGTATGGGAATTTTGGTCAAGGCAATCATGAAAGATTCGGGCAAATGTATGGTTGGTGGCGGCGGTATCGGCAAAAATAGAAGGGGAACCAAGCGTGTCGGCGGAGACGGGGTAACTCACGCTAAGCCGTCGATGTCGGACATTGCAGCTGAGCTTTCGATTTCGAAAGCGGCGGTCAGTATGGCGTTGAACGGGTCGGACAAGGTTTCGGAAAAGACGAAGCGCGATGTCAGGCGGGTTGCAAAGCGGATTGGCTACAAGAAGAATCCGATTTTGGCGTCGCTGTTATCGGAGATAAAGTCGGTGGGCGGCGGGAAACACTTTGGGACGGTTGCGCTATTCAATGCGAATGTAAAAAGAAATGCGTTCGAAAAGTATCCTATTTTCGGTCAATATGCGAGCGGGGCGCGCGAAGAGGCTCAGAAGTTGGGGTTTTCGGTTTGCGACTTTTGGCTAAATGACGCGTCGCTTTCGGCGGAGAGGCTCGAACGGATTTTGGTTTCGCGCGGGATTCGCGGCGGGCTTGTGTTGGGGCATACGTCGCCCGAGGTTTTTTCGGGGAAGCTCGGCGGTGTTTTGAAAAATCTCAAACTTGTTTCAATCGGCATAAAGGTGAAGAATTCGGCGATAGACTGCGTTTGCGCGGACAAGTTTTTGATTGCGGCGCACGCGACGAAAAAGGTGTTGTCGCTGGGGTATCGGCGGCCGATGCTGGTTTTGGACAAGGCCATTGACGATTTGGTTGAGGGGCGTTTTTCGGGCGGGTTTTTGCATGCGCAGCTGGCGGTGTCGGAAGAAGACAGGATTCCGCCGTTTTTGAATGTCCGAGCGGCGGAGAAGTCGCCCGAGATTTTTTCGCGCTATTTGCGGAAGTTCAAGCCCGACGCGGTGCTTTCGATTTCGGAGCACACGAATGAATGTATGCAGCGGATGAATGTGCGTCTGCCCGACGATGTTGCGCTGATAAGTCTTGAAAAAACCTCCGAGACCCACGACTGGCAGGGGATAACGCTAAATTACAAGACGGTGGGAGCCGCCGCGATGAAGCGGCTTTCGGACTATTTGACGAGCCCGTATGCGGACGAATCGTTCTCGCACTCGACGATGACGGTGATTGCGCCGAAGTGGTCGGGCAATGTCGGGCGCGGCAACGGGTAAAACCGCGGGAAAGGGATGTGTGATGCGGTAGTGGAAACGCGTCGGACGGCTAGCGGCGCGGGAAGAGGTGTTTGGGTGTGTTGTCGGCGGGGGACGTCGGCTGTGGGCATGAAAAATGCCGGCAACGCGGCGGGTGTTGTCGGCATTAAAAATTGGTGTTTTGTAATGAAATAAGGTGTGTTTTATCAAAACGAGATTCCGACGCACACGCTCGAAAACAGGTTTTTACGCGGTCCGCAATCGTATGTGGGGAGGTTCGATGCGCCGTCGCTTGTATTATAGGCGTAGCCGACGCCCGCGCGGACGAAGACGTTTTCGGCGATATCGTAGGTGGCGGAAAGTTTGAAGGCGCAATACCAGTAGGACTCGCGCGAGTCGAGGTCGCTGTCGTAGGCGAAGTCCTCGACGTGCACGAATGCGCCGTATATAGCGGCGTCGAATTTGAATTTTTTGAGCGCGGCTATTCTGAACTCGGGGTTGAAACCGAAGCGGAATTCGTGCGAAGCGAAGCTGAAATCGTAGATATAGTAGGCGAACGGCTGTATTTCGGGCACGTTGCCGATGAAGCCGAAGAGGATGTTGCCGAAGTTGTGTGCTCCGCCGCCGAGCGAGGCGGGGCGGTGGTCGGCGTAAACGTCTCTGTCGGCAAAGGCGAAGTCGCCGCCGATGTCGATTTGGAAGAGTTCGGTGAGGTTGTATTTCCAGCCCATCAAGGCGAAGAATGTGTTGGCGTAGCCTTTGTCGAGGGCGTAGAGGTAGGAGAGTTCGGTGTAGCTCTCGCCGCTGAAAAGTTCGCGGCGGTCTTCGAATGTGAAGGCGGTGGCGTTATTGGCGACTTTTTTGCCCGAGTAGGTGAGGTTGTATTCGTAGGAAACGCGGGCGTTGGTGGAGCTTTCGCCGTCGATGCCGAAGTCGCGCGGTTTGACGTCGAACGCGGAATTCATCGCATTGGCGTTTATGCCGAGAGCGTTGTTTGTATCGGGTTTTTTCAGCCCGTATCTGCCGAGTTTTCCGTCGGGTTCGGCGATGGCAAAGAGTGTGTTTGCCGTCAGAAGTATGGCGCAGGCGGCGCAGAAGAGTTTCGATGTGTTCGGTTTTTTCATAAGGGGGAATAAGGTAGATTGGGCGGAGTTTTTTTACAACCCTAAATTTTATCGCGGCGGGAGGTTTTATTCGGGCGGTTCGGCGCGGGCGAAAGCTCTTTACAAATTTTGTAAAATGCTTAAAATCGGGGGGCGAGTTTTTATGAATCAGCAGCAAGGCAATTTTTCGAAAATGCAAATAAATGTTTTCAATCTCGACGACAAGGCCGCGAGGGCGCGGCTTGAAGCGGAAAATCCGATTTTCGGGGCGGTGTTCAATTTTCTGACGGCAAAGCCGCTTGACGAGTTGGCGCGGATAAGCGGGAAGGTCGATTTGCTCGGAGACGACGCGTTTTTGAATTTTTCAAAAAACGTCCTCAAAATGCGCGGGGAGGCAAAGCTTGAAGCGCACGACAAGTATATCGACTTGCAGCTTGTGCTGAGCGGTCGCGAGAAGATTGGCGTTCGCGCGCGCGGAGAATGTCGCGATATTATCGACGATAGGCTTGTTCAAAACGACGTTGTGTTTTTCGGCGAGGAGTTCGACGAGGTTGTTGAAGTCAGAGCGGGGCAATATGTTGTTTTGTATCCCGACTGTGCGCACGCGCCCTGCATTGGCGAGGGTGAAGACTGCAAATGTGTCGCTAAAATCCGCCTTGTTTAATTTGGTGCGGCATTGCGCGCGTTGGGCTCGCGGTGTTTGTCCTGCCGAGTTTGGCTCGGGCTGGCTTGGAATTGTGGAATTCGGTCGGGGTTAGTCGACCATTTTTATTTCGAATTTCAGGCGTTTGCCGAGGCAGGCGTGTAGTGTTTTTATTGTGGCGAACACTGCGCGAAGCCACGCTGGATTTGTGGAACTATTGACTGCCCAATTCAGTTTTTTTGGGCTGATTCCCGCAGGCGCGAGGGCAAATAGCAGGCGGGTGAATTTTAGAATGGGCGCGTAGTAGCGGTTGCACATCGAGCCGCAGTTGCGCTTTGACAAGTCCTGATTTTTTGCCGCCCATTCGAGCCGCGCCCGAATCGGGTTTTCGGCGAATTTTGCGGGGGGTAGTTCGAGAACGGCGGATACTACGAATTTTTCGCCGTCGGAAAACTCGCTGTTGCGGTAATCGAAAAAAATGTCCGGCTTTTGTTTTTCGACGATTTTTGTGCCGTCGAAATAGCGCACGGAAACGACGAAGTCGGAAATGCTTTTGCCCTCGGCGCGTCCTCCGCCCGCGTTCATTGCGATTGCGCCGCCGAGTTGGCAGGGCGCGGAAGCCAGATAATAGCAGCTGTTGCGCGAGTTTTTATAGGCGAAATTGAGCAATTCGAGCATATCGACCGACGACGAGACGCGGAAAAGGTTTGTGTCGAGCTGTTCGATTTTTTTCGGCAACGCGTTTTTTAAGAGCGCGCTTTTTATTTTCGAATGTTTGAAGAAGACGTTCGAGCCCCCGCCCAAGACAAACGGTTTTATGCCGAGTTTGTGCGCAGAGGCGAACGCTGCGGCGATGTCGGCTTCGGATTCGATTTCGGCGTAGAATTCGGCGGTGTGGAATGTGCCGAATTTGCTGAAATTGCGCCCGCTGTGCTTTTTAAACTGCATTGGCGGCGTGTTTTTTTGCGATGTCGGCGACGACGTCCACAAGGAGGATATGTTCGGCGGCGTGGACTTTTGCCTCGACGGTTTCGAGGGTGTCGGAGGGGGCGATTTCGACTTCGCGCTGGGCGATGATTTCGCCGCCGTCGAGCTCGCTGCTGACGTAATGGACGGTGCAGCCGCATTTTGTTTCGCCCGCCTCGAATGCGCGTTTAATGGAGTCTTTACCCTTGTAGGCGGGCAAGAGGCTCGGGTGCAGGTTGATTGTTTTTTTGCCGAAAAGCCCGACGAACGAGTCGGGCAGAATGCGCATAAAGCCCGCCAAAACCACGAGGTCGGGGGCTTCGGAGAGGACGAAATCGTTGTAGCGTTTTTCGGAGGAGGGGGTGAAGCGCGCCCCCCTGCGTTCGGGGTTGAGATAAACGGCTTTGATGTGGCGCGACTTTGCCACTTGCAGGGCGCGGGCATCGGGATTGTCGCTTGCCAATGCGGCGATTTCAACGCCTTCGAGTTTTCCGCCCGCCTGTGTAGCGTTCATTATTGCCTCGGCGTTCGAGCCGTAGCCGCTTGCGAATATCAAAATTTTCATTTTCCCCCGTCTATATATGATGTTACAATACGCGCCAAGAAAGAAAGCTCTCCCGTTGCGTTGAGTTTTGAAGAAAGCTCGGCGAGCGCGGTTTCCGGGTTTATGCCGCCGGATTTTTCAAGGCTGACAGGTGCGTTTCTGGCGATATTGATGATGTCGCTGTGCTGCGAGATGTCGACGTATGTGGCATTGAAGCCGTTTTCTGCCTTTTTCAGCGAAATTTTCAACGTTTTAAGTCCCTCTGGCGGCACGGAAACGAGGTCGGCGACCGTGCGCATAAGCGCGAGGAGATTGGGTGTTTGGTTCGGGATTCTTACAGCGTTTACGCGCGAGATTTCGATTTCGAACTCGGAAACCACGGGTTTGCGCAGGATAACCGAGAGGGGCGAGACTCTGAATTTGAGGCGGCCGATTTCGAGCATAGTTTCGTTTGCGGCGGTATGGATTTTGTCGGAGACGTCGTATTTGGGCGAATTGTAGACGCGCATATTCGAGACTTCGCACTCGCCTGTAATGAAATTCGAGCGGTATTTGCCGAGGGTGGGCGTCATATCCGATGCGTCGGAAACGATTTCTTTGAGCAGGTCGTTGCCCGCGATTTCATATGGCATCCAGAGCAAACCGATACCCGAAGTCGCGATTACAACCGCCGCAAGTATTGCCGCGCAGATGTTTGATGGCGCGAAGAAATGTCTTTTGGTGCGTTTGTGCCGCGATATTCGTAGAAAGCTCATTGTGTCGTAAGTATGACGGCGGGGGATTTTCGGGCAACAAAATTTTTCCGCAAAGGCGCAAAAAAATGCGCCGCGTTTTATGGCGGCGCGTTTGTTTGAGGGGCGGGAAGTTTTTGGGCTGCGGTATCCGATTTTTGATGTCGGGGCTATGCCTTGATTTTTGCTAGGATTTCGTTGAGGCGTTTGGACATCTCGACGGTGTTTTCGAGCAAGCCCGCGGCGAGCATTGCGTTGTCGAAGAGCTGCAAGAGCACGAGTTTTGCCAAGTCGGGAGAGGACTCGCGCAGGGCCGACAGGTTCTTGATTGCGTCGCTATGCGGGTTGATTTCGAAGTCCACAATTGGTTTTGGCAGCGGCGCGTCGGGGTTCATCGCCTTCAACATTGCCCGCATTTGCGGGGTGAGCGAATCGGAATTGAGAACCGCCACGGGACTGTCGACAAGGCGTCCCTTCGAGACGACCTCGCGGACTGTGCCGTCGCCGAGTGTTTGTTTTATCCAAGTTTTGAGCGCGTCGAGTTTATCTTCGGGCAGGGCGGGTGTGGAGGAGTTTTCGGGAATGTCGTCGAGTTTGATGTCGGCGGAATCCGCGCTCTTGAATTTTTTGCCATCGTATTCGCCGAGGTTGCCGACGAGGAACGAATCGATTGCGTCGAACATATAAAGCACCTCCAAGCCGCGAGCCTTGAACGCCTCGATGTATGGGGAGGCTTCGACGGCGTTTCTGTCCGCGCCGCAGATGTAGTAGATTGTGTCCTGCGAGGGCTTCATTCTGCCGATGTAGTCGTCGAGCGAGACGTAGTCGCCGTTGTCGAAGAGGCTCGATTTGAAGCGCAGGAGTTTGGAAAGCTCCTTGCGGTTGTCGAAGTCTGTCGCCGCGCCCTCTTTGAGGAAGACGCCGAATTTGTCGAAGATTTCGGCGTATTTCTTGGCGTCGGTCTTGGCGGTTTCGCCGAGGTGTTTGAGGAATTTTTTGAGCACCACTTTGCCGAGTTTTGCCGTAAGCCCGCTATCCTGCATGCTTTCGCGCGAGATGTTAAGCGGAATGTCGGAGCTGTCTATTAAGCCCTTGACGAAGCGCATCCAATCGGGAAATAGTTTCTTGCAGGCGGGGTCTATCATCACCTTTTTGCAATAGAGCGCGACTTCGCCCTCGGTTTTGCCGAAGCCCATTGCCTCGGGATTTTCCGCGGGAATGTAGATTAGCGCGTTCATTTCGAGCGGGGCGTCGGACTTGAAATGTATGTAGTCGAGTGGGGCGGTGTATGAATGGGTGAAGAATTTGTAGAAGTCGTCGTATTGCTCTTTGGTGAGTTCGGACTTGGATTTCAGCCAGATTGCCTGTTTTGTTTCGAGCTTTTCGCCGTCGACGGAAACGGGGAACTCGACGAATGCGCTGTATTTGGAGAGGATTTCGGTTACGCGCTGTTTTTGCGCAAACTCGGCGTATTCGGGTTTGAGGGTGGCGACGATTTTCGTGCCGCGTTCGGGTTTGTCGAACGCCTCGATTGTGAAGTTTTCCGAGCCGTCGCACGTCCAATGCAGACCTTCGCCCGAGTCGGACTTCGTGTAGACGTCGACTTTATCCGCGACCATAAAGACGCTGTAAAAGCCGACGCCGAACTGTCCGATGAGTCCGTCGGAAAGCTGCCCCCTGTTTTCTTTGAGGGCGTCGATGAAGGCCTTCGAGCCTGAATGGGCGATTGTGCCGAGGTTTTCGACGAGCTCGTCGCGCGTCATACCTATGCCCGAATCTTCGATTGCGAATGTTTTGGCGTCGGGGTCTGTGGTGATTTTGATTTCGAGCTCGCAGGCGGGTTCGCCCTTTGCGAGCTTGCCGAAGCGTTCCTTTTCGGACGCGTCGGAGGCGTTTGAAACCAGTTCGCGCACGAAGATTTCCTTGTCGGTGTAGAGCGAATTGATTACGATGTCCAGAACCTGTTTTACTTCTGCCTTAAATTTGTATTCCATAATTTATTCAATATTTGTTTGTTTAATTTAAAGAGGGCGTGTGCGATTGCAAACGTAAAAAACGGCAAGCGCAAAAATTCCGAAAAGCGTTTTGTGCGTTTTCGGAGCGTCGTTTATTTCGACAGTTTCGGCGGGCGAGCTGTTCCGCGTTTTTTTGTTTTTTTCGGGGCGCGGCGGCGTCGGTCGAAAGAAGGCGGACGAGAAAAAAACTTGCCTCGGGCGTCGTTTAGTCTATCTTTGTGCGTTAAATGGCGTCGGAATTGAAGTTGGAGAACTATTCTCTTAGCAGTGTTTCTGCTAGGATTTTTTGTGTGTTTTTTGTGATATCGGTTTTGACGCTCGTGTATTTGAACCTGATTTCGAAGGAGGAAATGAAGCTGGTTTCGGCGCAGTTCCCGGAATTCGGGGAATCGCGGAAGGAGGCGATTGTCGAAAGCTACAAGATTTCGATTTCGGTCGCGCTGTTTTTTATCGATATAATTCTTGTGGGTCCGTTTGCCGCCCTGAGTTATTTCGGCGACCACATAAAGCCGCGCAGGCATATGCCGTTTATTTGCAGGCTGAGCTTTTTCGATTTGGGCGTTTCGCTCGCGCTGGTGTTTACGATTGCGCTTGCCTCGGCGCACATTTTGATAATCGACTGCGTTTCGTCGATACGGCTTACGCACGGCGAATTTATGACGATTGTGTTTTTCAACGCCGCGATTTTCGTCGTGTGGCTTGTGATTACCGCGCTTAAAATCTACACTTACACGCCCGACCAACGCCGCGAGCTTGCGAAGTATATTGTGAGTTTGTAGCGGCTTTGTGCGCGTTTTTCGGGCGCAAAAAAGGCGCGGAGATTGCCGCGCCGCAGGTTGGGGAGTGTGTCGGATTGTTTATCTTTTTAGGAAGACTGCCGCAAATGTTTTGAACATAATTTTGAAATCGCCCGCAATGCTGAATTCCTTTTGAGATTTGAGATTATATGCCATTTTGCGCGGGAGAATTTCGGTTATGTAGACTTTGTCGGCATCGCTGGCGGAACTCAGAAGCTGTTCCTCGTCCTTAAAGCAGATACTCGCCTCTGAGGTTATGCCTGCGGGCAGCAGCAATGTCGCCGTCATTTCGGGCGTGTAGGCGGCGACGTATTTGGGAACTTCGGGGCGCGTCCCGACGAATGTCATTGTTCCTCGAAAGACGTCGATAAGCTGGCTGATTTCGTCGAGGCGGTATTTTCTGATGAATTTGCCGACGCGGGTAATGCGGGCGTCGTTGCCGACGGTGACGAGAGTGCCCTGCCGTTCGGCGTTCCGAGTCATGGAGCGGAATTTGAAAATCCTGAATTCGCGCCCGAATTGCGTTATGCGTTTTTGTCTGAAAAATACCGGCCCTTCGGATTCGAGTTTGATTGCCGCCGCCAAAATTAAGAACAACGGCGAAAACAGCACAAGCAATGCCGCAGAAAGCAGCACGTCGAAGCACCGTTTTAAAACGAGGCTCGGCGTGCGTTTTTTCAGGGCGTCGTAATAGGGTTTTACGGCGTCGTTTTGCATTTGCGGCGGGAGGTCTGTCCAGTCGACGAGCAGCATTATGCGTATTCCCCGATTATGCGGACGAAGTTTTGCGCGATGTAATCGACCTGTTCGTCCGTCAGCAACGTGTGTAGCGGCAGCGATATTGCGTTTGCAAAATGCGCGTACGCATTGGGATAGTCTTTGATATCGAAGCCCAATTTTTTATATGCGGTGTGCATCGGAAGCGGTTTGTAATGGACATTGCAGGCAATGCCGCACTCAGCCATCTTTGTGATGATTTCGTTGCGCTTTGTTTCGTCGATATTTTCGGTGCGCGTGATGTAGAGGTGTGCCGACGACGAATATTTGTCGGTGAAATGTTTGAGCCCCGATGCAGCCGTGCCCGCCAGCGCGGCGTCGTATTTTTCGACAATTCGGCGGCGTCGCGCCAAGAGGGCGGGGTAGCGTTCGAGCTGTTTGAGTCCGACGGCGGCGGCGATGTCGGTCATATTGCACTTATACCAAGTGCCGATGATGTCGTAATCCCACGCGCCGAGTTTCGTTTTGGCGAGGGCGTCTTTCGTCTGTCCGTGGAGGGAGAAAAGCTGCATTTGGCGGTAGATGTCTTCGGAGTCGATTCCGTCGATTTTGCGCCAGGTTGTCGCGCCGCCCTCGGCGGTTGTCAGGTTCTTTACCGCGTGGAACGAGAACGAAGAGAAGTCGGCTATTGCGCCCGCTTTTTTGCCGCCGCGCTGCGCCCCGAAAGAATGGGCGGTATCCGCCATAATTGCGACGCGCCCGATTGCCTCCTGAATTTTATTGGCGGGTTTGAAGAGGTGTTTTTTGCGCTCGACGATTTCGAAAATTCTGTCGTAATTGCACGGAATTCCCGCGAGGTCGACGGGGATAATCGCCTTGGTTTTTTCGGTGATGGCGTCTTCGAGTTTGTCGTAATCCATTTCGAGGCAATCGCGCTGGATATCGACGAATTTGAGTGTCGCGCCCGTGTGGCAGACGACCGCCGCGCTCGCAGTGTATGTGTAGGGCGAGGTTATGACTTCGTCGCCCGCGCCGACGCCGAGCACGCGCAGTGCCATTTCGGCGCATGCTGTTTGCGAGCTTAGACAGCAGGATTTTTCCGTGCCGACATATTCGGCGATTTTTTTCTCGAAAAGTTTTGTTCGCGGCCCCGTCGTAATCCAGCCCGATTTCAGCACTTCCACGACCTCCGCGATTTCCGCTTCCGAAATGTCGGGAGGCGAAAAGGATATGTTCATTTTTTTAGTCATATTTGTTCTCCTTTAATTTGGAAAACATACGATTTTTGTGCGGGGCTATGCAAGTTTTTTTCTAAAAAGTATTGTTTGTCGCGGCAAAAAACGCATAAATTATGGTATGAAAAAAGTGACGGGAAAGATTTCGAAACCGGCGAGGGCAAAGCGCGTGTATATGGCGGGCGCGCTTTTCGACTCGGGCGACTTGCTTTTTAACGCTAAGCTTGCGGAGGCAATCGGGCGGCTTTCGGGCGGAGTGTTTGAATGCGTTCTGCCGCAGGACGCGTCGCCGCAATCCGTTTCGGCAAAGGCGATTCGAGACGCTGACTTGAAATGTCTACTCTCGTGCGACGCCGCGGTTTTCAACTTCGACGGAACGGAGCTTGACAGCGGCACGGTCGTCGAATTTATGGCGGCTAAATTTGCGGACATTCCCGCGGTGGTTTTGCGCGGAGACTTCCGCAAGTCGGGCGACTGCGCCGACGCGTCTTCGCCCGTGCAATGGAATTTGATGGCGGCGTTTTATCCGCGCACGGAGCTTGTGGTTTTCGACGCGATGGAGGTTTATGCGGGCTTTCAGGCGGAGTGCTTGCGCGGTGTTGCGGGCGGCGGCGGTTCGGTTCGGGATTCGGTTCGTGCGGCGGAAGCCGCCATTGAAGACGTCGCGGGGCAGGTGTTGAATGCGCTTGAATCGCTTGTTAAAAGCGGGGCGATTTTGTCGGGCGAACGCCGCCGTGCGGTATTCGACTGGATTTGCGATATGCCAAACTTCGACGCCGCAGCGAAGCGCGAAGTCCGCAAAATTCTGAAATCCAAACTCGGCGAAAGGTAGGGGTATGTCGGTGTCGGAAAATTCGAAAGCCCGAAAATCGGCGCGGGAAAAGCTGCGCGTTTTGTTTGTCTGCCACGGCAACATTTGCCGCAGCCCGATGGCGGAATTCGTCTTTAAGGACGCGGCTAAAAAGGCGGGGCTGGGCGCGGAAGTGTATGCGGAATCGGCGGCGGTAAGCTCGGAGGAGCTGGGCAACCCCGTCTATCCGCCGGTGCGCGCGCTGCTTGCAAAGCTGGGGATTTCGTGCGCGGGAAAGGTTGCGCGAAAAATCTCGAAAGCCGACTACGACAATTTCGACCTAATCGCGGTTATGGACAGGAGCAATCTCGCGAACATTTCGCGTATAATTGCGGACGACCCGCAGGGGAAAATAAAAATGCTTTTGGAGTTTGCAGGACGCCCGAATGCCGAAGTCGCCGACCCGTGGTATACGGGCGATTTCGGCGCGACGTATGCCGATGTTTCGGCGGCGTGCGCGGGCATACTTGCGCGGTATTTCGGGTCGCGGTAGTTCTGGTTGCGGGCTTTTTGTGTTTATATCGAAAAAATGCGCTCCCGTTGTGGGGGCGTTTTTTTCGAATGTGTTTTGTGTCTAGGGGGTTTGCGGCATGTGTTGAAAGTTGGGATTATCGGCAAATATGGGTTGACAAAAATCTGCGCGGAGGAAGCATACCGTATTTTAATCGGTATGGATTTATCAAAAAAAGCGACGTGTATCGGGCTTCTTGCGCCCGTTTTCTGGGGTTCGACGGTGGGGCTTGTGCGCGACATAACGCGCGAATTCAACCTCGCCTCGGGGCTTGCGATTTTCTACGGGATAACGGTGTTGTATACGCTTGTTATTTTGGGAGTTCCCAAAGTCAAAAATATGCCGCTAAAATATCTGTTTTTCGGGATTCCGCTGGCGAATTTATGCGCGTTGCTTTTCTGTCTTTCGATGTATTTGTGCGAGGGCGAGCAACAGACGGTCGAAGTCGGAATGGTCAACTATATGTGGCCGTGTCTCGTGGTGTTTTTGTCGATTTTTATCAACAACCAGAAGACGCGCTGGTGGGTTTACCCCGGAATGGCCGTGAGTTTTTTGGGCATAACGATTGTGCTCGGCGGCGACAGGGGTGTTGACGCGGCGGCGGTTGCGCGGAATGTTTCGGGAAATCCCGCGCCGTATATTTTGGCGTTTTTGGGCGCGTTGGCGTGGGGGCTGTTTTCGAACCTCACAAAACGCTGGCAGATTAAGGAGAATCCGACGGTGCTGATTTTTGCGGTCGATTTTTTTGTGTTTGCGGCGTTGTGGGCGTGCGGCTGCGGCGGAATCGAAAACGCGACGGCGACGGGCTGGATTAGCGTGGTTTTGGGGGCTGTGGCAATCGGCAGCGGCTATGCGGCGTGGAACTACGGCGTTGCGTATGGAAATATGACGCTGCTTGCGATTGCGTCCTATTTTACGCCCGTGCTTTCGTGCGTGTTTGCGGCGTTGTGGATTGGCTCGCGCCTCGGGGTGTCGCTGCTTGCGGGGGTGGCGATTCTGATTGCGGGCTCGCTGCTTTGTTGGAGTTCGGCAAAATTTGCGGCGGATTCGAAGCCGAATGCGTCAAAATAAGTGTTGCCAAAGGGCGCGATAAATGCAAGCATTGCGGGTATAAGATTTCGGCTGCGGGCGGCGGAGTCGGTTTTTGATTCCGCAGTTTTTTCGCGCGGTTTGGAATGTCAATTTTTTTGCAGTTTCGATGAAAAGATATTCGCGTTATATTTCATATGTAAAGCCCAAGCTTTGGTATTTGGTGGGTGCGTTGCTGGCGGGGTTGCTCTTCGGCGCGTCGAGCGGCTTCGGTATGCCAGTCATTTTCGATAAGGTTTTGAAGCGCATTTTTATGCCCGAAGACGGCGTGGCGTATAGCCTCTGGTATGTCTTCGGGGTGGCTATGCTGATTCCGCTGGTATTTATAATCCGCGCGATAACGGGCTATTTGAGCGGGTATTTGATGAGCTACATTTCTCTCGACGTGTTGCGCAGAATCAAGCAGGACTTGTTTTCGCGCGTGCAGGACTACCCGCTTTCGTTTTTCGACAAGCACACGACGGGCGACCTCTTTGTGCGCCTTACAACCGACACGCAGGCGGTGCAGACAATCCTGCTTTCGTTCGCCTCGGAGATGATTCGCCAGCCCGTGCAGGTTATCGGCGCGCTCTCGTTTTTGGCGTATATGTGCCTTACAAAGGGCGAAATTGTCTTCCTCTTGGTCTTCATTGCGGCGGTGCCGTTTTGCATAATTCCCGTGCAGATAATACGCCGCAACCTCAAACGCTGCGCGAAGATGTCGGCGGAGTCGCTGGGGGCAATTGCGCAGTGCTTCAATGAAAACCTCGCCGCCGCGCACGAAGTCCGCGTGTTCAACCTCCAAGAGCCGCAGAAAAAGAAGTTCTGGAATATGAACGTGAGCTTCCAGAAACTTGTGCTTAAAATCACGCAATACGAGCTTTTGCAGCAGCCGATGATGGAGGTTCTGGCGGCGACAATGGTTTCGATTACGTTCGTCTACGCATACAAGGCAAATATTGACTTTTCGACGTTCGCGGCAATCGGGCTTGCGCTCTACTTTACAATCGACCCGATTAAGCGAATCGTGAGAATGTGGACTGACTTCATCAAGATTACGCCTTCTTTCGACCGACTCAACGAAGTGCTCGACTACGTTTCCACCGTGCCCGAAGCCGAAAATCCCGTGAAAGTTGACGCTTTGCGCGGCGAAATCGAATTCAAGAACGTAAACTTCGCCTATTCGGACAAGCCCGTTTTGCACAACGCAAACATCAAAATTCCCGCGGGCACGAGCTGCGCTTTGGTGGGCGAATCGGGCGCGGGCAAGAGCACGTTCGCAAAGCTTGTCATGCGCTTTTACGACCCGACAAGCGGCTCAATCACGGTTGACGGAATCGACCTCAAAGATATGTCGCTTTTTGACCTGCACAAAAACCTCGGTTCCGTGCCGCAGTATCCCGTGCTTTTTAACGACACAATCTACAACAACATTCTGCTTGCAAAGCCAGACGCCACCGAAGAGGAAGTGTATGCGGCAGCCCGCGCGGCGTTCGCGCACGACTTCATCACGGAGCTTGAAAACGGCTACAACACCCGCGTCGGCGAGCGCGGCGACAGGCTTTCGGGCGGACAAAAGCAGCGCATTGCAATCGCGCGCGTGTTCCTGAAAAACCCGCCGCTGATTGTCTTGGACGAGGCAACTTCCGCCCTTGACGTCAACAGCGAAGCGTTTATCCAAAAGGCGATAGACAAACTTATGCACGACCGCACAATGTTTATAATCGCGCACCGATTCAGCACAATCCGCAACGTGCAAAAGATTATCGTCTTCAAAGAGGGCAACATAATAGACTTCGGCACACACGCCGAACTCTACACTCGCTGCCCCTACTACAAAACCCTCTACGACAGACAGGCAAACAATACCGATTTATAATGTGGGCGAACGCGCGAACGCGGACGTATTCGACTATTTTTTACGAACAACAATCCCGAAAATAAAATGCAAAGCACCGAAATAGACGTAGCCCTTGCCCCCGACGACAATTACGCGCCGCACGCTAAAACCACAATCAAAAGCGTTGCGGCGAACTGTTCGGCGCGGGTGCGTTTCTGGATTTTGGACGGCGGGCTTTCGGCGGAATCGGTCGAAATGCTGAAAGGCGCGGCGGAAAACGTCGAATTTGTAGGTATTGACAGGCAGATGTTTGCAGAATTTCCGTCGAACGGCTACATAACGGTGTCGACATGGTTCAGGTTTGCGATAGCGAGTTTATTGCCGCAAACTGTGGAGCGCGTTCTTTACATCGACTGCGATGTGGCGGCTGCCGGCGACATTGCCGAGCTTTTCGGCACCGATATGGAGGGGTTCGCCGTCGCGGGGGTAAAAGACTGTATTTGGCGGAAGTTCGTCCGCCGCGTGGGTTTGCCGAAAGACTTCCACTATTTCAATGCAGGGGTGCTTTTAC
The DNA here is from genome assembly GCA_900546565.1 of uncultured Opitutales bacterium. Lineage (GTDB taxonomy): Bacteria > Verrucomicrobiota > Verrucomicrobiia > Opitutales > Intestinicryptomonadaceae > Merdousia. Next base: position 21,567 of record URDC01000012.1, read on the forward strand.
TCAACCTCGAATACTGGCGCAGGAACGATGTTCAGGGGCGGCTTTTCCGCTTTTTGGCGGAATCGCCCGACAACATAAATTTGTTCGACCAATCGATTTTGAACATCGTTTTGAAGGACGAATACAGGGAGTTGCCGCTTGAATGGAACGCTCAGTATGTTCCGCCGTATTTGGAGGAATCCTGCTACGAAGCGGGCGAGTTTGCCGCGGCTATGCGCGCGCCGAAGCTGATACACTATGTGAATAAATTCAAGCCGTGGAGCGAACAATTCGGCTGGCTGAATCCGCTTTGTGTCCATTTTGTAAAGTATATGGACTGTGCCCCGAAGTATTCCGACAATAAAGGGAAGGTGTTTTTGCGTCTGTTTTTAAAAAACATATTCCGCAAGCCGTGGTTGCTTTTTCGCGCGGCGTATTGGAACAACATTGTTATTTGTAGCGCGTTGAAAAATAAAAACGGAGGTGGGCGATAATGGAAGGCATGGGCGGAAAAATTTCCGTATTTTTGGCGACCGACGACAACTACGCGAAATTTGCCGCTACGGTGTTTAGGTCGATTCGCGCAAACACGAAGCGCGAACTTCTGTTCTTCGTTTTGACGAAGGGGCTTACCGCCGACAACCGCCGAAAGATTGCGGAATCCGCGGGCGGAGTGGAAGTCCGCTTTTTGGGAATCGACGCCAAGCAGTTCGAGTCGTTCAAGGTCGATGTCCATTTGGGCTACATAACTATGGAGACGTGTTTCAGGTATCTGATTCCCGAACTCTGCCCCGAGATTGACAAGGCCGTTTACATAGACTGCGACACGGTTTGCCTCGACGACATCGGCAAGTTTTACGACATCGACATTTCGGGGTTGTATGCGGCGGTCGTGCGCGAACGCCGAAACCGCGACTATTTCAACGCGGGGGTAATGCTGCTTAATTGCGCGAAGCTGCGCGCGGACAATATGTCCGAAAAGTTTATGCAAAAGACGCGCGAGCTAAATGGAGTTTCGCAGTATCTCGATCAGGACGTGCTCAACATTCTTTTGAAGGGAAAGGTGAAATTTGCAAGTCCGCGCTGGAATATGACGCCGTTTATTTTCAGCAAAAGGGGCGGACTTCATTCGGGAGAGCTTGCGGAAATTCTCGACAACCCCGGGATTGTGCATATGTGCGGCAGCGACAAGCCATGGACGAATCCGCGCGGGCTCAACGCAAGCCCCTTCGCGCCGCTATTTTTTGCGTATCTTAAAGACACGCCGTTTGGCGGCTGCGCCGACGCGCTCGAAAACGTGCCCGTGTTTGCGAACGGAGTGAAGATGGCGTTGCGCAATCCGCTGTTTTTTCTCAAACGCCAGTTTTATTTGCGGTTGAAGTATTATCGCAAAAACCGCGCAAAGGTAGAAAGGATTCTGAAAAAATGAAAGTCGCAATTTTGGCGGGCGGACTCGGTTCGCGCCTGAGCGAAGAAACGTCGATTCGCCCGAAACCCATGGTCGAAATCGGGGGGCTGCCCATTTTGTGGCACATAATGAAAATCTATTCGAGCTACGGCTTTAACGAATTCATTGTTATGTGCGGATACAAGGGCGAAGTCATAAAAGACTACTTCCTGAATTTCCACAATATGAATTCGGATTTCACTATCGACATTGCTTCGAACGAAATCGAACTTCACAAAAACAATATCGAGCCGTGGAAAATCACCATTTGCGACACCGGCGTAAACACTATGACGGGCGGCCGCATAGCCCGAATCAAAAAGTATGTCGGCGATGAAACTTTTATGCTTACATACGGCGACGGTGTCGCGGACGTACGCATAGACAAGTTGCTGCAATTCCACAGAGACTCGAAAAAATACGCGACGCTCACGGCGGTGCACCCCGTCTCGCGCTTCGGCAACATCGACGTAACCCCCGACGGCACGGTTGCGCATTTTCAGGAAAAGCCCGAAGACGCGACCACGTGGATTAACGGCGGGTTCTTCGTCTGCGAGCCGGAGGTTTTCGACTACATTCCCGACACGCCCGCCGCGGTTTGGGAGCGCGAGCCGCTCAGTCGTCTTGCCGCCGAAGGGCAGCTGGCGGCTTTCAAGCACACGGGTTTTTGGCGTCCTATGGATATGCTAAAAGACAAAAACGACCTGAATGCAATGTGGGCGCACGGCGACGCGCCTTGGAAGGTTTGGTAATATGGCTTTCGGCGGAATTTACAAAGGCAAACGGGTTTTGGTTACGGGTCACGCGGGCTTTAAAGGCTCGTGGCTTGCGCTGTGGCTGAATTTGCTGGGGGCGCGGGTGTTCGGGTATTCGCTGATTCCCGACACCGAAAAGACGGCATACGGGGCAATGGGCGTTTCGTCGTTTATCGAAAAAGAGAGAATTGCCGATATTTTGGACTGCGCGGCTCTCGAAGACTTTTTCGGCGAAGTTCGCCCCGAGGTCGTTTTCCACCTCGCCGCGCAGCCGCTTGTCAGGCTTTCATATGCGCAACCGAAGCGCACTTACGAGACCAATGTAATTGGAACTCTCAACGTTTTGGAGGCGGCGCGAAAGTGCGGAAGCGTTCGGGCGTTTGTAAACATCACAACCGACAAATGCTATGAAAACCGCGAGCGGCCGGAAGGGTATACGGAAGACGAGCCGATGGGCGGGTATGATATGTATTCGTCGTCGAAGGGGTGTGCGGAAATCTTAACATCTTCATATAGAAGGTCTTTTTTGTCGCAGGGGGAAGTGTATGCCCTCGGTTCCTGCCGCGCGGGCAATGTGATAGGCGGAGGCGACTGGTCGAAAGACCGTCTTGTGCCCGACTGCATTAGAGCGTTTTCGGCGGGGGAGACGGTTGTTATCCGCAATCCGCAGGCGACGCGCCCGTGGCAATTTGTGCTCGAGCCTCTGGCGGGTTATTTGCGTCTGGGCGAAAAGCTTTTAAAAGACGGCGCGAAATTCGCGAGCGGGTATAATTTCGGACCCGAGGAAAATTCGGTTGTCCGCGTTTGCGAAGTGGCGCGAAAGGTTGCGGAAGCGTTCGGTTCGGGGCGCGTCGAAGTCGGCGCGGGCGACGGGTTGCACGAAGCCCAGCTGCTTCAACTAAACAATCAAAAGGCAAAGCGCGAGTTGGGGGTGTATCCCGTATACGATGTCGACGAGGCGGTTCGCGAAACCGCCGTGTGGTATCGCGAGAATGCGGCGAATCCGCAAATGCGCGGTTTTTCCGAAGCTCAAATAGAAAAGTTTACGGCTCGCGCGAACGCCGAAAAATTGGAATGGAGTTTGCAATGACAAAGGACGAAATTAGGCTGCAAATGCTTTCTTTGGCGCGGCAATATGCCGAATGCCTCAAAAACGAAGCCCCGAAGCGGAAAAACTACATTCCCGCTTCGGGCAAGGATATTGGTGCGGAGGAATTGTCGAATATGATAGACGCCTCGCTTGATATGTGGCTTACGGCGGGTCGGTTCAACGACGAATTCGAGGAAAAGTTTGCGCAGAAGTTGGGGGTGAAGTTCGCGCTGACGACAAATTCGGGCTCTTCGGCGAATCTGCTTGCGCTTTCCGCGCTGACATCGCCGAAGTTGGGCGAACGCGCGCTGCGCAAGGGCGACGAGGTGGTTGCCGTCGCGGCGGGATTCCCGACGACGGTGAATCCGATTGTGCAAAACGGACTTGTGCCCGTTTTTGTGGACTCCGAAATCGGGACTTACAACATCGATGTCGGGAAAATCGAAGAGGCGATTTCGCCGAAGACGCGGGCGGTATTTCTGGCGCATACGCTCGGAAATATGTACGATATGGACAGGATTTGCGAAATCTGCAAAAAGCGCAATCTCTGGCTTATCGAAGACAGCTGCGACGCCCTCGGGGCTAAGTGGGACGGCAAATATGCTGGAACTATCGGGCACATAGGCACGTTCAGTTTTTATCCTGCGCACCACATAACTATGGGCGAGGGCGGGGCGGTCGCCACAAACAGCCCTGTTCTGCGCAACATTCTGCTTTCGTTTAGGGACTGGGGGCGCGACTGCTGGTGCAAGCCCGGGCGCGACGATACCTGCAAGAACCGCTTCAATATGAAGCTCGGCAATCTTCCCGACGGCTACGACCACAAATACACGTATTCGCACATAGGCTACAATTTGAAGATTACCGACTGGCAGGCGGCAATCGCGCTTGCGCAGCTTGAAAAGCTCGATTCGTTCTTGGCGCGGAGGCGCAAAAATGCGGAAGTGCTGATGTCGAAGTTGGAGCGTTTCGGCGAGTATTTGATTCTTCCGAAAATAGAAGCGAAGTGTTCGCCGTCGTGGTTCGGTTTTTTGATTTCGGTGCGCGAAAACGCGCCGTGGACGAAATTCGAAATGGTCGAATATCTCGAAAAACACGGCATCGGAACACGCCAGCTTTTTGCGGGCAACATTCTGCGCCAGCCGATGTTTACGACGGCGGCGGTTCCCGTCAGAATAGGGGCGGGAGAGTTGAAGCTTTCGAACGAACTTTCCGAAGCCGACTACGCAAAACTTCCCGCAACGGAATTCATAATGAACAACACGTTCTGGGTGGGAGTAGCGCAGAATATCGATGAAAACGACGTTCTGCGCACAGCCGAAACAATCGAAAAATTCATTTCGGAGAAGGCAAAATGAAAATCTCCCCTCTGGAAATTTCGGGCGCGTATCTTTTGGAATTGGACGAATTCCGCGACGAGCGCGGCGCGTTTGCCCGCCAGTTTTGCCGCCGCGAGCTTGCCGATGTCGGGATAGATTTCGACATAAAGCAATGCAATTTATCCAAAAATATCAAAAAGGGTGTGCTGCGCGGAATGCACTACCAGAAAGAGCCGTATCCGGAAATCAAAATGGTTTCGTGTTTCAGGGGGGCGGTTTACGACGTTTTGGTTGATATAAGGCGCGGCTCGCCGACGTATCTTAAATGGATTGCGACCGAGCTTTCGGAGGAAAACGGCAAGATGCTTTACATCCCGTCGGGAGTCGCGCACGGGTTTCAGACCCTCACGGATTTTTCGACGGTTTTTTACCAGCTCGGCGAATTTTTTATGCCCGAATACTATGCAGGCGCGCGTTGGGACGACCCCGCTTTCGGCATAAAATGGCCCGACTGTCCGAATCGAATAATAAACGAACGGGACGCGAATTATGAGTTCTGGAAATAGGCGGATTCTGATAACGGGCGCGGGCGGGCTTATCGGGCGCGAGACGATAAAACCCCTTTGCGAAGCGGGTTTTGAGGTTTTTGCCGTTTGCCGTTCGAAGGCTGCCGCGGAGGCGGCGCGGTCGGTTGCGGAAGGCGGTCGGGTAAAATTCGCGGAATGTGACTTGTTTGACGAGTCTGCCTTGGGGGCGGTCTTTGCGGAGGTGAAGCCGCAATATTTGCTGAATCTCGCATGGAAGACGACGGGCGACTATCTTTCGTCGAACCTGAATTTCGAATATTTGCGGGCGGGAATTTCGATGCTCGAACACTTCCGTAAAAACGGCGGGGTGCGGGCGGTCTATGCGGGGACGTGTTTTGAATACAAGTTCAAGGACTCGCCGCTTGCGGAATCGGACGGGCTTGATGCGGACAAGACGACGTATACGTTCTGCAAGGATACGCTGCGCCGAACCGCCGAATATTTCTGCCGCAAGAACTCGATATCGTTTGCATACGGCAGGATATTTTACGTTTTCGGGCGGGGCGAAGACAAGTCGAGGCTGACGGGAATGATTGTGGACAATCTCTCGCAAGGCAGGGAGGTCGTGATAAAAAGCGGCTCGCTTGTGAAGGACTATATGTATGCCGCCGACATAGCCGCGGCGTTCGCGGCGATAGCAGTTTCAGATGTCTCGGACGCGGTCAATGTGTGTTCGGGGCGCGGAATTACGGTTGCCGACTTTGCCCGCAGCGTTGCCGAAAAATTGGGGCGTCCCGAGCTTTTGCGCTTTGAGGAGCAGCCGTCGAACCAGCCGCCCGCAATAGTGGGCGACAACCGCCGTCTGATTGGCGAAGTAGGTTTTACGCCGAAATACGATTTGTCTTCGGCGTTGGACGATATGATTTTTCGGAGGTAAAATTCCGAACGAATTTTGGAAGGGAAAACAAAAAATGTCCGTAAAAATTTTCTGCATATACCACAAGGCCTCGCGCCTTTTCGAATCCGAAATATTCGCTCCAATACAGACGGGTTGCGACGGCGCGAAATTCGACCTCGGAATTTTGAAGGACAACACCGGCGACAATATTTCGAAGTTCAACAAGAATTTCGGCGAGCTTTCGGCGTGGTTCTGGGTTTGGAGGAACTATCTGCCCGCGCACCCCGAAGCCGACTACATCGGCTTTGCCCACTACCGCCGTTTTATGGATATTTTCGGCGCGGACGTGGACGCGGCAAGGCCGCAAAAGGATATTGCGCTTAAAAAGTTCGAAAAAATCTTCGAATCCTGGCGCGGCGTGACGCCCGATTTTAAGGGTGCGGACATTCTGCTTTCAAACAGGTTCACGTTTAAAAACACGGTCTTGGAGCAATATGTCGGCGCGGGGCACTCGGTTGCCGACTACGAGCTGCTTGCGGAAATTGTGCGCGAAAAATATCCCGAATATTACCCGTATGTAGGCGAATATTTTTCGGGGCACGGCGGGTATTTTTGTCTGAATTTTGTAATGCGGCGCGAATTGTTCGACGCGTATATGAAGTGGGCGTTCGACATTTTATTCGAGCTCCAAAGGCGTTCGGACTGGTCGGGTTTCGACGGCGACTATGCGAAAATCCGTGTTCCCGCGTATTTGATAGAGCGGTTTTTCAACGTCTGGCTGATGTATCAACAGGCGCAAAAAAATATAAAAATCGCGAACAAGAAGTGTTATTTATTGAAGCGCGACCCGACTTTCGGCGAGCGTCTTTTGAAGCCGTTTGTAAAATTTATCCCCTCGCGCAAATTCAGGCACGCGTTCCGCGACGGTTTCAACCTCTGACCTATTGCGGGGTTTATGGGCGCAAAGGCGGCGTTTGCGGCGGTTGCTTTTGGTTGCCGCGCGTTGTGTTCAAACGCGGTGTTTTTATGTCGGCGCGGGTTAGAGGGAGAGGATGTATTCCTGCAAGTCGAGGAGGTCTTTGTCGCTGAGGGTGCTCGTTTTGCCGTGTTTATCCTCCTTATTGAATTTGCGCAACATATCGAATATGGTTTTGGCCCTGCCGTCGTAGAGGTAGGGGGCGGTGCGCCAGACTTCGCGCAAAGTGGGGGTATCGAACTTGAAGTTTTTATATTCGTTCAGTCCCGAACCTACGTCGTGGCTTTTCATATCGGTATAATAATCGCCCGTATGGCAATATGAGCACTTCGCCTCGTTGAAGATGAACTCGCCGCGCAGGGCTGACTCGGTCAAAGAGCCGTCGTCGGCGAGGTGCGGGCTGGGAATGGGGCGCAGGCTCATAAGGTATTTGTCGATTGCCTTCGAATCCCTTTCGGGGCGGCGCGTGAACTGGATAAAGCGTATGCCTTTGCGCACGGCCAGCTGTGCCGACTTGCGCACGCCCGTTATCATTGAAGGCGGCGTGAAGTGCGAAAAGAGCATTGATTTGGACTGTTTCGGGTTGCCGATGCCGTCGTTTAGCAAGTCCCAATTAAGTGCGTCGGAGCGCACCTCGGTATGGCAGGTTATGCACGAGAGCCATTTTTGGAAGCACAACGAAGCGTCGTGGTAGAAGAGGTCGCCCTTGCGGACTTCGTTGAGAACCTCGTTGCCGCCGATTGAAATTTTTTTGACGTCGAAATTCGACAAATCTACGGTGTTGAGGGTGTCGGAATAATACATACCGACGAAGGCGCGGTTGCCGACGGCGCAGACGTGGCGCGGGCCGAATCCGTCGAGTTTGACGCGTTTTTTGATGTTCGAAAGGAATGCCAAGTCGTTGCAGATTGCCTCGGCGACTGTTTGGGGCGTTTTGCTTTGCGCGTAGGCGGCGGAAATGCGTTTGTGCATTTCGATACGGTCGATAACGCAGATTTCGTGTGTGCCGGATTGGGCGACGACGATTTTTTTTGCGTCGTCGGCGAGTGTGATTCCGTAGGGGTTTGCGGCCCCCAGCTCGATGTCGTCGATAAGCACTGTTGCCAGTAGGCTGCGGGCTTTGAGGTCGATAATGCTGACTGCGTTTGTGTTAATCCAGCCGCGTTCGACCTGTGTTGTGGGCACGTTGAAACGCGCGACGATATGGGTGATGTAGGCGAATTTGCCGTCGGGCGAAATTGCGGCGTCCTGCGCGTTGATTGCGCCGTTTGGCAGGTTGACGGCGGCGACTGTCTGCATTGTTTCGGCGTCGGCGATATTGACGGCGGCGGCGATGTTTTCCTCGTAGAGTCCGCCCTTTGCCTCGGGCAGCTGGTTGACGATGACGAGCGTTTTGCCGTCGGGCGAGACATCGACCGCGAAGGGGTCGCGAACCGCCTTTGCTTCTCCGAGTTCTTTAAGTGTTTGGGCGTCGAACTTTTTGACTATGTTTTTAAACTGGTTGCAGATGTAGACGAATTTGCCGTCGGGCGAAATTCTGGGGGCGCGGGGAAAGTGCCCTACGTCTGCCTGCGCGGTTGTTTTGCCGCTTTCGGCGTCTATTTTCAGCAATTTGCCGTTGAAGCAATAGAGTGTGGCAAAGAGTGTTTTGCCGTCTTTTGAGATGTCGACGCCGCTTGAAAATGTCGGAAGCGGGATTTTGCTCAGGACTTTTCCGCTTCCGTCGAGTGTCAAAACCGCCTTGCCCGTTCGCGCCGAGACGGCTATTTTGCCGCCGCCGCAACGGACGAAGTCGGGCGAGAGGTAATATTGTCCGTAATCGGGAATGTCGCCGTAGACTTCCGCCGACTGTTTGGGCTGTGCCGCGGAAGTATGCGCCGACGCCAAAGCGGCGCAAAGGACGAGAAAGCGCGCGGCGAATTTTATAAGGTGTATGTTTATTTTGGAAGTTGTAGCAGGTTTCATAGCGTTAAATTCGGTTGTTTGCGGCTGCGGTTTCGGGAGATGGGAAAATCCCGAATCGGCGCGGCGGCTATCGGATGCGGTGGAAGTCCGAAAAACGCCTCGGCGCGACCGCACACGAATGTGAAATGTTTGGCTGTTTTGCGTATTAGTCAAATAAAAATTAAAAAAGTGTTGTAAAAAGTCGCGGAACACGCAACATTGAACGGAAGTCAAAAAATGGAGTTTTAATATAATGGCATTGACAAAATTCAACAGTCAAATCATAGCGGACGTCGGCATAAGTATGGGCGACGAAGGCAAGGGGCGTTTAATCTACGAAGTTATCGACGAATTGAAGTCGGAATCGGGTCGCAAAGACGTTGTAGCGATTGTGATGAAGGTAAACGGCGGCGCGAACTCGGGGCACACCGCCGGCGGCGTAAAACTCAATTTGCTGCCCGCGGGCGTAATCGAAAGGGATGTCGAAACCTTGGCAATCGGCGCGGGCGTCGTTGCCGACCCCAGAAAATTCGTCTGGGAGGGCGCGCCGCTTGAAAAGCGGGGCTATTCGATTTTCGACCGTCTGCTCATTGACGAACGGGCGATGATTAGCGATGTCGGCCACAGGCTGCTCGACCTCGCTTTCGAAGACTACCGCGTGAATGTTTTGAAGGAAGAGCCGCGCGGCTCGACGGGGCGCGGAATAACGCCCTCGTATGTCGACGAAACGGGTCAATTCCAGATTTGCTATGCGGAGCTGCTCGGCTCGGAGGAGCACTTCAAGGCGAAGATGGCGGCGCGTCTTGACAGAGCCTGCCGCACGATTGAATATGTCTGTCGGGTGAGTCCCGAAAAGTGGGCGTCGTTTTTCGACGTGCTCACGAATGCCGAGTTGCGCGCGAATGCGGACTCGATAAAAGAGGGCGTTTTTACGGAATCGGATTTCGACTTCCACAAGTTTATGGGCGCAAACCCCTTCGAGCTCAATATTCAGGCGGTTGTCGACGAATACTGGAATGCGGGGCAAAAGCTTGCACGCAATGTCGGCGACGTGCGCGACGCCTGTTTGAAGGCGGTTGCGCAGGGCAGATACATTTTGGGCGAATACGGTCAGGCCTTCTGGCTCGACAAACGCCACGGCTTTGCGCCGAATGTGACGGCATCGCACACGGGCGTTCCCGAATTTTTCGAAAGCGCGGGCATTCCGCTTCGCGAGGTTCACACGCTCGGCTGCTGCAAGGCGTATGACACAAAGGTCGGCACGCACGTCTTCCTCACGCAGATGAACGACGAGCACCCGCTTGCCAAGAAGCTTAAAAAGCTCGAATTCGGCACAAGCACGGGGCGTCAGCGTATGGTCGGTTGGTTCGATGCGGTCGAAAAGGGCGATGCTCTGCGTTACGGCGGCTACAACGACATCGTCATAAACAAGCTCGACGCGCTTTCATACGAAGGCGACTGGCGCGAAGGCGGCGAGCTGCTTGTGTGCACGGGCTACAAAGACGCCGCGGGCAAAGTCTACAAGTCGGTTCCGCGCTGCGACGCGCTGCGCAAGACGCTCAAACCCGTTTACGCGCAGCTCAAAGGCTGGGCGCAGGACATTTCGAAAGTCCGCAGTTTTGCCGACCTCCCCGAAGAGGCGAAGCGTTATGTCGCCTTCTGCGTCAAGAGCGTAATCGAAATCGCCGACCGCGACGGAAGCTTAAAAAATCTTCCGAATTTACGATACATCGGCGTAGGGCCTCTGCAATCGCAGATAATAAAGGACATTCCTCCGACGGAGGAACTGCTTAAACTGGCGTAGGGCGGCGGTTGCGCCCCCGACGCTTCGGGAGTTTCAATTTCCATATGGCAAAAGAATACAAATGCGACAGGTGCGGCAAACCCGCCGTAATTCATATCACGAGAATTTCGGGAAATGAAAAGCTGACGCTGCATTTTTGCGAAGAATGCGCCAAGAAATTCGCGCTGGACAACCCGAATATTCCCGCAAATCTCGACCCCCAAATAAAGGCGTTCGAGCAAAAGGCTCTTAAACAGGTGCGCCGCGGCGTGTGTCCGACGTGCGGGGCGACTATCGGCGAGCTCAAAAAGGGCGACAAGTTTTCGTGTCCCGACTGCTACTCGATTATGGACGACGCGCTGCTTGACATGCTCGAACAAATGCACGGTTCCTATACCCACAAGGGCAAGACGCCCAAGCACCACGCACCGAATGTCGACATCTCGGCGGCGTTTGCAAAGCGCGAGAACTTTTTGAGCGAAGACTTCCTCGCCGACTTGGACAATGTGGTAAATTCGGCGATTGAATCGGTGGGCGACGACATCATAAAAAAGATTGGCGACGCCGCCGAAAAGCTTTCGGCGGACTCCGACGGACAGGACCGGCCCGAGCTGCCCGACTTGTCGGACGTTTCGGCGTTGCTTGACGCCGCGGACGCCGCAAAATCGGGGCAGGGCGCGGGCGGCGCGTCGGGTTTAGCGGGCGACAAGCCCGACAAGGTTCAAGCGGCAGATTCTTCCAACGGCGAAAAAACGCTCGAAGCCCTTCAACGCGAACTCGACGAAGCCATAAAGCAGGAACGCTACGAAGACGCCGCGAAAATCCGCGACAAAATCAACGCCCTGCCGCATTCCGAATAGCGAAAATTATGCGGGGCTCTCTCGCGCGGGTTTCTTGTCGGGGCGGAAACGGCGGCGGCTTGGCGGCGGAAAACGGGGGGGGCGTCGGGTTCGAAATTTCGGGTTGAACATCCTTGAAACGGGGTTTGGGCGGCTTTGAGGCTTTCGGCTAAAACTTAAAATCAAAAAAAAAGAAATGGCTTTTTTAGGCAAAGACACACACAGGGAAAACTCGGCGGTTGTAATTTCGTCGAGAATCCGCTTGGCGCGCAATCTCAAAGGCAGAAAGTTCGCCAACTGCGCGAACACCCGCCAGATTACCGACATTTACAACAGGTGTGTGGAGGGCGTGAGAGCCTCGGGCAAAATGCGCGGGGCGCGTCTTTATAATATGGGCAGCATTTCCGACTACGACAGGGATATGCTGCTCGAAACCCGCGCAATCAGCAAGGAGCTTGACGTTGTCGACGCTGCAAAGGGTGCGTTCGTTTCGGACGACGGCTGCATTAGCGTGTTCATCAACGAAGAAGACCACATCAGGATTCAGGTTCTCGGCGAAGGGCTCGCGCTCTCTACGCTCTACAAAACCGCGAACGCACTCGACGACGACATCGAAAAAAATCTGGAATTCGCGTTCAGCAAGGACATCGGCTACATCACGGCGTGCCCGACGAACACGGGCACGGGTATGAGGGCGTCGGTTATGCTGCACCTGCCCGCGCTTTCGATAAACAACCAGATTGAAAAGGTCGTGCGCGGGCTCAACCAGCTGGGAATGGTCATGCGCGGCTCGAACGGCGAGGGCAGCGACTCATACAACGCCTATTACCAGCTTTCCAACCAGAATACGCTCGGGGTTGGCGAAGCGGAAATTATCGAAAAAATCAAAACTTTTTGCAAAAAAATTTGTCAGTTTGAAGTTGACGCGCGGTTGAAGTATTTGGAAGACTCGCCGCTGATGCTTATCGACAAGTTTTTGCGCGCCCGCGCAACGCTCGAAAACTGCAAGCTTATCGACACCGAAGAGGCGTTGGGGCACTTGTCGGTGCTAAGGCTCGCCGCGGATATGAATATGCTGGGTAACTCCGACGCCGTTTTGGACGCGCTCGACGACCTCGCCGACATCGTTCAGCCCATGCATTTGGAGTCGCACTATGGTGTGGAGACTGCCGACGACAACGAGCGCGACGAGCTTCGCGCAAGGCTTCTGAACCGCGAAATCGCGCGCCTACCCGAAATCAAACAGAAAACCTTTACTAAGAGAAAATAATCAAATGCAACCCCTTACTAAAAGAGCGCAACTGGTGCTTGTTAACGCGAAAAAATCCGCAATCGCGCTTGGGCACAACTATATCGGCACCGAGCACTTGCTTTTGGGCATACTAGCATTGGGCGAGGGCATAGCCGTGAACGTGCTCACGCGGGCGGGGCTTTCGGTGTCGGATTCCATTGCCGAAATCAGGGAGCGTCTGCCGCACGGCGAAGGCGATGTCGACGCCAACGAAATTCCCTATACGCCTCGCGCGAAAAAGACGCTTGTCTTTGCCTCGAACGAAGCCACGCGGCTCGGGCACAACTATATCGGCACCGAGCACCTTTTGCTTGCCATTTTGCGCGTTGGCGAAGGGCTCGCCGTCGAGTATTTGCAGTCGAAGGGTATCGACCTCAACAAGTGCCGCAAGATGATTTTGGAGGAGCTTTCCTTCGATTTTGTCGGCGACAATCCGGACAATCCACAGGAGAACTCCGAAGACGCGTTCCGCGGCGAGGGCGACGGCGAAGACTCGGGCGAGCGTCCCACGCAGGCAAAGGGCGCGTTGCAGGCGTTCGGGCGCGACCTCACCGAACTCGCAAAAAAGGGAGAGCTCGACCCCGTAATCGGGCGCGCGAACGAGATTATGCGCGTAATCCAGATTCTCTGCCGCCGACGCAAAAACAATCCAGTCCTGATTGGCGAGGCGGGCGTCGGCAAAACCGCAATCGTCGAGGGTCTCGCGCAGGAAATCGCAAACGGCACAGTGCCCGAACTGCTTCTGCAAAAGCGCGTGATTTCGCTCGATATGACGCTTATGGTTGCGGGCGCAAAATACCGCGGACAGTTCGAAGAGCGCATCAAGCAGCTTATGGCGGAAGTCGAGCGCGACAAGAACGTGATTTTGTTCATCGACGAGCTTCACACGATTGTAGGCGCGGGCGCGGCGGAAGGGGCTATGGACGCCTCGAACATCTTCAAACCCGCCCTCTCGCGCGGCTCGCTGCAATGCATAGGCGCAACAACTATTGCCGAATACCGCAAGTTCATCGAGAAGGACAGCGCGCTCGACCGCCGTTTCCAGAGCGTGAAAGTCGACGAACCGAGTGTCGAGGACGCCGTGAAAATCCTTATGGGCCTGCGCGGCAACTACCAGAAGCACCACAGCTGCGTCTACACCGACGCCGCGATTGAAGAGGCCGTGAAGCTTTCAAGCCGCTACATCACAAGCCGCTTTCTGCCAGACAAGGCAATCGACGTCATTGACGAGGCGGGTGCGCGGGCGCGTATAAAGATGGTTGAGCGTCCCGCCGAGGTGGGCGAGATTTCCGCAAAAATAGAAAATCTCAAATCGCTGCGCGACGAGGCAATCAAAAACCAACGTTTTGAAGACGCCGCCAAAGTCCGCGACGAAATCAAGGCTTTGGACGCACAAAAGCACGACATTGTTTCGGCGTGGCAGAAGACTCTCAAAGGCAAAAAGAGCACGGTTGATGTCGACGATATTTACGCGGTCGTTTCGTCGTGGACGGGCATTCCGCTCGCGCGCATGGAGCAGAAAGACGCGAAGAAGCTTCTCGAACTCGAAAAGACTTTGCAGGCGAATGTCGTCGGGCAGGACGAGGCGACTGTCGTCATTGCCCGCGCCCTGCGCCGCTCGCGGGCTGCGTTGAAGGATCCGAAACGTCCGATTGGCTCGTTCCTCTTCCTCGGTCCGACGGGTGTCGGCAAGACGTATTTGGCGAAGATTTTGGCGGAGCAGATGTTCGGCAATCAGGACGCTCTCATTCAAATCGATATGTCCGAGTATATGGAAAAATTCTCGGTTTCGCGCCTAATCGGTTCGCCCCCGGGGTATGTCGGGCACGAAGAGGGCGGGCAGCTTACCGAGCAGGTTCGCCGCCGTCCTTACAGTGTGATTTTGTTTGACGAAATCGAAAAGGCGCACCCCGACGTGGCGCAGATTCTCTTGCAGGTTCTCGAAGACGGCCGCCTCACGGACAGTCTCGGGCGCACGGTCGATTTCCGCAACACAATCATCATTCTTACTAGCAATGTAGGTGCGGACATTTTGCAGAAAAAGGTTTCGCTCGGGTTCGGCGTTCCCGATGCCGATGCGGATTTCGAAAAAACCAAGCAGCGCGTTTTCGACGAAATGAAAAAGTCGTTCCGCCCCGAATTCCTCAACCGCATTGGCGACATTGTGCTTTTCAAGAGTCTCGACAAGTCGGATATGAAGAAGATTGTCGCGCTCGAACTCAAAAAGCTGGAATCGCGTCTTGCCGAGCGCAATATGAAAATCAACCTCGACGAATCCGCCGTCGATTTCCTAATTGCCAAGGGCTGGGACGAAAAATACGGTGCGCGACCCCTCAAACGCGCAATCGAACGCGAGCTTGAAGACCCCCTCGCCGAGGAGATTTTGAAAGGCTCTATTGTCGAGAATGCGGGCGTTGTGAAAATCTCCGCCAAGGCGGGAGGGGCTTTGTCATTCTCCCAACCCAAACCTAAAAAAACGGCAAGGGCGTGCGCCTCTTAATCGAGTTCATTTTTAATATACCTGAAAATCTTTCCTCGTTGAGGAAAGATTTTTTTGATTTTTAAACTCGATTAAGAGGCGCACTCACGGCTAAAAGCCAGTTTGTTCGGGTGGTCTGTGC
>URDC01000013.1 GCA_900546565.1 uncultured Opitutales bacterium
GCACTATCCCACCAGCTCACAAACGTGTCTTTGTAGCACGCGCCTCGCCCGTTTTTATCGGGAACCCACGGGTATCCTAATCCGCAAAATAGTGTAAACGAAACAGAGTTTCGTTATTATTGAAGTAGGGTTCAGAAAAGTCTTTCCCATTCGGGAAATCCTTTTTATTGCATTTACTTTTACAAAAACGAAACTATGTTTCGTTTACATTATTTATCGCGTTAGAACCAGCGTGGGTGCTGAACTAAAAATCGCGAGGCTCGTTCTAAAAGACGCGTTTTTCGAGGCGTCGGCGGGCTGATGCCCGCAAGTCCGAAGAAAAACCGTCTTTTAGTCGAGAGCCTCGATTGCGAAACTAAAAAACAAAAAACATTCCGCAACGCGGAATGTTTCCGTAAATAAAAATATTATTTCGCAATCGAGGCGACCTCGCGGTTTTTAGAAGGAGGAGATTGCGGACTGCCCCGACTCGTATACGTCGAAAATCGAGGTGAAGCCCGAGATTTCGAAAATCTGCTTCACGTTCTTGTTGAGCGAGGCGAGGACGATTCTGCCGTTTGTCTTCTTCGCCGTCTTCGCGGCGGTCAGCAATGCGCGTAAGCCCGCGCTACTGATGTAGTCTAGCTCGGTGCAATCAATGAGGATTTTTTTTGCACCACTTGCAAAAACGGCGTCGAATTTTGTTTCCAACATCGGAGTTGTGGTTACGTCGAGTCTTCCTTTTAGGACAAGAATTGTAATATCGGCGTTTGTGTGCTGAACGATTTCCATAAATAAAGTGCGGGGTTGAGGTTGTTAATTTGTGTCGGAGTGTGTCGGATTGTCGGGAGTTGTCAACTTTTTATTGCGTGTTTTATCGGCAAGGGGAGGGGGTGTTTCCCAAAAATAAAAAACAGGAAGATTTTTGTTGATTTTGTCGGCAAGTGCAATAAAGTATGTCCCTTTAAATTTATGGGTTTATTGTCGGCGGAGTTTTTTCGCGACAATGAGACCGCATTTCTATTTTATACAAAGACAAGAAAATGAAACAAATAAAGCTAAACACAACCAATAGAACAGAACTCGGTGGCAACAATGCCAAACGCTACCGTAAAAACGGTCAAATACCCGCGGTAATCTACGGCGAAAGCGGCGAAAAGAATCTGCTTATCAACGAAAGGGATTTGTCGGTTGCGCTCAAAGCCATTGTCGGCAAGGCAGTTCTTATTGAAATGGAATTCTCCGACGGCACGGAATCACGTTATGCAATGTTGAAAGACGTGGAACGCCATCCTCTTACAGGGAACCCCATTCACGTTGACTTTATCGAAGTTGTCAGAGGCAAGCCTATGCAGGCTGTCGTTCCCTTCCACTTCGAAGGCGAAGCTTACGGTGTCAAGAACGAAAACGGCGTTATCGAAATTCACGAACACGAAGTGCGCGTAAAGTGCCGTCCGAGAGACTTGCCCGAATTCATTTTCGTCGATTTGTCGCCGCTTAAAGTCGGCGACGCTATCCACTTGAAGGATATCAAAGTTCCCGAAGGCGTGGAAATCGAATCGGTTATTGAAGACGCGATTGTCACCTGCAACTTGGTCAAGGTTGAAGAAGAACCCGCGCCCGCAGCCGACGCTACCGCCGATGCGGCCGCAGCCGACGCGGCTGCCGCGCCTGCCGCGCCTGCCGCCAAGTAGTTGCGCCATACCGGACTTCTGCCCGTTGCGCGAGAATTTGTTGCTGTGGGCGGAGTTCGACCGTTCTTTAAAATTTCAAGATGTCTGTAAAAATCATATTCGGTCTCGGCAACACGGGCGTCGATTATGTCGGAACGCGTCACAATACGGGCGCGATGCTTTTGAAAAAGCTTGCCGATGCTACCGGCGCGGTGTTCGTCAAAAACAAGTATTGCGGGGCGTTTGTCGCGAAGGCGGCGGTCGCGGGCGATACTGCACTTTTGGCGTTTTGCGACGGCTATATGAACAACAGTGGCGAAGGCGTTAAAAAGACGCTTGCGTTTTTCAAGATTCAGCCGAATCAGACTGCCGTGATTTACGACGACATCACCCTGCCTGTGGGGCGCGTTAAGCTCTCTTTGGGGGGCTCGTGCGGCGGGCACAACGGTGTCGACGACGTTATGCAAAAAATCGGGAACGGTTTTGTGCGCATTCGCGTCGGAATCGGAGTCAAGCCGTTTAAGCAGATGTCGCTTGCCGACTATGTTCTGAGCCCGCTCTCGGAGTCCGATACAGACGCAATTATGTCGGTTGACATAAAGGCGATTGTTTCGGATATAATTTCAAAGGGGCTTGACAAGGCTCAAAACATCCACAATCGAACTGCGGCTTCACTTTAATGGGAGCGAAGTTGCAGGGGTTGAAAAGGCTACATGGAGTCTGGCTTTGGTTTTAGAGGTGTGGCCTCCTAAACGAGGGCGTTTTGAAGATGCGTGTTTCTTGAAGCGGCAAACCTCTCGGGGATGTCTTGAAGGGCGCGCTCTTTAAAAGGTGGCAGCTTCCAAAGTTTTCGGAAGAGCGGCTTTGGGGGCGGCTTCTGGGGCTTGCCTTGAAGGGGTTTTACTCGGTTGCTCTTTAAACGGTTTGGGGCGACCGGACGTGAACAAAAACAATTTTAAAAAAAAGTAAAAATATGAACAAAAAATATCAAACAACATTCATTCTCGATACGAGAGGCTACAACGAACCTGTGGAAACTTTGATTGAAAAACTCAAAGGTGTTATCGAATCGACGGGCTGCAAGGTTGAATCTGCCGAGAACCTCGGCCAAAAAACATTTGCGCGTGCGACCGACCGCAACTTCCCCGCGGGCATCTATGTAAGATTTGACTACGAAGGCCCGACTTCGTCGACTGCCGTAATCACGGAAAAACTGCGTCTTGACAAGACGGTTGACCGCTTTATCGCAATCGCGAAATAGTTTCGGGAGGATTACAATGTCTTCGTTCAACAGAGTCATTTTGATGGGGAATCTGACAAGAGACCCCGAAATGCGCCAGACGCAGAGTGGAACGAGCATCTGTCGTTTTTCAATCGCGGTAAACCGTTCGTTCAGTTCGCAAGACGGCTCGCAACGCGACGAAACCTGTTTTGTAGACATCGACTCTTTCGGAAGAACCGCCGAAAACATCTCCAAATATTTCTCGAAGGGCAAGCCGATTTTGGTTGAAGGTCGTTTGCGTCAGGACTCTTGGGAAGACAAGCAGGGGCAGAAGCGCACAAAATTGGTTGTTGTGCTGGAACGCTTCGAATTTATCGGAAGTGCGCGCGACAACGCCTCGGGCGGAGGCTTCGACGCCGACTATGCGCCCTCTCCGGCACGTGCGCGCCAGCATCAGCCCGCTCCGCAGGACGATTTGGAAGACGATGTTCCGTTTTGATTGTGCAGAAAAAACGCATTTTTTAATAAACTTTTAACATAACAGAAACAATTATGGCAACAAGCAAAGTATTATTGGTAAAGCCTATGCCCAACTTGGGCGGCGAAGGCGAACAAATCTCCGTCAAGGCGGGTTATGCGCGCAATTTTTTGTTCCCGCAGAAAATAGCTATCCCCGTAACGCAGGCGAACAAAAAGCAGATAGAAGCCCTTTTGAAGGCTCGCGAAATCAGGGAAGCCAAGGAGCTTGAAAACGCGCAGGCCGTTGCGAAGGCTCTGGAAAATATGACGATTGCCTTCGCGGTGAAAACGGGAGAAGGCGGCAAGCTTTTCGGCTCGGTTACGGGTTCGGATTTGGTCGCGAAGCTCGCCGAAAACGGCATCGAACTTCCCAAGAAGGCGATTTCGTTGGAGCGTCCCGTTAAGGAATTGGGCAAGCACACGGCGCACATCAAGCTTCACAACGACGTAAAAGTTGAATTCTCTTTCGAAGTTGTTTCGGAAAATCCGATTGAAGAAGCCAAGTAATTTATAGTTTGTTTTGCCGCTATGGCCGAAAGTAGTAGAGGCAAATCATTGTCGAAGAAAGCCGCGGCGTCGCAAAAACACGATGTCGGGGCTTTCTTGTCGACGCAATTTAATTGGAGCGACGACGCCCCGCGCAATGTAGACGCCGAAGCGGGCGTGCTGGGGTGCATACTTCTCGACGAATCAAACGAGTTTATGAACTTGTGCGTTGCCGAGAAGATTAGGGAGGAATACTTTTTCGACCAGCGCAACCGTGCGATTTTTTCGGCGATGTTGTCGCTTCACAACGAAACCGCTCCGATTGACCCGATTACGCTTTCTGAACGGTTGAAGTCGATGGGCGCGCTCGAAAAAATCGGCGTCGACTACATCGGCGAGAAGATTTTGTCGCGTCTGGAATCTATTGCGAGCTTTCGGCAATGGCTGGAAATTTTGCGCGAAAAGTATTTTTTGCGCCGCATTTCGCAGGCGTGTGTGGATACTCTCGAAAAAGTCCGCACGAATACGGGGGCGATTGACTCGCTCTTGGACGATGTCGAAAAAACCTTCTTGGGCATAAACAACGACCAAGTCGGCGACACGATAAAAAAGGCGTCGGAGCAGGTTGAGTCGGCTTTGGCGAAAATCCACCAGATTATCGCCAACAAGGGCGCGCTCAGCGGTATTCCGACGGGATTCACGGTGCTCGATAAAAAAATGCGCGGTTTGCATCCGAATGAGATGATTGTCATTGCGGGGCGTCCGGGCACGGGCAAGACTTCGATTGCCCTCAACATTGTAGAAAGCGCGATTTTCGGGAAAAATCCCGCGCCGACGCTGGTGTTTTCGCTCGAAATGTTGGCGGACCAGCTTTATATGCGTATGATCGCCTCGCGCGCGAGGGTCGACCAATACAAGCTGGGCGAGGGCAGGCTCGAACAGGGCAAGCAGGAGGACATTCAGTCGACGGTCAAGGAATTGAAGGGCGCGCCGCTTTGGATTGACGACTCGGAAGGTCTTTCGATTTTGGAGATGCGCGCAAAGGCGCGGCGTCTGAACCAGCAGTTGCGCCAGCAAAACCAGAAGCTGGGGCTAATTGTGGTGGACTATTTGCAGCTTTTGCGCGGGTCGGATCCGACTATGCCGCGCGAGCAGGAAGTCGCGGAGATTTCGCGCGGAATGAAGGCGATGTCGAAGGAGCTTATGGCACCCGTGATTGTGTTGGCGCAGCTAAACCGCGACAGCGAAAAGGAAACGCGTCCGCCGCGCCCGAGCGACTTGCGCGAATCGGGCTCTATCGAGCAGGATGCGGACGTGATTATTTTGCTCAGCCGCCAGAAGTCGACCGACGATGTTTTGAGCAGCTCGGGGTGGCTTATTCGCGCGGAAATCGCAAAGCAAAGAAACGGCCCGACGGGGCCGACAACGCTTCTTTTCAACCGCAGCTATACGCGCTACGAGAACTACGAAAGGGAAGAGGACTCAATTTAACTGATTTTTTTATGCCCGAATTTACGCGCAGAATTGGACTTGTTTTTACGAAGGCGGCGTTTGTCGCGGCGGCGTTGTTTGCGCCGCTGTGCGCGTTCCCGCAGCAGGGCGCGGACGGCGCGGAGGTTGAAGCTGTCAACATTGTCATCGAAGGCCCGAAATCGGTTTCGAAAGACGCGGTTGCGGCGCATTTGAGCGTGCGCAAGGGCGAGAAGTTCAGCCAGCTCGCGCTCGACCAGTCGATTCGCTCGCTTTACTCGACGGGCCAATACGACCTGATTACGGCGAAGAAAAGCCTGAATGCCGCGAATAAAATGGTTGTGGAACTGCGTGTAATGCCGAAGTTCCGCATTGCCGAAATCGCGTTCAACGGTAACAAAACTTACAGGGCGTCGAAGTTGCAGGGCGAGATTGTCTCGTATGCGGGGTCGGTGCTCGACGAAGTTACCGTCAAGCGCGACGCCGACAAAATCAGGGATTTTTACGTCAAGAAGGGCTACGCGCTCGCGAAGGTTTCGTATTCGATTCAGCGCAACGACGAGCTCGGCAAGGGCGCGGTTGTCTTCAACATCGACGAGGGCGCGGACATTCAAATTCAAAACATTTTCTTCACGGGTGACCCAGCCGTCGAGCGGCACTATGGTTTCTGGGGTAAGTTCTACAAAAAACTTTTCGGGCGCGACAAGAAGGATTCGGTGAACTCGATGAAGTTGGAATCGGAAATGAAGACCGATACGTGGATTCCCGTGATTTCGTATCTTACGGACAATGGGAGGTTCAAGGAGGACGAATTCAAGGCCGACTTGGAGACGCTGCGCAAATTCTACCGCAATCACGGTTATCTCGATGTTGAAATCGACGAAGACAAGGTGAAGTTCGACTTTCCCGACGGCGACGGCGATATGGACATCACAATCAACATTGTCCCGAACCAGCAATACAAAGTCGGAAAGGTCGAATTCAAGAACAACAAGCTTTTCAAGACGGAAAAGTTGGAGGAGTTTGTCGACTATTTCGATTTGACCGACGGCAATGTGTTTTCGCCCGAGCGCGTCGACAAAATGTCGAACGCAATTAAAACCTACTACGGCGAATACGGGTATATCGACACGATTGTGCGCGTGCTGCGCCGCCCGAATCTGGAAAACGGAAAAATTGACCTGATTATCGACATTGTAGAAAGCGACAAGTATTATTTGGAGTCGATAACGATTCAGGGCAATACGAAGACAAAGAGCGAGGTGATTATCAGGGAACTCGCGCTCGCCCCCGGCGAGATTTTCGATTTGGCGCGTATGAAGCAGTCAGAAAACCGCTTGAAGGAAACGCGGTTTTTCGACGAAGTAAGTCTTTCGCCCGAAGCTTCGAACATTCCCAACAGGCGTAATTTGCGCATAATCGTCAAAGAGGGGCGCACGGGCAACATCACTTTCGGCGCGGGTTTCAGCACGGTCGAGAGTCTGGTGGGCACTGTCGAACTTTCGCAGGGCAATTTCGACTACAAAAATCCCGACAGTTTCTTTCAGGGCGCGGGGCAGAAATTCAGGCTGCGCGGCAGCATCGGTTTGAAGAGCAATCAGGTTGTGTTGAACTTCGAAGAGCCTTGGGTGTTCAACCGCGACTTGGCGTATGGCTTCGAGTTATACAGGTCGCAGTCGGACTACTATTCGGACTACTACTCGGAAACGCGTTTGGGCATGCAGAACTATATCCGCAAGCGCGTGTATGAATTGATTGAGGCGAAGCTCGCGTATAAAATCGAAAATGTCGATATTTACGATGTCGATAACAAGCTTATCACCGACGGCGTTATGCGGCGCGACAGAGGCGACATCGGCAACAGGACGGTCTCGCAGGTGTCGCTTTCGTTCCTGCGTGACAACCGCGACAGTCTGCTTATGCCCACGCGCGGAACGCGTTTCGAGCTCTTGCAGGACTTGGCGGGCGGAATCTTCGGCGGACAGACGAACATCTACCGCTTGGAGGCGCGCGGCGGCTGGTGGATTCCGACGTTCGACTTCGGGACGCAGGTGTTGTCGATTGTCGGGCGCATAGGCAGCGTTTGCGGAACGTGCGGCGACGAAGTGCCGTATTTCGAAAAATACTTCCTTGGCGGCGGCTACAACTTGCGCGGCTTCAAATACAGAAAAGTCGGACGGTTGGGCGCGACGAGCGAAGAGCCGTTCGGCGGAAATTCGTTCGGGTTCGCGTCGGCGGAATATTCAATCGAAGTGTTCAATCCCGTGCGCTTTGCGGTGTTTTACGACATCGGCTTCCTGAACGACGGCAGCTGGGACTTCGACCCGTCGGACTACAATTCGGACGTGGGTGTCGGCTTGCGAATCATTCTTATGGGTGCGCCTATGCGCATCGACCTCGGTTTGCCCGTCAAGGCGGGCGAGCACAACGACGACGGCTTGCAGTTCAACTTCTCGTTCGGAACGGTTTTCTAATCGGGGTTCGGCGGAATTTCGGGAAAATCGGGAACAAAATACGGAAAAATTTTTCTAAACAGATTAATACAACCTAAAAAAATATGAAAAAAGTAATCACAATTCTCGCGGCTATTTCGGCCTTTTCGATTCTTAACGCGGCTCAGTCGATATTCTATGTAGATATGGCGAAAGTCTACCAAAGCTTCTACAAGGCAAAAGAGGCAGCCGCGCAAATAAATGCGTCCGCCGAAACAACAAAGAACGAATTGCAGAAAATGGACGAAAAGCGTCAGGCTTTGGTCAAGGAATTGCAGGCGGTTCAGGAAAAAGCGAAGAATCCCGCTTTGACGAAAGAGGCGCAGCAGAAGATTTTGGAAACCGAAGGACAGCCCAAGTTCGTGGAATTGCAGAAAATCGAAACCGACATGAAAAACATTTCCGAGCAGGCAAGAACGCGTTTGCGTGAAAGCGCGCAGCGCATTCAGCAGGTTCACTTCGAGGAAATTTCGAAGGAAGTCGAAAAGCTTGCCAAGGAAAAGAAAGCCGATTTCGTTTTGGCTAAGACAATCTGCCTGTTTGCCAAGCCCGAATTCGACCTTTCCGACGAGCTTATTAAGCGCATAAACGCGAGTGCGCCCGCCGCGAAATAACGCGCCGAGTGTTTCGGACTTCCAAGTTTTTACAGCTTTTTGTGGCGGCGTAGGCGCGGGTGTCTTGCCGCCCGATTTTTTTATGAAGGTCGGTTCGGTTTTTGATTCGGTTATCGCGTGCGCGGCGAGTTTCTGCGTGCCTGGGGTGGGGCAGGTTTTCAGACTGCGCTACAAGTTTGCGGCGGCGTGTTTTTTTGCGGTCGTGGCGGGTTATATTTTATTCCCGCCCGCGGGGCTTGCAGCCCATATTTTTTCGGCGGTCGATGCGTGGTTCGAAGGCGGCGTTTTTCGCAGGCGCGGTGCAGGCGGAGCGGGTTCGGGCAAAAACTAAAATTGGCAATCAAAAGTGTTGCAAGAAAGCAGCGTTTTTTGGTAGATGTTTGCCATGGATTCAATGAATGAAAAAAAGTCGATACGGACTGAAAAGCTTGTCAAGGAATACGGCAAGCGGCGCGTGGTAAAGGGCGTCGACATAGAGGTTTCGGCGGGCGAAATTGTCGGACTTTTGGGCCCCAACGGCGCGGGCAAGACAACAAGTTTTTATATGATTGTGGGGCTTGTTCCCGCAACCGAAGGGCGCGTGTTCTTAAACGGCAAAGACGTTGCAGGCGTGCCCATGTACAGGCGCGCGCGTATGGGCATTGGCTATTTGCCGCAGGAGGCGTCGATTTTCAGGAAGCTCACGGTTTACGAAAACATTTTGGCGGTAGCCGAAACGCTCGCGATACCGCGCAGGCAACTGAAAGACTATTCAATGGGTATGCTCGAAAAGCTCAATTTGAGCCATTTGGCAGGCCAAATGGCGTTCACGCTTTCGGGCGGCGAGCGCAGGCGTTTGGAGATTGCCCGCGCCCTCACGACAAAGCCCGACTTTTTGCTTATGGACGAACCGTTTAGCGGCGTCGATCCCATAAGCGTCGCCGAAGTTCAGGACATTGTCCGCGGGCTTAAACGCGAAAATATAGGAGTTTTGATTACCGACCACAACGTGCGCGAAACGCTCAGCATTGTCGACAGGGCGTATCTGATTTGCGAAGGCTCGGTTTTATGCGCAGGCACGAGCGACTTTTTGGTCAACGACGAACAAGCGCGCAAACTTTATCTGGGCGAAAATTTTTCGATGTAAGAATTTTTCAAAAAAACGGGGCTCGAAAATGGACATAAAATTAAACAACATAAAACAGCCCGAGGAAATTTCGGTGAGAAAGTTTTTCGAAGTCTTCAAAGACTTGACGGGGCTCGAAATTTTGGCGGGCGAAGGCGGCTTGGACAGGATTATTTTCGAGCCGAGCATAAACCGTCCCGCGCTCGCGATTACGGGGTATTTCAAGAACTTCGCCTCGAAGCGAATCCAGCTTTTCGGAGCTGGCGAAATGTCGTATATGTGCGACATGTCCGACGACAGGCAGAGGACGGTTTTGGAGAAAATGGTGAAGCTCGAAATTCCGTGCATAATAATTTCGCGCAATCTCGCGCCCACGCAGCCAATGTTGGAAGCCGCACAGAAATTCAACCTGCCGCTTTTGCGCACGAAGATGAAGTCGAAGGAGTTTTCCGCCGACATAATCGTGCGCATAGACAGAATGTTTGCGCCGACTACTTCGATTCACGGAACGCTAATCGACATTCAGGGCATAGGAACTCTCATTCGCGGCGACAGCGGCATAGGCAAGAGCGAATGCGCGCTCGCGCTAATCGACAAGGGGCACTCGCTCGTCGCCGACGACTACGTTTATTGCGTCAAGGTAAACGACCACAAAGTGCTCGGCAAGGGACGCGAAATCAGCCGCGGGTATATGGAGTGCCGCGGAATCGGCATTATCAACGTGGCGGAGCTTTTCGGCATAAAATGCGTGCGAATGGAAAAGTCTATCGACATAATAGTGTCGTTCGTCGAATGGCAAAAGGGAATTGTCGAGGACAGAACAGGGTTGGAGACAAAGTATTTCGACATTCTCGGAATCCCTATTCCGCATTTCATAATTCCGGTGCGCCCGGGGCGCGATATGGCGCGTTTGGTGGAGGTCGCCGCGCGCGTGCAGGCGTTGCGCCAAATGGGGCACGACGGGGCGAAGACTTTCAACGACAGGCTCATCGCCCATATGGCGAGTATGCAAAAATAATTTTCACGATTTTTTGAAATGTTGAACTTTACGGAACGCGGCGAAAAATTAAAGACGCTTTTACAAAGGCGCATTGTGTTTCTCGACGGCGGAATGGGCACGCTCGTGCAGCGTCAGGGACTCTGCGAGCGTGACTACCGCGCGGGTTGCGAAGAGCTGGAAAAGTCCGAACACGAGCTTTTGGGCGACAACGACCTGCTCAATCTCACCCGCCCCGATGTGATTGAAAATATCCATTTCGATTACTATATGGCGGGCGCGGATATTGCAACGGCGAACACTTTCGCGCTCACAAATGTTGCGCAGTCCGACTACGGAATTTCCGACGGGCTTATCGACGGGCTAAACCGCCGCGCCGTCGGCGTCGCGCGCCGCGCCGCCGCGCGGGCCGCCGAAAAGCTCGGCAAAGACGCGGGCGAATTTTTTGTCGCCGGCTCAATCGGCCCGATGAACAAGGCTGCGAGCATTGCCTGCGATGTCGAAGACGCGTCGAAACGCGCGATTGATTTCGACACGCTCGCGAACGCGTATTACGCGCAAATGCGCTCGCTTTTCGAGGCGGGGGCGGATTTGTTCCTTTTGGAGACGTCGATTGACACGCTCAACGTGAAAGCCGCAGTCTATGCGTATTTGACGCTCTCGCAGGAGCGCGGAGTCCGCGTGCCGATAGCCGTTAGCATGACGGTTTCGGACTCGTCGGGGCGCATTTTAAGCGGACAGACAATCGAGGCGTTTTACGCGAGCATCCGCCACTGCGAGCCGCTTTTTGTGGGGCTTAACTGTTCGCTTGGCGCGGAAAAAATGCGTCCGTATATCGAGACGTTCGACAGGGTTGCGGAATGCTTTACGCACTGCTATCCGAACGCGGGCATGCCGAATCCGCTTTCGGAATTCGGCTACGACCAAATGCCCGCCGACTTCGCCCGTTATATGCGCGACTATGCCGCCGACGGTTTGCTGAACGTAATGGGCGGGTGCTGCGGCACTACGCCCGCGCACATCGCAGCCCTTGTCGAAGCCTGCCGCGCTTTTGCGCCGCGCAAGCCGCGGCAACGAAGCCGCGCGTTAATGCTTTCGGGTCTTGAACCGTTTACTATTCGCGAAAAGAACGCGCCGTTTGTCTTTGTGGGCGAGCGCACGAACGTTATGGGCTCGCCCGCGTTCAGGAAGATGATTAAGCAGGGGCGTTTTAGCGACGCGCTTTCGGTCGCCCGCAATCAGGTCGAAAACGGGGCAAATCTGATAGACGTAAATTTCGACGAAGGCATGCTCGATTCGCCCGCGTGCATGACGAAGTTTTTAAATCTTGCGGGAGCCGAACCCGAAATCGCCCGCGTGCCGATTATGATAGACTCGTCAGACTGGAACACGATTGTGGCGGGGCTCAAATGTGTTCAGGGCAAGTGCATTGTAAATTCGATAAGCCTCAAAGAGGGAGAGGAAAAATTTTTAAGCCACGCGAGGGAGCTTAAAAAGTTCGGAGCGGCGGCGATTGTAATGGCGTTCGACGAAGAGGGGCAGGCGTCGACGCTCGACCGCAGGATTTCGGTGTGCCAACGCGCCTACAAGCTGCTTGTCGAAAAAGCGGAATTCGCGCCCGAAGACATAATTTTCGACGCCAACGTTTTGACCGTCGCAACGGGCATGGCCGAACACGACAGCTACGGAATCGACTTCATCAAGGCTGTGGCGGAAATCAAGCGCACGTGCCCGTTTGCGCGGACGAGCGCGGGGGTCAGCAACATCAGTTTTTCGCTGCGCGGCAACAACCCCGTCAGGGAGGCAATGCACAGTGTCTTCCTTTACCACGCGCGCGCGGCGGGGCTTGATATGGGCATTGTAAACGCGGGAATGCTCGCCAACTACGACGACATCGACCCGAAGCTCAGGGACGCCGTCGAGGCGGTTATCTTAAACACTTCCGCGGACGCCACCGAAAAGCTTTTGGCGATTTCGGACTCCTTCAAAGCCGACGCCGCCGAGCACAAGAACCGCGCGGAATCGGACTTCGACTCGCTGCCTTGGGAGGAGAAGCTGCGCGTGGCGTTTGTCAAGGGGCTTGACGACAAGGCGGAGGCTCTGGCGTTGCATTTCTACGGGGAAAAGAAGAGCGCGTTGCGTGTAATCGAAGAGGATTTGATGGGCGCGATGAAGCACGTCGGCGAGCTTTTCGGCGCGGGCAAAATGTTTCTGCCGCAGGTCGTAAAAAGCGCGAGGGTCATGAAGCGCGCGGTGGCGGCACTCGAACCGTTTATGGAGTCCGCCTCGAAGCGCGGCAGCGCGAAAATCGTAATTGCCACCGTCAAGGGCGACGTCCACGACATCGGCAAAAATATCGTGCGCGTCGTGCTTTCGTGCAACGGGTTCAACGTTATCGATTTGGGCGTTATGGTAGAGCCCGAAAGGATTTTGGAGGCCGCGCAGGACGCCGATTTGGTCGGGCTTAGCGGGCTTATCACGCCGTCGCTCGACGAAATGGCGAATGTGTTGAAACTCTTCGAAAAAAATTCGGTGCACCTGCCCGTGCTCGTTGGGGGAGCTACTACGAGCGAGCTGCACACCGCCGTCAAGCTTGCGCCGCTTTATTCGGGCATTGTCCAGCGCGTGGGCGATGCGAGTCTCGTTTCGGGCGTTTGCGCCAATTTGCTCGGGACTTCGGGGCGGGCTTACAAGCTGAAAGTGCTCGACTCGCAGAGGAAGATTCGCGACGATTTCGAGCGCAAGTCGGCGGCTGTCGACGGCAGGATTCTGCCGTTTGCCGAAGCGGAAAAACGCGCGCACAAGTATGTAGCCCCCGCAGACAAGCCGCGCCCGTTCTCGGGGGTGCGCACGTTGGAGGTGTCGCTTGCGGACGTCGAAAAATATATGCCGTGGCACATATTTTTCAGAACGTGGGGCGTCGACAAAAACGCGCGTGAAAAACACTCAGACTTTTTTAACGATGTCGCGAAGCTTTTTGCGGAGCTTTCGAAAGTGGCGAAGCCGAAGATTCGCGCGGGGATTTTCGACGCGCGTTCGCAAGACGGGAGCGTCGCGCTTTTCGGCGGGGACGGGCGCGAGCTTGAACGGCTGTATTTTGTGCGCAACCAGATTCCGAATGCCGACGGCGAATGCGTGTCAGTGGCGGACTTTGTCGGCGGCGCGGACTCGCCCAAGCCCGACTTTATGGGCGTTTACGCTGCTACGGTCGGCACTCAGGCTCAGGAGTTTGTCGAGGCGTTCGAGCGTGCCGGCGACGAATATTCGGCTATAATTGCGCGCTCGCTTTGCGACTGCGCCGCCGAGGCGGTTTCGGAATATGTGCGCGTGGAGGTCTTCAAAATCCGCGCCCACAGGCATTCGGCGGGGTGTTCGTGCCCCGCGTGCGAGGGCGCGGAAAGCGTCAACAACGGCATTTGCGTGGCTTGCGGCTATGCGTCTATGCCCGACCACTCGCAGAAGGCGAAGTTCGAAAAGCTGCTCGATTTAAAGCGCGAGCTCGGCGTGGAGCTGACTTCGTCGTTTATGATGACGCCTGTTTCGAGCGTGGCGGCGGTTTGGGTTGCGAATCCGTCGGCGAAGTATGTCGAGTTCGCCTCGATTACGCGCGAGCAGGTTGCGGCGATTGCCAAAAGGGAGGGGGTCGACGCCGCGCGGCTTGAAAGGTTTATGTCGATAAGTCCCGTAGACTAGGCAGGCAGATGAATTTTAAGGACACACATTTGGCGAGGATTTTGAGCCGGCGCACGCATACGTCGGACTTTGTCGTGCCAGTGTGCGTGCTGCTGCTTTTTCTGCTGGGGGTGGCGTTTATCTATTCGGCGCAGAGCTATACGTCGGACGACATTCCGCTTATGCGCCAGTTTTGGGTAAAGCAGATTTTCTATTTTGTCGCGCTCGGCGTGCCCGTCTATGCGGTGCTTGCCTATGTCGACTACAAGTGGCTTTACCAGAATGCGCACTGGGTTTATCTGGCGTCGATTGCGCTGCTCGTGCCGCTTGTGTTGAAGGAAGTTCTGAATTTGCCGATACCGTTTGTGCAGTCGCGCTACAACGCGACGCGCTGGATTGACTTTGGGTTCTTTTCGATTCAGCCGTCGGAATTCGCCAAAATCGGGACGTGCGTTATGGCGGCGGCGGTGCTTGCCCGAAACAAAGTCGGCAATTTCGATTCGCGCAAAGACTCGATTTTATTTTGGATAAAGCTTGCTTTAATATTCGCAATTCCTATATTGCTTATATTTTTACAGCCCGACTTGGGGTCGGCTCTCGTATTTCCTCCAATGTTGTTTTCAATGCTTCTTATATCGGGGTTGCCAAAGCGGTTTTTTGTGCTGGCGGTTGCGGTTTTCGCAATCGCGGTCTCGCTTGTTGCCGTCGATGTGGCGGGCTACTACAACTTCTTGCAGGCAAACAACCTTTCCGCGCGCGAGGCCGCAAGCCAAAACGCATACGGAACATCGGGGGCGTTTAATCTGCCCATAAAGGATTACCAGCGCAACCGAATTTTGGCGTTCGTCAAACCCGACGCGGTCGACAGAAACGGAACGGAAATTACGTGGAACCAGCGTCAGAGCCTGATTTCGGTCGGCTCGGGCGGACTGCTTGGCAAGGGCTTTACGGAGGGAACGCAGGCAAAGCTCGGGTATCTGCCTTCGAGCGTCGCCTACAACGACTTCATATTTTCGGTGGTTGCCGAGGAAAGCGGATTTCTGGGCGGGTGTCTGGCAATCCTGCTTATGGCTATAATAGTGGCTTTCGGTTGCGTGCGGGCAGCTCAGGTTTCGCGCGACAAATTCGGGCAGTATTTGGCCATCGGCATTGCTGCAATTTTAATGACACACTCTTTTATCAACGTGGGAATGACCATAGGCATCATGCCTATTACGGGACTCCCGCTGCCAATGTTAAGTTATGGCGGAACTTTTGTGCTTACTTGTTGTATTTTACTCGGAATCGTCCAGAGCGTTTTCCGACACAGACGCGAGTATATCTAAAAGTTTCGCCGAAGAATCGCGAAACAATGAAACAGGGAAAACAAAACCAAGATTTAAACGAAGTAGACATATCGCTTACAAAACGCCCTCCCGAGGAGGTCGTAGAGCCTATCTCCGAGGAGCAGCTCAATATGGAGGCGAAGTTGCGCGCAAAAAAGCGTCCGTTTTTGGAGAAGATTTTGCGCATGCTTAAACGCGAAGACGCGCCCTTCCGCGAAATCGTCATAAACGTAGAGCCGTTCGAAACGCGCGTTGCGCTGCTCGAAGACGGCGTGTTGCAGAAGTTCGAAATCGAACGCGTCGGCGACGAGAGTATGGTAAGCGCAATCTTCAAAGGTAAAATCCAGAATCTCGAACCGGGGCTGAAAGCGGCGTTTGTCGATATCGGACAGCAGAAGAACGCGTTCCTGCACTATTGGGATATTTTCCCGACTTCGACGCCCGACAATTCCTACGAAATCGTCCGCGAAAACCGCAGCAAGGAGCAGCAGAAAAACGCTCAGCAGAAGTTTTCGGCAAAGGACATCCCCGAAAAATTCCCCATCGGCACCGAGATAATCGTCCAGATTACGAAGACGCAGATAGGCACGAAAGGCCCGAGAATCACGACGAACATCGCAATCCCCGGACGCTATTTGGTGCTTATGCCCTACGCGGGACAGTGCGGAATTTCGCGCAAAATCGAAGACAAAAAGGAGCGCGACCGCATCAAGAAAATCTTGCGTTCCATGAAAATTCCCGAGGGTATGGGCGTGATTGTGCGCACCGCCGGTCAGGGCAAGCGTTGGACTTACTTTGTGCGCGACTTGCACATGCTGCTCAATGTTTGGAAGAAAATCCAGCAGAGAATCGAGTCTGCACCCGCGCCCGCCATGATTTACAAAGAGCCCGACCTCATCGAGCGCACCGTGCGCGACTTCCTCACCGAGCAGACCGACAGAATCCTCATCGACAGCCGCGAACACTACGACCGCATTATGCGCTCGGTCTCGGAAATTTCGCGCCGCGCCCGCGGGAAAATCCAGCTCTTCAAGGAAAACATTCCGATTTTCGAACGCTACAATATCGAACGCCAAATCGCGCAGACTTTCCAGCGGCGCGTTCCGCTGCCCTCGGGCGGGGAAATCGTCATCGACGAAACCGAGGCGTTGGTTGCAATCGACGTCAACACGGGTTCGCACAAGGGCAAGAGCGACGACGGCAAGGACTTTATCTTGCAGGCCAATTTGGAGGCGGTTACCGAGGCGGCGCGTCAGGTGCGCCTGCGCAACCTCGGCGGTTTGGTGATTATCGACACCATCGATATGAAAAGCCGCAAGGACCGTCAGGCGGTCTACAAAAAGCTCAAAGAGGAAATGGAAAAAGACAAGGCAAAGAGTCAAGTTCTGCCCATTTCGCAGCTCGGCATTATGCAGATGACGCGCCAACGCCACGCCCAGAGCAACGCAAGCGGCATTTACACAACCTGCCCGTATTGCGGCGGCAAGGGCATTGTGAAGTCGGCGCGGACGATGAGCGCGGAAATCCAGCGCAAAATCGTCTTCGCGTGCCGCAGTTTGAGGGAGTCGATTGACGACGCAAAGGAAATTTCGCTCGTAATTATGCTCCACCCCGACAACCTCCAACGCTTGCAGAACGAGGATTACGTGCACTTGAAGAATCTCGAAAAGGCGTATAACCTGAAACTGACCTTCCGCGCCGACCCGTCCTACCATATGGAGAATTTCAGGATTCAGGACGCCGTCTCGGGCAGGATTCTCAAATAACAAAACAGCTTAATTTATCGCAAAAAATATGAAAAAGATTTCAATATTATTACTCGCATCGGCGGCTTTGGCTTTGTGCGGTTGCGGCTCAAAAGTCGACGAAAACAAAACGCCCGAACAGGCGAAGGCGGAAGCCTCGACAATGGACGCGGCTTCGCTGCAAAAGCAGGTGGACGCGTTGAAGGCGTTTATGTCGGAAAAACAGGACGAGGCGAAAAAGGTCGCGGATAAAATCGCGCAAATTCCGCTTAAAGAACAGCTCGGCGACAACGCAAAAGCATTGCGCGCCGAGGCGTCAAAAATCGGCGATTCGCTCAAAAACGTAGGTTCGCAGCTTTCGGTTTACGCCGAAGAGTTGAAGACCAAGGCAGCCGCCGCAGTCAATTCGGCAAAATAACGCAGCGGAACTTTCGTTGCTCTCGTCCAATCCAGCCAAACGTCAACCACGGCGCGGCTTGAACGCCTCGACAATTTTCAAAAACAACAAGCGGAACACCGAAAGGCGTTCCGTTTTTTGTTGTTTGGAAATGTCTATTCTTCCGAAAATGTTTTTAATAGGCGCAGTGAGATTTCGGCTTTTTTTGCGATGTCTTTGTCTATTGAAGAACATTGGGTTTTTGCAAGTGTTTCCGCGCAGTTTTTCAGTCGTTTTTTCGGCGGGAGGTTTTTGTCGGTTGATGTATTGTTTTGGGGTGCTTGGGGATTTTTACGCAGAGCGTAGGTGTGCGAGAGTCTTTCGATTTCGCCGAGCCTGTCGGGGTTTTCTTCCGTAATGTGTATTTTCCCGGCACCGCCTTCAATGGGAACGACTTTTTTTGTGAAAAAATCGCTCCGTTTTAATCCGTGTGCGGTCAGGTATTCGTCATTGTTGATTGCCTGTTTCGCCGAAACAAAATAACCTTCGGCGCAGACGTAAAAAGTCGCACTGTATAGCGAGTAGGTGGAAAAGTTCCCGTTTCTGTCGGTTGTGTCTACGTATTTTTGATTGAAAACAGGCAGAAATATTGTGTTTTTCTGCCCCAAAACTAGCGCGTTTGCAATCGGTTCGTTTGTGTCGAAATCGACAACTTTAACTCTGTTGCAAACGCAACCCGAAAAAAGAAAAGATGCAGTAAGGATAAGAATGGAAAACTTGTTTGACCGCACCGTTTTCATTCAATCTTTTAATCTTTCTTGGCGTTGAGTTTTTCGAGGGTTTCGAGGTGTTCGCCCTCGGCGAGGATTTCTTTGACGACTTTTTTGCAGTCGGGGTCGCCGTTAAGGGCGAGCTCTGTGAGCTTTTGCAATATGTAAAACCCCTTGACTTTTCCCTCCAATTTTAGTGTCTTCCCAAGTTCCATAATGTCGTCGAAATTTTTGGGTTCTTTTATTTCCATAATCAATTATCGTATTTTATGATTGCGGAAAGTAAAGATTTTTTATCGGGCTTTATGATGTTGCGTGATTTTTTGTGGTTGCAAATTATTGCGGCACGGCGGAGTTCCGCGGTCGGGCGGCGCATTATCTGAATTTTTCGGGAAGCTCGATTTTGCGCGATTCGAGGAAGTCGGCAAAGTCCCTTTTTATAGGGGCTGTGAACACCATATTCGGTATGACTTTTGAAAAATCCATTTGGTAGGCGTGCAATGCCTGACGGCGCATTTGCAGGATTTTTAGCATTTCGTCGGTCACGCCATTATCGATGAATTCGAGGTAGAGGCGTTCGTCCGCGCCGTAGATTTTGTCGCCTACAACGCTGTGCCCAATCCACTGCGCGTGGGCTCTTATTTGGTGTTTGCGCCCCGTCAGAATTTTGACCCCGACGAGTGTCGCGGGCGGAAAATTCGGGTTTTGCGATTTTGCAAGCGGCGTAAATACGGTGAACGCCTTTCGGGCGGAAAGTTTTTCGACGGCGCAGCGCGTCTTGATTACGACGGGCGATTTTTTGTCGTCGCAAAGCGGCTGCGAGACTGTGTATTCGGCGTCGACTTCGCCCTCCAAAATCGCGAGGTATGTTTTCCCGACGAGCGTTTTGTCGTTCATCGCCTTTTGGGCCATGGAGGCTGTCTGTTTGTTTTTCGCGAGCACGACTACGCCGCTTGTTTCGCGGTCGAGGCGGTTTACGAGGTGCAGCAAGTCGGTTTTCAGATACTCCCGCGCCGCGCCCGCGAGGCTCGAATAAGGCCCGTTTTTGGACGGGTGGCAGACCAGCCACCCAGGCTTGTTGAGCGCGAGAAAATTGTCGTCTTCGTAGATTATCCATGAGGGAAACTCGGCGGGGTCTACGAGCGCGGCGGTTTCGCCGAAGTCTTCGGGGTTGATTTTGTTCGTCGACATTTTGTGATAAAAATTATTGTTTTATGCCAGTGGTTAACGCCACGAGTCCGCAGCCGAATTTGCGCGTTTCTACA
Organism: uncultured Opitutales bacterium; assembly: GCA_900546565.1. Taxonomy (GTDB): domain Bacteria; phylum Verrucomicrobiota; class Verrucomicrobiia; order Opitutales; family Intestinicryptomonadaceae; genus Merdousia. The sequence goes on from URDC01000013.1 coordinate 19,711, forward strand.
TTCCCGAAGCCCGCTTGGCGGAACATATTTTCGACTTCTTCGGGAAAGGGGTAGGCGAGCGTCGTGTTTGCCAGATACTCGTAATCCGCCTTGTTTCCGCCGAAGACAGCGGCGATGTTCGGGACAATTCTGCCCATAAAAAAGTGCTGCGCCGCGCCGAAAAACCCGCGTGCGCGCGAAACCTCCAAGACGGCGAGTTTGCCGCCGCGTTTGAGGACTGTGTTTATTTGTTCGAGGCACTTTTCGCGGTTTTGGAAATTTCGGAAGCCGAAGGAAATCGTGGCGGCGTCGAACGTTTCGGGCGCGAAGGGCAGGGCGAGGCAGTCGGCGCGTTGCGTTGTTATGCGCCCCGCTATTTGCGCAGGCTGTCTTGCGATTTTCGCGCGGGCGACTTCGAGCATTTCGGGGCAGAAGTCGGCGGCGGTTATTTCGGCGGAAGCGTCTTTTTTTGCGAGCGCAAGGGCGACGTCGCCGCTTCCGCAGGCGATGTCGAGAATTTTCTTAGTCCGCGCCGTCTGCGGCGTTTCGGCGGCGTTCGGAGTTTGCGAAAGCGCGGAATCGGCGAGGGCGTTGCGCCAGAGCACGTCGAGCCCGAAGCACATTGCGCGGTTTATCTTGTCGTAGTTTTTTGCGACTTCGGCGAACATCGTTTTGACTTCCTCTGGGTCGCGTTTTTCGAAATCCGCCATTTGCTATTCTCCGCTTTTTTTGAAGGATTCCACTATTATCTTCGACAGGTATTCGTCGGGGCTCTCGACGGCTTCCGGCGGCAGAACCCAATGGGTTTCGGCGGTATTGCGGGCGACAATCGCCAAGCCGTGCCCGTAATCTTTGAAGAGTTCGGAGCAGATTGTAACCGCGCTTTTGTCGGTGTCGATTGCCTTTTGGACGATTGCGTTTTGCGCGTCAGGGTCGAAGCCGATTGAAAAGCCCGTCCGTTTTTTAAAGTCCTTTTCGAACTTCGCGATGTCCGAAAGCACGCTTTCGCGAACCAAGTCGGAGTTGTCCAAGAGCAGTTTTGTAAGGCGCTGCTTGGGCTCGGCGACGGTTGAGGTGTCGAGCTCGAAGTGTTTTATGCCCGAAGATGGCAGCTCGAATTTGAAGTCGCGCAGGGTGCGTTCGAGAACCGTCATCAGTCCGCGCGCGCCCGTCTTTTCGCGGATTGCGAGGGCGGCGATTTCGTTTACCGCCTCGGGTGTGATGTCGAATTCTATTCCGTAGCCCGCGAAATCGTCCCTATACTGCTTTAAAATCGAGCCTTCCGACGACTGCAAAATGTCCGCCAAGTCCGCCGCTTTGAGCGCTTCGCAGGCGACGCGCACGGGCAGGCGGCCGATGAATTCGGCTTCGAACCCGTATTTGATGAAGTCTTCGGTCTCGGCGTATTTGAGGTATTCCGACGGTTCGAGGTCGGCGTTTTCATATGAGTCGAAGGAAAAGCCTATGCGGTTTTTGTTCATTCGTTTTGCGATGTTTTCGCCGAGTTTGTCGAACGCGCCGCTTACGATGAAGAGTATATGGCGCGTGTTGATTACGCGCTTGCGCTTCTTGCGCGACATTGCAAGGCGCATCTGCCCCATCATATCCTGAGGGGCGACGACGTTGACGTTGGACTCCTCCATAAGTTTGAGCAGGTTTATTTGCACGCCGCGCCCCGAAACGTCCTTGCCTCCGAAGTCTCCCTTGCCCGCGATTTTGTCGATTTCGTCGATGTAGACTATGCCGTATTGGGCGACGTCGACATCGCCGTCGGCGGCTTTTACAAGGTCGCGCACAACGTCTTCGACATCGCCGCCGACGTAGCCCGTTTCGGAAAATTTGGTGGCGTCCGCCTTGACGAAAGGCACGCCGATTAGCTTTGCGGCGGTGCGCATAAGATAGGTTTTGCCGACGCCCGTCGGCCCGAGAATTATGATGTTTTGCTTGCCGTATTCGGCGTCGTGAAGCTCGGGGTGTTCGAGGCAGCGGCGGACGTGGTTGTAGTGGTCGCAAATTGCGACGGAAAGCACCTTTTTTGCTTCGTCCTGTTTGACGACGAAGCGGTTGAGATAGTCGCGGATTTCGCGCGGCTTCATCGAAAAGTTGCGGATTTTTTGCAGGATATTTTCGGACTTTTCATCCGCGTCGTCCGCGTCGTCGTCCGCGCCCTCGGGCATTGGCGGCGGCCCGAACTGCGGGGCGAACTCGAACTTGACGTTCTTTTCGCCCACGAGCTTTTCGAGCTGCTTTTTGAGGTCTTCAAGCGGGTTTTTTTGCTCGTTGTTCTTTTCGGAATCGTTGTTTTTGTTGTCGTCCATATACTATGTTTTGACTGTTTGCCGCGGCGCAAGTGCCGAAAAATTTTTGCCGTTTTTAGAGATTGCAGGTGCGAAAAATAAAAGCCAGCTTTTTTATTTCGTATTTTTTATTGTTGACTTTACTTGGTTGCGGATAAATAAAAGGCAAATATTATTCAGACTAAAATGCATGTGTATTCGGCGTTTTGGTTTTTAATCCCGAAAATTTTACGGAACATTTCCGAATTTTAACAATCAGATATAACTCAGATGCAAAACCTAACAAAAAGAGAAATAATCCAGAAAATTTACAACGACAAGGACGAATGCCGCAGGGGGTCGATTCTTCAAAACGATGTCAAAGACATCGTCCAGAGAACGCTCGATATTATGACGGAATCTCTTGCGCAGGGCAGAAATATCGAGTTGCGCAAATTCGGCGTTTTAGAAGTCCAAGTGCGCAAGCCGCGCGTTGGCCGCAATCCGACCCAGCCCGAACAGGATGTCGTCATTCCCAAGCGTGCCATTGTGAAGTTCAAGGCGGGCAAAGAGCTTAAAGCGTTGCTTAAAGACCTCGACCTGAGCCTTGTCGAAGAAAGCAAAGCCGCGCGCGCCAGAAAATAGGCTGCGGGCGTTTTTTGCCGACGTTATTTTTTTACGGGACAGGTCGATATGCCGTCGTTTAAGACTTTGCCGGGGTTCAGGGAGTTTTATCCCGGGGATTTTGCCGCAAAAAACGCGCTTTTTGCGGGTTGGCGGAAGTCTGCGCGCGGTTTCGGATTTTCGGAATTCGAGCCTCCCGTGTTGGAGCAGTTAGACCTCTTCACCGAAAAAAGCGGGGAGGAGATAAAGTCGCAGCTCTTCGAATTTGTCGACAAGGGCGGCAGGGCGGTTTCGTTGCGCCCCGAAATGACGCCGTCGTTGGCGCGGATGGTGGGAGCGAAGGCATCGGGCATACGTCGTCCTGTGAAGTGGTTCGCCATCGGCGAAAACTACCGCTACGAACGCCAGCAAAAGGGGCGCCTGCGTGCGTTCTACCAATACAATGCGGACATTTTGGGCGAGGCTTCGATTAACGCCGATGCTGAGGTGATTTCGCTTTTGATTGAGTCGCTGCGCGTTTTCGGCTTGGACGAATCGCAATTCAGGCTGCGCTTGGGCGACAGAACGCTGTGGGTGCTTTTTTTGGAGCATATGGGCGTGGACGAGCCGCGCTTGGTTGCGGTGTTGTCGGTTATCGACAAGCTCGAAAAGGTCTCGCCCGAGGCGTTGCTTGAAATGATGGCGGAGGCATTGCGCGGTTCGGCGGTTTCGGCGGCGGATTTGATTGATAAAATAGGTTCGCTTGTCTCTTTGCGCTCGATTGACGCGCTCGAAAAATTTCTGCGCGAAACCTGCGGCGAGAGCGAAAAAATTTCGGCGCGGATTTCCGATTGGCGCGCGCTTATGCAGTTGCTCGAAAGCTTGGGAACCGCGAAGTTTGTCTCGCCCGATATGGGCATTGTGCGCGGTTTGGCGTATTACACTGGGTTCGTCTTCGAGGCGTTTCAGACCGTCGGCTCGGGCAGGGCTTTGGCGGGCGGCGGCAGATACGACAATCTTGTCGCAAAGTTGGGGTATCAGGATATGCCTGCGGTCGGGTTCGGTATGGGCGATGTCACGGTGTCGGACTTGCTCGAACTTGTCGGCAAAATGCCGCGCGAGGATTTTGCCCCTCAGGTGTATGTTGTTGTCGGCTCGGAAACGGTCAGACCGCAGGCTTTGCAAGTCGCAAAAGCTTTGCGCGACGCCGGCATGCGCGTAGACTACGCGTTGAAGGCGTCCGGTTTCGGCAAACAGTTCAAGCAGGCGGACGCCGTAGGGGCGCAGTTTGCGGTCGTCGTGGGCGAAGACGAAGCTCAAAAGGGCGTCGCTAAAATCAAGAATTTGAAAACCGCCGAAGAGCGCGAAGTCGCAATCGACGCCGTTGCCGAGGCGTTGCGATAGTTTCGAGTATTCTCTATCGGTTTTTTCCAGAAAAACGCGCTGCGCATGATGTCGGAGCGCGTTTTTTTGCCTTCGCGGGAGGACTTTTGGGGTTGCGGAGATTTAGGCGTTATGCCGTCGGATACGCTCAAACGCAGTATGTGTTGGATTTTTTTAATTATACGCGGGCGCAAATAGTTTTCGGCGCATGGCGGCGGCTTTGTTCGCGAAAATTTTTACGCCGCGCCCCAGAGAATGCGCAGGGATTTTTTGTCTGTTTCGCAATGCGGAAAGCCGCGCGAACCGTTTTTTTTAATAAGCCTAATTATTGCCGTGCGCTGCGGCGAGACGCGCTCTGGTAAATTATGAAAGTGGAATACATACCACATCGTGCCTATGCGGTCGAAGAAGACATCGCCTTGCCCCGAGCCGTTCAGCCCCGTGATTTCTCGCAAAATAACGGAGAGGGTTGCGGCTTTTTGCATTCGCCATACGACGAATCGGCAAAGGCGACGCCTATGTAATAATCGGGACTGCGATGCAGGCGATTATCGCGGATATCGGGATTTTGGGAAGGCGGATTTTGAGCCAATTCATTCGGTAGTTCTTTTCTGCCTTTTTTGACGGCGTCAACCGTAAAAAAAACTTGAAAAGAAGCGCGGGTGTGTGGTAGAACTTTTTGCGAAAACGTATATGCGGCGTCGGTTCGGGACGAATTTCGGCGTCAAAACACACAACCTTACAAAGAAGAAAGACTAGGAAACTATGGCAAGAATCTTGACGTTGTTCGCGGGGCAATGGGCGGATATGAAGCTCGAAGACTTGGCTCCGTTGGCTAAGAAAATGGGCTACGAAGGCCTCGAAATCCCCCTGACGCAAAACCACCTCGACTTCGACAAATGCGACGACGAAGCGTATCTGAAAAGCCGCTGGGACATTCTCGAAAAGAACGGGCTCAACTGCTTCGCGATTTCGAACCACTTGGTCGGGCAGTGCGTCTGCGATGAAATCGATTTCCGCCACAAGGCCATTTTAAGCCCCTCCATTTGGGGCGACGGCGACCCCGAAGGCGTGCGCCAACGCGCGGCGGCGGCTATGGTCAAGACCGCGAAAATCGCGAAGAAATTTATGTCGATGCGCCCCGCAAGCTTGGGAGAATCGCCCATTGTCCCGACCGTCACGGGCTTCACGGGCTCGTCAATCTGGAAGTATCTGTATTCGTTCCCGCCCGTATCGAAGGATATGATTGAAGCTGGCTATGCCGACTTCGCAAAACGCTGGACGCCCATTTTTGACGCCTACGACGCCGAAGGTGTGAACTTCGCCCTCGAAGTCCACCCGACGGAAATTGCCTTCGACATCGCAAGTGCGGAACGCGCCCTCAAAGCGGTCGACAACCACAAGCGTTTCGGCTTCAACTTCGACCCGTCGCACTTCGCGTATCAGGGTGTCGACTATGTCAAATTTATCCGCAAGTTTGCCGACAGAATCTTCCACGTCCATATGAAGGACGTTTGGTTCGGGCACGGCACGGGCGAGGCCGGCGTATTCGGCGGCCACACCGATTTCTGCGACCCGCGCCGCTACTGGGACTTCCGCTCCATCGGACACGGCGACGTGAATTTCGAGGAAATTATCGTCGCTCTCAACGACATCGGCTACAAAGGCCCGTTGTCCGTCGAGTGGGAAGACGGCCGTATGGACAGAATTCACGGCGCAACGGAATCGGCAGCGCGTGTGCGCGGCTTCGATTTCCCGACGTCGGACATCGCCTTCGACTCGGCTTTCGACACCTCCAACCAATAGCCATCGGGCGCGCATTTGCGCTTTCCCTTTACTCTCCCGCCCGAAAAATGTCTTTTTTGCGCGTTTTTCGGGGAACAAACCCCATAAAATGCTGGACAAATATCGGGCGGGATGTATGTTTTATACCTTTAACCCAAATTAGATAGAAAATAAAAATTATATGAAAAACAACATCACTTACACTATGGCGTTTTGGCTTTTGCGCTTTTGGCTCGCGGTGCGTGCAATCGGCACGGGGCTTACGAAATTCATCGGCAAGGCGGAAGCGTCGGTAGACAATCCCGCGTTCGCCGAAGAACTCAAAAAGACTATGGCGGACGGACTCTCGAAGCAGGAGGCTATCGAAGTTATCGGCAACAGCATTCCGCAGAAAATTACGCAGACTGTCGACGCGCTTTCATTCTCGTTCTACCACGGACTTCCCGCAAAAGGTCCGATGACTGTCGAGACTTTCAGTGCAAGCCCGCTTATGCCTTCGTTTATGGTTCAGCCGTATGCGTTCGTTTTGGGTTATGCGCTCATCGGCTTGGGCTTAACGCTGTTGCTCGGTATTTGCACGAGGCTCTCGCTCTTCTTTATGGGCTTGCTCTACATATCGCTCTCCTACGGATTCATCATTCTCGAACCTTCAATGGGGCCGAGTGCCGCTGCGGGTATCGCGTATCTGGGCGTTCATATGGTGCTGATTGTTGCGGCGTTGTTGCTTGCCGACTACAATAAGTTCGAACTTTTGCCTTGCAAAAAATCCTGCTGCAAGTGCTGCGATAAACAATAATAATTCAACACACTCGATAATATGAAAGATTTTACAAGAAGAGATTTCCTCAAAACGTCGGCGGTTGCCGCCGGCGGTCTGGTGATGTCGTCGAGCCTGCTCTCGGCTCAGAACAAGGGCGGCGACAAAATCAATGTCGCCATTATCGGTATGGGCGCGGAAGGCGAAGTGCTGCTCAACAGCCTCATCAAGCTTCCGTATCTCAACTTCGTCGCGATTTGCGATATTTGGGAACCCCGCTGCAATTATGCGGCAATGCGCATTATGCGCGAGCGCAAACAGGCTCCTGCGCGCTACACAATCGCGCTCGGCAAAGACCGCTTTACGCCGCTTGTCAAAAAGGGCAGAATCGGCGAAATCAAGGGCGAAAACTTTGAAGACGTTATCAAAAACCACGCCAAAGACTTGGACGCCGTAATTATCGCAACTCCCGACTTCTGGCACGCGCCGATGACCGTTGCCTTCCTCAACGCGGGCGTCAACGTCTATTGCGAAAAGATGATGTCCGACACCCTCGAAGGCGCAAAAGCCATGGTTCGCGCGGCTCGCAAGAGCGGCAAACTGTTGCAAATCGGCCACCAGAGAACGTCGAACCCGCGCTACAAGTATGCCCGCGAAGTTCTCCTGCGCGACAAGTCAATTTGCGACACTCTCTTCGGCAACATTATGGCTTGCAACGGGCAGTGGAACAGAGCCGTCACCAAGGATTTGAGCTGGGCTGAAAAAGACACTATCCCCACCGAAAAGCTCAAACAATACGGCTTCAAGGATATGAACCAGTTCAGAAACTGGCGTTGGCACAAGGGTCTCGGCGGCGGCGCAATCTCCGACCTCGGCGCGCACCAAATCGACATTTTCGGCTGGATGCTCGGCGCACACCCCTCGCGCGTTATGGCTTCGGGCAACCGCGACTACTATAAGAAGGCCGACGGCACGCCCGCGCACGACTGGGACGACAACGTTATGTGCATTTTCGAATTCGACAAGACCTTCCAAGGCAAAAAAGCTCAGGCGTTCTATCAGGTTCTGACGACCACATCCTCGGGCGGCGGCTACTTCGAATCGTTTATGGGCGACCGCGGCACGCTTAAAATGTCGGAAAATCCCGCAATCACAAAGCTCTTCCGCGAAAACAACGCTCCCGAGTGGAAGGAGCTTATCGACAAGGGCATTATCGGCACTGGCGACGCCTCTTCGGCCAATGTCAAGGTTGCCGATGCCCGCGAAAGCAAGGCTTTGGTAAGCTACGGGTTCCCGACGAACATCGCCGGCTATGAACCCGATGTCGCCAAGAAGCCCATTCATATGTATCACGTCGAGAACTTCTTCAATGCCGTTCAGGGCAAGGAAAAGCTCAACTGCTCGGCGGACCACGCCTTCGAAGCCGAAGCCGCCGTGTTCAAGGCTCGCGAAGCTATCGAAAAAGGTCCGCTCGCGTTCAGCGAATCCGACTTCATTGTAGACTAATTTTTAACTAAGGATATTCTGTTATGAAAAAAATTATCATTGCTTTGTCCGCCTTGGCCGTTGTTTCGGCCTCGGCTGCAACGTTGAAACTCCAAGTCCCCCAGGCTCAGCTTTCGGGAACTCCCGTTCCGATTGTTTTGGACAATCTCGACCCCTACAAAGGCCCTCAGGCCGAAATTCAAGTTCCCGACGGTGTTGCGAATGTCGCCAAGGGCAAGAAAGTCACCTCTTCGGACGACTTCCCGATGATTGGCGAGCTCGATCTCATCACCGACGGCAACAAGGACGGTTCGGAAGGTTGCTATGTCGAGCTTATGGACGGTGTTCAATGGGTTCAGATTGACCTCGGCAAGGATTTCGACATTTATGCAGTTGCCGTTTGGCACTTCCACTCGCAGGAAAGAGCCTACAAGGACGTTATTGTTCAGGTTTCTGATGACCCCGCGTTCAAAAAGGGTGTCAAGACTATTTACAACAACGACCACGACAACTCTTCGAAGCTTGGCAAGGGCAATGTAAAAGCCTACATTGAAACGAACTATGGCAAGCTCATTGATGTTTCGAAGTCGCCTGTAAAAGGTCGATATGTTCGTCTCTACTCGAATGGTTCTACCACGAATGGCTCGAACCACTACATCGAAGTAGAAGTCTTTGCCAAATAATTTTATAGAAGGGCATTGGCGCGGGATTGCTTCGCAATACCCGCTTTGACAATCCCCTACATGGGACTCTTTCAAGAGCACCGGCGGCGATTGCCGCAGAGGCGTCGCGCGATTTTGCGCCGATAAAATTTGCGATTAAAACAATCGAGACATCCGAATATTGGCGGTGGCTCGCAAAGACAAAACAAAAGGATACAGATGGCAACAGAGCGCAGTTTATCGGTCGCCAAACCTCAAACGGGTAAGGGTTGCGGACGTGGCGGCGCACGCAAAGGTTCGGGGCGCAAACCTGCGCCGCCAGATTTAAAAAAAGTCCCGTTTTCCGCGCGGGTAAGACCGTGCGACATAGGTAAAGTCAAGGCTTTTATTAAGAGTCTTGACAACCCGAAAACTTTTTAAGTTTTTTTAAGGCGGTCTAAAAACCCGCCTTTTTTTACGGCAAAATTGCAAAGTATTTTTTGCGTCGGCGGCATTGGCGAGTTCTTTGTAGTGTTTAGCAAAAATGCCAAATCCGCCGATGTGGCCGAGTATTTCGACGGTATGCTCCGCGCCGAGGTAGTGGTAGCCGTAGGATGCAAACGAGTGTCGCAACACGTCTTTTGGCAACTTTACGCCCGTCGCGTCTTTTGCCCGACGCCAACAGTCGCAATTGCCGGGGGCTACATTCTTGGCCGCGTCGCACCCGCGCGCGGAGTCAAGCCACACCCACAAATTGCGCGGCAAATTTACAGCCGCGCAAACGTCCTTGATGTTTTTAAAAATGATGCGCTCTTCGGACGAAATTTTAAAATCGTCGGGCAAAAACCGCTCCTTTTGTAGCTCCGCCGCAAACAACGCGACGTCCCCTTTGATTTAAAACGCTTGCGCCGCAATTTGCCCGACTCATAAAAACGTACTTCAAATGGGCAACGCGGATTGCCTGACTTGCCGACCTTTATAACCATACCCGCGATGGTGTGCAAAAGTGTGCAAAATGCTATCTTTTTTGTGTTTCGATTGTGTTTTACAAACACAACACAAAACATAATAAACACAAAAGCCCCAACCCGCAAAGCCACTAAAAAAGCGGCTTCCGAGCTGGAAACCGCTTTTTTACCGATATACCCGAACAGGGACTCGAACCCTGAACCAATTGATTAAGAGTCAACTGCTCTACCGATTGAGCTATTCGGGCAATCAATTAAATTAAATACGTTATTGAACGAATTTTTCTGGAAAATGCAAGCAATTTTTTTTCGTTTTTTTCGAATATTTATAGGCGAGCAAAATTGATGCGTATGTGGATTTTTATCTGGGACGGAACGGATACGGATTTTCCCGGTATCTGGCTTTTTTATTGACGCGGACTTCGGGGTATTCAAGATTTTGTTTGTATGAAGCGTTTTTCTTTTATCACGATCTTTTTACTTTTTGCATCGCTAAACTGTTTTGCTGCAAGCGGCGGGATTTTCGAAATATGGAAAGGTGTTGCAATGCCCGAAGGTGTTTCGCAAGTGGGCGAAAAGGCGTTTATGCGCAAAGACGGTTATTTTATCGTTTCCGACACCGCAGTGCCGACATTGGAGGTTTTCTGGGCAAAGAATGCAAAATCGGATAAACCTGTTCCCGCGGTTGTGATTTGCCCCGGCGGCGGATATTGGATTTTAGCCTACAACAAAGAGGGCACAGACATTGCCGAAGCGTTGGCGGAGCGCGGAATCACGGCTGCGGTGCTTAAATACAGAACGCCGCGTTTACGCGCGGCTGCGTTATGCGACGCCCGCAGGGCGATTCGCTTTGTTCGCGCCAATGCCGCCGCTTGGAATGTCGACCCGAACAAAGTCGCGATTATGGGGTTTTCGGCGGGGGCGAACTTGTCGGCGCGGGCGTCGGCAAACCACACACAGGAAGTTTATTCGCGCTTGGACTCAATTGACGATTTTTCCGCGCGTCCGGATTTTACGGGGTTGATTTATCCCGCCTATTGCGATGCGCCGACGTTTGAAATGCACTGGGGCAGCGGGGCGAAAGCCGACTTGTCGAAGCTCGACTACAACGCGAAATACGCGCTTGCGCCCGAACTGAAAGTCGACGCCACAACTCCGCCCGCGTTTATAATGCAAGCTCAGGACGACTCGAATTGGGTTAACGCGTCGGTCGCGTATTTTCTCGCGCTCAAAGAAAACAACGTGCCCGCGACTTTGCATTTCTTCGAAAAGGGCGGGCATGGTTTCGGGCTTGGTGCGGATCGCGCTGGGGTCTGCCAGTGGTTCGGACTGTTCGCTAATTGGCTTGAATACCAGTGTTCGAAGTCGAAATAATCGGGTTTGTTTCGCGGCGGATTTTTCCGATAGTAAACGCGGAAAAGCGGAAGCTTTTTGCACAAGATAAAAACGGATAGAAAAAAGACATTTTTATGAAAATACATACATTTCAGTTGGGGCAATTGGGAACGAATGCACATTTAATTTTCCCGAATTCTGGCGACGGCGCGGTTTTGGTCGACGCGCCCATGGGGGCTGCGGAGGAGATTCCCGAATTTCTCGAACAAGCTGGGCGCAAACTCTCGGGTATTTTGCTCACGCACGGACACTGGGACCACATTTGGGACGCCGGAGAACTCGCGTTGGCAACGGGTGCGAAAATCTACGCGTCGAAATTCGGAACTACCCTCATTGAAGATGCCGACTTTCAGCGCGAAGTCATGTTTGCCGACGACGGGCTGCGCTCTTCCAAAATAGACGTCAAAGTCTCTGACGGAGACATTCTGAAAATCGCGGGCTTGGAGATTAAGTGTTTCGAGGTTTTCGGGCACAGCCCTGACAGCATCGCGTATTTTATAAGCGAGGGCGGCGAAAATTTCGTATTCTCGGGCGACGCGCTATTTTACGGCAGCATAGGCAGAACCGACCTCTGGGAGGGCGATTTTGCCTCGCTTGAAAAATCGATCAAAACGAAGCTCTACACGCTGCCGGATTCGACGCGCGTTCTGACGGGACACGGCGCGCCGACTTCGATAGCTTTCGAGCGCAAAAACAACGCGTATGTGCGCGGATAGTTTCCAGCCTGCGTCTCCGCTTGCTGAGGGTGGGCGCGACGAATTTTTTATGCGCCGCGCTCTCGCGCAGGCGGTTCGAGCGTGGGGCGATACCGCGCCGAATCCTATGGTCGGGGCGGTGCTTGTGCGCGACGGACGTGTTGTCGCCGAAGGATATCACCACCGCGACGGCGCGGCGCACGCCGAGATTGACTGCCTGCGCAAAGTCGGCTTCGACGCCCGCGGGTGCGATATGTATGTTACGCTCGAACCCTGCACGACAAAGGGGCGCACGGGCGCATGTTCCGACGCGATTATAGCCTCCGGCGTCTCGCGCGTGGTTGTCGGGTGCAAAGATGTCAATCCCGCGCATTCGGGGCGCGCCGAAAAAGTTTTTGCCGCGCGCGGAATCAAAACCCACTTCGGAGTTTTGGAGCGCGAATGTTTCGAGCTGAATTTTATTTTCAACAAAAACATAACGTCGGGCGAATCGCTTTTGGCGGTTAAATACGCCTCGACGAGCGACGGATTCATAACGCGCAAGCGCGGCGAGCGCGCCCAAATTACGGGCGAAGCCGCTCGGCGCGACGTGATGAAGTGGCGCAGGCTTTTCCAGTCGATTGGCGTCGGTTTCGGAACGCTGGTTGCGGACAATCCGAGTCTGACGGTGCGCGACGAATCGGGGATTGTCATCGGTTGCGGTGCGCGTCTTATTTTCGACGGTGCGCTGCGTTGCGCCGACCTGTCCGATCTCTCGCGATTCAACGTGTTTTCGGACGAATTTAGGGAGCGCACGCGCGTTGTCTGCGGGGCGGACGCTTCCGCCGAAAGGGAGTCTGCGCTCGCCTCGCGCGGAGTGTCGGTTATGCGCGTAAACGCGCCTTCCAAAGCGGATTTCTGGGCGGAGCTTAAACGGCGTCTGTTCGCCGAACGCATTTGTTCGCTCTACGTCGAGGGCGGAGCGGGCGTGTTCGCCTCGGTGTGCGAGGGGCGGGCGGCCGACTATGTTTTCGAATACGTATCCGAAATCAGTTTCGGCGAAGGGCTGCCAGCTTTTGATAAAAAATATTTTTCGATAGACGCGGTCGAACGCGCCGATTTCGGCTGCGACAAATTCGCGAGGGGGTATCCGATATGGACGCAAAAGTAGTGAGGGATTATTTCGAAAATCCGCGTGTCGTGCGCGACTACGCCGCCGCCGCGGAGAATGTCGGGCTGTGGGCTTCCGAAAAAACCGTCATCGAAAAATTCGTGCCGAAGTCGGCCGCGGTTTTGGAGCTTGGCTGCGGCGCGGGGCGCATTGCCCGCGGGCTTGGCGCGTTGGGCTACGAAAACATTGTGGCGACGGATTTTTCTTCGGCAATGGTCGAGGCCGCCCGAGCCCTCGCGCAAAAATACGGCGACAAAACCGTATGCAAAGTCTGCGACGCCACGCATATCTGTTTTGCCCCGCGCAGTTTCGACGCCGTCATTTTCGGCTTTAACGGGCTTATGCAAATTCCCAAAAGCAAAAACCGCCAAAAGGCGTTGGCGGAAATCTTTCGCGTGTTGAAGCCCGACGGCGTATTCATTTTCACTACCCACGAACGCGATGTCGAGCGCAATCAAGCCTACTGGGAATCCGAGCGTCGGCGTTGGGCGCACAACTGCCAAGACCCCGTCTTGGACGATTTCGGCGACATTTTTTACGGCGGCGACCACGGCAACGTCTACATTCATTCGCCAACCGATGCCGAAATTTCGGATATGCTGAACAAAGTCGGGTTTTCGGTTGTCTTTAAGTCTTTCCGAAGCGAAATTTGCCGCGAAACGCCGGCGGTGGAGGATTTTTCCGACGACTGCATTTTTAGAGTTGTAAAAAAATTACGAACATAAAGCATTATGAATTTTTTTAAAGGTCTTATAGCTGTTTTTATGTCTATGTCGATTTATTCGAATTGCGCGGGAACGCAGGGGGTCGCCCCCGACGAAAACCTCAAAACCATGCGTCTTCCCAACGGGTTGACCGTGGCGGTGTATGAGAATTATGAACCGCCGAAACGCTGCTCTATGCGCCTGCTGGTGAAGTCGGGTTCGCTTTTCGAAACCGAGTCGGAGCGCGGTCTGGCGCACTTCATAGAGCATATGGCGTTCAACGGCACAAAGCATTTCCCCTCGGGCGAGATGACCGAATATTTCCAGCGTCTCGGAATGGCGTTCGGCAGCGACACCAACGCGCATACGAGCTTTGTCGAGACCGTCTACAAGCTCGAACTACCCGAAGTTTCGGAGCGCGTAGTCGACGAAAGCCTTCTGCTTTTACGCGATTATGCCGACGGAATGCTTTTCGAGCAGTCGTTTATCGACAGCGAGCGCAGCGTGATTCTTGCCGAGATGAACGCGCGCGACGATGCTGCGTATCGGAAAGCCGTGCGCGAAATCGGGTTGATTTTCGGCGGAACGAAATTCGGCGAGCGTATGCCAATCGGGCTTGAAAGCGTCGTAAAATCGGCAACCCGCGACGATTTCAAAAAATTCTACGAGCAAAACTACCGTCCCGACAACATGGTTTTGGTTGTCGTAGGCGACGTTTCCGCGGCTGATATTTTCGAGCGCGCGAAGAAATATTTCGCCTCGTTTGCCGCGCCGAACGCGCCGATTCGCGCGCTCGACCTCGGGATGCTTTCCGCGCCCGACGGCGGCTTCGGTGGCGACGCGCTTTCGATAAAATCTGACTCTACCGCTGTCCCGAATTTGCCGAACTCTTCGGCGTCCATTTCGTTTGTGCGCGAAGTCGGCACGGACGGGCTGGATTCGGTCGAAGCCCGCGCCGAGAGCGACAGACTGAATCTGCTGGGCTATGTTTTGAACGCGCGTTTCCAGCGCGTGGCGGATATGGCGGGCTCGAAAATCCTTTCGGGCGGGGCGTCGTATTACGACTACTGCGCGAAGATGTGGGTGTTTTCCGCCTCGTGCGACGCGCCTCTTGGAGACTACAAGTCGGCAGTCGGCGAGCTTTTCAGGCAGCTTGCCAGCGTGCGCTCGATTTCGGACGTCGAAGTCGAAAACGCAAAGCGCAAAATTTTCGAGCTTTTGCAGACGGCGATAAACGGGAAATCGACGCGCAAAAACAGGTCGCTTGCAAACGAGATTGTTTCGGCGTATTCCGACGGTATGACGTTCGTTTCTCCCGAAGAGGATATGCGCCTGACGCGCGAGGCGTTCGAGGGGTGCGACGCAAAAACGCTTGTCGAGCTTTTCGAAAAAACTGTCGCCCGCAGCAAGGTTTCGCTTTTTATTTCGGACTCGAAATGTTCGAGCGGCGCGGCGTTGGATGCGGAGGTCAAGGCTCTTTACGAGTCGGCGCGGAAAGTTCCGTATGGCTCGGAAATCTTCGCGGTCTCCAACTTGGTGTATTCGGACTTCGGCTCGCAGGGCGTTATTGAAAGCCGCAAACAGCTCGACAAGCTCGGAATCACGCAGGTGAAATTCGCAAACGGCGTCGCGCTCAATGTCAAGAAAACCGACTTCACAAAAGACGAAGTTCTGCTCAACATCTGCATCGGTTCGGGCGTGCTCTCCATTCCCGCAGACCGCCCCGAATACTATGCGGCAGTGCCCGCGCTCATTTTGGGCGGAACGAAATTCCAGAGTGCCGCCGAAATAAACGCCGCCGTCAATTTGATGAAAATGTCGCTGGGGGCGAAGATTTCAAACGGAAGCCTCGTTGTCAGCGGTTCGAGCAACTCGCGCTATTGCGCCGATATGCTGCGCTACGCCGCGACTGTCGTCGCCGACGCGGGTTTCAGGGACGACGCCCTCCCGAACTTGCGCAACAACGCGGAATCGTTTTTCAAAAACTACGATGCAAATCCCGCAGAGCGTTTGAAGTTCCTCTCCACGCTGTTTGTAGAGCGCGGCATTGCCCCAATTCCGGGGACGTTCGAGGCGTTCAAGACGCGCTCGATGTCGGACTTCGCCGCGTGGCTGCGCCCGATTTTGGCGAAGGAATATCTCGAAATTTCGGTTGTCGGCGATGTCGATGTCGAAGAGGTTGTCGGCATTGTTTCGCGCACGTTCGGCGCAATGCCCAAGCGCGATGCGTTCAAACCGGACGACGCTTCGCGCTTCGTATTCCGCCCCGCCGGATCGCGTGTAGACCAGACTTATCTTGCAACGACCGAGCCCATTTCGCTCGCATGCGCCCTCTGGAACACGTCGTTCGGCAGGGATATGAAAAAAATGCGCGTCGCCACGATTCTGAGCGCGGTTTTGGACGACGTTTTGCGCAAGGACGTCCGCGAATCGGAGGGCAATGTTTACAGTCCGTTCGCGTTCTACTCCAATGCCGTTTGGCTCGGCGATGCGGGGCTTACGGTCGCGGCAACGTTTGTCGAGCCGTCGCACAACGGCGAGCTTTTAGTCAAACTTGCAGACTGTGCAAAGAAGCTCGAAAAGGACGTTTCAGTCGACGAATTCGAGCGCGCGAAGATTCCAATTATAAAATCGCTTAAAACCGCCGAGCGCAACAATCGCTACTGGCTTTACAGCGTTATGTCGAAGTCGCAGGCGTATCCGATATTTATCGAAATGGCGGAGAACCGAGAAGAGTTTTACAAGGCGGTAACCCTCGAAGAAGTGCGCGTTTTGGCTCGCGAGGTGTTCTCCCAGGCACCCATTCTCTATTCCCTCCTCCCACTTAAAAACGACTGAGGACGTGCGTCTCTGGGCAAATATTTTAAATGTAGTGAAGAGGCGGCGGTTGCCAAAGGCAATTCCGCCTTTATTTTTTAATTTTGCCCCAGAGGCGCACTCGCAGCTAAAAGACGGTTTTCTCGGGAGGTCTGTGCATTAGCACTATCCCTCCTTGAATTGGCGAAGCCAAGAGCTGAGCGACGATAGGAGCGTTCTAAAATCTAA
>URDC01000014.1 GCA_900546565.1 uncultured Opitutales bacterium
AGCGACGATAGGAGCGTTCTAAAATCTAATAGCGTCTTTGTAGCACGCGCCTCGCACGTTTTAGCCGCAAAAATCTACGTCGGTTCTAACGCGAAAATAATGGAAAAAGTCTTTCCCATTCGGGAAATCCTTTTTTGTTTTTTTATGATAAGTCAAAGCGCATTGGCGAAGCCGAAGGGGGAAGGGCGGTTTATAGTGGTTTCTCTTGTGGCTATTATTTATACGCCACAATTCAATTTACGGTAGTAAAATCCGCCCTCGGGGGTTTACGCGGGAGTGTTTGTAGACATTACTTCAACAAATAGACAAAGGCGTAAATTGCCTTTGCAATTCGCCGCCACTTTCGAATATATAAAATCCTCGCTCTCCGTCGAGGGTTTTGCCTTCGCGCCGCTTTCAGAACTATGAAGAGTTTTGCTTTAATGAAGAGATAAAACGGGATATTGGCTGAAAGCCAATCCCGTGCCGCTTACCAAACTATAAAAAACTTTACTTTAACGGATAGTCAAAGCGCATTGGCTGAAAGCCAATCGCGCCGCTTGCCAAACTATAAAATATTTTGGAGAATGGGGAGGACGGGGTTGTCGGGTTCGCATTCGCTTATCATTTTTTCGATGACCGCTTTTGCTTGGTCGGGCTTGCCATTGCGTTTTAGCAGCGACGCATATATACGCCGCGCGTAGAACGTCCCGCCGATTTCCGACGCCCGCTCGAAAGTTCTTTCGGCGTCGGAAAACTGCTGGGCGGCAATTTCAATCTGCCCTTTTTGAATCAGCAAAAAGTAGTTGTCGGGCATTGCCGCGATTGCGTCGGAAAGGAACGCGAGCGCGATTTTCGCCTGACGCTTCCGCAACGCCTCCATTTTTTCGGGCGAGCGCAACCGCTCGGGAAGTTCGGCAAAAATCCAGTGCGGCGTATCGAAAGCGATAATGCTTGCGCCCTGCGTCCAAAAAGAAGTCATCGACGGGTCGAGCGCGCAGGCAAGCGACATTTGCGCAATGCATTTGGCGGAGTCCTTCCGCTCCCAACTGACGTAGCTTTTTATCCAGACGAAATCCGCAGCCAACGCCCTGTATCCGCCCAAAACCGCCAAAACCGAGCCGCCCCTGCCGACAACCTCCCTTACCGCCGCCGCCGAAACAGCCCCGTGCCCCGTTAAAGTTTCGACGCCGCGCTTAAACGGATACGCCGCCAAAGCCGCGACAATCACCGCCGCGACGATGAACGAGAAATTTCTGAAAAACGCCCTCAACATTTTCCGAAAAATCAGAAATCGCGCCTCGAATAGCAGAACGCCGCGCAGGCCGCAGCAGCAGCGCAATACACCATAGCGTAGCCGCAAATATGCGCCACCACGCGCCAATCGACATTGGCAAAAACGAACTTTTCGGCGCAATTAAAGAGATTGAAATCGGGAAGCAAAAACGCGGCGGCGGCGACCGCCCAATTCGAGTCCGCCCCGAGACCTACAACCGCCTCGCCCATGACCGAAGCGAACACGCACAAAAACGACACCGCCAGCGCGAACAAAAACGAGCCGCACAGCGAGCACACCGCAGCCGCCACCGCCGCGCACATACAAAGTTTCAGCCACTGGCAGACGCAGTAAAGCGCAAGACCCGCGTAATTGACCGGCACCGCGCCCGCCGTTTCCGCGCCGATAGCCGCCGCGCTTTCGGTCAAGGCAAGCGACACCGCCGCCGCCGCGAAAACCGCGGCAGCCCAGAGCCCCAGAGCCGCCGCGACACCGCAAAGCTTGCCCGCCACGAAATCGAAAACGCCCACGGGCTTAGACAAAAGCGTGATAATCGTCCTGTTTTCGACCTCCGCCGCGAACAGTCCGCACGCGAGCGCAACGGCGATAATCGCACCGAAAAAGTCGAACGCCCCCGAAGCGAAGTCGAACACAAACCGCGTCTGTTCGTGCCCCAAATCGAGCTTCAAAAACAGCCGCGACGCCGCCGCCAGCGCGAGCGCGAAAACCGCCGCAACCAGAATAAGCCGCTGCCGAAAGGATTCGCGCAATGCGTTAAATGCAATAATTTTTATCATTTTTTGATTGTAAGCCTGAAAAAATCCGAAAGTGAAATCCGCTCGCGCCCGCGCGAAATTTCCGCGACGCCCAGTTTTTGCGCGGCGGCCGAAATCCCGTCGAGTTTTGTTTTTTCGGCGGTGTCGAAAACCATTTGCGTGCGTCCGCGCACCGTCAGAAGCTCGTCGAGGGGGCCGCACGCGGCTATCGTCCCGCGCGAGAGCATTACAACCCTGTCGCACAACGCCTCGACATCGCCCGTCGAATGCGAGCACATCAAGACCGACTTGCCCCCAGCCTTCAACCTGCGCACAATTTCCGCCATATCGGCGGCACCCACGGGGTCGAGCCCCGAGACGGGCTCGTCCAAAATCACCAAATCGGGGTTGTGGACAATCGCCTGCGCAAGCCCCGCGCGTTGCAGCATTCCCTTTGAATAAAGCCCGACCTGCCTGTCGGCGGCGTCGCCGAGCCCGACCAAATCCAGAGTTTTCATCGCCGCGGTTTTCGACGCGTCCGCCGAAAGCCCCGAAAGCCGAGCGTAGAAGCGCACAAGCTCGAATCCCGTCAGAAACTTGTAGAAATAGGGGGTTTCTGGCAGATATCCGAGACGTGCCCTGCCGCGTTTGTCGAGGGGTTTGCCGAAAATCAGACACTCGCCCGCGCTCGGTTTTACCGCGCCCACGAGAATTTTTATCGTCGTCGATTTCCCCGCGCCGTTCGCGCCCACAAGCCCCAAAACCTCGTTGTTTTCGAGCGAAAACGAAACGCCGTCCAGTGCCTTCACCAAAATGCCGCGCACCCCGTAAGCGTAGTATTTTACGAGATTGCGGACTTCTATCGGCTTTTCGGACGCGCTCATAATTTTATCGTAAAGCCCTTGTATGAATCGGTCGTGTAATCGGCTTTTTCCGTCGAATGCTTAATGAAGCAGTCCATAACTTTTCCGATTTCCGCCACGAACGCGCGAACCTCCGATTCTTCGCCGACGGCGACTACACGCACGCGGCCGTCGTCGAGATTCTCCGCGAAGCCCGAAACATCGAAGCCCGCCGCAATCCGCGTCGTTTTGAATCTGAATCCGACGCCCTGAACGCGCCCTTCGAACCACACCTGCATTCGGAATTTTTCCATGCCTTCAATCATTTTAATTCCGCCAGAAAGTTCAAGTTTTTTGTGCCCTCCTTCCGCTTCGACACAAAAAAACTTGACTAATTTTCGCGCCGAAAATAGACAACCTACGTATGAAAACGGCAACAGCACTCACGATATTGGCGGCGCTTTGCGTCGCGGCAAACTCGGCAATGGCATACAAATTTCTCTTCACGGCGCACGAAAGCGGCGTTGTCGCCATCGCCGACGACAAAGGGAAAATCCACTGGTCGATTTCCGCCGACCACCCGCAGCGCGCCGATGTTTCCAAAGACGGCAAGCGCGTTTTTATAAGCGAGCTTAACGGCGCGAAAATGGTCGACATCGCAACAAAAAAGGTTTTGTGGCGTTACAAATGCCCCGCCGTCAGGTGGGACGGCGTCGAATCGGGCATAATAAAAAAGGGAATGCGCTTGCAGCTCCAAAATCCCGTCGCGCAGATTCTCGACAAGGACAGGTTTCTCGTCGGCAACGAAGGTATTGCGTCGCTTCTGGAAATCAACTCGCGCGGCGACGTTTTGAAAACCGTCAAGAGCGAATCGCTCAACCGCGTCAACCACGGCGAATTCCGTCTCGCCTCCAAGACCGACAAGGGCGAATACATCTTTCCGCTGTTGTCGTCGTCGCTGCTTACAATTTACGACAAGGACGGCAAGCAGGTGCGCCGAATCAAGACTCCCGACGGTGTTGTCAGCGCATCGTATCTCAAAGACGGCAATCTTTTGACGGGCGGAATTTTCGGCGTTGCGATTTACGACTTAGCCGACAAAATTGTGTGGTCTTTTACCTCCAAGGAATTGCAGAAGGCCTTGAAAACTGCCGAGCCTGTTATTATTTGCGATGTCAAGCCGCTTCCCAACGGGAACTATCTTTGCACGACATACGGCGACAAGCGTGTTCCGGACGTGCTTGAAATTTCGCCCAAGAAAGAGATTGTCAAAAAGATTGACTTCAAAAAGTATTCGTATTTTTCCGCCCTCCAACTCCTCTAAAAACCGCGAGGGCGCGTTTCTTTGGTGGTGGTGAATTTAAAAAATGTGGAAAGGCGTTCTTGCGAACGCCTTTTTTTGTAAATAAATTCACCACCAAAGAAACGCTCTCGGGCATCATTCGGTTTTTCTTCGGACTTGCGGACATTAGTCCGCCGACGCCTCGAAAAACGCGAATCCTGCCTCGAGCCTCGCGATTTTTAGCCCAAGAACTGATGTTTGTTCTAAGCCGTCCCGCTGGGCGTTTTTATGCGCTTGTGTGGGCGCTAAAAAAGCGGCTTCCGAGCTGGAAGCCGCCTTCTGAAAGTGGTGGCCAGAACTGGAATCGAACCAGTGACACAAGGATTTTCAGTCCTCCGCTCTACCAACTGAGCTATCTAGCCGTCAATTATTATTCGGGCATTCAAGTTGATTGTCGCAATCGAGTCAACTCTTTTTTCTTATAATCGCGTTTTTTTATATGTTTTTCAGCAATTCCCATTCGAGCGAACGTTCGAGCAATGCGTTTGTATCGGGGCTGCGTCCCATAAAGTTTTCGAATGCGGTCTCGGGACTTACGGTTTTGCCCACGCGCAGAATTTTATCGACGTAATCAGTCCCTGTTGTCGGGTTCAAAAGCCCCTCTTTTTTGAAGCGCGTGAAGGCGTCGGCGTCGAGCACTTCCGCCCACTTATAAGAGTAATATGCCGCCGCGTAGCCGCCTCCGAAAAGGTGTGTAAAGCGCGGCAGAATTGTCGGCACGGCGATTCCGTAATCGTGCGTGCAATCGGATATCGCCTGCTGCGCGGTTTTTTCGAGGTCGGGCGAATTGATGAATTTTTCGGGGCTTATGTGCATAAGCAAGTCGATTTTTGCGAACGATAGCTGGCGCATACACGCGATAGCCCCCCCGAATTTTTCCGAGCGTTTGAATTTCGCGAACATTTCGTCTGGGATTTTTTCGCCCGTTTTGTAATTTGTCGCGAAGATGTCCAAACACTGCTTGTCGGCGCACCAATTTTCCATCAATTGCGAGGGCAGTTCAACGAAGTCCCACGCCACTTCGCGCAGCGGAATTTCGCGGGCGTCCATAAGCATAAAATGGACGAGATGCCCGAATTCGTGAAACAGCGTGGCTGCGTCGTCGTAGGAGAGCAGGGCGGGCTTGCCGTCGCCGCCCTCGCTGAGGTTGCCCGCGATAACTCCGAGCGCGGGCTTGCCGTCTTCGGCGGGCGAAAGCATATCCATCCACGCTCCCGAGCGTTTCTGTCTGCGGGGGACGAAATCGGCGTAGAACTTCCCGAGCAGTTTCCCGTTGCGGCGAATGTCGAACAAAATCACGTCCGCACTCCACGCGTTTTGGTTGTCGGGCAGTTTTTCGATCTCCACGCCGAAGAGCGTTTTTGCGATTTTAAAAAGCCCCTCAACGACTTTTTCGAACGGCAGAAAGTCGCGCAGCTGTTCTGGGTCGAAATCGTATTTTTTGCGGCGCAGTTTTTCGGAATAGAACGCCGTCTGCCACGGCATAATGCGCTTGTTGCCGAGCGTGGCGGCGAACTCTTCCAGATTCCGCCATTCGGCGTCGAAGGCGGGGCGAAATTTTTTGCGCAAATCCTCGACGAATTCGAGCGCGGTTTTGCCGTCCTTTGCCATTCGGCGGGCGAGCGCGTAATCGGCGTAGTTTGCGAAGGAAAGCAGCTTCGCTTTCTCGTCGCGCAGCGCGAGCATTTTGACTATTATCGGGCGGTTGTCGAACTCGGGCGTCGTCGCTACCTCGGTTGCCGCACGCCACATTTTTTCGCGCAATGCGTCGTTTTCGGCGTAGTCCATAAACGGCGCGTAGGACGGTCTGTCGAGCGTGAAAACCCAGCCGCCAAGCCCGCGTTCCGACGCCGTTTTTTTCGCCACATCTCGGGCGTTTTGCGGCAGTCCCGCAAGCTGAGCCTCGTCCTCTATGTGGAGGGCGAACGCCTTTGTGCTGTCTAGTTCGTTCTCGCAAAATTTCTGTCCCGCAAGCGAAAGTTCCTTGTTGATTTCAAGCAGCCGCGCCTTTTTTTCGGGCGGAAGTTTTGCGCCCTCCTCCTCGAAATCTTTCAGCGTCTCCGAAAGCAGCAGAGCCTCCTCCTTGTCAAGTTGCGCGGCGGCGGGCGACGCGGCAAACGCCGATATTTTTTTGTAGAGATTTTCGTCGAGGGCAATCGACGAAAAAAAGTCGCTGACCTCGGGCATAAGCGCGTTCAGCGCGTCGCGCAGCCTGTCGGAAGTCATCACGTTTTCGAGGTGGTTCAGATACGACCACGGCGTGCCCAGCTTCTGTTCGGCGCGGTAAAGCGCGCGCACGCAGTTGTCGAAAGTAAGCTCCGATTCGGGCGTGTTTTTTATTCCCTCCACCCCGCGCTTAGCCTCGGCGAGAGCCGCGCGAATGTCGCTTTCGGCGCGTTCGGGTGTCATTGCCCGCCAGTTCGGCGGAATCTGTGTCTGTAAAAAGCCTTCGTTTTGCATAATAAAAAGTCGATATATTTTTTTTGAGTTTCCAGTCTATTCCGTTGTATTTATTAGACAACTTTTATTTTACTCCGAATCGGATTTTTCCGCCCGATTTCGCGCCACTCTCCGCCGACTTTCGCGGCATCGCGCTCGTTGGGAAAAGGTTCTTTCCTCCGCGTTTTGCTCGGGCGGATATTGGCGCGGGTGTGTCAAAATTTCGCGGTGCGTAGAGACGAAATTTCGCGTATCCGCCTTCCGAGCCCGACCCCGATATTTGCAAATCCCGCGCCGAAAGCGCGTTTCGGGCTAAACTCAACCCTCGCGACGCCGATAAAATTCTGGCACAGATTCTGCTACACACAAGGTATATGAACGAAATAAATCCTGACAACTTTACAGAAAAGAGCATTGAGGCTATCAACGGTGCAAGCGAAATCGCAAAGCAACGCCGCAACACCGAGATAACCCAAACACACTTGCTCGCCTCCCTTGTCTCGCAAGACTCGGGGATTGTCGGAGCCGTGATAGACAAACTCGGTTCCGACAAACGCTCCGCGCTTGAACTTGCCATCAGGCGCGAACTCGATGCGCTGCCCAAAGTGGACGGCTCGAACGCCTCGCCCTACATAAGCACGGGGCTTTCCTCGACAATCGAAGCGGCGCAATCAATCGCAAAACAGATGCGCGACGAATTTGTTTCGACCGAGCACCTCTTCCTTGCCGTTGTCGACGCCCCCGAAAGGCAGAAAATAGGCGATGTTTTCAGAAGCCTTCAAATCACGCATGCGGCTGTCGAGCAGACTGTCGTCGAAATGCGCGGCAACACGCACGTGAACTCGAAGAATCCCGAAGCGACATACGATGTCCTCGAAAAATACGGCTCCGACCTCGTCCAGCTTGCACGCAACGGCAAGCTCGACCCCGTCATCGGCCGCGATGAGGAAATAGGGCGCGTAATCCGCATTCTTTCGCGTAAGACGAAAAACAATCCCGTCCTCATCGGCGAACCGGGCGTCGGCAAAACTGCAATCGCCGAAGGGCTCGCCCAGCGCATCGTCCGCCGCGACGTTCCCGAAGGCCTCAAAGACAAAACAGTCTTCGCCCTCGATATGGGTTCGCTGATTGCGGGAGCAAAATACCGCGGCGAATTCGAGGAGCGTTTAAAGGCGGTTCTCAACAAAATTAGGGAATCCAACGGCAAAA
The DNA here is from genome assembly GCA_900546565.1 of uncultured Opitutales bacterium. Taxonomy (GTDB): domain Bacteria; phylum Verrucomicrobiota; class Verrucomicrobiia; order Opitutales; family Intestinicryptomonadaceae; genus Merdousia. The sequence goes on from URDC01000014.1 coordinate 7,843, forward strand.
TAATCCTCTTTATCGACGAGCTCCACACCATTGTCGGCGCGGGGCGCACTGACGGTTCGCTCGACGCCTCCAACATGTTGAAGCCCATGCTTGCCCGCGGCGAACTGCGCTGCGTGGGCGCGACGACTCTCGACGAATACCGCCAATACATCGAAAAGGATCCCGCCCTTGAAAGGCGTTTCCAAAGCGTCTATGTGGGCGAGCCCGATGTCGAAACGAGTATTGCCATTTTGCGCGGGCTTAAAGAGCGTTTCGAAACCTACCACGGCGTCCAGATTCAGGATCACGCCCTCGTCGAAGCCGCCGAGCTCAGCGACCGCTACATTACGGGGCGCCAGCTCCCGGACAAGGCGATCGACCTCGTCGACGAAGCCTGTGCGCGCATAAAGACCCAGCTCGACTCTATGCCTACCGAGCTCGATATGCTTCTGCGCAAGCTCCGCCGCGCCGAAATCGAGCAACGCGCCCTCGAAAAGGAGAACGGCGACCCCGCGCGTCTTGCCGAAGTCCGCAAGGAACTCGAACAAATGCGCGAGCAATCCTCCGCCATGAAGGCGAAGTGGGAAGCCGAAAAGGAGGCCTCCAACAAGGCCTCGCAGTTGCGCGAAAAAATCGAGGCAGCGAAGCTCAAAATGGAGCGCGCCGAACGCGAATACGACCTCACTCAGGCAGCCGAAATCAAATACGGCGAGCTGCCAAAGCTCGAAGCCGAGCTTAAAAAGGCGGTCAGTGCGCGTTCCGACGAAAACGCAATGCTCAAAGAGAGTGTTTCCGCCGACGAAATCGCCGAGATTGTCGCCGAATGGACTGGCATCCCCGTCAAAAAGCTTCTCGAAAGCGACCGCGAGCGTCTTCTCAAACTTCCCGAGATTTTGCACAAGCGTGTAATCGGGCAAAACGAGGCAGTCGAGAGTGTCGCCAACGCCATCTTGCGCGCCCGCGCGGGCATAAAAGACCCACGCAGACCGAGCGGCACGTTTATGTTCCTCGGACCCACTGGGGTGGGCAAAACCGAGCTTGCCAAGGCTCTGAGTCAATCGCTTTTCAACACCGAAGACGGTCTTGTGCGTATCGATATGTCCGAATATATGGAAAAGCATTCGGTTGCGCGTTTGATTGGCGCGCCTCCGGGGTATGTCGGCTACGAGCAGGGCGGACAGCTCACCGAAGCCGTGCGTCGTCGTCCTTACAGTGTCGTGCTTTTCGACGAAATCGAGAAGGCGCACCCCGAAGTCCTCAACACGCTTTTGCAGGTTATGGACGACGGTATTTTGACCGACTCGCAAGGGCGCAAAGTCGACTTCAAGAACACTGTCATCATTATGACCTCCAACATCGGCGCGCGTTTCATCACTGATGCGCCCCTCGGCAAGGGCGGCGAGCTTTCCGACTCCGTCAAGGAGGCCGTTATGTCCGATGTCCGCCGCACGTTCAAGCCCGAATTCCTCAATCGTATTGACGACATCATTGTCTTCAAGGCGTTGCAGCTCGACGAGATTATACAAATTGTAAAGCTCCAAATCGAGCAGCTCAATATGCGCCTGAAAGAGCAGAACATAAAAATCGAGCTTACCAAAGGCGCGTATGAAAAACTTGCCGAAAAGGCGTATGATGTTGCCTATGGTGCGCGTCCCTTGAAGCGCACTATCAATACCCAGATTGAGAATCCTCTTGCCCGTGAAATCATTTCTGGCAAGTTGAAATCTGGCGACGTTCGCAAATTCACCGAAAAAGACATTTTGTAGACGTGCACCGGCGGAGGATTTGCCTGCGGCAAATTTTCCTCCTTTGTCAAACCCCTACATATTTTATATGACGTGCACCGGCGGAGGATTTGCCTGCGGCAAATTTTCCTCCTTTGTCAAACGCCTACATATTTTATATGAAGGGCACACTGGTGCGGGATTTGCCGAATGGCGAATATCCCGCTTTGGCAGACCCCTATGCGGACTCTTCTGTCTTTCTCTATTGTCTATACAAGCAAATACGGGATTGGTTAAGCAACCAATCCCGCTTTATTTTTTGCCGAAAAACTTCAATCAAATTTAGAGTGTCGAAAGAATGCGTTTTAGTTCTTCTTTTGAAGTCATACCGCAAGCCTTGATTCTCTCGCCGCGTTTAAAAAACAACACGGTCGGGACGGCGTTGACACCGTAACGTTCGGCTATTTCGGGGGCTTGGTCTACGTCGAGTTTACAAACCACCGCAGTGTCGCCGACTTCGTTCGCGAGGGCGTCCACCGTCGGGCCGAACATTCGGCACGGGCCACACCACGTCGCCCAAAAATCTACAAGCACGGGCTTGTCCGAGTTAATAACATTGTCGAAATTTTCTGCTGTCAGATGTATTAAAGCCATAGTTTATATTTTTTCGGATTTTTTTATTGTCGATTAAGGTGCGCAAAATTTTTTCTGCACACCCTACATTTCAAATACGATGAGAATTGCGAAAGCAACGCTCACGACGGCGGCGGCAAATTCCACCGCCAAAAAAGCAGAGGAAGCCGCGTTCGAGCGCGTATGTTCTACGGGCTGCGGCGTTGCGGGGCGAACTGCTGCGGGGCGCGCGGAAACCGCCACTGCGGGGTTGGGCGCGACAACGCGAGCCGCCGCGGGGGCCACCGCCGCTACTGTCGGCTTCGGGGCTTCCTGCAAAACGGCTTTCGGGGCTTCGGGAAGCACTGTTTTTGGGGCTTCGGGCAAAATGGCTTTCGAAGCTTCGGGAAGCACTGTTTTCGGGGCTTCGGGCAGAACCGTTTTCGGGGCTTCGGGCAAAATTGGGGATTGGTTTTCTTCTGGCATAATTATATAGTGTTTTGTTTTCGTTTGGCGGAACAATTTTGTCCTGCGTCCGCCACCCGCCGCGTTCGCTGTCTACGGCTCGGTGCGGCTCGGCTTCGGCAAATCCGCCTTTTTGTTGGTAATTTTTGTAAATCAAGTGACGTCAAAGTCAAGGCATTTTTGCGCGGTAGCCCCGATGCGGCTTTCCCAATTGCCACGTCCGCCCCGACGCGAACCTCTTTTGTCGAGATTTTTGTTTTTTGTGTTGATAAAGGCAGCGGATTTTCGAAAATCAAAAGAATGATTATCGACCCGGAAGTAAAAAATTCAGCCGAAAATATCAAAAAGCGTATCGGATATTTGTGGAGGTTTCTTTGACGTCCCCAAAAAACGCGAACAGATAGAAGGGCTTGAACGCACGATGGCTTTGCCGACTTTTTGGGACGACCAAACAAACGCCCAGAAAGTCGTGGGCGAACTGTCGCGTTTGAAATCGCTCGTCCAGCCGCAAATGGAGCTTAAAACGCGTGCCGAGGACTTGGCGGCTCTCTTCGAGCTTGCCGAAGAATCGGACGAAGACGATGCCCAGCTTGCTGCCGACTTGGCGTCCGAAACCGCCGCACTCGCCGAGTTCGTCGACAAAGTCGAAATCGAGTCGTTCCTCTGCGGCCCGCACGACAAGTGCAATGCAATCGTCACAATCCACGCGGGCGCGGGCGGCACCGAAAGCTGCGACTGGGCGGAAATGCTTCTGCGAATGTATATGCGCTGGGCGGAACGCCGCGGGTTCTCGGTTGAGCTTGAAGACGTTCAGGAGGGCGAAGAGGCTGGAATGTCGAAAGTCACATTCCGCATTGTCGGCGACAACGCCTACGGCTACGCAAAGGCGGAGCGCGGCGTCCACCGCCTTGTGCGCATAAGCCCGTTCGACTCAAACAAACGCCGCCACACATCGTTTGCCTCCGTCGATGTAATTGCCGAAATCGACGAAGACATCGATATGGACATCAAGGAGGAAGACCTGAAAATCGACACCTACCGTTCCAGCGGCAAGGGCGGCCAGCACGTCAACAAAACCGAGAGCGCGGTGCGCATAACGCATCTGCCTACGGGGATAGTCGTAGCCTGCCAGAACGAGCGTTCGCAGTTCAAAAACAAGGCGACCGCGATGAAAATTTTAAAGAGCCGCCTATACGAAAAACTGCTCGACCAAAAACGCTCCGAGATGGACAAATTCTACGGCGAGAAGGGCGAAATTTCGTGGGGCAACCAAATCCGCAGCTATGTTTTCCAACCCTACCAAATGGTCAAAGACCTGCGCACGGGCGCGGAAACGGGCAACTTGCAGGCGGTTATGGACGGCGATATCGACATCTTCATAAACGCATGGTTGCGCGCGGGCGGGCCGACTTCGCGCAACAAAAACTACCGACTCGAAGACGACGAATAATCCGCGCAACGCCCCGACTTCGAAAATTCCTCCCCGACCGCGCCAACGACAATCAACCGAAAATACACGCAACCCATAGCACCCCGAAAGGACTTTTAACATATGTTGGAATGGCAGATAAAACCCCTCGCCCGAAAATCGGCGGCGGGCAGCGACATCAAAGTCGGCGACACCGTCGTTTGCGCCGTGTTTTTGGACGCCGCGGGCAATTTGGACAGAGCCGACTTCCTCAAAAGCGAGTTTGACGAATCCAAAATTGCGGGGCGCGTAATCGGCAAGTGGGAACGCGTTGTCCGCGCGGCCTCCGACGAGGACGAAAAACTCGCCCGCAAAATGTCGCTTGCTTCGAGCGAAGACTTTTTCCTTTCGCTCTTCGACGAGAATTCGGCTGTCGAAACCGACGAGACCGACGTCGTAAAGCAAATGCTCGCGCTCCTGCTCGAACGCCGCCGCGTCTTGCGCGCAATGGGCAGGGCTTCGGGCGGAGTCCAGAAATACCTTCACGTTTCGACCAAACGCGTCTTCGAAGTCCCGCAGCGCGACCTCGACGAGGACTTAATCATTAAAATTCAATCCCAATTAGGAAATATTATTATATAACATTATGAAGCTCTGCAAAATTTTGACATTGTTCGCCGCGATTGTATCGGCCGCGCTTTGCGGCTGCTCGAAAAGCTCCGACACAAAACTCATAACATTCAACGTAGCCGCATTGAAGGGCGTAGACACCGGGCTTTCGCACACAACCGTCGTAATGCCGTTTTCGGGCACGCGCCTGATAATGAATACCGATACGGTGCTTTATAGCGGCGATGTCGAAAGCGTCTACGCCGCCGAAAACGCGATGCCCACGGGCGAAAAAATCTCGGGCTTCTACTTCGTTTTCGGCGCGAACGGCAAGCGCAAACTTGCAAACATCACCGCGTCGAATATCGGCTCCTACATGGTAATGCACTTCGGCGGCGTTCCCATGGGCTTGCGCATAATCGATACCGTAGTGGGCGACGGACGCCTTTTTGTTTGCAGCGAATTCGACGATTCCGAAAAGTCGATTCACGAAATCGTCGCCGAAATGAACGAGTCCATCAAAAAGGTCAACGAAATCAAATCCGATATGTAGTTAGCCATGACGGAGGGAAGGTTTTCATCGTTTTCGAAATCCGCGCGGTTTTCGGTTTTGCTTTGCGCCGCGCTCTCGGTATTGCCCGTTTCGGCGCTCGCCGACATCGTCTGGCCGACGCCGCTAAAAGACTTCGCTTTGGGGCGTCCGCCCGAGTCGTTTTTACAGCCGACAGTCAGCGGCAATTCCGTAAGCGGCGGTTTCGGAGACGTCCGCAACAACGGCTACAAATTTCACGAGGCAATCGACATTCGCCCCGAAAAGCGCGACCGTTACGGCGAGCCGCTCGACGACATCTACGCGGCAATGGACGGCGTCGTTGTCTGCGTCAACCGCGTAGCGGGCAACAGCGGCTACGGACGCTACGTCGTCCTCACCCATCCGAATGAGGACGTAGAAGTCTATACGCTCTACGCGCATATGTCTGACATCGCCGCGGGCATTTCCGTCGGCAAAAGCGTTTCGGCGGGCACGCGGCTCGGACAAATGGGGCGTTCGGCGTCGTATACAATCAGAAAGCCGCAGGCGCACCTGCACTTCGAAATCGGCCTGATGTCGAGCAAAAACTTCGACAAGTGGTATTACGGCTCGCGCAAGTTCAAAGACAAAAACCGCTTCGGCAACTACAACGGCATAAATCTCACGGGCTTCGACCCCCTCGACTTCTTTTACGCCGCGCGCGCGGGCAGGGTGGATTCGATGGCGGGCTATATCCAGAGCCTGCCCACGGCGTTTGTCGTTCGCGTCTACACAAAGGCGGTTCCCGATTTCGCAAAAATGTATCCAAAACTCGTGGATACCAAAGGCTCGGATTGCGGGTGGGACATTCATATGACGTGGTTCGGGCTTCCCCAGAAAATGGAGCGCATAAAAAATCCCGACCCCGCAAAGGCGGGCAGGCAGACAATCGAAATCGTCTCTTTCAATCCCGATGAAATAAAGCGCAAATGCCGCGTTATGGTGATTCAACGCGGCGGAAAAATCTTTGTAACAAACACTCTTATCGATACCGTCCGCAAGCTTTTTCCGTAAATAAAACTTGACAGACCCCGCGGACAGGTATACCCAACATTAGGGAAAATCAACCAGTATGAACAGTATAGACGAAAAATTCTTCCTGAACGCCGACGCGTTCTTCAACTCCAACGCGGGATACGCCCTTACTTACGACGACGTCTCGCTCGCGACCCAGTATTCGGAGGTTCTGCCGAGGGAAACGCGGCTCGATTCGTCTCTTTCGGATTCAATCGAACTGCCTGTGCCGATGATTTCCTCCGATATGGACACCGTGACCGAATCGACAATGGCAATCGCAATGGCGCGCAATGGCGGATTGGGTTTGCTTCACTGCAATATGTCGCAACAGGAACAGCTTTCGGAGGTTATCCGCGTTAAAAACTACATCCACGGACTCATTCAAGACCCGATTAAGGTATCTCCGGATATGTTCATCGGCGATGTTTTGGGTCTTGTAGCCGACAAAAATTTCCGTTTCCGCACATTCCCCGTCGTCGACGAAAACAACGTGCTCGTGGGGCTTCTCCCCGGAAGCATCGTCAAGGAAAGATACGCCGCCTTGCACGTATCGAAGGCCATGACAAAACGCGCCGACGTCTTCACCGTCCGCCAGCGCGACTTGGGCGCAGACCCAATCGGCGTCGCCGATGCGTTCTTCGACAAACATTTCGGCGTCCACAAGCTTTTGGTTGTCGACGACAACGACAAACTCTGCGGACTCTTCACCCTCAGCGATATCGAACGAATTTCGGAAGAGCGCAACCGCCAGCAGAAGAACACGCGCGACTCCAAATTCCGCCTGCGCGTGGGTGCATCGATAGCAATGATGCGCAAGCCCGACGGCTCGCTCGATTTTGAAAATATCCTCAACCACGTAGGCTCTATGGCCGACAAGGGCTTGGACGTTGCGGCGGTCTCGACGGCGCACGGCTTCACAAAGGGCGTCGGCGACACCGTCAGGGCAATCCGCAAGGCGTTTCCCGAGCTCACACTCATCGGCGGCAACGTCACAAACGCCGCGGGCGTCGAGTTCCTTGCCGAGTGCGGCGCGGACGCAATCAAAATCGGGCAGGGTCCGGGGTCGATTTGCACAACGCGCATCGTCGCGGGCGTCGGCATTCCGCAGCTTACCGCGCTTTACGTCTGTTCCACGCAGGCGCGCAAATTGGGCGTGCGCACAATCGCCGACGGCGGCATAACAAAGAGCGGCGATATGGTAAAGGCTCTGACGCTCGCCGATTGTATGATTTGCGGCGGACTCCTCGCGGGTTGCCCAGAAGCCCCCGGACAGATTATGGAAATCAACGGCAAGATGTATAAGCAGTATCGCGGTATGGGCAGCCTTTCGGCAATGAAGGCGGGAAGCGCGGCGCGCTACGGGCACGACATCAAAAACAAGACCGACAAAATCACAGCCGAGGGCGTCGAAGCCCTCAAAGAGGTTTCGGTTTCGGTCGACGATTTGCTCCGCCAGTTCGTCGGCGGTATCCAGAGCGGTATGGGCTACTTGGGCGCGAAAACGCTGCCCGAACTCCGCGCCAACGCCCGCTTTGCACGCCTTACGGGCGCGGGGCAGCGCGAAAGCTCGCCGCACGACGTCATCGAAGTCAAGCAGTCCTCGGCAAAATAAACGCCGCCCGCGCCGACGCTTCGGTTTCGCATTCATAGGTTGATTTTTCAAAAACTCCGCCCCGAAAACTTCGGGGCGGTTTTTTTATCTGACAAAAAAGCTCCCGCGAATCCAAGTCCCGAAAAATCCGCAAATAAAACGCGCGGGCGCATATAAAAAATTGACAAGCGCGCTCCGACCGACAACATCGTAGGCGAATATGAATTTTACAAAGACAATCCTCGTAGTTTTGGCGGCAATTTTCGTCATAGGCGGCTTCTACGTTATGACACTGTTTTCCCCCGGCGTGGTCGAAGACTCGACATTTATGTCCGTCGGTTCTGACAAGGAAAATTCCCAACTCCTGCTCGAATCCGAAAAACTCGAAAAGGAGTTTGAAGAAAAGTCCGTCAAGTTCGGCTACACCGAAACCGTAATGGAATTGCTTCGCAATGCAATAGTCTATCAGGAAGTCTATATCGACCGCGCCACCACGCGCGACCGCGCTCCCACCGAACGCCTCGTGCGCCTGCGTAAACGCCTCCAAAATATACAGGCAAAACCGCTTTCGGAACTTGTCGATTCCCTCGAAAAACAGGCGCAGGCAGCCGAGGCGGCGGAGGACATCGTCGAAGCTCAGAAACTTTATTCGGAGGCGTATTCGACACAGAATCAGATCAATCTCGAATGTCCGCTCTCGCAGTATAAGAGCGTCCAGCGCGCGCTCGCTTTCGATAACCGCGCAAACCTGATGAAGGCGCGCCCGATATGGCTCAAAAGCGTCGCCGCCGAAAAACGCGCAAAAGAGGCAATCGAGCTTCAAAATTGGGACGCCGCCCGCGACGAGTTCGAAAAGGCAATCGCCTTCCTAACCAAGATAAACTCCGAGTTTCCCAATTCCGCCTATACCGACTTTTCGCGCTTGCAGGGCTTGGACATAGAGCTTGAATCGCTCAAATCGGCGTCGCTTTACATGAAGCTCGAATCCGCCGTCAAAAAGGCGGAGCAGGCGAAATCGGAAAAGGATTTCCCCCTCGCTGCCGAGGCATACGGCGACGCCGTCGAGTATCAGCGCACCATAAACAAAATCTACCCGCGCAGCCGTCACGCTTCGGACGAAAATCTCGCCAAACTCGAACGCGAAAAGACCGACGCATTCAGCTGGGATTCCGCAAACGCAATCCTCGTTTTGGAGGCGCGTTTAAACGCTTTCATCAAAAAGGGCGACGTCAAGTCGGTGATGGAAATCTCGTCCAACCTGCTCAACAAAGCGGAGCAGTTCAAGGCCGATTACCCCAAAAGCGAGCTTATCAAGCAGAACATAATTTTGAAATTGCGCTACATAAACTTTATGGGCAGGGAAATGCCGCTCGTGCAGTCGCTCGTGCGCGACAATCTCCTGCCAGTCGGCGGCGGTGCGAAAATGCTCAAAACCGAGGTCGCGCAAAAACTCTACACACTTGTGATGAAGGAAAACCCCAGCCGCGAGTCCGACAACGAACTCAAACCCGTCGATTCCGTTTCATACGACGACGTCGAACGCTTTTGCACGCGTCTTTCGTGGCTCTTGGGCGAAACCGTCTCGTTGCCAACCGAGGCGCAGTTTGCCGCCGCAGTCGGTTCCATGCGCTACGCCGACTTGAACGAACTCTCTTGGAACAACCAAAATAGCGGCGGCGCGACCCACCCGGTCGCCACCAAAAAACCTAACGACAAAGGCTTCTTCGACCTCCTTGGTAACGTCGAGGAATTCACCCAGCGCAACCCCGATTCCGACACCGTTCTCGTGCTCGGCGGCGGCGCGCAAACCTCCACCGACGCTATTCTCGATATGGCAAAAAAGCGCGTCGACACCAAAACGCGAACCCGCACACTCGGTTTTAGAATCGTAGTAAAATAGGATTGCATATGAAAATTTATCCGGCAGTAGACATCAAGGACGGCAAGTGCGTGCGCTTGCGCAGGGGCGAGGCGGCGGACAAAACCGTCTACTTCGAAAATCCCGTCGACGCGGCAAAGTCGTTTCTCGACGCGGGTTCGAAGTTTATCCACGTCGTCGATTTGGACGGTGCATTCGGGGGCGCAATGGTGAACCTCAAAACAATTTCTGCAATCGCCGACTTGGGAATGTTCGTCGAACTCGGCGGAGGCATGCGCGACGAATCTGCCGTCAACGCCGCTTTCGACGCGGGTGTTTCGCGCGCAATAATCGGCACAAAAGCCTGCACAAACCCCGATTGGGCGATGTTGCTTGCTCAAAAATACGGCGAAAAAATCGCCGTGGGCATCGACGCCAAAGGCGGCAAAGTCGCCATAAGAGGCTGGGTCGAAGTTTCAGCAGCCGACGCCTACGAACTCGCAAAAACACTCGCTTCGGGCGGTGTTCGCACATTCGTATATACGGATATCGACACCGACGGAATGCTCACCGGCACAAACATTCCCGCACAGGAAAAAATGCTTCAAACACTTTCGGAGGACGGCGCAAAACTTATCGCTTCGGGCGGCGTGGCGTCAATTTCCGACGTAGAAAACCTCGCAAAACTCGCCGTAAAATACCCGAATCTCGACGGCGTAATAATCGGGAAGGCAATCTACGAGGGCAGAATCGACCTCAAACTCGCGCTTGCGGCAACGCGCTGATTTCCCATGGGCGAGAACATCGGAAACATCGAAATTCTTTCCGCCCATTGCCGCGACTACGAGTTGCTCGACAGCGGCGACAGGCAAAAACTCGAACGCTTCGGCGACATCATCGCCGTCCGCAGCGAGCCCAAGGCTTGGTGGGGCAGGTCGCGTCCCGAACTGTGGGGAAGAGCGGATTGCGTCTACGAAGACGAGTCGCGCGAAAAACGCTGGAATTTTTCCCGCAAAGTCCGCGCGCCCGTCCTCGATTTTGACGGCGTGAAATTCTGCGCAAAGTTTGCCGACGGCACAAAACACCTCGGCGTCTTCCCAGAACAACTACCGCATTGGCGTTATATTGCCGAAAGCGTAAAGAATAAGAAGACCGCCACGCCGCCGCGTTTGCTAAACCTCTTCGGCTACACGGGGGCTGCGACACTCTTTGCTGCCCGCGCGGGCTTCGAGCCAACCCACGTCGACGCATCGCGCCCGTCGGTCGAGTGGGCGCGCAAAAATCAGGAAATTTCGGGCTTGTCGGCGGCAAAAATCCGCTGGATTGTCGACGACGCCCTCAAATACGTCGCCCGCGAGTCGCGTCGCGGCGCAAAATACGACGCAATAGTCTTGGATCCTCCCGCTTTCGGGCGCGGGCCGAAGGGCGAGCTTTGGAAACTCGAAAAAATGCTCCCCCAGCTTTTGAAGTCCTGCCGCAGCGTCCTTTCCGACACCCCGCTTTTCGTGCTGATGACACTCTATTCAATCGACGCCTCCCCGATAATGGCGGGCAATATGCTGCGCGAATTTTTCGGCGACAGGGCAAAAAGCGTCTCTTTCGGCGAACTCGTTCTTTCGCCCGAAAAGAGCTATCCGTTGCCGCTTTCGCTCTGGGCGCGTTGCGAATTCTGATTCCGACATTTCCCCGCCGCGTTTTTGTTCGATTCATACGCAATAAAAATGTTGTGTTTTTACATCCGAGGGTATTAAATTAGACTCCCGTGTGAATAATGAGTAAAGCCGATTGCAAAAAAGCAACCTTTCCTGCAAAAGCCGACGTGCAAATAGATTCGGACGACATCGTTTTGCGCATTTCGGGGGATTGGAAACTCGGCGAGCCGCATCCGCTTTCGTCGGACGTCCTCGCCGAAATTCCGCCAACGGCAAAACGTCTCAGTTTTAAGGCGGACGCTTTGGGCACATACGATTCCTCCCTTATAGGGCTCGTCCTGAAAGTTTCAAGCGTCTTCCATTCGCGCGGCGCGGAGGTCGATTTTAAAACGCTTCCCGAGGGCATAGGTTCAATGCTCTACCTCGCAACGGCGGTCGCCTCGGCAAAGACGAAGAAAAACATACCGTATACAAATTTCGTAAACCTCGTCGGTACTCGCACAATCGATATGATTTCGTCCCTAAAACGTTGCATAACGTTTTTTGGCGATATCACAATAGCCCTTTTCAAACTGCTATTAGCGCGCGCGCGCCTGCGCAAAATCGACGTGCTTTCAATCGTCCAGAAATCGGGGCCCGAAGCGTTGCCGATTGTCGCGCTAATCAGCTTTCTCGTGGGGCTAATCTTGGCGTTTGTAGGCTCTATACAGCTTGCGAAATACGGCTCGGAAATCTTCGTCGCCGACTTGGTTGGCATTGCAATGGTTCGCGAAATGGGCGCAATGATGGTCGGCATCGTTATGAGCGGGCGCACGGGCGCGGCGTTCGCGGCGGAACTCGGTTCGATGAAAGTCAACGAGGAAATCTCCGCCTTCAAGACATTCGGAATATCCCCGATAGAATTTCTCGTGCTTCCGCGCATAATCGCGCTCGTGTGCATGTTCCCATTGCTTACGGTTTTTGCCGACGCGATCGGAATGCTCGGCGGACTCGTCATAGGCGTCGGAATGTTCGACATCAGCTACGAGCAATACATAAACCGCACTCTTGCCGCGCTCAATATCGTCCAGATTTCGACGGGCGTGGGCAAAAGCGTAATCTACGGCGTCATCGTCGCCTGCATAGGCTGCCGAATGGGGCTTGCCTGCGAGAACAGTTCAAGCGGCGTCGGCAGGGCGACAACTTCGAGCGTCGTCCAAAGTATAACGTGGATTATCGTAGCCGATGCGGTTTTCGCGGTAATTTTCACAATTTTCGACATATGAACACGCCCGACGCACACCCCAATCCAGCCGCCTGCGCAGCTTTCGCCGACCGCGCCAATCCAGCCGAACGCGATACCGACGCCCGAGCCGACGTTTTCAAAATCGAAAACCTCACAATGGCATACGACGATTACGTCGTTATGCAGGAGCTTAACTTCACCGTCAAAAAGGGCGAAATATTCTTCATTATGGGCGGCAGCGGTTGCGGCAAAAGCACCCTGCTCAGACATATGATAGGCTTGCTCGAACCCGCAAAGGGCGCAATCTATTACCGCGGCGAAAATTTTACCGACGCCAACGCCCTCCGCCGACAGCAAATCCTGCGCCAGTTCGGCGTGCTCTATCAGGGCGGTGCATTGTGGAGCTCAATGACTCTCGCCGAAAATATTCTTCTGCCCCTGCGCGAGTTTTCGAAAATCTCCGACGCCGAGGCTTCGGACATAGTAGATTTAAAGCTTTCGCTCGTCGGATTGCGCGGCTTCGGCGGCTTCTACCCGTCCGAAATCAGCGGCGGTATGGCAAAACGCGCGGGGCTTGCGCGCGCAATGGCACTCGACCCGAGTGTCCTGTTCTTCGACGAACCGAGCGCGGGGCTCGACCCGATTTCGTCCCACCGCCTCGACGAACTCATAGTGCAAATGCGCGATTGCCTCGGGGCTACAATCATCATCGTTTCACACGAACTCGCCAGCATTTTCGACATCGCCGACCGCGCCGTTTTTCTCGACGCCAAAACAAAGCGTCAGGCGGCAGTCGGCAATCCGCGTTGGCTGCGCGAACACGGCGACGCCAACGTGCGGACGTTTCTAAACCGCGGCGTCGACATCGCGGCGGCTTTCCCCGATGTTCCCGCGCAATCAACCGCCGCGCAACCCCCGCGGCAAGCGCGATAATCCGACAAAAGGAGATTAAAAAATATGAAAAACAGTGTAAATTCACTCGCAATCGGAATGTTCGTTCTGGGCGCGGCTTTGCTTTCGGTAGTCGCCGTGATTGTGTTCGGGGCTTCCAAATTTTTCGAAGACGACCAGATGTTCGCTTCGCGTTTCAACGAAACCGTGAACGGACTCGACGTCGGCGCGCCTGTCAAATTCAAGGGCGTAAAAATCGGCAAAGTCGAGCGTATCGCAATTTCGCATGACCGCGCCGTGCGCGACGCCAAAAACGACAAGGAAAGCAAAGTCGTCGTCTTCTATTCCGTCGATTTAAACCTCCTCAAACGCCGAATGCGCGACGCCGACGGATATTCGAACGACGACTGGATTCGCAACCAAATCAAGGAGGGGCTGCGCTCCAAACTGATGTATCAAAGTATCGTGACGGGTATGCTATACGTCGAACTCGACTACTTCGCCCAGCCCGATGCGGACATAAAAATCTTAGAAACCCCGCGCTTTATCGGCATCCCGAGCGAGTCCTCCGGTTTGGCGGAACTCGTAAAATCAATGCAGGATTCCATCACTTCAATCGCTAAAATCGACTTCCGCGCCCTCTTCGAAAACGCCAATACCCTCATCGTAAACCTCAATAAAAAGGTGGAGGAAATCGACGCCAAAAAACTCAACGCCTCCGCAGCGGATTTCCTCGACAACGCGACCGCATTGACGCGCACGGCGGATTCCACCCTCAAAAACGCCGACACGAAACTCGCCGACGTCTCCGCCGACTTGCGGCAGACCCTCGCGCATCTGGACAAAATTCTCGCGAACGTAGATTCCATAACTTCGCCCGATTCCCAAATGCGCTTCGAACTCGCCGTTCTCATAAAATCGCTCAACGTCTCGCTCAATTCCATAACAAACCTCACAGAGTACTTGCAGCGCAATCCGAGCGCGCTGCTCACGGGCAAGTCCACATTTAAATCAAAGTTAAAATAGTATGAAATATTTGAAATTATCTGCAATCATTTCGACGTGCGCCCTTTTGTGCGGCTGCTTTTCCGACCTCCTCGCCCCGCGCGAAGACCCCACTCAGTTCTACATTCTCGATTCAGTTCCCGAGCAAACCGCCTATAAATGCCCCGTCGACGCCGTCTCGCTCTCCGCGGTTGCCGTGCCCGCATACTTCAACAAGCCGCAAATCGTCTCAGCAGGCGATGGCGCGGAAGTCGAACTGTCCGAGTTCCACCGCTGGGCGGAGTCTCCCGAAAGCCTCCTCGCCCGTAATTTCGCGAAGTGTCTCGGCGCGAACCTCTCGGGCTCGCAGGTCTTTGTCTACCCCGATTTACCGCCGTATACGCTCGAAAAAGTCTGCGTCTTGCGCATCTATATTTCGGAGTGCCTCGGCAAAATCGGCGGTGAATTCAAGTTTTCCGGACGCTGCGTTGCCGCGCTTCGCGGCGGCAAAAATTCCGTAATCGTCCCGTTCTCGAAGACCGTTTCGGCGGGCGAGGGCTACAACGGCTACGTCGCCGCAATCGCAAAGTGCGCAGCGGAGGTCTCCGCCGATATCGCTAAATCAATTTCAAATATAAAATAATAAAAGAAGGACAAGTAATGAAAAGTGTATTGATGTTTTCGGGACAGGGCGCGCAGAGCGTCGGAATGGCAAAAACTCTCTACGAAAATTTCGAGTCGGTCAGGGAGCTCTTCGACCGCGCCGACGAAACATTGGGCTTCAAACTTTCGAAAATCTGCTTCGAAGGCCCTTCAAGCGAGCTCACCAAAACAAACGTCTGCCAGCCCGCACTGTTCCTCCACGGCTTCGCGGTGCTCGAAGTCCTGCGCCAAAGGGGAATGCTCGGCGACGTTGTCGCCGCAATCGGGCTTTCGCTCGGCGAACTCACCGCGCACGCATTCGCGGGCACATACTCCTTCGAAACGGGGCTTAAAATCGTCGAGGAACGCGGACGCCTAATGCAGGCTGCCTGCGACGCCTCCGACGGCGCAATGGCAAGCTTCATCGGCGGTTCGGTCGAAAAAGTCGCCGAGTATTGCAAAGAGTTCGACGTCGATATGTCGAACCTCAACTGCCCCGGGCAGATTGTAATTTCGGGCGAGTCCGCAAAAATCGCCGCCGCGGTTGCCGCCGCAAAAGAGCGCAAGGATTTCAAAATCGTCGTCCCGCTCAAAGTCGCGGGTGCATACCATAGCCGGCTTATGAAGCCCGCGCAAATCGGCTTCGAAAAATTCCTTTCAAACATCGAATTTAAAACGCCGCAGGTTAAAGTTTTCACAAACGTCACGGGTGCGGAAGTCTCCGACCCGAACGAAATCAAGCAAATGCTCGTCCGACAGGTCGTCAGCACCGTCCGTTGGGAGGATTGCGTCCGCGCCGCGGCTTCTCTCGGCGCAGACCAGTTCTACGAATGCGGCCCCGGCGGCGTCTTGGGCGGAATGTGCAAGCGTATCGACAAGGCCTTAAACGTAAAAAGCCTTGCCGAATTGCCCGATTTCGGCGCGTAACCCGACCGCGATGAAAATCCCGCCGCTGGCGTTTTTATGCGCTGCGGGTTTCGAATTGAAAAATATTATGCTCTATCGAACATTGATATTTTTTATATTAGCGTTTTTTGCGGGTTCGGCTTTCTCCGCGCCCGAAATATCGCCGTCGATGTTCGAGCAGAGCCTCGATAGAACATTATATTCGCAGCGCGGCGCGGCGTTGCGCGTTTGCTATTCGTCGTTCAAAGTCCTCAAATACACGCGCGTAATGAAGCTCGACTTGCCGACTTCGTTCCGCCTTTACAACTTGCGACTCTTCGTCTACGCCCAAAATATAACCGACGCGGAGCTTGCTTACGCCAAAACCCAAGTTCCGTTTTCAGTCTCCGCCTCGCCGTTTACGCTCACGATAAAGGGCAAGATAAACACACTGACAATAAAAGCCGACGAGGCATTTTTGACGCCGCTAAACACCGTTTCGCTCAAAGGCGGCGTGCGCGTAATTTCCGACACCAAAACCGTAAACGTCGGCGAAACCGCCTCGCTCGAATTGCGCGACCGTCTCCTTTACCTCTCATTCGCAACCCGCAAAATTGCCTTCAAGTTCTAAATATTTTATATTTTCGGAAGGGGCGGCGATTGGCTCTGCCAATACGCTTTGCCCCGCTGGGCGGGTTTCCATTGTTTCGGAAGTGGCGGCGATTGCCAAAGGCAATTCCGCCTTTGACTATTTATAAAAGTAAAAAAAGGATTTCCTGCATAGGAAAGACTTTTGGGGTTATTTTCTCGGCTGAGAACCAGCTTTATGTTGTAAAACGGGCGAGGCGCGTGCTACAAAGACGTAGTTAGATTTTAGCCCGCTCCTATCGTCGCTCAGCTCTTGGCTTCGCCAATTCAAGGAGGGATAGTGCTGTTGCACAGACCTCCCGAGGAAACCGTCTTTTAGCTGCGAGTGCGCCTCCGGGGCAAATTTAATAATCAAAAAAAGGTTTTCCGTTTGGAAAACCTTTCAGCATTATAAAAATAAATTTTGCCCCAGAGGCGCACGTCCTCGCCCGTTTTTTTAGAAGGTTTTTTTGTCAAGCCCGATATGCTTTTCAATGTCCTTCACACGGTCGAAAAGCTCGGGGATGTGCCCGATGAGCGCGTCAATCTTGTGCGCGCGCAAATACGGACGCGGCGGCGTTCCGCGCACGGCATAGGGCTTACCCTTGGGGTGGTCGGGCGGGGGCGTAATGTCGCCGTTGACGCCGCTTTGCCCGCCAATCATAACGCCGTCGGCAATCTTGATGTGCCCCGCAACGCCGACTTGCCCGCCCAAGACGGCATAGTTGCCAATACTCGTGCTGCCCGCAATGCCGACTTGCGAAACCAAAATCGCCTTCTGCCCGATGTGGACATTGTGCCCGATCTGGACGAGATTGTCGATTTTCGAACCGTTGCCGATAAGCGTTTTGTCGAAACGGGCGCGGTCAATGCAGGTGTTCGCGCCTATTTCGACATCGTCCTCCAAAACGACTTTCCCCGTTTGCGGAACTTTGACGTGCACGCCGTTTACAAACTCGTAACCGAAGCCGTCCGAGCCGAGCACGACGCCCGGTTGCAGGCGAACGCGCCTGCCGAGCTCGCAGTAGTCCATAATGACGGCATTGGGCATAATATACGACTTCTCGCCGATTTTTACGAATCTGCCCACATAGACATTGCCAAGCAGCACTGCATTGTCGCCGATAACCGCGCCTTCGCAAACGGTGCAGTTCGGACCGACAAACACATTCGCGCCCAACTTTGCCGACGGGTCGATAACCGCGCTCGGGTGAATTTGCGGTTTAAGCTCGGGCCATAAAACCTTTTCGACAATCGCCCCGAGCTTTGCAAGCTCCGCCGAGGGATTGTCCACCCAAATCACGGTCGAGTTCGGGGGTAGGTCGCCTTTGTATTTGCGCGGAAGAAGCACCGCACCCGCCTTCGTGTGCGGAACTTCCGCCGAGTACTTCGCGTTGCCGAGGAACGACAGGTCGTGCTCCGCGGCCTTATCGAGACTCGCAATCGACGCCACTTCCACAGACGCGTCGCCCTGAATCTCGGCATTTTCGAATATTTTTACAATTTCGCTTACTGGATATTTCATAATAAAAATTATTGTTGCTTGTAGTCGACGCGCGAGTGCAGCATATTAAGCATTGTAAGCGCCACCGTTTTCTTGATAACAGAAATCTGCTTGACCGTAATCGGGCATTCGTCGAATTGCCCGTCCGTCATCTTGCCGTTTACGATTGCCTCCACGAGCGAGTCTATCCCGTGCTTTGTCACTTTTTTCATCGAGCGCGACGCAGCCTCGCAGGAGTCCGCAATCATAATAATCGCATTTTCGACCGTCTGCGGCTTTTCGCCTTCGTGCCGATACGTGCTTTCCTCGATGCCCTCTTCGCGCAAAATCCTGTCGAGGTCTTCGCGGTTGATGTTGTTGCAGCCCGCGATTTTTTTCGCCTTATTGAAGAAATACGAAATTATCGACGTTCCGTGATGCTGGCTGATGGCGTCTATTATCTGGCGCGGCATCTTTTCGACCTCCGCCTTCGCAATGCCGTCGGTTACGTGGTTTTTGATGATGAGAGCACTCATCGACGGATTCTGCTCGTCGTGCGGATTCTGCCCGCCCTGGTTTTCCGAGAAAAACTCGGGCTTCGAAAGCTTGCCGATGTCGTGATACAACGCGCCCACGCGGCAGACCATGGAATTCACCTTGACAGCCTGCGCGGCGGCTTCTGCAATGTAGGAGACCATAACACTGTGGTGGTAAGTTCCGGGGGCTACAATTTGCAGCGTTTTAAGCAGATTCGCCTTCTTGTTGTTGAGGTCGGTGTAGTCGAGCAGGGAGATGTTCGAGTTGCACTTGAAGACCGCCTCAATCATCGGCAGCAATGCCAGCGCGATCAGACTCGTCAGAAGCCCGCCCACGACAGTCGCCAACGCCTGCTCGCCGACAAACAACAGCGGAAATCCCATACAAATGTCCATAACCGCGGCGACCGCCGCCACAAACAAGCCGTAGACAAGCCCCGAAAGAATCACGCGATAGCGGTTTGTAGCCCCCGCGCACAAGTAAATCGCCACGAGCGACGCCGTCAAACTCAGCACGAAAAACGGCACGCTTTCGGACATCATAAGCGCGGCCAACGCCGAAACCATAATCGACATAATAAAGCCCAGATACGCCCCGAAAAGCAGCACCTGTATAATCGGGCCCAAAAACAGCGGAGTGGCAAACGTAATAATTTGCAATGCCGTAAAATTGTCGCTCCAATTTTCTGTGTTCGTAGCCCCGATAACAAAACGTTCCGCAAGCAGATTCAAAACAAGCAGCGTGCAGAAAATGCAGACCGTGCGCGGCTTTTTGTTGCGCTGGGTTTTGCTGATTATTATAAACAGCGCGCCCATAGTCGTTAAAAGCAGACACACCAAAAAGTTAATGTAAAGCGGAATGTTGTTGATGTCGCCTTCGCCGCGTTTGAGGATTTCGGCTTTGTAAGCGCGCAGTTTTTCCTTCGTAAGCGGCGCGTTCAGCGACTCCGAGTCCGCGAGCGTCTCGCCTTCGCGGATTCGAACGCTCACGGGCTGGACTTCCGCCCGCGCCGCGTCGCGCAACTGTTTTGTTTTTTCTGCGTCGAATTCAATGTTCGGGGTTATGCATTGGCGGAATATTCTGTAAAGTGCGGAGGAGAGCTTCTGCTGCGTCTCGACATTTTTGAGCCTCGCGTGAAGTTCCCGCGCGGCGGTCGAAACGCTTGCGGCGTGCTTCGCCGTCTCGACATTGACATTCGACGACGGATTCAGCCATTGGTTCGCGTCGGCAAAAACCTTGTCGTCGTCCTGATAAACGCCGTCTGAGAGAATGTTGCGGACATAGAAAATCGCCCGCCCGAAAAGTTCCTCGCGCGACTTCTCGCTCGTTTCGGAGTATATCAACTCGATGTCCGCGGGGGGGATTTCGAAGAGCGTCGACTTGCGCAGCGTCGCCGCAATCTCGTCCAAGAACGCGGCGGTTTTACCCGACTTCACGCTTTCCTCATACCCCGCCTGATTCGAGTTGAAAAACGCCAGCAGCTTGTTTTTAAGCTCCGTTGCGTTTTTGAGCGAGTGCTCGTTTATCTTGTAGCGCAGCGGAATCCGCTCTGCGTTGAGATCGCGCCGCTGCTGCGTGAGAATGTCGCTTTTATAGGAAAAATCTATGGTCGAGACAATGTGCACTTGCGCGCTCTTGCTGACGGCCATATTCGGAATTACGGGCGCGCGACCCACAAAACAAATCAGATACGCAACCACCGCCATGGCAAGCACCGTTGCAGCGACAAACAAAAATTTTCCCTTTTGCGCGGTTGCGGAGTTTAAAAGCGGGTCGGCTATCTGTTTTTTAGCGCGTTGAAGTCTGTAATTTTCAAGCATTTTCTTTTAACGATTTTTGATACGCCTCGATGATTTTTGTCACGAGTCTGTGGCGGACGACATCGCCCGCGTCGAATTTGAAAAGTTTGATTCCGTCAATGCCATCGAGAATTTCGAGCGCGTCTTTAAGCCCCGATTTTTTGTTGCGGGGCAGGTCGATCTGCGTGATGTCGCCGGTAATAATCATTCTCGAATTTTCCCCGAGTCGCGTCAGGAACATCATCATCTGTTCCATAGTCGTGTTTTGCGCCTCGTCGAGAATCACGAAAGAGTTTGCCAGCGTCCGCCCGCGCATATACGCAAGCGGGGCAATTTCTATAACGTCGCGCTCGATGAGCTTCGCGGTTTCCTCCGCGCCGAGCATATCGAACATTGCGTCGTAAAGCGGGCGCAAATACGGCAGCAGCTTTTCCTGCAAATCCCCCGGCAGAAATCCGAGAGCCTCGCCCGCTTCGACGGCGGGGCGCGTAAGTATGATCTTGTCGATTTCCTTTTCCTGCAACGCCTTCAAAGCCGCGGCTACCGCCAGATACGTCTTGCCCGTCCCCGCGGGGCCGACACCGAAAACGATGTCGTTTTTGGCTATGAATTTCAGATATTTTTTCTGGTTGATGTTTTTCGGGACAATGCTCTTGCGTTTGAGGTTTATGACAATCGGATTGTCGAAGACCTGCAAAATTTCTTCGAGCTTTCCCGAGGTAGCGCGCGCGAGCATATTCCTGAAATCGGGCGTGCGAATCCTGATTCCCTGTTTGCGCGCATTCGCGAGCGTGTCGAAAAACCGCGCCGCGTCTTCGACCCTTCCGCCGTCGCCTTCAAAGCGAATCCAGCCGTCGCGCGTAGTGATTGTTATGCCGAATTTTTGCTGTGCAAGCTCGATGTTTTCGTATTGGTTGCCGTAGGCTTCGGCAAGCTGCATGGGGTTGTCGTATGACAGAATTTTTTCCATAGTTAGAAATCGGCAATTACGCCTTGTCGACAAATTCCGAAAGTTTTTTCCAGAGCGCGTCCATCGCCTGCGGCAGAACGCGGGTGTCGGCAATCACGGGCATAAAATTCGTGTCTCCGTCCCAGCGGGGCACGACGTGGCAGTGCAGGTGACGCGGAATCCCCGCGCCCGCCTTCGCGCCCAGATTGAACCCGACATTGAATGCGTCGGGCTTCATCGCAAGCCGCAGAATGCGCTTTGCCTTGATTACCGCGTCGAAAAATTCCGACTTCTCTTCGCCCTCCAAAAGCTCGATGTCGGCAACCTCCCTCAGCGGAAGCACAAGCAGGTGTCCGCAGTTGTAGGGGAACTTGTTCATCACGATGAACGAAAATCTGCCGCGCCAGAGAATGTGGAATTTCCCGAAGTCCGATTCGGGCGCGGAGGCCATTTCCAAAAACGGGTTGGCGTCGCCCTTGACTTGACTGTCTGTTTTCGGTGCTTCAATATACGGAATGCGCCAGTAAGAGTGTAGTCTTTCCATTTGCCTTAGAATTCAATACGATACCCCGTTTTTGTCAACCCATATCGCCCCACATCTGCCGAGTCTTTTGACGGACTTTTTGCGCAAAAATTACTCTTTCAACCCCATCCCGCATGCATTACAAAGAATACCTCGGCATGCCGCCGCATATTTCACATTTTACCCCGTAAAGCGAGGCGAGATTTTCCGCCGTCAACACCTCCGCCGTCTTTCCGTCCGCAAAAACGCGCCCGTCTTTGAGCATTAAAACCGAGTCCGCAAAGTCGGCGGCAATGTGCGCCGAGTGCGCAACAACAACACACGCAGCCCCGCACTCGCAAAGCCTCTTGCAAAGCCGACATCCCAGCAGCTCGTGCAGAGGGTCGAGATTCGCGGCGGGCTCGTCAAGCAGCAGAACCTTACCTTCGGGGGCGTCCATAATCTGTGCCGCCGCCCGCGCCAAATGAACGCGTCTGCGCTCTCCGCCCGAAAGCTCCGCGCAGCTGCGCTTTTCGAACCCCTCCAAGCCTACTTCCGCCAGCGCGGCGCGGGCAATGCTTTTTGTCTTTTCGTCCACACCCCAAAAGCCCGACATCGCAAACCGCCCCAGACATACGGTTTCGAGCACCGAATAGTCGAAATCCGCGGGCGTCTCCTGTTCGAGCACCGCCCGCTTCGCCGCCAATTCGCGCACGGAGAACTTGCCAAGCCCGATTCCTCCAAGCGACACCGCACCCGACGCCGGCTTTTCATAGCCGCCCAAAATCTTCACGAGCGTGCTCTTGCCCGAGCCGTTCGCCCCCAGAATCACAGTCAGCTTTCCCGCGGCGAATTCCGCCGAGACCCCGCGCAAAACTTCGCGGTTTTTGTAGCTAAAACAAATGTTTTCGGCTTTAAGCATCGTTGCGCCTCAGCTTCAAAACATACACGAAAAACGGCGCGCCCAAAATCGCAGTAATTACGCCGATCGGCATGGGGTCGAACGGCGCGGCGGCGTGCGCAAACGCGTCGGCGGCAACCACCAAGGCGGCTCCGAGCGCGACCGCAACGGGCATACACCTTCGATTGTCCGACCCGCATAAAATCCGCGCAACGTGGGGTATTATAAGCCCCACAAACCCGATGATTCCGCAAATCGCCACGCTCGCGGCAGTAGTCGCAACGCTCGCGAGCATAACGATTGCCCGCACGCGCTGCACGTTCACACCCACATTGAACGCTTGGGAGTCTCCGAGCATCATGGCATTGAGATTCTTCGCCTGCATAAGCGTCACAATCCACATTGGCAGCGACACCGCAAAACAAATTCCCACCGACACCCAGTCGCACCTCTCGAAACTTCCCAGCGACCAAAACACAAAACTTTTCAGACCGCTCTCGCGAGTTGCATACATAAAAAGTCCAATTCCCGCCGCGCAAAGCGCGTTGACCGCAATCCCCGCCAGCAGCGTGCTCGTGGGATTTATCCGACCCGCTTCCGTTCCGATTTTAAACACCGCCAAACTTGCCAAAAGCGCGAAACAAAACGCCAAAATTTGCAGGCTTGCTTCTCCCGAAAAAAACATAATCGCCACCACAGCACCCAGCGCGGCCCCCGACGAAACGCCCGTAATCGACGGCTCGGCAAGCGGATTTCTGAACACGCTTTGCAGCGCGCACCCCGAGAGAGCAAGACTCGCGCCCGTTATTGCCGCCGCGCAAATTCTCGGCAGCCGCAACTGCAAAATTATCACGTTCTCCGCGTCGCCCCCATCTCCCAGAAGCGCGGAGAAAATCCCCGCGGGCGAAACATAAACCGTCCCGGAACACAACGCCAAAACAAAAACCGCCGCCGCAAAAAAAACCGAAAGCGCGAGCACAATCTTTGCGTTTTCGGTTTTCATAAAAACTATTATAAAAAATTACCTGTGGCGCGGGCCGAAACTGCGAATCGGATTCGGGCGCGGCGCATCCGCATTCTTCATTCTGTAAACAATACGGGCTTTGCCGAGGTCTTGCGGCGTCATTTCCATCTTAACTCTGTCTCCCACCGTAAGCTTTATGAAATTCTTGCGCAGCTTGCCCGAGATATGCGCCAAAACCTGATGTCCGTTTGCTATTTCCACCCTGAACATCGTTCCGGGAAGAACCGATATCACTT
Organism: uncultured Opitutales bacterium; assembly: GCA_900546565.1. GTDB lineage: Bacteria > Verrucomicrobiota > Verrucomicrobiia > Opitutales > Intestinicryptomonadaceae > Merdousia. The sequence continues at coordinate 32,014 of URDC01000014.1, forward strand.
TCCCCTCGACTTCTACAACCGTGTCTGCCATTGGATTTTATTTAATTCGTTTTTTTGTTTTTCGAAATTTTGAATTTTAAAACCGAGAGTCTTGCACGGTTTTAAGTTGTTGTCAACTTTTATTCTGCGTTTCCGATTCCCGCTCCGTCCTCCTTGCGTTTGAGGGCGAAAAACGCCTTAATCATCTCCGCACATTCCTTTTCCAAAACTCCCGTTGAAACTTCCAACCTGTGGTTGAGCGTCGGGACTTCGTGGATTTTAAGCGCGCCGCCGAGAAACCCCATTTTTGCGTCGCCTACCGCATACACCGCGCGTTTTAGGCGTGCCATAACACACGCGCCCGAACACATAGGGCAGGGTTCTTTCGTCACATAAATCGTCGCTCCGTTGAGCCGCCAGTCGCCGAGCTTTGCCGCCGCCTGCGTTATCGCTAGAATTTCCGCGTGCGCCGTCGGGTCTTTCGTCGATTCCACCATATTGTGCGCCTGCGCCACAATTTCGCCTTCAAGCTCGATAACCGCACCAACGGGCACTTCGCCTTCCCTCCAAGCCTTCAACGCCTGATTGTAGGCAAGCTTCATATAGAATTCGTCGTCGCGCAACATATACGACGGGTGCATAGGCGCAAACGGACATTCGGGCGCGGACTTCCTCCGCGCCGCGCCGTCTTCACTTTGCCGATTAAAATTCATTGCGCCGGACTTGGTTTATAGTTATCTTTCCGAGCGAAAAACTTCTCGCTTCCCTCCCGCACAAAAAACGGCGGACTAATAAAAAACCGCCGTTTCGATGAACTTAGGGCACCCCCGCTATTATTTTGCCTTTGCTATTGAAGCTTCTTTTCGACAGCATTCTTCTGCAAGCGCACATACGCGGGCAGACCGTTGTCATAGGGGACATTCACTTCGCCCTGCAACAGCGGCAGAATGTACTTGTTGAATTGCGCCGAAATCGAAATCTTGTCTTCGTTGAGCCAGCTTTCGGGGAAGTGCTTCACTCCGTTTGCGACTTCCGCGAGGTCTACAAGCATAGTTTCGGCTTTGTATTTGTCGCTATCGGCGCGCACGAGCGCAACCATTTTTCCCGTTTCGCCTGCGACGGCAGCCTTCACGGCTTCCTGACCGCACTTGAACGCTTCTTCCGAGTCCGTTGCCGAACTGCAATGCGACGCCGCGCGTTGCGCGTGTCCAATCTTGCACGAACGCGCCTTTACGCCCTGCAATCTCGACGCCACCAAATTCTGCAAATATTCGCCCACGCCGCCCAGCTGCGAGTGCCCGAAAGAGTCCGTCGCGCCCGCGGCGGCAATGTAGTTGCCGTTTTCGTCCGCCAAGCCTTCGCTTGCTACAACAAGACAGAACTTGTTGTTTTTAAGGCATTCCTCCACTTGCGAAATGAAGTAGTCCGCATTGAACGCCACTTCGGGCAGGAGAATGATGTGCGGAGCGTCTTCGGGGTTCGTGCGGCGTTTTGCAATCGTCGTTCCCGCGGCAATCCAGCCCGCGTTTCTGCCCATAACTTCGACAATCGAAACGAGGTCGTGATTTCCCATAGCTTCGTGGTCGAGAGCCAATTCGCGGATAGTCGTCGCCAAATACTTCACAACACTGCCGTAACCGGGGCAGTGGTCTGTGATTACGAGGTCGTTGTCAATCGTCTTCGGAATGCCGATAACGCGCATTTCCCAGTCGGCGTCCTGCGCGAATTGCGCAATTTTGTTTGCCGTATCCTGCGAGTCGTTTCCGCCGATGTAGAAGAAATATCTTATGTTGTGCGCCTTGCAGACTTCCAAGAATCTTGCATAGTCAGCATCGCTCTTAATCTTGTATCTGCAAGTTCCCAACGCCGAGGCGGGCGTGTAGCACAGCCCGCGAACCGCCTGTTGCGATTCCGCCGCAAGGTCGATAAGATTTTCGTTCAAAATACCTTCAATACCGTTGAGCCCGCCGTAGATTTCCTCTATGCACTCGTGGTTGAGAGCTTCCGTAATCACGCCCGCGAGGCTTGCGTTAATCACAGTTGTGGGACCGCCCGACTGGGCTACTAAAACATTGCCGATTAGATCTTCCATAATTTTCTATTATTAAAATGATGTCCGCATTGTTTCAAAATTCGGCGCTTTTATCAACATTTTATTTGGGGACGATTTTATTTTTCATAAAAATGTTGTTTTTTCGACATCATTTTGCGAAGATTGACATTTCATTATATGGAAGGCGAAATCAAGTGTATGTTCCCCAGACGCGTCGACCCCGATTTAGTCGCGCAGCTGCCCATTGTCAAGTGCCCCGACGAAATCGTTCTCGTCCAGACGCTCGACCAGCTCGACGGCGTTTTGTCCGAAATCGCCTCCGAAAGCGTTCTCGGTTTCGATACCGAAACGCGTCCTAGCTTTTCCAAAAAACAGCATTATAAAGTTGCAATTTTGCAGCTTGCGGGCGCGTCGAAGGCGTGGGTTTTCAGGCTCGAACCGCTCGAATCGCGCCTTTCGGACATCTACAAAATTCTCGAAAATCCCGACATCATAAAGGCCGGGCTTGCCGTCAGGGGCGACATTCGCTCGCTTTCGGCGCGTATGAATTTCAAGGCGGCGGGCTTTGTAGACGTCTCCAATTACACAAGTCGGATGGGCATCATCAACACGGGGATGAAAAACCTCGCCGCCCTCTTCCTCGGCGAGCGCGTTTCCAAAGCCGCCCAGATGTCGAATTGGGACGCCGAACTTACCCCGAAGCAGCTCGACTACGCCGCTACCGACGCTTGGATGTCGCGCCGCCTCTATATCGAAGTCCTTAAAGTTATCGAATGCGGACGCGCCGAAGTCGAGCCCGAACCAGATCCGATCCCCCCTCCGTTTAGCTTCTCCAAATTTTATAAAGAGTGGACGCGCCGTTTAGGCAGAATTTTCGCCAAAGTCAAACGCACCGTCAAGAACTCCCTCGGCGGCAAGAAGCGCAGGCATCGCCGTCGCCGCCGCCGCCGTCGCTAAAACGGGCGAGGGCGTCCCGCTGGGCGGGCTGCCATAACGGGGGTTTTTATAAATTCGAAAGCGGCGCGGATTGCCTGTGGCAATTCCGCTTTGATTATTTATTTAAGTTGAGGCTATCAAAAATCCAATCTACCCCCCGAGCGCGGATTTTGCGTCCGCAAATTGAATTGTGGCGTATATCATAATCGCCACAAGAG
>URDC01000015.1 GCA_900546565.1 uncultured Opitutales bacterium
GGGCTCGGAGATGTGTATAAGAGACAGGGGTGGGGTGGTGGGCGTCGCCGGAAGTAGCGTGTCCGATTACCTTTCCGTAGACTTTTGCCGAACGCACGTTTGCCGCGGCGCGGTCTTCTACAATCCAGAATGCCGCGCCCTCGCCGATGTTCATTCCGACTGGATTTGAAAAGGGAGCTGTCTTTTGTTGCGAGACGACTTTCAACGCGCTGAACCCCGCGAAGTTCGCAAGCGACATAGCGTCCGCCCCGCCCGCGAGAACCTTTTTATAAAGCCCCAGACTTATCAGCATTTCCGCTATGGCAATGGCGGCGGTCGAACCCGAGCACGCGGTGTTCACGACAAAGCACGCGCCGCCGATTTTAAGCGAACACGCCATTGCGCGGGCTGCCGAAAAGGACTCGCCCTGAACGGAAATTTCGCGCGAAAAAACCGCGCCGTCAAGCCCGAGTTCAGCCTTGTATTCGGCCTCCTGCGAATTTATTCCGCCGTTGCAGGTAGCCAAAACCATTGCGGTGTCGGAATCGCAGTCAACGCCCGAATCGGCTACGGCGTCGCGGGCGGCGCAGATTGCAAGGCGCAGATAGGGGTCGGTAAAAGTTTCGAGTTCGGCGGGCGAGAGGCGTTTGCCGAAGTCGACGCCGCGCACCTCGGCGTTTATGTGGGAGGCGAATTTCGAGGTGTCGATTTTTGTAGCCTCCGAAATTCCGTCGCGCCCCGCCCGCAGATTTGCGAGAACCTCGGCGGGCGAATTTCCTATGGGCGAAAGAATGCCAATGCCCGTAATTACCGCTGAATGTATAGTATTCGACATAAAAAATTCTTCTAAAAATCCACAAGTTTTCCGAGCGAAAGCGAGCACCCGCCGCCGCTTGATGAAATGGCGCAAATGCGCCCGTCCGCCGCGCGCGAAAATTCCGCCCATACGCTCGGATCGAGGACGAGCAGAACCTCAGTTTTTCCGCTTTTGCCCTGCGCGACATGGACGAGCTCGGGCGCGAAAAATCCGTCGAAACGCGCAAGCAGCATACAGGCGGGCAGGAAGAAATTTTCCGCGTCGGAAGCCGACATAAACGCGCCGCGTTTTAGCGCGAACTTTTTTGCGTCCGAAATTTCGAGTGTGGCGAGTTTTCCGAAATCGGAAACGAGCATAACGCGGACAGTTGCGTCGGCGCATTTTTTTGCGAAGAAATCCACGGGGACTTCGCGCCCGTTGGACGCCCTGAACACGCCGCGCCAGCGTCCGAAAATGTCCGAATCCGCCGCCGCGAACGCGCAAGCGCAGGATAGCAAAAGAAAAAGTGCCGCCGATTTTAAAATGCGCATTATTCAAGCCCTTTCGGCAGTTCGGGTTTGGAGGTGTCGAAAAGTCCGTCGGCGTTTTTTACGTCGAAATATTTTTCAACATTCAATATTGTGGAATCGCCGTCGGAATCAATTATTGACACCGAGCGCAGAAGCGTTTCCGCACCGAGTCGGCGCGAGCAAATTTCGATACGCGCAACTACGGAGCGCACTCTCGAATTCTTGGGCGTCAAAACCGCGCGGTTTGCGCCGCGCTCTATTGCGTAGTCGGAATCGGAAACGCCGCCCGAAAACACGCCGAGCATTTCGCCGAAAATGCGTTTTGCCGCGTATGTAGACGCGCCGTCCAACGCGCGCCAACGCCCGTCGGATTTTTCGTATCGGGCAAAATTCGAGCCGTCGAAAACCGACGCCGCCTTGAACGGCGCGACTGTCTGCATACGCATTTTACCGTCAGCCGAAACCGCGACAATCATCTTGCTTTTGACGGTCTCGCCGAAAAACGAGAGCGTTTTCGTCTGCGAAATTTCCATGACCGCCAAGCCGCGGGAGTGCGCGGATTTGGCGAGTTCCGCCAAAATGTCGGAAGGCTGCGCCGCCTTTTGCGGCACGAGCTGCGGAGCTGGCTGCGTTGCGTCGGCAAAGCAATCGAACGCCGCGAAGCAGGCGATTGCGGCAATCGCTAAAAATCTTTTCGTAAAATTTTGCATAGTAAAACCGACCTCATTGACGTGCTCGAAAGTGTGTAGCAAAGCGCGTATTCCGCGCCCGAAGCTATCGCCTTCGCTATTGCCGCGGCGGACGCCGAATAATTCGCGCCCGTATGTTCCGCCAAATTTTCAATGTTTGTTATGCCCGCCGAACTAAGCGCGGTTTCGGCGAAGGCTCTGCGCCGTCGCTCGAACGGGCAGGAAAGGAATGCCGACACTTGCGCGGCGTCGACGCCCGCGAAATGTTCGGAGAGGAGGCTGCGCAAAAAATCGGACTCGGACTTCAACTGCGCCGCGCAGTGCAGGCGGAGGCGCGAAATTTCGAGATCGCGAAGTTCGGCAAGCGCGTTGCCCTGCGGGTTGTCCGACGAAACGAAGTAGGCGCAACCGTAGTCGGCAATGCGCGAAAATGCTGCGGACACCTGTGCGGAATGCGCCAAAAACTTGTCCGCGAGCGGAGAATATTCGTCGCACGCGCCGACGACGGCGGAAAGCATCGCGCCCGAATTTATCTCGCGCCAAGCCTGTTTCAAAGCGGCTTCGAAGGAGATTTCCTTGGCGGTTGCCGCGCTGTTTAGCGACTTCAAGCCGTATTTAAGCGACACTGCCGAAGCGACTGCGTTGTGGACGGAATTTGTGAATGCGCTCGGAATGGGCGCGGACTCCTCCGAGGAAATAACCGCCTCCAAAAAGCGCAGGGTTTCGGCGGTCATTCCGAGCCCCGTGCCGAAACAGACGCCCGTGCGGTCGGCGTCGGCGACGCCCGAGCCTGCCGCCGCGGCGCGTTCCAGCGCGGCGGTTGCGCACTCCAAGCCGATTTGTTGGAGTTTTGCGAATCTGCGTTTTTTTAACGGCGCGGTGTTGCGCAAAAGTTCGGACATCGCGACTTCGCGCGAGCCGCCGCAGGGGCGGACTTCGCCGAAAGAATGGACAAACAGGGGCTTTCTGGGGCAATCCGCCGCCGCTATCGCCGCATTGCGTTCGGACGAAAAGACCGCCGCCGAATTGTTTCCGCCGAAGCCGAGCGAGACCGACACGACGTTTTTCAGCTGTTTATGCCGCGCCGACAAGACGGGCGCGGATGAAAATTCGCTGCCGCCGTCTTTGTAGCCCAGATTGGGAAGTTCGGTTTGGCGCGAGATTGCCTCGACAGACAAGACGGCGTTCAGGACGCCGCTCGCCCCGAGGGTGTGTCCGAAGGCGCGTTTTACCGAAGCGTAGTCGACGCGTCCGAAAATCCGCTCGACTGCCTTGAATTCCGCGGAATCGTTGCCCTTGGTGCCCGTGCCGTGAGCGCAATAAAAATCGACGTCGCAGGCGGAAATTCCCGCGCGGCGCAATGCGCCGAGTATCGCACGCGCCGCGCCGTCGCCGTTCGGGTCGGGGGCTGTGGCGTGGTAGGCGTCGGCACTGCACGCGCAGCCCGAAACGTATACGGTCGGACTTGCCCCCGAAATTTTTTGCGCAAAGTCCTCCGAAGCCAGAACCAAGACGGCGGCGGCTTCGCCCAGATTTATGCCGTCCCTATCCCTGTCGAACGGGCGCGCGCGGCTTTGCGAAAGCAGCAGCAGGGAGCCGAAGCCGTTGACTGTTATGCGCGAAATCGCGTCCGCCCCGCAGACGACCGCCACGGAGCAATCGCCCTGTGAGATGGCGTTGCACGCGTCGGCAAGCGCGAGCGAGGAACTTGAACAGGCGGTCGAGAATGTGGCGCACTCGCCCGCGAAGCCGTAATGTTTTGCGGCGAGTTCGGCGAGTGTCGAGCACTCGTAACCGCGCAGTTCGCGCCAAGAGGCGGTTTCGGGGGCTGCGAGGTTGCGGACTAACATATTTTCGGCCTCGAAAATTCCGCCGATGCTCGTGCCGAAGAATAGCGAGATTTCGCGCGGGTTCACGCCTGAAAGGTCGAGCGGTTTAAGGGCGTCGTCCAAGGCGGCAAAGAGGATTTTTCCGCATTTGGAAAGGATTGCGCCGCTGCGAGCGGACTCGAAGCCGCGAGCCTTGCCGACGAGTTTTTCGGAATATTTGGGGCTTGAAAAACAGTCGTTTTTCGAAAATAAGTCGCCCGTTTCGCCCAATGCGCAGGCAAATGCCGCGTCGATGCCGACGCCCGAGGGGGCGCACACACCGCTTGAAACTACGCAGACAGGACGCGCCATTACTTTTTGTGCGCCAAAATGAAATCAGCCAAAACCGCAGGCGAAGAAAAGACTGTTTTTGCCTCGTCTTTGTCGTCGACTGTAATTTGGTAGTCGCGCTCAATCATTACGACGAGTTCGAGGGCGTCGACGGAATCGAGCCCCAAGCCGTCGGGGTCGAACAGCGCGGTGTCGTCGTCGACATCCTCCGCCGAAACGCCTTGCAGGTTCAGCGAAGTGATGATTTTTCCTTTAAGTTCGGCTATCAAAGAATCTCTGTCCATTATGCCCGAAAATACTACGCGCGCGCGCCGCGCTTGCAAGAAAAATCATTGCTCCCAGAAGGGATAGAAGTTGAACCACTGCTCGGGGCTGCGGCGCAGGACGGTTTCGATTTGGCGGGCGTATTCGGCGGCGTAGGCTGCCGAGGCGGCGTCGAAATCCGCGCCGCGCGAATTTTCTGGAAAGGCGGGAGTCGAGGCGGTCATCGTGTAGACGCCCGACTTGCCGCGCAGGCAGAACACGTTCAAGATGCCCGCGCCCGATTTTGCCGCGAGCGCGTAGGCTGCGGTAGGCAGGCGCACGGGCGAGCCGAGAAGTTCGACGGTGGCGGATTTTCCTCCGACGTATCTGTCGCCGTGCAGGGCGACGACGCCGTTTTCGCGAAGCAGTTTGAGCGCGGCAATCATCGCAAAAGGCTCGTCGGCGGTCGCAATCAGTTTCGGCGAAGCGCGTTTGCGGCGGCGTTCGAACATTTCGTCGATATATTCGTGCTCCTGCGAGACGCCGATTACGCCCGTCGGGCAGCCGTAGCGGGCAAGCTCTCCGCCGGAAATCGCCCAGCCGCCGATGTGCGAAACCACGACAACGCAGCCCCTGCCCCGCGCCAAAACGCCCCCGATTGCCGACTTGCAGCGGTCGTCGCACTTGATGTCGCGCCCCGAGAAATACGCGCATTTGTCTATAATCGAAATCCCGAAGGAAAACAGGTGTTTGTAGACTGCGGGAGAAATCGGAGCGACTTTCCGCCCCGCAATGCGCGAGAGATACCGCGAGCTTTCCGCGCACTGCCGCCGTCTGAAAACCATAAAAAACGCCGCAACAAGCGCGACGAGCGCGTATGCGGGCAGCACGCCGAAGCGCAGCAGAAACGCGAAGCACGCATTGCCGAAGCGTCCGCCGTAGGACTTGCCCGTCCATTTTACGGATTTTTTTAAGCTGTCATTTTCTATCATTTTCTATCAACAACAATTTTCGACAATTTTGCGGAAAGGCACACGCACGCCGCGAGAATCGACAATATAGAAACCGCCGAGACTGCGCCGAGCCCGTTGACGACGGGGTGCGAGGCGGTCGCAAGCACGCCGAAAGCCGCGGCGGTAGTGGCGGCGGAGACGAAAATCGCGGCAAACGTGCGCCGCAAATCCCCGCCGTCGCGCAGGCACACGAACACGAAAAGCGAATAGTCCTGCGCGAGGCAGACGGCGAAAACTACGAACATTGAATTCACAAGATTTATGTCCGTTCCCGTCGCGCCCAAGACTCCGAAGCTCCAAAACAAGCCGAGAACTACGGGCGTCAAAACCGCCGCGACTGCGGCTACCGAGCGTCCGAGGGCGAAGAACAAATACGCCGCCGCGAGCACAAACGAAAGCACCGCGAACTTGCACAGCCAAACGAAAGCGATGTCGGCAATAGTCTGTCCGAGATAGGCGGGATCGATTAGCTCCGCTCCCGAAACGGAATTTTTCAAGGCGGCGGCGAATGCGGGCGCATCGAAATTTCCGTCCGCCGAAAAACGCGCGAGCAATGCGAAATTCGGGGCGTCGAAAATCGCGCAGGAGGCGAATAATTTTGACGCCGCCGAAGCTTTGAATGTCCGCAAATCGGGCGGCGTTTCGGGGGCGGCGCGGACGGAATTTTCGACGCGCGAAAGCGGCACGCCCGCGATTTTGCACCCGCGCGCGATTTCGGACCTGACGTTGGGGTCGCCCCAAAAGGCGTTCCATCTGCGGGCGTTTTCGCTCTGGACCGAGCGCGGCGCAAGAAGTGTCCAAGCCCCCGACGCCGAAATTCCGTCGCGCGAAGCCAGAAAGGCGCGAAGTTTTTCGGTTTCTACCAAAAGCGAATCGAAGCTGTCGGCGCGGAGAAGAACGGACTTTGACGACAACGCCGACGCCCACTTTTCGCGCATAAGCGAATCGTCCGCCTTTGCCGCCGAATCGAGAATGTTGAATGCCGACATATCGCCCGAAAACCTTACATTGCCCGCAAAAAACGCCGCCGCAACGGTCGCCAATGCCGCGGCAAAATATGCGCGTTTTGAGTTTGCGAAGACGCGGGCGAGTTCCGCCAAACGCTCGGGGATAGTGCGTTCCGCACCGCTTCTGCCCCTGAAACCCGCCAAAAATGCGGGCAGGACAAGCACGCTTATAACCGCCGCCGCGACGACACCCAAAACGCCGAAAACGCCCAGCTGCAAAAAACCCGAACCGCCGCCGAATGCCATTATTGCGAATGCCGCGCAAGTCGTGCCGGCGGCGATAAAAACGGGCAAGGCGAGGCGGGAAGCGCAATTTTGCGCGGCACAAAGGTCGAAGACGCCGCGGCGCGAATCGGCAAAATAGAGGACGTGAATGGCGTAGTCGATACTCACGCCAACTGCGATTCCCGCAAAGGCGATTGATATGGAGGATATTGTGGAAAACGCCGCGCAGCACGCCGCGAAGGCGAATGCCGAGCCAAGCAGCGACGGCGCGAGGGCGGCGATAGCAAGAATCCTATTGCGGAATGCCGCGAAGCAGATTACGAGCATTACCGCCAATGTCGCGAGCAGACAACGCTGGGAGTCGCGGCGGGCGATGGCGGCGTTGCACGCGCTGACCCTGTATCCGCCCGCGTAGGCGACGGAAAATTTCGGGTGGGCGGCGCGGAACTCGGCGATGAGGGTGTCGATTTTTTCGACGAGGGCTGCACTTGCCGCCGAATCGGCGCAATCGAAATTTCCCTGTGCTACAACCAGAATTTCGCTTCCGTCGGAAGTGGTAATTTTAAAGTCGCGAACCTCCGCTCCGCCGAAGGAAAATGCGCGCGCGAATTTGTCGGAAAACGCGGACATCGCCCCGAGAGGGTCGTATTTCAGGGCGAATTTGGCGGAATAGTCGCCGCGGACGAGGGCGTTTTTAAGTATCGAGAAACGGGCGGAAATTTTTTCGGCACGGACGATTTCGCGCAATTTTTTTTCGGCGGCGGAATCGAAAATATACGGCAGGAAATCCGAGGCTTCGGCTGCGGAGGCGTTTTCGGAAACATCGCAAACGACGCTTTCGAAAACTCCCAGTTTTAGCAATGCCGCGGCAAATTCACCCGCCAATGCAGATGCGTTTTCGGAATTGTTTGAGACGCTGAAAAACAGGGAATTTTCGCGCTTGAAATTGTTCCCCGCCCAGATGTGCGCCTTAACGATTGCGTTGTCGGACGGAAGCAAGTCGTAGATATTTTCGGCGAAGTCGGCGCTGCGCAGGCACAAAAGCGCGACCGCGCAAACTGCGGCGAGCAGCGCGGCGAACAATGCGCGGCGGGCGAATACAAAACCGACTGCGGCTCGGGGGAATTTCATTTTTTTAGCGCGATTCTGCGCAGGGTTTGCTTGCCGCAAAAAACGGACGCGAAAAACAGGCGCGTGTTCATCAGGGTGAAGCGCAAAGTGTCGACAATCGGGCGGTAATGCGACTTTTCGAGGGTTTGCGCCGAGTATATCGCGGGAATTTTAAGCTCGCAAAAATCCGCGCCCGCCCAAGACGCCTTCACGAGAAGTTCGACTTCGAAGACGAAACCGTCGAGGCGCAAGTCGAGTTTTGAAAGCAAATCGAGGGGGTAACATCTGAATCCGCACTGGGTGTCGCCGAGTGTTTTGCCCGTTTCGGCGCGAAACCAGAAATTGGAAAATCTGTTCATAAACGCGCGCGGGCGCGGCACTGCGGGGCTGTCGAAATCCCGCGCGGCGACGGCGATTTTTTCGGGGTTTGCGCGGGAGAGGTCGACGAGTTTTTCAACGTATTCAAGCGGATGTTGTCCGTCGGCGTCGAGCGTTAGGGCGTGTGTTGCCCCGAGTTTTCGGGCGAGCGCGAACCCCGCCCGCAATGCCGCCGCCTTGCCCGAATTGCGTTCGAGCCGCAACAGGTGTGTGCGCGGGGCGTAGGGGGCGGCGGCGGGAATGCGCACGGAAGTGCGGCTGCCGTCGTCGACGACAATGGCTTCGAGCCGTTCGGGCAGCCCCGAAAGCACGTCCGCAAGCGTATCGGCGTGGTTGTAGCAGGGAATGATTGCGACGAACTTCATTTTGTGTTTATGCTTGAAAATGTGTCCTATTGTGTATTGTATAGTGGCAGATTTTTTCGAATTTTTCGACACTATTTTATTATGACGAACGCCGAAATACTAAAACGACGCAAAGAGACGTCGGAACTGCTGAAAACAAGACTCATAGAGGGCTTGAACCTGAGCATAACGCCCGCGGACATTCACGAAGATGTCGCGCTTGTGGGCTCGGGGCTGGGGCTTGACTCGCTCGACATTCTCGAAATCGTCTCGTGTGTCGAAAGCGCGTTCGGCGTGAAAGTGCCCGAGGGCGACCTCTCGATTCTGCGCTCTTTCAACACGCTTGTGGACTTCATCTTGCAACAGAAGGAGGGCAAATGAGCGGGTTGGCGTTGAAACAAAAATGGCTTGAACGCGGCGCGAAAATTGTGGAGTTGCCGATGTGCGAATATGTCGCGGAAGTTTCGGGCGCGGAGCGGGAGCTTGCCGCGCTGCGCGGAAGTGTTGCGGTTTCGGATATGTCGCACTTGAAAAAGCTTTCGTTTGACGAAGCCGAGGGCGCGGATTTTTTGGATGCGAAGCTTGCGGCAAATATACTCAAACTGCGCTACGGCAAAGCCCTCGAAACCTTCCTTGCAAATGGCGACGGCAAGCCCGCCGCCGACATAACCGCGGCAAACATAGACGACAAAATTTTCGTCTTTGCCGAATCGATAGACGACGGCGTTTTTGCGGAATTGGAGTCGGGCAGCTCGGCACGGAATCTCGACCCGACGCACACGCTGCTTTCGGTCGACGGCCCCGACGCGTGGAAGGTGCTTAAAAAGCTTTTCGGCGCGGACATCTACAATCTGTCGTTTATGTCGGTTGAAAAATACTGCTATGCTGGCGCGGACGCGGTGGTTTTACGCGCGGGCAAGACGGGCGAATTCGGCTACCAGATTCTCGTGCCGAATGAAGTCGCCCCCGCGCTTTTCGACGATCTTGAAAGGCTCGCGGCAGAATTGGGCGGCGGGCTTGCGGGTGCGAAAACGCTTTTGGCGGCGCGGGCAAAGGGTAATTTCTTCAACATCTACGCCGAGGGAAAAACGGCTCGGAATGCGGTGGAGCTGGGGCTTCAATACCAGATTGATTTCGACAAGGAATCTTTCTGCGGCTCGGAGGCGATATTTGCGGCGCGTCAAAACTGTCCGCGCAAGCTCGTGGCGGTATCGGCGCAAAAGCCGATTGAAGCGGGCGCGAAGCTTTTCGACGAAGGCAGGCAGGTTGCGGAAATAGCGAATGTTGACGAAACCGACCCGACGTTTGCGCTGGCGTTTGCAGATAGCGGGATTGCGTTCGTGGGCGTAAAGCTTGCCGACGCGCCGAACGGCGAATGCGCATATCGGATAGTATCGCGCCCCGCGGTTCTCACGCAAAGCCTGTTGCGCGGAATGGACTAACCGACTGCGCGCCGTGAATTTTAACGCCGCGCGAACGGACACCTTCGGCGGGATTTCAAAAAAAAACAAAAACTGGAAAAATAAAATGACACCTCCAAAAAACCGAGTAGTCGGCAAGAGCGTATGCTTTATGGCAACCTGCCTTTGCGACGCAATTTTCGCCGACGCAGCAAAACGTTCGGTGCAAATTCTAAAACACTTCGGCTGCGATGTCGAACTTCCGCCGGATCAAACCTGTTGCGGGCAGCCCGCGTTCAATAGCGGCGACTTCGCAAGCGCTCGCAGGGTCATTATGCACACGATTGACGCGTTCGGCGGCGACGAAAAGCCCGTGATTGTTCCGAGCGGCTCGTGCGCGGCGATGCTTTTCGAGTCGTCGCTGATTGCGTTCAAAGACGCGGACAAGGCGACTTTCTCGAAAGTCGAAAACTTCGCGCGGAGAGTTTGGGAACTCAACGACTTTCTCGTGAATGCGCTCGGCGTCGAAAAAATCGGCGGCAGGCTGAACGCGAAAGTAGCGGTTCACAACTCGTGCCACACGAAGGGAACGGGGACGCCGGAAGCGATGCTCAAACTGCTTAAATCAATCGACGGAATAGAAATTGCCGAGTTCGACAGCGACGGCTGCTGCGGCTTCGGCGGGACGTTCTCGGTGGTGTTCCCGCAGATTTCGGCGGAAATGGGCGAGCGCAAGGTGCGCAATGTAGCCGCCTGCAAGCCCGACATTATCGCCGCCGCCGACACGTCGTGTCTGCTGCACCAAAAGGGTATTGCCGACCGCCTCGGTATAAAATATCCCGCGCGGCACGTCTGCCAAATTTATGCGAAGGCTCTCGAAAATGGAGGACTTTTATAATGGCTACACAACCTATCGACAAATTTTGCGCCGACATCGACCCGAACATCAAGGACGCCCTCACGAAGGCGAGTATCGGCAGCACCGTCGCGCGCGAACAGTGTCTTGAAGCGGCGTTTCCCGAAGACGGCAAAACGCTGCGCTTGCGCGAGCTTGCAAACGCGATAAAATCGGGCGACTTGGCGGCGAACCTCGAAGCCGCGGTGGAGTCGCTTGAACGAAACGGAATCAAGGTGCTGTTTGCGAAAGACGCAGACGAAGCCCGCAAGACGATTCTCGAAATCGTCAAAGGGCGCGACGCGAAGAACGTCGTCAAGGTCAAGAGTATGACGACGGAGGAAATCGAGCTTAATGCGTTTCTGGAAAAGAACGGCGTGGAGGCGGTCGAAACCGACCTCGGCGAGCTGATAATTCAAATCGACCACGAACGCCCGTCGCACATTGTTAAGCCCGCAATCCACCGCAAGCGCGACGACATTGCCGCGTCTTTCGAAAAGCACGGAATTGCCGCATACGACGAAGAGCCGACGCACATCACACTCAATGCCCGCAAGTATCTTCGCAAAAAATATTTTGCCGCCGATGTAGTAATAAGCGGCGCGAACTACGTTTTGGCGAAGGAGGGCGCGGTTGTGCTTGCCACAAACGAGGGCAATGCGCGGTTTTCAATGGCGGGCGCAAAAACGCACATCGCCATTGCGGGGTTCGAAAAGGTGATTCCGTCGGCGCGGGAGCTTTCGGTGTTTCTGAATTTGCTCGGCAGGAGCGCGACGGGGCAGCACACGACTGTCTACACCGATTTTGTTGCGGGAGCCGGCAAGGCGAAAAACAGCCCAGAGGAAATGTTTGTGATTTTTCTCGACAACGGCCGCAGCCAAATTCTTTCAAGCAAATTCCGCGACATTTTAAAATGTATGCGCTGCGGAGCGTGTATGAACAAGTGCCCCGTTTTCAGACTCGTCGGCGGGCACGCGTATCGCGCGGTTTATCCGGGGCCGCTCGGCATTGTGCTTTCGCCGCTGCTTGCGGGCGGAAATTTCGAAAAATATGCGGATTTGCCTAAGGCGTGTTCGCTCTGCGGAGGCTGCGCCGAGGTCTGCCCCGCAAAGATTCCCCTGCCCGAGCTTATCGTGCAAATGCGCGATGAGGTAAAACGACGCCATTGTAAAGTTCCCAATGACATCGGGTTCAAGACGTGGGCGGTGCTTGCGACTTCGCCGAAATTATGGCGGCTGGGCGTTCCGTTCAACAGGCTCGCGAATTTTCTGCCCGTCGACAAATTCCGCGTCGGCCCGCTCGGACGCTGGTTGAAATCGCGCACGTTACCCAAATTTAACGGCGGCGCGTTTAGAAAGTGGTTCAAAAAAAATGGATAAAAAAGCGTTTATAGATACTGTCCGACGCGCTCAGAAGTCGGCGCAACCCCTGCCCGAATATTCTGAGGCTGACACGACTTCCACGACCGCGACTGCGGGCGACGTTCTCGCGGCTTTCGAGCGCAACTTTGCCGCAAACCACGGCATTGTCGTAAAATCCGCCGAAGAACTCGCCGCAAAGCTCAAAGAATTGGGTTGCAAGCGCGGCGTCGCGGACGCGAAACTCGGCGACACGTTCGGGCTTGAAAGCAAATTCGACCTCTCTTACGAGTTTGACCGCTCGAATCCCGATGTCTATGATTTCGGCATTTCCCGCGCCACAAACGCAATAGCCGAAAACGGCGTGCTTGTGCTGAAAGACTGCGATACCGCCGACAGAATGGTGACTATTGCCCCGTGGGTGCACGTCGCCGTTCTCGATAAAAACGCGGTTTTGAAAACCATAACCGACGGTTTGAAAGACGTGCTTGAAAACACGCCGTATACAATCTGGGTAGCTGGCCCCTCAAAAACGACGGACGTCGAGGGAGTTCTTGTCGAGGGTGTCCACGGTCCAGGCAAACAAATCTGCTTTCTGGTATAATTGAAACAAAAAGAAGGTTTGGAAAAGGATTTCCCGAGAGGGAAATCCTTTTTACATTATTTATCGGATTAGAATACACGTGTGAGCTGGCTAAAACGGGCGAGGCGTAGGATACTAAACGTGATATAAAAATATCGGTTGAGAACCAGCGTGGGTGCTGGCTAAAAATTGCGAGGCTCGTTCTAAAAGACGCGGCTTCATAAGGCGTAGCGTACTTAGGTACGTGAGCCGCAATGAAACCGTCTTTTAGTCGAGAGCCTCGTTTGCGAACACAAAAGTTGCGAAGCAAGCTTTTGGGAAGAATAAAACACGAAGTGTTTTACCCGTAGGGCGAGAACAGCGCGGATTTTGCGCAGCAAAACCAAGCGAGCGAGTTCAAACTAAAATACAAAAAAAGAAGTTCCATTTGGAACTTCTTTCGGGTTGTGTAGGCGTCGGGCAAAGGTGCATTGACGGAAGTCAATCGCCGCCCGTGCCCGTTATTTAAAAGATTTAGCCCAGATGTGATTGGGGTTCAACTTTACCGCTTCGGTAAATTCCGCTTTCGCCTTTGCCGTGTCGCCCTCGCCGAGAGCTACCAATCCGAGCACATAGTGGCATTGCGCGTCGCGCTTCTGCTTGCTGCCGCGCTCGCCGAACTTCGAGAAGAAGTCGAGCTTTTCGCCCTTTTGCAGCGTCGTTTCGGTTGCGGCTTTGAGGGCTTTGAGCAGCCTGTCGGCTTCGGACTTATCGCCGAGCTTTTTGAATGCTTCGGCGCGGAAGTAGTTCAGATAGTTTGCGGCTGCGCGGTTGGGGAATTGGACAATCTGCTTGTAAAGCTTTTGGGCGGCGTCGTTGTCGCCGAGCTTTTCATAGGCTTTTGCCTCCCAGTAGAACGACTCGGGCAACCTGTCGCCGTGCATATTTTTGCCGACTTCGAGGTTGCGCGGATATGTTCCCGCGAGCTTGAAATCCTGCAATGCGTCCGCAACGTCTCCGTTTTTGAGCTTTTGGACGCCGCTTAGCAAAGCCGCGTCGACGAACGTCGAGTGGATTTGCCCGCCGCCTTCCCAGACGTGGAAGTGGCGCGTTTTTAGGATGTCCAGAGCTTTTTTGTATTCGCCCGCGATTATGTAAAGCTCGACTTTTCGCGAAATTGCGTCGTCGCGCTTTGCGACCGCGTCGGAATGTTTTTCCATGAATGCGAGCCTTTCCGCGGCGGGTTTGTTGGCGGTGTCGTAGAGTTTGTCGAGCTCGAAGAAGTAGAGGGCGTCGTCGGGCTTCGCCTTTACCGCAGCCTCATACGCGGCGATTGCTTCGGACGTTTTGCCGATTCTGCCGAGCGCAAAGCCGATGTTGCGGTGGGCAATGGCAAGCTTCGGGTCGATAGCGACGGCCTCCTGCCAGAGTTCGAGACCGCGCTGCTTTTGCTCGTAGAAATAGAGCAGATTGCCCAGATAGTAGCGCGCCTTCGCGTCCTGCGGATTAGCCTTTATTGCGGCACCAAGCACGTCGATTTCCTCGGGGCGGAACGGGAAGCAATAGTCCGTTTTTGCCGCGGCGGCCTTGGCAAAGAACGCGTTTGCGCCGCTGTCGCCTTCAAGCGTTTTGTAATAGCCGATGTAGTAGTTTATCATCGGCGGAACGTCGGCTTTCGCGACATTCTTCGCATAGCTTTGCAGGACGTCGACGGCGGACTTGAACGCGCCGGCATTGCCGTAGTAGGTCGCTACTTCGAGCGTATTTTGTAGCTTGTCGCCCATGTTCTCGAAGAATTCGGGCTCGATTTCGTCCTCTTCGATGAAGTTCTTTTCCGCGAGAGCAACGTAGTCGAGCGGGTCTATCGCCAATGCCTGTTCGACGACCTTCTTAGCGGCCTTTTTCTCGCCGAGAGTCCGCAAAATGTAGGACTTCAACGCCAACGCCTTTATGTTCTTTGCGTTTGTCTGAATGCAGGAGTCCGCGAGTTCGAGCGCGTCCTTGAACTTGCCCTCAACACACGCAATCTGCGCGAGCGCAAAGAACGCCTGTGTCTTGTAGTCGGGACGCCACGTCGCCTTCCAGTAGTAGTCTTTCGCAAGTTTCAACTCGCCCGTCTTCTGATGGGCTACGCCCAAATAATATGTAGCCTCGGTGTCCTTTGCGACGGTGTAGTTTTGCGTCGCGTGGTCTACCGCCTTTTTCAGATACGCCTTCGCTTCGTCGTATTTGCCCTCGCGGAGCTTGCGCGCGCCCATGACTGTGTTCACGCGAATGTCGTCGGGGGCTCTGCGCAGAGCCTCGTTGTAGTAGTCTTCGGGGTTGAGGCGCGAGTGGTGGAACTGCTCGATGCGCAGACCCGCCAGATAGAGGTCTTCAACACTCTTGTAGCCTTTCGGATCCGTTGGCGGGACAACCGTTTTCGGCTTTTCCTGCTTGGGTTCGACCGTCTTTTGATACGACACCAGCTCCCTGCCGTTTTCGTCGAAGAGTGCGGCTTTGAAGTCCTCGTCGTTCGCCGTCTCGGGGATTGCGATGGTTTTTACGTAGGGCTTTTTGGGCGATATGTCTATTTCCTCTTCGAAGAAAGTTTTGCCGTTGCGCGTGATGACCACTTTGGCGTCGTCGAATTCGGCAGTTGCGTTAAAGCCGAAGAAAAGCTTGTCTTTGCCGCGGCGTTCCAGATTCACAGCCGCGTCTATGTTCGCCTGCTTGACGCCGCCAATCTTGATGGCCGGATACCAGTATTGCTTGAATTCGCGCGTTTCGCCCGGGGCAATCCAACTGTAATCGGGCTGGTTGTCCGAGTATGCCCCAACCATAAGTTCCAGATAATCTCCGTCGTTGTCGGTGAGCATCTGCTTCCACATTTCCGACGCGGGGCAGTTTCCCCAGAGGAAGAATTTCTTGCCGTTTACGACGTGGTGGTTTGCCACGTGTATCGTGCCGCCGTCCTTGCCGAAGTCGTAACCCGCAAGAAAGTCGTCGTCGAAATTCCAGCAGAAAATCGAGCAGCCCTTCGGGTAGTTTTTCCACATCGACAAGTCTTTGCCCTTGCAGTCCATATTTCCGTAGCGCGACTGCCCGATTGGCCATTCGATGAATTCGCACTTTGCGTGCTGCGTGCCGAACTGTGTTTTCGGCGGAAAAATCACCTGATAGTCCTTGTTGCAGTGCACCGACACATTCGCCCAGTAGAGCATTGAAAGCGTAAACGGAGTGTTGTTGAAAATTTTAACGTTGGCTTCGACATACGAACGGTCGGGGCGGATGGTAAGGCCCACAATCCACTTCAATCTATGGCGCAGCTCGGTTTCGCCGACCCAGACGGTTTTGCTGCCGTCGTCGTTTTCGACAATCTTATAGTCCACGGGCAGTTGCGTAGAGGCTCTGTGGTGGTGCGGAATGTTCCATTCCACGCCGCCGGACATCCACGCGCCAATCATGCCGATAAGCGCGGGCTTTACGACGTGCTGGCGGTAGAAGAAATCGTAGTTCGTCTCCTTGTCCATTGCCGACAAAATTCTGCCGCCGAGTTCGGGCATAACGCAGAGTTCCGTCCATTTGTTTTCGAGATAGACCGCCTTGTAGGTTTTGTCCGAAACCTCTTCGGTGAGCACGTCATACATCGGGTAGGGATATACGTGCCCCGCCGCGCCCTGATACGTTCTTCCCGTGAAGAAAAGGGGATTCACGTCGGCGGGTGCAATTCCGTATGTTTTCATTTTAAGCGGGCGCACTTCGATGTCCGCCCCCGCGAACGCGCTTGCCGCAGTCGCGAGCGCGGCGGCAAACAGCACTGATAGTTTTGTAAGTTTTTTCATATACATTATTGTTTCCTGTCTTTAATTGGTCCGCTTTTGAAGCCGAGTTTTACGCGGGGAACGTTCCGTTCAAATTCCAACTTCAAAAACGATTTAGAAATGTTATTTCCCGCGCCGCTTCCTGTCAATTCTTTTATACACTTGATAATTGCGCAAAATCATTTAGCGTCCGCGCAATGAGAAATTTTACAATACGATTTTTTGCCGTCTGCCTTTGCCTTTTTGCGGGGCTTGCCTGCCGTGCCGCTTTCGCGTCCGCCCAAAATTACGATACCGCAAAGCCTTGGACGTGGTGGTGGATTTTCGGAAACTCCGCAACGCGCGCCGACATCACTTGGCAACTCGAACACTTCAAGCGCGTCGGCATCGGCGGCGTCTGCATAATCCCCGTCTACGGCGAGCGCGGCGACGGGCAAAACTACGTCAAACTCTTTTCGCCCGAATTCATGCAAAATCTGTCGTTTATATCCGACGAGTGCAAACGCCTCGGGCTCGGGCTCGATATGACAATGGGCAGCGGCTGGCCGTTCGGCGGCGGATGGATTGACGCCGCTCACTCGTCGAAAAAAATGTCGCCCGATTTTACCGCCGCTCCCACGGGTTTCAAAGTCAAACGCGCTGCCCCAGGGGGCGAGGGCTTTGCAATCGACCCGTTCAGCCCCGAGTCCTGTGCAATCCATAGCGGGGTTGTAAAAGACGCCTTCGCGCCTTTCGCAAAAAAACGGCTTCTGCGAGCGTTCTTCAACGATTCCTACGAGTTTTATGACGCAAATTTTACCGACAATTTTTTCGAAAAATTCGCCGAACTGCGCGGCTACGACTTGCGCCCATTCGCGCCCGAACTCTTCTCTCGCTCCGCCGCCGCCCCGCAAAAACAGGGTCTTTCCGACGACGCCCGCGCCCGTCTTTGGCAGGACTACCACGAAACAATCGCCGACCTGCTCTATTTCGGAATGACGAAGTCCTTCGTCGAAACTTCGCATTCGCTCAGCTTTAAAAGCGTCAATCAGGCGCACGGCTCGCCCGCGAACATAATCGACCTCTACGCCGCCGCCGACATTCCCGAAACCGAGTCGTTCGGCGCGAGCGAATTTTCCATTCCCGAACTCGAGCCCGACCCCGAGTATCCCGCCGCGCAGTTCGGCCGCCCCAACCGCGAAATGTTCCGCTTTGCCGCCTCCGCCGCGCATTTGACGGGCAAAAAGCTTGTCGCCTCCGAGTCCTGCACTTGGCTTGCAAACCACTTCCGCGTTTCGCTCAGACAGATAAAGCCCGAACTCGACAAACTCTGGACGGGCGGCATAAACCACGTCTTCTACCACGGCACGCCCTACACGCCGCGTTCCAAGCCGTTTCCGGGGCGGCTCTTCTACGCGTCTACGAACTTTTCGCACACTTCGCACTTCGCGGAATTCTACCCCGAACTCAACGCCTACGTTCGGCGCGTTCAGGAGATTTTGCAGTCTTCCGCGCCCGACAACGACCTCTTGGTCTACTTCCCGATTCGCGAGTTTTGGCGCGGTTCGGGCGGCGCAAAACACGTCCTGTTCTTCGACGTCCACAAGGCAGACTTCTGGCTCGACCGCGCCCCGAAATTCAAAAAACTCCTGCGCGAATTAAGCGGCGGCGGCTATTGCTACGACTTCGTTTCAGACAGACTTCTCGAAAACCTGCGCGTCGAAGACGGCGTTATAAAATCGGGCAATTCTCAATACCGCGCGTTGCTCGTGCCCGAGTGCTCGGGCTTGCCGATTTCGACGTTCGCGCAGCTCAAACGCTTGGCGGATTCGGGCGCAAAAATCGTCTTCCAAAACGCCGTCGCCTCCGACGTTTCGGGCTACGGCAACATCGAAACGCGCCGCGCCGAACTCCGAAAACTCGCGCCGCAAACTTGGCAGGACAAATACGCAAACGTGAAGGCGGGCGCGGATTTTTGCGCGTTGCTCGACGCGTTTTCGGTTCGCGCCGAAAAATCGCTCGCGGCGCAAAAGCTCGATTTCATGCGGCTTAGACGGGACGGGACTGCCGTATATTTCGTCGCCAACCAAAACGAAAAATTCGGCGCGGGAACTATTTCGTTCGCCTCCGGAAATAAATATGTCGAAATCTACGACCCTTTGCGCAACGCCCGCTACGCGCCGCCTTCCGCAGCGCCCGCGCCCCGCGCAAATTGCGCCGAAATCCGCCTGCGCTCGGGCGAAAGCGCGTTCGCATTCGTCCTCCCCGAGCCGTCAAAAGCCCCGCTGCGCGCCGTGCCGCAACAGACTGATTGCGTAAAAATCGGCGGCGTCTGGAAAGTGGAATTTTTAAAGCCGTTCCTGCCCGAAGCGGAAATTCCCGAGCCAATCAAAACTTCGGAATTGAAAAGTTGGACTGAATTTTCCGTCGCCGCAGCCTCGTTTTCGGGAGTCGCCCGCTATACGACGACATTCGAGGTCGCCGACCCGAACGCCGCCTACGCCCTGCATTTAAACGGCGTCCGCGACGCCGCCAAAGTTCGCGTAAACGGCGGGGATATCGGCTCTGCGTGGTGCGTCCCCTTCGTTCTCGAAATTCCGCGCGGCGTCTTGAAGCGCGAAAACACGCTCGAAATCGACGTTTACAGCAATTCGCTCAACGCCGTCCGCGAGCTTGCCCGACGCGACAAAAACTGGAATTACGGCAACCGCATAGTCGACATCACCTACCGCACCTACGACGCCGCGTCGAAACAGCCCGAACCCTCGGGGCTCTTGCAGCCGCCGACACTCGTCAAATACAAAGATTGACCGCCCAGTCGCGTATCCGCACCGCCCGCGCAACTCCCGTTCGCCCGCGCCGATTTTTCCCGAAGAACAAAAAAAGGCAGTGATTTCCGCCCGCCTTTTTTTGATTCTACGCGCTGTTTCGCTTCGGGTGTCGGACGGCATAACCAAAAATCAACACAGCCCGCGCCCGCCAGTTTGCGCCGGTCAAACCGCCCGCGCCGCAATCACAGCCCGAATGTCCCTTTTTTCTGCTGCTTGGTAATCTGCTTTTCGCCCTGCCAAACAATGTCGCCGTCGTAGTTTACCTCCACAAAGAACGTGTAGGTTACTTCGCGCATCGACGAGTTCGACTCCCTGTCTTCCAGAATCTTTCCCGTCAGCGTAATTTGGGGCAGGGGGATTTTCCTCCCCGTAGCCTCCGCCCGCTGCTTCGCCAAATTCTGCGTGGCCGCATCCGATGAAACCGCCCGCGCCTTGCCCGAATTGTTCAGGGCGATACAGATTTTCTTCGTCAGCATATCGACGTCCACGACTTCCGACGTCCCGTTTTCGACGCGGCTAACCAAAAGCCTAATGGGCTTCGGTTCGCTGATTTTGTCGAGCGCGCCCGACGAAATCAGCTCGTTTACAATCGAGGCAACCGCCGCGTTCCAGTCGGCAATGTTGATTTTGTTCGCCGATACAATCGCCCGCGCGCCGCCCGAGTCCACATAACGCGCGTTTTCGTCGCCCGCGCAGCCCGCCAAAGTCGCAAGCGACGCCGCCGCGAAAACCGAAGCCAAAAATCTGTATTTCATATAAAACCTTTGTTGACAATTTTTAATATTCCCTCACGTCCTCCAAAAGACGCAGTGTAAAATCCGACACATTCGGCGAGGGCGCGACCGCCGAAACAAAACCCGCTTCGCGCCCTTCGAGCACGAGCGTTCCGTTGTAGGACGACTGCGACGGCAACACCATTCCGTTCTTTTTAAACCAAGTGAACTTGTAGTTTACCGCCACGTTCGACGCCGAGCGGTTTACAACCTTCGCCTGAATTTTCAAAAGCCCGCCCTCGCGCGATTCTATTATTTCCGCGACGTGCGCAATCCGCGCAAGCGTCAAATCGGTAATCACGCGTTTGTCTTTTACCACGCTCTTTTCGAAATCCGAGTCGGCGCGCTCGTATGTGTTGACCGTCGAACACCCCGCAAGCGCGGCTATTGCCGCCGCCGCGAAAAGCGAAATTTTCAAAAACCTCATATCAATCCTTTGTGTTTTTAGTTGTGAGCGTCGCGCCGAAAGAAAACGGCCTTAAAATCGTCTTTCCCTCCGCCGACATACGCTTTGCAAAGACAATGTTCGTTCCCTTCGGATTCACGTTGACCACTGCCCCCGCAATGACAAGTCTACCGTCTGACGGCGTTGGGATTTTTGCAAGCTTAATTTGCTTCGGAAGCGTCGTCCACGTGCGCAGGTCGGCGTCGTTTACAAGTCCCTGCAAGACCGAACCGCCGATGTTTACGAGTATCGAATAGTCGCCCGCCGCCCGCGCTGCAAAGTATTGCGCCGCCGCCTTTGCCGCCGACCCCGCAATGGTAGTTGTTATTACATACGGTAGATTTATGTCGAATTCGTTTTGAATGATACTGTCCATATCCGAAATGACATCGAATCCAACATTCGGATACGATTGGATTTCGAGCGACGCCTTGAAAGAGTCGTTTTTGCGCAAATACGGAAAGTTCGCGTGCACGCTCGGCAGATCGCGCGAAATCAGATAAAGCGGCAGGTCGAGTCTGAACTGCCCGCGCGCGGGCGCGACGCCCGTCTCGAAAACGACGTAAGTGAAATCGCCCATCGAATCCGCCGCGCCGCCCGCGAATTTCCGCGCCGCCGCATAGTCGGAATTTACAACCGCCGACTTCCCGCCGAGCATCTCCGCGCAGATTCTGAACATAGCCTCCGCAGTGTCCCTGTCCGATTGCGACCGCGCCGCGTTTGCAAAAAACACCCCGCCGAGCCAGTATCCGAAGGGATTGGCGTAGATGTTCGCAGCCTGCTGCAAAGCCTGCGCGCGCTCGGCGTATCCCGCCCCGTAAATGCGCGCAAGTCCGCTTTTAACCGAGCCGACATTCGCAAGCCCCGCCGAAGTTTTCGCCGCGGCGTTTTTGGTCTTCGCCTCTTTCATGGCATTCGCCCGCGCCTCTATCCGAGCCGAATTTTCGCGCTTTGCCTCGGCCTGAAAATTCGCAAGCCGCTTCAATTCGACCCGCGCCCTGTCGAGCCTCCCGAGCTCCATATAGTTCATCGACTGGTAAACGCAGAGCATAATTTTGTCGTAGTTGTAACCCTTGTAGGGCACAAAACTGCGGTTCGCCAAAACGGCGGCAGCCTCTTCGCAGAGCCTGTATTCGGGCTCGGACTCGAACCCGCGGATTTTTTCGAACGCCCTGTCGAAGGCGTCAACACTGCGCTTGAAATCGCCGTTTGCGCGCGCCGCCGCACCCTCTTCGAGCAGCCATACGAGAGCGTCGCCGCCGTCGGAATTCTTTTCGGAACGCGCCGCGGCTTCGCGCTCGGCCACTTCGGTGTCGCCCAGATTCCAGTGCGCTCGAAGATTTTTGGTGTCGTCCGAATACGTGGCGCAACCGCCCGCGCAGGCCGCGAAAAACCCGACTGCCGCAAGCGCGGCGGCAAAAAAACCGCTGAAAAATCCTGTCCGCCTAAATTGCACAAATAAAAAATACGTCTGCGAGTTTGCGTAAAAAAACGCGCGGCGTCAAATGGAATAGTCGTCGACGCAGCCCGAGCCGTTTATGATGTCCTGCAACGTGATGTGCTCGAAAACACTTCTGATTCGGTCGTTTATTCCGCACCACGTCTGCCGCGCCGCGCAGTTGGGCGACTTTTTGCATTTTTTAGGGCACGCCACACAGTCGACAATCGAAACCGGCCCTTCCATCGCCTCTATAATTTCGAGCATCGTGATGTGCATGGGCTTGCGCCTCAACTTGTAGCCGCCGCCCGCGCCGCGAATCGAGTAAATCATACCCGCCTTGCGCAGCGCGATAATCAGCCTGCTTACATATTTAAGCGACAAATCCTGCGCCTTGCATATCTGGCTAATCATTCGAGGGTCTTCGCTGTCGTGCATTGCAATGTCCATCATTATGCGCAGCCCGTATCTGCCTTTTGTCGAAATTTTCATACTTCAAACACTACCAAAAAAGGGGTTATTGTCCAGAAAAAACGCGGACGCCGATTCGCTTTAATTCGCGCCCCCTGCCGCCCGCGAATTTTGCGCCCTCCGATGTCGCCGCAGCCGCCCGCCGCCTCACTCGGCTTTTACGAATGCCGACGCTTCGGCGAGCGCAGTTTGATACGCATTGTCCATCCCGTCCTGCGTGATGTATATGTGCGTCGCGCCTTCCAAGCATACATAGCGCGCCCTGACGTCTGCGGCTTTCAGCAGCGCGTAAAATTCCGCCGCCTCCGAGCGCAGAATGTCGCATTCCGACACAATCAAAAGCGTCCGCGGCAGCCCGCGCAAATTCCTGCCGAAAAGCGACGCGGCTTCCTTCGCCTCCTTAGTCGGGGCATACGCGTTTATGTAGAGCTTCATCAGCTTGCCGTTGAGGCAGAATTTTTCGCCGAAGAGTTTCGCGCTTTCGCGCTCCGACGGACGCAAATCCAGCGCGGGATAGAACGCGATTACCCCCGCGGGCTTCACTTCCGCCGAATCGTCGTCGCGAATGTCGATGGCAAGCGATAAAGCCAAATGTCCGCCCGCGCTGTCTCCGCCGACGAAGGTTTTTCCCGCCGAGCCGCCCAAAATTTCCGCGTGTTTTACAACCCAGCCGAAGGCCGTTTTCGCGTCTTCGTTCGCGGCGGGGAAGGGGTGCTCGGGTGCGAGCCGATAGTCGGGCGCGACAACCACCGCGTCGTTTTTCAGCGCGAAGTCGCGGCAAAACCGCTCGCAGTTTTCGGGGCTGTTTATCGTCCAGCCGCCGCCGTGCAGATAAAGCAGAATCGCGCGCGATTGCGACAGGTTCGTCTTCGGTGTGTAGATTCTAAGCCGCAGCTTCGCGCCGCCGCAGCCCGTTTCGGACGCTCCGCCTTCCGCGCTTTGCGCCGCGCCCGAGCCGCCGCGCCCGATGAATTCGTCGTCGACAAACACGTCCGACAAGTCGTGCGTCGAAACCCTGCGCGAGGCGCGGATTTTTTCAAGCTCCGCAACGTCTCCGTTTTGCGCCGCCAAAATCGCGCGCCGCTGCGCCGCCGCAAAATCTGGCGGGAGCTTCGCAATGAACGCCGCAGCCTCCGTCGACGCCCGCGCCTGCACAAACGGACGTTCGACATCGCTAAAAGTGTAGTAATTTTCCATTCGAAAAATCCTCCGTTAAAATTTTTGCCTACAAAAATCGGCGGAAGTCCGAGCCTCCGCCGAAGTGCAATACCGCGTTGAACGCGCGTTTACAGAACGCTGTCGAGAGCCTCCTTGATGTCGTCGATGTGCTCCAAGCCGATTGAGAGCCTGATTAACTCGGGCGTCAGACCGCTCGCCGCCTGCGCGGCTTCGTCAAGCTGCGAGTGCGACGTGCTCGACGGGTGCAGAATCAGGCTCTTCGAGTCGCCGACATTCGCCAGATTGCTGAAAAGCGGAATGTTGTCGACAATCTTTACCGCCGCGTCGTAGCCGCCCTTCACGCCGAAAACGACCATTCCGCCGAATCCGTTTTTGAGGTATTTTTGCGCCAGCGGATAGCTCGGGTCGTCCTCCAAACCGGGATAGCGAACCCACTTGACCGCCTTGTGCGCTTTCAGGAATTTCGCGACTTCGAGCGCGTTTTCGCTGTGGCGTTTTATGCGCAGCGGAAGGCTCTGCACGCCTTGCAGGAAGTTCCACGCCGCGTCGGGGGCGAGCGTCGGGCCGATGTTTCGCAGCCCGACCGTGCGCAGGCGCAAGATGAACGCCAGCGGATTGAGCTCGCCCAAGTCGTGCGCAAACCGCAGCCCGTGATACCCGCCGTCGGGATTGTTGTAGAGCGCAAATTTTTTGTCGGTCCAGTCAAAATTGCCCGCGTCCACCACGACGCCGCCGATGCCCGTTCCGTGCCCGCCAATCCACTTCGAAAGCGAGTGGATGACGATGTTTGCGCCGAAGTCAATCGAGCGTATCAGCGTAGGCGGCGTGAACGTCGCGTCGACAATCAGCGGCAGATGGAATTCCTTCGCAATTTTCGAGTAGCCTTCAATGTCCGCAACGTCAAGCACGGGGTTGCCGACGGTCTCGATGTAGATTGCCCGCGTGCGCTCGTTTATCGCCGCGCGAACCGCCGCAAAATCGTTGACATGCGTGAAACGCGTCTTGATTCCGAATTGCGGCAAAATGGCGTCGAACTGCGTATAAGTGCCGCCGTAAAGGTTGTTCGCCGAAACGAGCTCGTCGCCCTCCTTCAAAATGTTCGTGATAGTAAACGCAATCGCGGCAGTGCCCGAAGAGAGCGTCAGCGCGGCTGCTCCGCCCTCCAACGCGGCAATGCGCTTTTCGAGAACGTCGTTTGTCGGGTTCATCAGACGCGCGTAAATGTTCCCCGGCTCTTTGAGCGCGAACAAGTCCGCGCCGTGTTTCGCGCTTTTGAAGTTGAACGCGGTCGTCCTGTAAACGGGGACTGCGCGCGACAACGTCGCGGGATCGGGAACTTGCCCCGCGTGGAGTGCCAATGTTTCGGGTCTGTAATTTTTTTCGCTCATGATAGATCCTTCGATTTTTCAAATGTCGGACGGCGGAAAGATTCGACTTTCATCGCGTCGGGTATGCTCCGACTGTTTTTCTTAAACTACGCCGCCAAAAAAAAATTCTGTTTTTACTAAATTAAAAATGCCGTTTTTGTCGATTTAAAATTCGTATTTCGCCGCCAACGCCCAGGCCGTGTTTTCGGTCGTGTTGAGCACTGTTCCGAGATGTCCATAGCCTGCCGTAACCGTCAGGTGGGGGCTTACAATAGCCGCCAAGCCCACGGTCCACCAGTCGTTTTCATCTCCGATAAGCTCGCGCCCGCCCGCCGAAACCGCGTCGTATTGGTTTATCTTCTGGCGGTATTCGAACGCCGCAAACAGCCAGCTTGTGATGCCCACAACCACATTGCCTTCTGCGGAAAATTCGTATTTGCCCGAATAGCCCGTGTAGCCGAGGTTCGACGCGTCGCTTGCCCGCCCCGTTATCGAGAAAATCACGGGGTGGCCTTCTATCGCAAACGCCTTCGACGCCGTTATCGTGAACTCGACCCCGTATGGGCGCGAGTATCCGATTGAATCGAGCAGCCCACCGAGATTGTCGTTGATTTCCTCAATGCCGTCGTTGATTTTTCCGTGAACGCCCAGTGTTATCGCGGGCAGATAGTTCGTTCCGAAGTCGTTTTCGCGAATCGCATTGAAACGCGCGTTGAACGTGTGCAGCCAAACATCGTTGCGCTCAATGTCCGCGCCCGCATATTTCAAAACGTCCGTTTGCAGCGAACCCGTTCCGAATCTGCTCGCATTGTAGCCGAGTTCGAGGCGCGTAAAAAGCGTTTCCGTAACGCCGAAACTTTCCACGTTCTTCTGCCGCGCATTCACATACGTTGCCCCGAACGACGGCTTGCCTATTTGCGTGCCCTCCGCCCCGGGGTTCACCAAATACGCAATCGGCGTTATTACCACGCCGCCCACGCCGTCAAGCGTAAGAAGCGGGAGAGGCGCTCCCTTTTCGGCGGGCTTTGTCCGACCCGAGTTGCCGCCGCTTTTTGCCGACTTCTTTTCGACCGCGCTTTCGGCAACCGCCGCCGTGTTTTTACCAGCCTCGGCGACATTTTGTTGCGCCGCCTGCGCCTGCGTTTGTGTCTGCGCCCCAGCTTGCGCCTGCGCCGAGCTGATGCCCGATTCGTTGTTAGCCGCGCCGTTTTGCGCCGCATAGTTGATGTTTGTCGCGGCAATGAACGCCGCAATGAATGTAAAACTTTTAATGTTCATCTTGTTTTCCCTTTTCCGTTTTTTGCCCACTCTTCATTTTTTGTCGGGGCATTGTCTGTTTTGTTTTTTTTATTCTTTTCTTTATCCTACCATTTCGGAAGTTTTTATTTTAAAAAAAAATGCCGTTTCGATTTTTCGGCGGCGGCGTAAATTTTTCCGTCGGGCAAATCGCGCCCGCGGCTTACGCGCCGCCTTTTACATTCGCATAAAACAGACGGGACAACAACGCGCACGCAGTGTTGCATTTTGCGCGCCGAGCTTGGAATAAACTGGAAACGGTCTGTTAAGTTTCATAATGACTACCGTTATGATAGTTTTTATTTTTAAGTCAAGCGATTTTTTGAAAAATTTTTTAAAATTTTTTTTGGTATACCCCAAACCCCCTCTGTTTATCGGTATTCCAGACCCCAGACCGCAACCGAGAATTTTCATCAAAACACCTCCGCACCCACAAACCAACCCAAAAAGAAATCAATAAAAACTACCAATCAAGTCCCATTCATACGTCTTAACTTCCCACCACTAAAAACCGCGCAATGCCGCTCAAAAACTAAGCGGCATATCCATTCAACCCCGCAATTCACCCCGTTTTTTATTCTTCGGCCTGATGTGGCGAAGCAAAACGCAGACGAAACCGAAAGGCAGGTCAGGGAGAACCAAGCCATTGGAGGAATTTGCGGCGAAGTCGAACAAGTCGGACTTGGCGGGAATGTCGAATGCCGAGAATGCCATTGCCGACGCCCGCAGGATACTCGACGCGCATTTGCTCGACAGGTTTTTCCCGAGCGACAATGGCGACGTTTTGGCGGCGAGCAACAACGATTTCATAACGGACTTTCTCAATATAATCGGCGGGCGCGAGGAATACATAGACAAAAACGGCGCGAGAAAGCCCAATCTTGCCCCGCGCATAAAGGCGGCTGTGTTGGCGGCAATGCTCAATCCCGAAAAGCGCGACATCATAGAAAACCTGCTCGACAATCCGCAGGGGTGGAACGGGCTTATAAACGGTTTGTTCGGCTCTGTGGCAAACTTGGCGAAGCTTGACGGCAATGCCGACTACAACCTTGCAGACGAGCTTTCAAAAGCCGTGGAAATTTTCGTCGGGCTTCAACGCGCGGGCGAAAGTGTGGCTACGTTCAACGCGCAGGGCGATATGTTCAACGAGCCGATTTCCGACGAAGTGGGCTTTTTGATTGAGCTTTTCGAGAAGAACACGCGCACGCCCACGGGGATTTCGGGGGTGTTGAACGAATACTACAACCTTGTAA
Source organism: uncultured Opitutales bacterium (assembly GCA_900546565.1). Lineage (GTDB taxonomy): Bacteria > Verrucomicrobiota > Verrucomicrobiia > Opitutales > Intestinicryptomonadaceae > Merdousia. The sequence continues at coordinate 27,524 of URDC01000015.1, forward strand.
AAAACATCGACACCACAACGCAGGATATGTTCGGCGCGGAAAATCCGAGCAAGATTGACGAACTTCGCGCGGCGTATCAGAAGTATTCGACTTCGCTCACCGAAGAGCCGAATGTCTCTTGGAGAAACACGGGTGAACCCACCGAAGCCGAAATTGCCGAGGCGCAACGTCAGAAAGACGAGGTAAAAGCCAAGTGGACGAACCCCGACGGGACGATGAAGAAAGGCTATCATCTTGCGCCGAACGGAAAAGAAAGCAGGCTCACCGAGGACCAGTGGTTGCAAGTGAGAACGCCGAACTTCAAAAAGTGGTTCGGGGACTGGGAAACGTTGGCGATTTTCAACGAGGTCGAGAATATGCCCGCAAGTGCAATCAAGCTTCACGAATCGCTCGACAAGGCGGGAATAAAGGAAACCTTCAAAAGCTTCGGCGAAGTAGAAAACAGGCGCGACGGCAGAGTTGTTGTATTTCCGACAGCCAGTGCGGGAAAGATAAGACGGCATAAAGGCTTTGATTCGGGCACGGTTATTAAAAATTTCAAAACACTTTTCGAAACAGCTATACCCGCAATTTCCGAAGAAGAAGTTTTAAAAGACGGACACAAGGCTCACGGGAATATCGACGCCGTAGAACACTATGTAAACAAGTTTTCGGCAAACGGGATTGAGTATTTCATAAGGTTCACTGTGCCCGTAATCCGCAACAACAAAGGTGCTGGAAATGTTCATTCTTCGGCGATTTCCGAAGTGTCCATATACAAAAATGGGGACTCTACTTTGTATCCGCTCAATACCGCGGGCAGTTCGAGTCCCTCTTTTGTTGACGGTAAGCTCGCAGATTTCTTAAACGCTGTCAACAAAAAAGATGTTTCAAAGGTGGTTGACGAGAACGGCGAGCCGCTCGTGGTTTATCACGGGACGGATTGGAAACCGCTTGCCGAAAAAGCGGGAGAGGCGGTTTTCAAGAGTTCGCTTATAAAAAATTCTTCGGAGGGGGTCGGATTCTATTTCACAAAGGACAAAACGCTTGCAAGCGGATTCGGCGAGCCTGTTGCGTGTTTCCTCAATTTGAGAAATCCGAAATATGCGTATGACAGACTCTCTTTGATTTCCACCGAAGAACTCGAAGAAGGCGATGTTGACGTTGAAAACTTCGACGCCGAAAACGCGGCTCGGATAAGAAACGCGCTCGGTGAATGGAAAAATGCAATGGAGGCTAAGGGGTGGGATTTCTACAACGAAATCGACCCGTATTTGCTTGACGGTTTGCCGAAGGAAACGAACACGATTGAAAGCATTTTAGACTATGTTTTAAGTGCCGACAGTTTTCTGAAAGCGGAAGACTACTATGCGGAGGATTTTTACAACGACGCCCGCGAAGCAGCGGCGGACGTTTTCGGAATTGACGGATATATTTCGGAAAACTACGGAAACGATTCTGGGGTTTATGTCGCGCTAAAACCCAATCAGATAAAATCGACGACGGACAACGTGGGCACATTCTCGGAAAACCCCGACATTCGGTGGAGCATTCGCGAGGATTCCGCCGCCGAGAAAATCGACACGCAGTTTGGCGAGCTTTACGAACGCTACAAGAACGGCGACAAAGCCGCCTACGAGGAAGCCGCGAAGTTGGTTGCCGACTATGCCGAAAGCAAGGGCTATGACGTGAAGGTATATCACGGCACGGGAGCTGACGGGTTCAACGTTGCAAAAGCCGATGCTTCGGAAGCAAAGAACGGCGAGGGAGCGCAGGCCCACGGTATGGGGCTGTATTTGGCGACGGAAAAACGCACGGCTAAGGGATATAAAGACCGCGCAAGAAAACCGAACCCCGTAGTCAAGATAAACGGCAAGGTTGTCGATGCTGGGAAAATATCAAAGGATTTGATGCTACCCGAGCTTGGTATTATAGAAGTCTTACAGCGAATATCGAACTTCGGCTACGATTCGCAGTTGAAGTATCTTGAACTTCAAAAAAAATCAGCCGAAGACGCGTTAAAATTAGCGGAATCGGGCGTTGATGAGTTCGGATACCATCTTTTTGAGGAGGAAAAAACCTCCCGAATCAACCGCGCAAACGAGGAGATAGAATTTTGGCAGAGGGATATAGACAACCTGCAACGCTTAGTTGACTGGGTAAAGAAAAATTTGGGAGCAGACATTACAAACGATTCCCATTCGATTAGCGTAAAAAGTCCTGAGGGTAAAGTCTTCGACTGGCTCACGAATTTGAAGCCCGAAAATGTTATCGACGAAGAAAAGTCTCTTTCGGAGCAACCCGAGATTTGGGAAAAGCTCAAAAAAATCTGGAAAACGGTTGTCTATCCCAAAATCGAAAAGGGGTTGGGAAACGACGATTCCGCCGCAGCGCACGCTCAACATTACAAACCGACGAACTGGATTGCAGGAGAAGCCATTGTTTTCGGGTGGGGAAATTTCCTTGGGAAAACCCGTTTCAACAAACTTATGCTGGAAAACGGTATACGCGGCATAACCTACGACGGGCAAATTGACGGCAGGTGCTATGTGTCTTTCGAGGGTGGCTCGGCGGTGAAGCTTCAAGACCCGTTCACTTTCGACGACAACGGACAGCTTATTCCGCTTTCCAAGAGGTTTGATTCTGGCAACCCAGATATGAGGTGGCGAGATGATACTATTGATACTGCAATAAACGAAGCTGATGCTGAAATAGACAAGGAACATCAATTAGCTGTTGATGAAACTGATTCGAAAATTGAAAACGCTAAAAAGAAATTCATTCAAGATAACTTTAATGATAATAATTATGCAGTAGACGATGATGAATATGCGCTTAAATTCTATGAAAATGAAGAAGGCATAGAAGATATTGGTTCGCCTGTAAGAATCTATTATGGCCTGCATTATGGTGGTAATATCGTAGAGTTTAATAAAGACGGAAAATCTACTTTTGTAACATATGACAATACGGAATCTGCGAATCGTTTATACGAGTATGATTCATTAGAAAAAGCGAAAACTGACCAGCTTAAAGATGCGTGGGAGGAATATTTTACAGAAGAAGATTCCTTGGGCTATGTGGATAATCCATATGAAAACGACGAGACAAATATCCTGCAAAGAAAATTTGTGCGAGCTATGGAAAAGCTCGGCATTAAAGTGAAGCATAAAGAAATAGCACGAACTGGCTCGGAGTATGTTTACATAGAAACGCCAAGTGGCGACGATATGAAAATTAGAATCGCCGACCACCCTGTTGTTTATTCCGCTGATGTGTCTATCGAACAAGGCGATTGGAAAGGTGCTGTTAGATATGTGGCAAGCGTTATTGATGATTGGCACGAAGATTACAACGAGGGCGAGACTATGCGGTGGCGAGATGTGGAGGAAACGCCGAATCTGTTTGAAAGGTTGAAAGGCGTTCAAGGTGAATCGACTACCGAGGAAAAACTTAAAGAAAGCGGTGATTTAAAGTATTACTTTGATTACTTCAAAAAAAATCTGCTCGGACGGGAAATTCAAACTCCCATTGGCAAGTTTGCACGTTTCAACTTGGGGCATTTTAATAAGCTCATCGCCCGAGGCGAAAACAAAGGCGAATCGGAGGCTGTTTCCTCTCTGAAAGAATGGACTGATAAAATCGAAAAACACGGCGTTGACTTGGGAAAGAATCCGCCCAAAGGTTTCGATTATGCACGTGCGTGCAATATGCCGCTTGTTGTCGATGTATTACAGAACCCGCAATTCGTGTTGGTCGATACGGACGATACCCTTTTGTTTGTAAAGAAATACGGCGAAAAAACCTATTTCTGGTGTTCAGTTATGAACAACGGCGCAACGCTCGGAATAAAGAGTTGGAGACCGTTAAGGCTCACAAAGACAAAATGCGAACAACTTAAAGTTGTATACACAAAAGAAAACGGAGTTGTTAATCTGGCACAACCCCGCGAAAGCCAACGTAAATTAGACTCGACAAATCTTTCCGAAAATCAAGAAAAAAATTCGCGGTTGAGGTTTTTGTTGAGGCAGGAGCGCACTGAAAATCCCGTAATTTGGGCTTCGATTGTGCTTGCGAGGGAAATTCTCAACGGACGCGGGATTACGCGGGCAAAGGTTGAAAAGTTGTTGCCTACGGAGCAATTCGACGGCTCGAAGCAGAACTATGCCGTTGAACGCGCCCAGCGCATTGCCGAAAAGACGAAAGCCACGCAGAAGCAGTTTTCAAAAGATTTGGACATTGCCATACGCAAGGCGGAATCGAACTTGTATTGGCAGGACGAATTTGTCGAAAACGCGTATCGGGCATTCAGCAAGGGTGGCGAGGAATACGGCTTTGCAAAGCAGCGGTTAATGCAGTATTTAAAAGACCTCAGAAACAAAGAGCTTAACAAGGTCAAAGGCTACGAAACGGACGACTTCGACGTCGATTTGGTTGACGCCATTTTGAAAGCGCAGGAAGCCGAGCCCGAACGTGCGGCTTCCGATGAAAGCAAGTCTGCGGGCGAGGAAGCCGAAGAGGAGCTTGAAGAATCGGGCGGGGCGTTCGAGGGCGACGAAGAACTTTCGGGCAAGAAAACGCCGCTTGCGCCGTCGAAGATTCGCGACGTAATAGGGGCAATCCGCAGGGAGGTTGTAAAGCGCGTTCGCGATTCCGACGGCGACCAGAAGACGCTTGACGAAAAATACCGCAAGACGCTTGTAAATGTGCTTACCGACGCGATGAAAGAGCTTGTCTACGGCAAGGAGCGCGAAGACATAGGCAAAAAGATTGAGGAGCTTAAAAACGTCAAGCACGCCGTGATTATCGTAAAGGACGGCGAGCGCGTAGGGCAGAAGATAGACAACTTCACCCTGCGCGCCGAAAACATAGCCCTGCGCATTTTCAAGCGCGGCGTTCGCGATTCAAAGAAGTTGATGACCGACAAGCTTGACGCGATATTGAAGCGCAGGGGCAAGAAGCCTTCGCGAATGCAGCGCGACGACAAGCGTTCTATGACGGGGCTTGTCCAGCAGAGAATTTACAACATTTCAAGGTATGTTGAAATGGACGCGGAGGCTCTCGAAGATGTCCGCCGCGAAGCCGTGGAAAAGCTTGAAAACGTTGACGGAAACTTTGTGCAGGACGCCGAGAAAGGGAAAATCCGCGAAGACGTCGAGGACGTTCGCGCCTGCTATCGACGGGTGGAATGTCTTCCCTCACCTCCACCAAAATGAAAGCCTGCAAACTATGATGTTTACAGGCTTTCATTTTGGTGGAGGTGAGGGGAGTCGAACCCCTGTCCTGATAACTTTCGGATATGCCCTCTACGCGTGTAGTTTCGTCTTAATCTTTTTGCCGAATTGGGCTCGAACCGCCGTCCGGCAAGCATTCCCGAGTTTGTGGCGACCCGCGCCCCCGAGAAGCAACGCGAATCCCTTTTCCCGATGTCGTCGCCCGACCTCTCCTATCGGGTGTCGGAGAGCGGACGTGCCGCGTTAATTAAGCAGCAATAGCGTATTCTTCGCCATTTATGTTTTTTGTGGCACATTTTTACGAAGCCAAGTGCCGTCTTCGACGCGCAGACACAAACTACGATTAACAGTCGAATTCCGGAACACCCCCGTTGAAAAATTCGACACATAGTTTCGGTCTATGTTCACTGTTTTCTCGCATTTTTATCGGCAAAAATCAAGTTTTTTTAGCTTCCTGCGCCCTTATAAACTTGACTTTTATACGCTTGTGGCGCGTAATGAACCATTATTGTAATAGTTTAAATTCGTTTATCAGGTAGAAAATGCTGAATTTTTCGGAACAATGTATGGATATGGCCCATTCGATTTTGGGCAAAAACATAGGAGCTATTAACGACGACGGCTCTATTTCCCCCTTCGGGGACGAGCCTTCCCTCGACTGCGAGCCTGGCCACGCCGCAATGGCACTGGGCGAATTCTACCGCGCTACGGGCGCGACATCAATCGAGGGCAAGGACATTGTCGACTTGGTTTCGAAATGCATTATGGCGCAGTCCAACGACAAGGAATACACCGAAGACGGTCTCGCCTACCTCTCGCTCGGACTTCTCGCATTCGGACCTTCCAAAGACCGCAATTCCGTCTGGGACAAACTTTCCGAAGACACCCGCAGGAATCTCGAAAAACGCCTGCTTTCGCGCACCGATTACGACGATTTCTTTCAGGTTTTCAATATTGCAAAAGCCGTTGCGCGTTTCAGTATGGGGCTTAGCAAGAAGGACGAAACGGGAAAGCTCATCGACCTTTTCCTCGAACGAATCCAGCAGACTTCCAGCGGCAGCTATTTCGACGACAAACCCTCCGCCGACGGAATTCTCGACGGAGCGTTCGACATATTCGGCGTAGTCGCATTCGTGTTTATCCGCCAGTCGTTGCAACTTCACGCCAATATGCATTTGCGCGACCGTAAAATTCCGAGCCTGCGCACCTTTGCCGAAAAATACCTCCGCCTGATTCCCGATATGGTTCGCAGCGACGGACTCGGCTGGGCATACGGCAGAAGAATCGGCGCATACGGACAAATGCATTGCATTTCGATGATATTGCAGGCAATGCGCGACAACTGGATTTCGGAGGACAAAATGCCCGAGTATATGGACGTTTTGCGCCGCCTCTTCCAGTTCTTCTTTATGACGTATCTCGACCGCGAAAACGGCTACCTCGTCATAAACGACGCCCAGCGCACCTCCGAAAATTCTTGCACCACGCGCATGGCGAATTTCGACGCCGCACGCTACCTCTGCCAGTGGTCGCGCTTGGCGAAGACAATCGGGCGCAAAATGGAGGCAAATCCCCTCCCCGAAAAAAGCGTCAGCAAATACATTTCGTTCGACAGCTCCAACCGCAAAGAGCAGGGCGTCTTCATCTACAAGAATGCCGAGACCGCAATGCACGTCTGCCTGCCGCTGGTAGCTCCCAATTCCGACAATTCGTCGTCATCGCTCGCATTTCCGCATATCCCGGGAATTTTCGATTGGCCTGCCGACAAATACCTGCCCATAATCGTCCCCGAACTCACTTTCGGCGACGCAATCACAACGCCCTCCTACTACGGAAAGCGCTGCACTACGGGTATGGGCTTCCGCAATTCCTTCTTCTTCCGCTACGAACAGCCCGAACTTATTTGCAAAGACGGCAAAATCGCCAAGGGAATCGGCTCTTGCAAAGTTTCGTGGAATTTCAGCGGTAAAAAATTGACGGGCGACTTCATCTATTCCGTCCAGAAGCAAATCACCCTCGACAAGTTCCGTCTCGTTGTTGCAATCGGCGCGCCGCATAGCGATTACCATGTCCCGATGACATACGCGCTCGGACAAAACGGACAGGGCGTCAGCATCGAGAAAGACGATTTTCAGGCGAATTGGCTCGATACTGAGGTCGTATCCGAAGACCCCGAGTATCGTTCATATTGGGGCAAGATACATTACTTGCAGATATACGCCCGCGACCGCGCAATGGTGATGCGCCCCGGCGTCCAGTATCGCATAACCGTCGCCCTCGAACCAGACATTGCTTTCGCCGAATAGCGCTAAAAACCTCGAGGACACGTTTGCTTCGCCGACGAGTCTTTTATAAGACGTGCACCGTCGGCGATTGCAT
>URDC01000016.1 GCA_900546565.1 uncultured Opitutales bacterium
TGAGGCGTCGGCGACCGATTGGTCGCAAGTCCGAAATAAAACCGTCTTTTAGCCGCGAGTGCGCCTCTATGGCGAATCTAAATACAAAAAAACGGGTTTCTGAAACCCGTTTTCCCATTATTAGAATGTAATTCGCAATAGAGGCGCACGCCCTCGCTCGTTTTTAGAGGTTGAGGCCGAATTGAAGTCCTAACACCAGCGCGTCGGGGTATTCCCCGCCATTCGTGTGCACAATATACTGGACATTCGGTTGCAAGAAGAAAAATTTGTTCACCTGAAATTTGTAGTTCAACTCGAACGCCAATTCATACGAGCCGCTGTTGTAGGTCGTCAACCTGTCGGAAAATAACCCGTAAGCCGCGCCGAAACAAACAACGTCATCGGCGCGGGACTCGAACGGCGCATTGAAAAGCAATCCACCATTTATAAACAACGGCATTTCGGCAGTGTCGTAGTTCGGATTGTATTCAATCACACCCCAGATTATAAGGCCGCGCAGGTCGCGGTAGGAATCGCTGTCGCGGACAATGTAAGAGCCTCTCGGGGCGTCGCTCTTGGGCGCGCCGAGGTTAATGAGCATATAATCCGCCTGTAAATAGAGCGAATAGCTGAAATCGGTCGCGATTGTCGTCGACTGCACATACGGAACATTGTACCAGTCTGCGGCAATACCTGCCGAAATGCTGGCGGGCGACTTCCCGCTGCCGTCGTGGTTGAAATTCCAGCCAAGCTCGAAATTGGCGTTGACCCCCTCGCCGCCAATCGACCAGTCCAAGCCGTGCTGATGGGGCGAGTCCTGTTCGTCGGTAGAAATCTTGTAAACGCCCGCCTTGAAATATTGTCTGTCCTTGTAGTCGACGCGCATATACGCCGCCCATGTCCCCGAGGGATACGCACTCATGCGCTGCTGCTTGAAAATCCCGACGGGATTGCCGTCGAAGGCGTTGTTCTGATAGAGCCAGTAAATGGGACTTGTGGCGAAATTGTCGCCGGCGGCAAAACGCCCGAGCTTGACGAACACAGTCCAGTCGTCGCAAACGGTTTTTCTGTAAGAGAGAAACAGCGACTGAAAACGCATTGTCGGATTCCCGTAAACCTGCTGCGTCGTAAAATTGTTACCGACGCGCTCCGCCGACAAGTTGTTGCCGAAACGCCACGACCACGCGTTGCCGAGCGCAAATCCGTCCAACGCCTTGCGCCCCGTGAGCTTGCCGAAGTCCACACCCAAGTCGAAATTCACGTTGCTTGCCATAGCCGCGCCGCGCGAACGCCCGCCGACGGGATTGGAGGCAAAGTTCCCGAGATAGACGACTGTCGGAACAACGCCCATATCCTCCAAAACGTAGCGGCGCATAGGCATTGCATAGGGAGCTTCAAACCAGTCCTTGAAGGACATATTCCACGGATATTTTCGCGTGCCGATTTCGTCGCGGTAGTCGGAGGCGCGGGTGATTGGCAGATCGAAATCAGCGTCAAACGTAGGGGCCAAAAAGTAGTTTCTGCGCGCCGCCGAGACGTCGACAACTGATAAAACCGCCATTGCCGCAAATAAAAAACGCCCGATATTTCCGATTCGCAACTTCTCCATAAACACAACCTCTCTTTTATTTTTTCGGAATAATTTTCAAAACCGTAAATTCGGGCGGACAGAAAAACCGCACCGCCAAACGGCTCGTGCCCAGCCCGCGCGAGACGTAAACCGTATGCCCGCCCGATTCCGCAAGCCCCGACACAAGCTTGCGCGGAACGTTTTTCAGCGGAAATACATTGCCGACAAACGGCAGGCGAATCTGCCCGCCGTGCGTGTGCCCCGACAACACGAAATCCGCGCGTTGCGGGATTTCGCGGACGACCGAAGGCGTGTGGGCAAGAAAAATCAGCGGAGCGTTTGCGGGAACGTCGGCGAGGGTTTTAGAGTATGAGTAGTCCTGAAACAACGGATCGTCAATGCCCGCAACATAGAAGTCGCCGAATGCGGTGGAGCATTTCGCCGAGGCATTGCGTAGAACGACAATTCCCGCTCGTGAAAGATTGCGCGTCATAGCGTCGATACCCACCATAGAGTCGTGGTTGCCCATTATCGCATACTTTCCGTATTTTGCGCGGAACTTCGAGAACACTTCGACAACGTCTTCGTCCGACGCCGCAGTCTGGTAAAAGTGACCGTTGGTGTAGTCCCCCAAAAATAAAATCACATCGGGATTGCACGCGTTGACGGACGCGACAATGCGTTCAAGCCGCCACCGCTCATGAAACCCGCGCCCGAAATGGGTGTCGCTTACAACGACTATTTTCAGGTTTTCGAACCCCGACGGGAAGCCGTTTCGAACAACTTCGACATCGCGCCGCACAAGAAAAACATACGGCTCGACAACGAACGCCCAACACCAAAGTGCCGCAACAAACAGAAAAATCGGGATCGTGAACCTTCTACGCATAACAACCAACCCCGACACATGAAACAAAAACCGCCCCCGAACTCAATAAAAAACGAAAAAAAACGGGGATGCGAAAAATTTTCTTGCACAATCGGTATTATTCGTGTCTTATAAGCGCTTACAGAATGGAGAGGTGGCAGAGTGGCCGATTGCGCTGGTTTGCTAAACCGGTGTAGGGATTTAAACCCCTACCGTGAGTTCGAATCTCATCCTCTCCGTTCTATAATTTTAACCCGTTTTTCGGCGGTTTTTTTGTCGCCGTGCTGTTTTATTCCTCGGTAGTTTCACAAAAAAAACATTGCAAAACCGCGCGATAAAAAACATCGTCTAGAAACTTGATTTCCAAAAAAACAACCAAAACACGAAGGAAATAAAATGGAATTGAAAGGCTCTAAAACCGAAAAGAACCTGCAAACCGCATTCGCGGGCGAATCGCAGGCGCGCAACAAATACACTTATTACGCTTCGAAGGCTAAGAAGGACGGGTTCGTCCAAATAGCTTCGATTTTCGAGGAAACCGCAAACAACGAAAAGGAACACGCCAAAATCTGGTTCAAATTGCTCCACGACGGAATGCATTCGACGGCGGAAAACCTGCTTGACGCAGCCCTCGGCGAAAATTACGAGTGGACCGATATGTATAAGACTTTCGCCGAGCAAGCGAGAGAGGAGGGATTCGGAAAAATCGCGACACTCTTCGAGGAGGTCGGCAAGATTGAAAAAGAACACGAGGCACGCTACCGCAGATTGCTCGAAAACGTGAAGAACGAAACCGTGTTCAAAAAGGATACCGAGACCGAGTGGGAATGCTCAAATTGCGGCCATATCTATATAGGCAGAACCGCGCCCGAAAAATGCCCCGTCTGCGATCACGCACAGGCATACTTCAAACCGCGCCAAACCGTCTAATCCGACAAAAACACATCCGCAAGCAACAGGAGTAAGCCCTTTGAGACTGCTCCTTTTTTTTGCGTGTAAAAACCCACTCCAACCCTTTTCTCCGACCAATAAAAAATAATACAGCCACAAAAAACAGCCGTGTGCAAAGTTGAAAATACAACATCCAATATTCAATAAGCACAATACACACAATAAATAACAAAGGGATAAAAAGATACTACCCTTCGCCAATATCGGGATTATTGTTGACTTTAATCTCCCCTTGTGGTCTCATCATCACCCTATCCCGCCCCTGTAGTTCAACGGATAGAACGAGCGTTTCCTAATCTCCTTCTATTTGCATTCATTTTCGGGCTTTCTTGGTTTTGTATGTTGTTGATGTTTGTGATGTTGCAAATGCAGGATTTTGAAAATTCTTGCGTATTTTTACGCATTTTATAAGCGTTAAAACCCATCAAAATATACGTATTTTTGCGCATTTTTACAAAAATATCCTTACCAATTTCTGACCATTTATTTTGACGGTATTTTAGGAGATTTTTCATTCCTCATTCCTCCCGTAATTGCGCGTCCAATAAGCTATCGCGCTTTCAATGGAGCTGTATAATTTGCCGCCTTCGCGATCCGCGGAAGTATCGTCAAGAATGCGCAGTATGACTTCGTCATGCCCTAAATTTTCCACGACCTTCTGTAGCTCTGGAATCTTCAAAAACTCGTCAATTAAAAATATCACCCATCTGCGCTTGCGAACAGAAAGCTTTGAAAATTCAAACTTGGCGAAACGTTCACCCCCAAACATCTGAGCCCATACCTTGCAGGAAATCTTCTGATGGTTGTTGTACTTGTCAGATGCAAAATAGCCGTCCAGACGAACCTTCCGCAAGCGATAGTAAAAATCGTTTTTCTGAACGATGACCCAAATCCCGACCGCTTTCATCGGCAGTTCAAAAATCTCCGCCATTTCAGGAGTAATCTTGAATTTCTCAAACCCGTCAGTTGATATCTTTGTCTTGCTTATCATCATGCCTTTGTCCCTATGGTATCTATACTACCACACCAGACAAAAATACACAACATTTTTATTTATTATTTTTAGATAATATTGACTTTATCTCGCTGTAAATATTCTTTGCGAGCTTTTCCGAAATCGAAACCTGTTTTGCGACTTCAACAATGTCGTCCATGCTCGGATTTCCCTTCCCGTTGACGGACGTTGTGTGCATGTCGTTGAACCCTGCACTTGGTACCATATCGTAGGCGGGCGACAATTTCCATTCGCCGTTTTTATATTGAAACGCAAAATTTTTCGAGTGGTCGTCTTTGTTGCCAATCAGAACATTGAAGACCATTCTGCGGAAGAGTTGCACAACCTGCGCTTGGTCTTTTGTGAGGTCTTTGCAGACGGCAAGCAAGTCGGTGTAGTCAAGGTTCGGCAAGCGGTAGTATGCGTTCAAAAGCCCCGACGCCGAAATTGTGTGAACGCGGCCATTCGTCGTTCTGTCGAAACGCTCAACCGCAAAATATTTGCCGTTTATCAAACGCGTTTCGGGCATTTCTATTTGGCAGTCTTTTGCCAGCAGCGAGTATTTGTATTCGATTTCACCGATATTCTTTTTGTCATAGCTTGACCTAAATTTCACAAGCCACTCCTTGCTGTCAATCTGCGCAAATACCTTTGGGCGGGCTCCGCCTGACGAGCCGCCATTTTTGTAAATTTCTTCAAGCGAGCCGTTGTCAATTTTCTTCTCTTCAAGAATCTTTTGGCACGCCGATGAAATCTTGTCGAAATCCTTAAAATGAGCGTTTGCCGCAAAGCTGTTGTCTGGACGATATTCCAACGCTCCGCGCCCGTTTGAGCCAATTAGCGAAAGCCTGTCTAAAATGGAAAGCTTCGATAAATCCTTGCCTTGCTCTTTCAGAAACCTATCGAGTAGCAATGTGCCCCAGCCGTCGGGAAGAGAGTCGTCAAATACGCCGAAATTGCCGTCAAACGGATCGCGATCGGCTATAAAGACTTTTTTTTCAAGAGGCAGAACATACGGCGAAATTGAAAATCCGTTTTCAAGGAAATCGGCGTCATACTCAAACGCGCAAAGGCCTTCGGGCGTCAGCGCAATGCGCCCTACAAGCGAATTTGAAAGCCATACCTCCACAAAATTCTTATCCATTTTTAGACGCTCTTTTCCTGTTAGGTTTTTCTTTTATTACATCTTCAATCGAAGAATATTCGCGCTTCGTAAAAAGATTTTTTATGTCTCCTACGAGGTCGAAAAACTTGGCAATTTCCACTAATTTGCGCAGGGAAATCTCGCCGGTGGATTCAAACCGCCTGTACGTCGGAAGGGCTATTCCAACCTTTGACGCAAAGTCCTTTTGTGAAATATTCCGCCCCAAACGCATGGCGCGAACATTCCCTGCCACGACCTTCATAATCTCCGAAGTCGATGCATTTTTATTCCGAACAACTGACAATATACTATTACTCATTTGCCTATTGTGCTACAAATAACAATATATTATCAATAAAAAGTCAAGATATTTTTCGAGTATAGAATGCTCGATAATTCATTTATTTTCTATTTTCGGCTTCTTTTCTCAAATCATCCAATATTTTTCCTTTATATGAAAAGAATTTGCTTCCCTGATATGCGTTAGAAGTGTTGCGCTTATTAGCAGGCATATAAGTCCCAACAAACGGCGAAAGTTTGTAAATGCGCCCGTCGTATTCAACAGTGTCGTCGCTTGCAACCGTAACGACAGTTCCCGTCGGAATGAACGTGATTTTCTCGCCGATTTTTATGCCGACCATACTGAACTTGAACCTTCCTCGCCTTGCATGTGGACATTCGTCGGAGTCATCGTCCGTTGAATCAGCGTCGCCTTTTTTGTATTCGATAAGCTCAGCGTCTTCCACTGCCGAAGCGATGTCTTTGAAAATGTCGAACGCGACTTGCGGCGGAACGTTGAAAAATTCACGATTTTGGCGTATTCGCAAATCCGTCAAACGGTCTATCGTTTTGTGGACAAGTTTTTCAACCTCGTTGAATTTGGAGGTTTTTATCGCGGCATAAATTTCAAACGGAAGCGGAACGGCAGTGTTGTCAAGCTCCTTAGAGCGCACATCTACAGGACGCGCAGACTTCCCGATTTTCACCCAATCCTCCTTAAAACTCGGATTGGTCAAAATATATACATACCCAACTTTCGCCTCTGCCATATTTTATTCGTTTTAGTTGTTCAAATTTCTATGCGCTTTCCTGCTCTTCCATATCGTTATTGTCTGTCCACATTTCGCATTGGGCTATAACGGTATTTAGGGCTTCTTCCTGCCCTTCGGGCGGGTATTTATATTTTTTCAAAAGGCGTTTTACAAGAAGTCGCATACGGGCTCTTGCGTTTTGTCTTCTTTGCCAATCTATAGTTTTATTTTTCCGCAAAGCGTCTGTTAATTCCTTTGTGATAGCAACAAGTTCTTCGTTAGAATAAACATCTTTTACGGCTTGTGGCTTAGCTAAGGCATCGTAAAAAGCGACTTCTTCAGTTGATAGCCCCAAGGCATTCCCGTTTTCTTTTGCGCTTACAATTTCCTTTGCCATCTTTAATAGTTCCTCGATTACTTCCTCGTTTGAAAGTAATCCGTTAAGATAGGCATTCATTGTTCGTTGCAACAGTTCGGAAAATTTTTGAGACTTAACAACATTCGTTCTTTGATAAACCGAAACTTGTTCTGCTATCAATTTTTTCAACAATTCTACGGCAATGTTTTTTTGCTTTAATTTTGCAACCTCAGCTAAAAATTTAGGATCGAAAATCGAAAACTCTTCTTTTACATCTGAGAACAAATTTACAACACCTTCGCTTTTTATGCTTTGGCGCAATAGTTCATTTATGCGTTTGTTGATTTCTTTTAAAGAAATGTAATGCGGTTTCGATGAAATGCGGGTCAACAATGTTCTCACCGCTTCAAAAAAGGCTGCCTCTAAACGGTCTTCTGGTTTTACAATGCTTCGACAAAGCGACAACGCCTGCCTTAGCAACATTGCTTCTTTTAAATAGTGCTCCTTCCTTTCAGGTTCTTGCGGATCCGAAAGAAAATTTACGCCATCCATTATTAACTGTGCTCGGTCGTAGTCAGATGCCGTTTTGAAATTGCTGTAATCAAAGCCGTGGAACAATTCCCTACAAACCGTTAATTTTTCAATGAAACGTGGCAGGGCTGCACTGCCTATATCCATATCGCCATATTTTTGTTTGTCGCGGTTTGTATAATCATTCATTGCCTGTTTTAAAGCCGAGGCAATTCCGACATAGTCCACAATCAAACCGCCTTCTTTGTCTTTGAATACGCGATTTACGCGGGCGATTGCCTGCATAAGATTGTGACCCGCCATTGGCTTATACACATACATTGTCGCAAGCGACGGCACATCAAACCCAGTAAGCCACATATCAACAACAATCGCAATTTTTAAAGGCGAATTGTTGTCTTTAAACTTTCTGCCGAGTTCGTCTTTATACGCTTTGTTCCCGACAATAGGTTTCCAGTCTTCTGGGTCGTTGTTTGCCGATGTCATAACAACGGCCAGCTTTTCAGTCCAGTTCGGTCGTATCGAGAGAATTTTGCGATATATCTTCATCGCAATTTCTCTTGAATAGGCAACAATCATCGCCTTACCCGTAAGCAGCTTTTCGCGGTTTTCTTCGTAGTGCGAAACAATGTCGTTGCATAAGGCGTCTATGGTCTGTTCCGCGCCCAAAATACTTTCCATCTTGCTAAGCTCTTTTTTGCTTTTCTCGATGGAATAGGCTTCGGCAATTTCCGCCATTTTGTCGTATTCTTGGTCGATTTTGTCCATTACGGACTTGTCGAGCTTTAAGTGCACAACTCGGCTTTCGTAATATACCGGGCGCGTTGCGCCGTCTTCGATGGCCTGCGTCATGTCGTAAATATCTATATAATCGCCAAAAACTTCGCGCGTGTTCTTGTCTTTTGATGAAATAGGAGTTCCTGTAAATCCTATATATGTTGCATGGGGAAGACTTTTGCGTATTAAAATTTCTGTGCTTATTTTTACCGTTCCAGTTTTTGGATCTATGCGTTCTATTTCATAGTGCCCGCGGTGGGCTTCATCTGCCATAACAATGATATTTTTGCGTAGCGATAGCGGCCCTGCTGTTTCCGTGAACTTTTGCATTGTGGTAAAAATGATACCGTTTGCTTCGCGCCCAGCCAACAAATCAATTAGGTTTTCTCGGCTTTCCGCTTGAATGGGAATTTGCCTTAGGAAATCAGCACATCTCGAAAACTGCCCAAACAACTGGTTGTCTAAGTCGTTTCTGTCGGTTATTACAACAATGGTTGAATTTTTTAAAGTTTGTTGTAGCAAGTTGGCATAAAAAACCATCGAGAACGATTTGCCGCTACCTTGCGTATGCCAAAATACGCCCGCCTTGCCGTCTGAATTTGTCGCCTTTATTGTAGATTCTATTGCCTTGTTTACCGCGAAATATTGGTGATACGCCGCAAATATTTTTACCTTTTCTTGCTTTTCATTAAAACAGCAGCAAATAAAATTTTTTATAATATCCAAAAATCTGTGCTTTTCGAATATCCCCATGAAAAAGGTGTTGTAGTCGGCAAATTTTGTGGTTTCGTAAGAGCCGTCCGTAGTCTTCCATTCCATGAAACGGTCTTCGCCGGCCGTTATTGTGCCTGCTTTTGTTTGCGCCATGTCGCTCATCACGCAAAAGGCGTTGTATACAAACAGCGATGGAATTTCCTGCATGTAGTTTCTCAACTGCCTAAACGCCGCCGAAGCGTCCGTTTCCTCTCTTGATGGCGACTTCAACTCTACCACAACAAGTGGTATGCCATTTACAAAAACAATTATGTCGGCTCTTTTTTCGGAACGTTCAACTATTGTCCATTGATTAGCTACAATAAAACTGTTCCTGTCTATGTTTACATAGTCAATAAGATTTACTTTGTCGTATTTTTGTTCGCCATTAAGTATGTAGGCAACGTCAATTCCGTTTTGTAGATAGTCGGTAAAAATAGAGTTTTTCAAAATCAACTCTTGATTGTCTATATTTCGGATTTTATAAATGGCTTCGTCTATAGCTTCTGTCGGCAAATCAGGATTGATGGAACTAAGACAAGTTCTCAGCTCTTCGCCATACAAAGGGTCGGTATAATCTCTATCAATATCCGGACCATATACATGTTCATATCCCAATTTTTCAAAAAGTTGGATAATCGCATTTTCGTAATTTTCTTCTTTGTATGACATAGTTTCAGTTCCTCAATTTTTTACTTCATATCCTCTTGGCGCATTTTCAATAGAGTACAAGGCTTTCATTTGCTCTATCGTATCTGCAGAAAACAGGTTATATTTATCCGAATTTTGCTTTAAAATAATATCTATTGCGTCCAACTCTTCTTCAGATAATGCACCCTTAAATAGAATAATTTTCGATGCATTTTCTTCAGAAAAATTTGTCTTAAATTCATGCATTGTTAAAACTTTTTCATCATAAAATTTTTTCAATTCTTCCCTATACGCATCTTCATCTTCATAAAACAAGGCTTTACTTGGAGAAATCGATATATCTCCGACCATTAACTCTTCACTCACATTGTCGAAATAAGTGTTAAACAAAATATAGTCATCATAAATTAAGCGAGGTTTTACCAAGTGTTCATTTTTATGTAAATCTAAGATAAATGCTGAAATAGACAACGCGCAATTTACAACAAAATGTGCCAACAGCGGATGTATTTTTTCGTCAAGCGTATCTCGTCCATGACAGTAGAAGCCGTATTTGTTCCTCATCTCTCCGATTCCCTGCGCTATCGAAGAAAATCCAGACAAGAGTTTTTCAAGCGACGAAGTATCGTTTATGGATTTTATTGTTTCAGCAGCTCTTATTGCCTGCTTTACTGTTTGGTGAAAGTTATCTTTATCTTTTGCTTGTATGACTTTTCTATCTGCTAAAAACCTTTTAGAAAGGGATTCTAAAAGAGATTTTGCTGAGTCCAACGCAATATTTGGCTTTGTTTCGGCAAATTGTTCTACGTCTTCTATGTATTTACACAAATCCACCATTGACGGCGTAATTTCTATCAATTTTCGAAGTTTGACTGTGTTAATACATATACTCATACAAATTGTAATTTACACCGCCACATCCGAGACATCAATCTCCCCCGACATCAGCTTCGGCAGCAGAGTATCGCGAAGCTGGGATAAGCGGCGAGATTGAATTGAATTTTGGACAATTTTGGAAAAAAGGCTTGATGCTATATTTTCAAAAGCTTGGATAGTTCTTTTATTGGGAATTGTTAATGCAATCCCTTTTATGTCGCTTTGATTAACTCCAGGCTGAGCTGCCTTTGCAGAACCCAATGTCGCAATTTTATTTCTTATACTATGTTGTGCTAAAAAGAGATATAAATATGATTGAGAAGGCAATCGCTCATTGGTGCGGAGAATAAACACATGCTCATTTACAGCACATATTTCATGCGGAAAACCGTTCAATGCCATTGAAACTTTTCCAACATATGCTCCATCTTTATAAAGTAATATATCCCCAGAATTAACTTTTCCATGGCGGAGGTTTTGAAAAAAATCTCTATTTATATATTTCTCTTTACTGTAATCATAGTGCCCGATACCGTCTATATTCTCTGCGCCTATACTTGGAACCCCCGATGATTCTGAACCGCCTTTGGGGCGTGAACCACTCTCTATGACGCTTAGAACATCTGACAAACATCCTTGTCCCCAGCCTGCAGGCATTTTACCGCCGAACGGTTCAAAGTCAACAAACCAAGATTTAAAAATAGCCTGTGCTTGAGCTTCTAAATTTTGATTTTCTTCTTCTAATTCAATGATTTTGTGACAAATGCTGAAATAATCTTCCCAATCTAAATTTTGATTTATCTTCTCATTAAGTTCAATCTTGTTGTCTAATTCTGATAAAAATATTGATATTTCTTTTTGTTTGAATATAGGTGGCAGATAAAATATTTGCGAATAAGCGTTATACCTATTCAATCCAGGGACTGCGCTATCACTGTTTAATTTATTAAGGTTTAATGTCGTCAACAAATAATATAAAAATCTTAAATCATATTTTTCAGATGGCTTAATATAAAAGGCTGTATCAATGCAAAAAAATGGAACTGGTGAATAGTAGACAGTCCCAACAGAACCTTTTCTCCCTATTATAATTCCTTCTGTCTCACAAATTGGTACATTATGAACCCCTATAACACCAGCTGAACTATAAACGGGGACATTACCGAAATTCCTTGCTTTTGCCACAAGAGCTTTCCCATAATTTAGTTCACATAGTTCACCTAATTTAATCAATTGCCAACCATTCTTCATGCTACAAATCTCCTGTGTGACATTTTCACGTTGCTTTGATTTACTAATGCGTAGTGCATTGTTGTATCTATTTTTACATGTCCTAAAAGTTTTTGAACTTGTTCTATGGGCATGCCTTTATCTATTGCTCTTGTTGCAAGCGTTCGGCGGAATCGGTGCGGGTGCACGTTTTCTATTGCTGCTGCTTTGCCAAGTTTTCTTAAAAGAAGTTCAACTCCGCTTATTGTAATTCGCTCGTGCGGAGCGCGTAGCGAAACAAACAAAGCGGGGTTATCATCTGTTCTATTATGCAAATATTGCCATAAGTGAATTTTTGTTCTGGCGTCAAAATATACTTCGCGCTCGCTGCTTCCTTTGCCAAAAACAATACAAGAACGTTCGTTGAAATTTATATCGGTTCTGTTTAGTTTTACAAGTTCGCCAACACGCATCCCCGAAGAATCCAACAATTCAACTATGGCAAGGTTCCTTACCTCATTACAGGTATCTCTTAAAATTTCTATGGTTTCGTCTGTAAAAGCCTCTTTTATTATCTTTGCGGTCTTCACCTTATGGATTCTTCTAACGGGGCTTTTTACTATGTAATCTTCATCTTCTAACCAAGCAAAAAAGCTTGATAATATGCGCCTTACGTTGTCAATGGTAACACGACTTACCTTGTTTTCTTCTTGGTATTTACCAAGATATATGCGCAAATTTTCCGTAAAAATATCCCTTACATTCAATTTTACTATACCAAACATTCGGCGTATTGTTTCGCCATAGTAATGAAGCGTTTTTTCCGAACATCCCTCAACACGTTTTGCTGCCAAAAATAAATCCAACAATCGGCTATTTTCTAATATATCTTCGCGTTGTGAGTCGCTAACGGCAGAGACCGAGTAGTTGCGCAGGCATTGGTAAAGAACAGCTTTTAACTGTTCCCTTTGCCTGTCGTTCAAAGCATTGCTCATTCTCTGTTGAATTTCTTTCATTAGTTGTTCTTTCATATTTTCTTCCGTTTCTGTTATGTTTTGAAAAACAAAACTATGCCAAAAACGAAATACTCATACAAATTGTAATTTACACCGCCACATCCGAGACATCAATCTCCCCCGACATCAGCTTCGGCAGCAGAGTATCGCGAAGCTGGGATAAGCGGCGAGATTGAATTGAATTTTGGACAATTTTGGAAAAAAGGCTTGATGCTATATTTTCAAAAGCTTGGATAGTTCTTTTATTGGGAATTGTTAATGCAATCCCTTTTATGTCGCTTTGATTAACTCCAGGCTGAGCTGCCTTTGCAGAACCCAATGTCGCAATTTTATTTCTTATACTATGTTGTGCTAAAAAGAGATATAAATATGATTGAGAAGGCAATCGCTCATTGGTGCGGAGAATAAACACATGCTCAT
The DNA here is from genome assembly GCA_900546565.1 of uncultured Opitutales bacterium. Taxonomy (GTDB): domain Bacteria; phylum Verrucomicrobiota; class Verrucomicrobiia; order Opitutales; family Intestinicryptomonadaceae; genus Merdousia. The sequence continues at coordinate 13,129 of URDC01000016.1, forward strand.
TTACAGCACATATTTCATGCGGAAAACCGTTCAATGCCATTGAAACTTTTCCAACATATGCTCCATCTTTATAAAGTAATATATCCCCAGAATTAACTTTTCCATGGCGGAGGTTTTGAAAAAAATCTCTATTTATATATTTCTCTTTACTGTAATCATAGTGCCCGATACCGTCTATATTCTCTGCGCCTATACTTGGAACCCCCGATGATTCTGAACCGCCTTTGGGGCGTGAACCACTCTCTATGACGCTTAGAACATCTGACAAACATCCTTGTCCCCAGCCTGCAGGCATTTTACCGCCGAACGGTTCAAAGTCAACAAACCAAGATTTAAAAATAGCCTGTGCTTGAGCTTCTAAATTTTGATTTTCTTCTTCTAATTCAATGATTTTGTGACAAATGCTGAAATAATCTTCCCAATCTAAATTTTGATTTATCTTCTCATTAAGCTCAATTTTGTTGTCCAGTGAGCCTAAAACCGCAGAAATTCTCTTCTGTGTTTTCAGATCTGGTAAAAGAATTTCTATCCTTGAAAATGTCTCTCTTGTGATTGTGTCAAACACAGATCCATAAGAGTTTTTCTTTAGTATAGAAACAGAATGCTTTAGCAAGTAATAGATATAGTCATTAATTGCCAACTCATTCGCTCTTATGCCATAACAAGATTGGTTGAAAGCCATCGGTTTGGATAATTGAGCCAAAGCTCCAACAGTTCCACGTGCCGACAAAATGATATCATTTTCTCCTAACAAACGAGAACTACAATTATTTAATCCCTCTTGGGTTATTGTTTTTTCTGTTTTTGAAACGTAACGGTTATCGTTATTGAAATCTACAACAGACAACCACGGAATTTCACCGCCCCAATACTCTTTTTTTGAGGTTTTTGGGGTTCCCCCTCCAATAATCTCAATACATTCAGAAATAGAGATTTTTTTACAATTCATATCCAATACCTTTCAGTTGTTTGCGGATTTCGGCTTCGAGGGTGTGCGATTGTTCAAAGAGGTCGGAAAGTTCCGAGGTCAGGCGTTTCATTTTATCGTCGAAAGGTTCGCCGTCGTCTTCTTTTTCTTCTATGCCAACATAGCGTCCGGGGGTGAGTATATAGCCTTGCTTGGCGATTTCTTCGGTGGAGACTACTGCACAAAAGCCTTTTTTATTTTCGAGTGTTCCGTTTTCGTATTTGTCGTAGGTATCGCCAAGTTTTGTTATGTCGGCATCGGTCAGCTCTCGCAATTTACGCGATTTCATTGTTCCCATGTTTCGGGCGTCTATGAACAAGGTTTTGCCTTTTTGATTCTTATTCTTGCTTAAAAACCAAAGCGAAACGGGAATTTGCGTTGTATAGAACAGTTGGGCCGGCATTGCAATTATACAAGAAACAAGATCTGCCTCTATTATATTCTTTCTGATTTCGCCTTCGCCGCTTGTTTGGGAAGAAAGCGAACCGTTTGCAAGAACCATTCCGATTTTCCCGAAAGACGGCTCCATATGAAAAATCATATGCTGTAGCCATGCAAAGTTTGCGTTGCCTTCTGGAGGGATACCAAAACACCAGCGTTTGTCGTTTTTCAATTTATCTCCGCCCCAATCCGACATATTAAACGGCGGATTCGCCATAATGTAGTCGAATTTTTCGGTCGGGAAACGGTCGTTCATGAAGGTGTCTGCGTTATAATCGCCGAGGTTTGCCTCTATGCCGCGAATTGCCAAATTCATTTGCGCCATCTTCCAAGTAGTCGGGTTCGATTCCTGACCGAAAACCGAAATATTATTTATGTTTCCTTTGTGGTCTTCAACAAACCTTGCAGACTGAACAAACATTCCGCCAGAACCGCAAGCAGGGTCGTAAACCCTAATACCGCGAGTTCCGCGCCTTGCGCTGCTTAGCGGTTTTAAGATTTCGACAATCGTTTTCACCACGCACGGAGGTGTATAGAATTCCCCCGCCTTTTTCCCCTCGTTTTCTGCAAACTGAGCCAAACAATATTCGTAGGCACGCCCCAAAATATCGCGGGAATCACCATGGACACTCATTTTAACATTGGTAAATAGGTCTACAACTTCGCCAAGCCTGCGTTTGTCAAGTTCTGGGCGGGCAAACCCTTTGGGAAGAATGTTTTTTAGGCGCGGATTTTCTTTCTCGATTAGTTCCATTGCCTTATCGATAACCTTCCCAATTTCGGAGGTATGCGCTGCATACGAAATAGCTTCCCAACGCGCCTGCTGAGGAACAAAGAAGATTCCTTCGGCATCATAGGCATCTCTATCTTCTTCAAATCCTTCGCCTTCGTTTTTTAGTTCGTTATATTTTTCTTCAAATTTGTCCGAAATGTATTTTAGAAAAATCAGCCCCAAAACAATATTTTTGTATTCCGAAGCGTCCATATTGCCGCGAAGCTTGTCTGCCGCGCTCCAGATTTCCTTTTCAAAACCTACGTTAGCTGTGTTTATGTCGTCCATATTATTTTTACAATCCAGTCTTAAAATAGGCAAAAAATCAGAATTCATCAAGTCCTATTTGCTGAACTTGTATGGGGAAAATGGGAACAATTAAAGAAATTGGTCTTTTTTACAGATTTTGTTTACGCATTTTATGTTATATTTATCTAAAATATCATATTTTCTTTACCGATGAGCTAAGGAGCGGGAAATCTTGCAAGCTTCAACTTGCTAATTATAAGCTTGATATAAAATATATATATAAACAAAACATGAGACATTTCCCAGTATGTCTCATTGTACAAAAAGCCATCAAATGCGCTATTTTACTGGGTTTGCGCTCTATCGAGATAGAAAAAAGTGGGACATTTCAAAAATACCATTCGCTCCGACAAACAACCCTGCCGAACGTCCCTGCCGTTTCTCGGCGTTTAATAGATTCCTTGCATACCCCCCTCTGTATATGACGCCGAATTTAATCCGCCAATAAACGCTGTCTTTTGCCCGTTAAAGGTGTTCTATTGCCGAATATGAGTCTTGACATTCATAAGTCGCCCCGAGTTCGTATAGAGCCATTAAACGGCTTTGCCTTGGTGCATGGAGAATCTCGTCAGCTCGATGAGCCTACCGCACCTTTCGCACCTGTGGAGAATCGGTGAAACGGGAGTATATACCTACGGTATATATACTCTCCCTGTTTCCCCGTTTCCCCACTAACGGTGCGATAGGGAAAATAATATTCCCCGTTTCCCCGCCTCCCCGTTTCCCCAGAGAAACGGAGAAACGGAACTGCGCCATTTTCCCCGTTTCTCCGCATCATAGCGAACCTGTCTGTGAAGCGGTGGTTGCGCAGAGATGAGAGAAGCCTACCAACCGCGCCCTTCGCGCCTTGTGAAGTTGTGAACTTGGGGGATATACCTACGGTATATATCTCCCCCTAATTTCACAGCTCCACAGACGGGCGCGATGGGTGAAAAAGAAAATACCCCCAACTTCACAGTCCTAATTTCACTGGTGAAGTTAAATAGAAATTGGGTTAAATTCACAACTTCACCACGCCATAGCTAACATCTCCCGAAGGCCTTGTAATCAGTGAATTCATGGGGTATAAAACTTGCTCACTAACTGAGCTTAGTTTAATTTCACCGACGAGGGCTTCACCATGGAACTCGACCCATATCGCCAACCTTGTGAATTTAACGTCATAGACTATTTCACAGAACCCGATAACTTGTCCAAATGGTTGGACAAACTGCAAGGGATAGAACAGGTGGAATAAAAAAGAGTTTTTTAGAAATAAATTTTGCCTAAGTGAAGTTTCGCCCTCCGCCTGTTCCCTTCGGGGCGTTCGGGCTGCAACTCCACTGCCGGCAAAATAGGGGAAATAGGTAAAATAGACAAATAGGTAAATAGATATAATTTTTCCATTGTGGAAATTTAATCTTCCATTTGGGCATATTTTTAAGCCAAAATGGTAAGGGCTTAGACTGGATTTCTGCTAGATTTTAGGTCAATTACTAGGGACTTACGGAATTATGCCCACAAAAAAGCAGCAAGTGCAAAAATGGCAATATGCTGCTTAACAAAAATATACCCGCGCCCCCACGTGGAATCGAACCACGATTTAGCGTTTAGGAAACGCTCGTTCTATCCGTTGAACTACAGGGGCGGGATAAAGTAATAATGAGACCATAGCTTGGCTTGAAAGTCAACCATAATCCCGATATTTGCGTATATAAGGATCTTTTGCCTATTTACCTATTTGCCGAATTGATTAGCGTCCGTGTCCATTTGTCCTATTTGCCTATTTTCAGAACGGCATTTCGTCGTCATCATCGACTTCTATTCCAAGCGCCTTTTTAGCCTCTGAGATTCTATCTTTCAAGACAACGTATCTGCCTTTGCCTTTTTTCAAGATTTCGTAAAGCTCTGGGAATGTATGCACGATAAATTCCACGCGCTCTGAACGAAGGCTTGAATACTGGTCGAAAAAGCTGATTTTTTTGTAGAAGCCGTCGTTTTGGCGAATCATAGCGTCCATTTTTGCCCTGCCTTTTTCGATTTCGGGAAGCATTCCGCTTGAAAACAAAACCACGGAAACGCAGATTGAGTACGACACCACTCTGCATGCCCGCTTTGCGATGTCGGCTGTTATTTGCGTCGCGCCTTCCGCATGCGCAAAAATTATCGCAAGCCTGATTGCATTTTCACGCGCCTTGCCAAGCAACGCAACCTGTGTTCGAAGTTTGCCGTTCATAAGACGAGTGTTGAAAGCGTCGAAATCCCAGAAGTATTCAAAGGCCTCTTGGTCGGCGTCGATCCAGACGGTTTCGCCACGCTTTCTGATGTCGTAGGTATCGTTTAGCAATTTCTCCCATTTCGCAATCGCCGACTCGTCGAGCGGTATAATCTCCTTGGAGTTTGGGACGGTTTTGGGCGCGCCTTTGCAGTAGAGAAACCTGCCAAGAAAGCCGCTGCCGATAAAGCTGCCTTTGTTCTTTGCGACGATGTTGTCGATTATGTCGTTTTGCACCATCCAAAGCAGGGAGATGCATGGATTGGGCACGTTAAATACGCCGTTTACGATGCGGCTATGCTTTATTGGCTCGCCGCACCAGCCGCTGTTTAGAGTTTCGGTGTCGTCGCCCTGCTTGCGGTAGTTGCCCGCCACAATGTAGATGCTGTCCCGCGCCTCCTCGCATACGGAGAAAATTTCTCCGCCGCTTTCCTCCATCGCCTTTATCATGGCTTCCGATGTCGCGTTTTTTACGATGAAATCCGGATTTTTTGAAAGCTTTGGGGCGTCCGCTGTTTCGTCGTCAAAGCCGAAGCCTTCTTTGCCGTTAAGCTTGTCCTGCGCGAGCTTTGTTTTCGACTTCTTAAAAATCTCCAGCTCTTTTTCGTACTGGGAGATTTCCCGCAAGACGCGCCTTTCCAGATTCGAGAAAAAAAAGCAGAGAAGCTCCATCGGCAGATTTCTGGCGGTCGAATAGGTTTTTGCCACGTCGCGGATAACTTTCGGAAAAGCGCTGATGGGGCATTCGCTTTCATAAAACTCTTTATAGGCTTCGGAAAGCGTTTCCATGGTCGTAAAAAATTGTGGACTTTCAACTTTCCTAAACGCCAAATCCGTGTTCGATTCACGGTGGGGGCGCGGATAGGTTTTTCTTGTTTAACATTCGGAGGATACTACAATTCCGCCGTATGAAAGATTTAATACTCGGGTTAGTTGAACGGTTGGAGAGGGGCGATTTTAAGAACGAAAGTGAAATCTCCCGCGGAATTGTTTAAAAAATACTAACTGCCCTCGGCTGGGACACATTTGACACCAATATTATCATGTCGGAATACTCCATCGGGGACGGGCGCGTAGACTTTGCACTGGCTCGGAAGAAAGGGGCGACGCCGTCCGTATTTATCGAAGTAAAGCAGCCGGGGAAAACCGACAACGCCGACGGACAGCTTTTCAAATATGCCTTTGATGAAGGCGTCCCGTTTGCGATACTCACCGACGGCAAAACTTGGAGTTTCTATCTGCCGTCGGGGCAGGACGCGTTTTCCGACAGGCGCATTTACCAGCTTGATTTAGTCGAGCTAACTCCCGAAGAATCGGAGGATAAATTAAAGCGTTATCTGGATTTCGAAAGGGTTAAAACAGGCGTAGCGTTTGACGACGCCCAAAAAGACTATCGCAGCAAGTTCAAAGCGGAAGAGGCAAAAGCGGCTATTCCCGAAGCCTGGGAAGAGCTTGTCGATGCCGAAAACGATGCCTTATTCAAGATTCTAAAAGAAGCCGTCGAGAAAAAATCGGGATACGAACCCAAGCACACAGACATAGCCGATTTTTTCTCAAAAATCAGGTTCATTCCCGACGAACGCCATTTTACCCCGACCGAAACACCGCGTAAGAAAGGGAGTTCGGAGCGCAACACCGACCAAAATTTCGGCAGTTGGTATTCCATAAAAGGCAGGGTATATCAAGTCCCGAGCGCGAAACGCGTAGTAATAGACTTGTTGAATTGTCTATACGACAACGACAGTTCATTTTTCGAGAAATGCCTAAATCACGAGTCGAACTTCGGGCGAAACCGCCAATACATCGCGTCTAAAAAATCCGACCTATACAAAGGAAATCCGCGCCTGCAAGATATGTGCGTAAAATTAAATGGCGGATATTATTTGCTGACAAATTTTAGCAACGCAATAAAAGACAAGATATTGAAAATGGCGTTTGAAATCGGAGGCGTTCGCAAAGGCGTTGAGATAGACTATAAACTATGATTTACAGGTTCCGAGTGCGTTTTATTGAGCGTAAAAAAAGGCGCGTTGCCGCGCCTTGCACCAGAACTAATTTCTTCCTTTTTTATCAGAAAAAAATGATTTTCTCCTTTACTTAGGAAGGTAGTCTCGCCCAATTGTATGGGAGTGGACGGCTACTACAACGGGACTGACTGGGTCAAGACGGAGTCGCTCATTTGGTAATTGCCGACTTTTGTCACTGCGCCGCTCATTGTTATATAATAATCGTCGGAGATATTTATAAATATTTCTCCGCCGGGGGTATGGACGGTTATATCGCCGTCGCAATAACCCAGTCTATGCGCCACCGCCGCCGCCGCGCTCGAGCTCGACCCAGAAGACAGCGTATAGCCCGCGCCGCGTTCCCAAATCTGGATTTTGATATTGTTTCTGTCGACGACCTCCAAAAACTGGACATTCGTCCTGTTAGGGAAGCGCGAAGTCATATTCTCCAAAAGCGGCCCGACTTTATGCGCGAGTTCCGACGAAGTCTTATCGACGACGACAACGCAATGCGGGTTGCCGACTGTCGCGCAGCAATAGCGGTATGTTTGCCCGTCGATTTCGACGGTTTCGTTGATGACCTCGCGCCGTTCGCCCGCGACTGGGATTTTCTCGGAATCGAAGCTGACGTAGCCCATTCCGACAGTGATAAAATTTCCGCCCTTCGTGATTAGACACTTGACGACGCCGCCGAGCGTTTCGACAGTGAACGGCTTGTTTTCCGCCACGAGCCCGCAATCGAAAAGATAGCGCGAGAAAATGCGCAAGCCGTTGCCGCTTTTTTCGGCCTCGCTCGCGTCGGGATTGAGAATGCGCAGCTTGAAATCCGCGCTGTCACTCTTCTCGGGGCCGTAAAGAATCCCGTCGCTGCCGAGTCCGTAATTGCGGTGGCAGATTTTGACGACATCGAGCCCCTGCGGGCAGGGACTGCAATCTTTCGGGTCGAGAACGAGGTAGTCGTTGCCGAGGGCGTGGTATTTTGCAAAATTCATAAGAAGTATCCGTTTCTATTAAAATTCAAGGCTGGCTGTTATTAGGCGGTCGCGGATTTCGGCGGCAACGCGCTTTTCGTCCTCGGGCGTATGCGCTTCGAAGGTCACGGAAAAGCGGACATATGCGCCCGCGTCGTCCCACGGAACGGTGCTGATGAGGCGGTCGGTAATCAGCCATTGCGAGAACGCCTCGGCGGTCGAAAAAGTCGTGCGCAAACCGTCGCGCCCCTTCGCGCTCTTGGGAATATTCAAATACAGAAAGAACCCCGCCTTCGGCTTGTGCGGCGCAAACCCCGCGTCCTTCAACGCGGCGATAAGCAAATCCATTCGTCGCGAATATTTTTGCGCAATGCTGCGGGTGATTTGCGGATTCGCCAAGCCCGCGCAGGCGGCGTGCTGGATAGCCAAGAACTGCCCCGAGTCGGTGTTGTCCTTGACATCGCCGTAGGCCTTCACAAGAAGCGCGTTGCCGCAAACCCAGCCGATTCGCCAACCCGTCATATTGTGGCTCTTCGAAAGGGAATGGAGTTCGAGCGCAACATCCTTCGCGCCGTCGACCTGAAAAATCGACAGGGGCGTTTCGTCGAAGGCGAGCGACGAATACGCGGCGTCGGAGATTATGACAATATGATTCTTTTTGGCAAATTCAACCAAACGCTTGAAGAAGTCCAAAGTCGCGCTCGCGCCCGTGGGGTTGTTCGGATAATTTACAACCATAACCTTCGCGCGGCGGCGTATGTCTTCGGGAATCGAATCCAAGTCGGGCAGAAACCCGTTCGACTCTGTAAGCGGCACATTGTAGACTTCGCCTCCGAGATACTTCGCGTGCGTTCCGAAAATCGGATAGCCGGGCACAGTCATAATAACGACATCGCCGGCATTGATGAAGCAGTTCGGCAAAATGCTCAGCGCAGCCTTCGAGCCCATCGAGTGCAGAACTTCCGTTTCGGGGTCGATATCGACGCCGAAAGTCGCTTTCATATAGGCGGCGGCGGAGCGTTTGAACTCCGCGCCGCCGTTGTCGGCATAGCCTCTGTTTGCGGGATCTTTCGCCGCGGCGCAAAGCGCGGCCACGACTTCGGGGAAAGCCATTTCGTCGGGTTCTCCCACGCCCATATCTATCAGCGTAGAGTCGGGGTGGGCAAGAAGCGCGGCGCGTTTTGCGCGCTTAATCTTCTCGAACTTGTAGATTTCGGTTGATTTTCCGTAGTTAATGCCGCCAATGCGGTCGGCGAAAGATTCCTGCAAAAAAGACATGATATTTAGTTCCGATTGATTTTAATGTTTTTTAGTATACGAACAACATTTCGCAATACTTGGGCAACTGCCAGAGTTCGTTGTCGACTTCGCCTTCGAGCTTGTCGGCGACCTTTCTGACCTCCGCCATAGCCTCGATTATCGCGGGATAGTTTCCGCCCTTCGCGATTTCACCTTCGAGCGCGTCCGCCGCCGAAATCAGCGCGTTTACGCTTGCCGAAACGCGTTCGGCATAGTCGGAAATCTTAGAACGCTTCTTCGAAATCGCGCGCTCGACCTCCAAGCCCTTGCCGAGCTTTTCCAGATACGCCACGCCCGCGGGAATGATGTGCGTTCTTGCGAGTTTGAGCGTAAGCCCCGCCTCGATTTCAATCTTGCGTTGATATTCTTCGAGGAAGACTTCGTAGCGCGAGCGCAATTCCACGGCATTGAACACGCCGTATTTTTCGAAGAGCGCGATGTTCGCCTTGTCGACGAGCGGCTTGACGGCATCGGGCGTCGTGCGCAAGTTGGGCAGCCCGCGCTTTTTGGCTTCCGCCTTCCATTCGTCGCTGTAATTGTTGCCGTTGAAGATGATTCTCTTGTGCTTTTTGATAATCGAAGAGAGCAGCTTCTGCAACTCGGCGTGGAAGTTCGCGTTCTTGGGCAGATTTTCGAGGTATGTCGCGATTTCGTCGAACGCTTCGGCAACCGCCGTATTGAGGACGATGTTCGGGCTTGCGCAGGATTGCGAAGAACCCGCCGCGCGGAACTCGAATTTGTTGCCCGTGAAGGCGAACGGACTTGTGCGGTTGCGGTCGGTCGCGTCGCAGGGAAGCTCGGGCAGAATGTCCGCGCCGATTTTGATGTTCCTGCCGTGCTTGCTCGACTTCGCCTCGCCGCGCTCGATTTGCTCTACGATGTCCGCGAGCTGTTCGCCCAGATACATCGAGATAATCGCCGGAGGAGCTTCGTTCGCGCCCAAGCGGTGGTCGTTGCCCGCGCCCGCAATGGCCGAGCGCAACAGGTCGGCATGGCGGTCTACCGCTTCGATAACCGCGCACAGAGCCGTGAGGAATATCGCGTTCTGGTGCGGATCCTTGCCGGGGTTGAGAAGGTTCGTCTCGCCGACCGAAATCGACCAGTTGTTGTGCTTGCCCGAACCGTTGACGCCCGCAAAGGGCTTTTCGTGCAGCAGACACGCGAAGCCGTTCTTGTCGGCAATGCGTTTGAGCGCGTCCATAATAAGCATATTGTGGTCGACCGCCAAGTTGACTTCCTCGAACATCGGGGCGATTTCGAACTGGGCGGGCGCGACTTCGTTGTGGCGCGTCTTGGCGGGAATGCCGAGCCTCCACAACTCGCGGTCGAGTTCGCTCATAAACGCCAGAATGCGCGGCTTGATTGCGCCGAAATAGTGGTCTTCAAGCTGCTGGTGGCGTTGCGGCGGCGCGCCGAAGAGCGTTCTGCCCGTCTGCATAAGGTCGGGACGCTGCACATAGAAACGCTTGTCGATAAGGAAGTATTCCTGTTCCGCACCGAGCGTTACGACCGCGCGGCCGCTGTTTTCCTTGCCGAAGCACTTCATAAGGCGTTTCGCCTGTTCGCCCAAAACCTGCATCGAGCGCAGCAGCGGCGTCTTTTTATCCAAGACTTCGCCCGTATAGGAGCAGAACGCCGTCGGAATATAGAGCGTCGCGACGCCGTTTTCGCGCTTGATGAACGCGGGCGAAGTCGGGTCCCAAGCGGTGTAGCCGCGGGCTTCGGCGGTCGAACGCAACCCGCCCGAGGGGAAGCTCGACGCGTCGGGCTCGCCCATAATCAGATTCTTGCCCGAGAAACGCGCAATCACTTCGCCGTTGCCGACAGGTTCGAGGAACGAGTCGTGCTTTTCCGCGCTCGCGCCTGTAAGCGGCATAAACCAGTGCGTGTAGTGGGTCGCGCCGCGGCTGATTGCCCAGCTTTTCATTGCGTGGGCGACGTCGTCGGCTATCGAAGAGTCGATTGCGTTGCCCGCGTTGATAGTGCCCATGAGCTTTTTGAAAACGGGCTTCGGCAGATACTCGGACATCGTCTTGATTCCGAAAACGTCGCAGCCGAAGTCTTCGACAAAGCTGCCCGCCGCGGCGGGGGCGACGCTGTGCGCCGCCGTGTTGGCGATATCCGCCAAAGTTGTTTTTCTGATATTCATAATTAGCCTTTCTTAAATTGGATTTGTTTGTGTCAAGCCGCAGGCTCTATTCGTTCGAGAAGATTTGGAATCCGTTGTAGGCCTCCATCGCGTGCTCGGAGATGTCCAAGCCCTTCAACTCCTCTTGCTTGCTTACGCGCAGCCCCATAGTCAGCTTGATTGCGTAGAAGATTACAAAACTCGTTGCAACGCTTGCCGCAGCCACAGCCGCTATGCCGATTATTTGCGGCAGAAGAGTGTGGTCGGGCGAGAATATGCCAACCGCCAACGTGCCCCATATACCGCAGACCAAGTGAACCGAGAGCGCGCCGACAGGGTCGTCGATTTGGAGTCTGTCGAAAGTGTAGACCGCGAAGACCACAACCACGCCCGAAATCAAACCGATTATTATAGAGGCGGGAATCGATACGCAGTCCGCAGCGGCAGTAATGCCAACCAAACCCGCCAAGCAGCCGTTGAGAATCATCGACAAGTCGGGCTTGCCTTGCATGAACCAAGATGTGAGCATCGCCGCCATCAAACCCGCCGCGGCCGAAAGCGCGGTTGTCGTAAAGACATACGCCACCATTACGGGGTCGGCACTGAACACGCTTGCGCCGTTAAAACCGAACCACCCGAACCAGAGCAGAAATACGCCCAATGTCGCAAAACCCAAGTTGCTGCCCGGAATTGCGCGAGCCTTTCCGCCGACATACTTGCCGATTCTCGGCCCGAGCAAAATCGCGCCAACCAAAGCGGCCCAACCGCCGACGGAGTGGACGAATGTCGAACCCGCCAAGTCGTAGAAGCCGAGCTTCGAAAGCCAGCCGCCGCCCCAACCCCAAGAGCCGATGATGGTGTAGCCGAACGTCGCATAGAGAATCGCGAAAACTATATACGCATTAAACTTGATTCTTTCGGCGACCGCGCCCGAGACGATTGTCACGCTCGTTGCGGCAAACATGCCCTGAAAGATGAAATCCGTCCAGTAACCGTAGTTGCCTCCGTTGTAGCCAATCGCGCCCAAAATTCCCTCGGGGCTCGACACGCCCAAAACGGGCAACGCCAGAATTCCGTCCAGCAGCCAGCCGTCTTTCGGATACATAATTCCGAAACCGATTGCCGCGTAGGACAAAAGACCGATAGCGACGGTTATCACATTCTTCGCCAAAATATTGACGCTGTTCTTGGCCCTGCAAAGACCCGTCTCTACGAGGGCGAACCCGGGGTGCATACTGAAAACCAAAATAGCTCCCAGCAGAATCCAGAGGTTGTTCACGACGAACATTTCAGTCGAAACCTTCGCCTCGGGCTCGGCGGCAAAAAGCGAGCACGCCAAAAGCAGGGACGACGCCGTTAAAATTATCTTCTTCATTTTATTTTTCCGTTAGAAATTACCGTTGAAATATAGTTGTCTTAACCGATTGCCTCGCGTCCCGTTTCGTGGGTGCGCACGCGAATGCACTGTTCGATGTTGAGCACGAAAATTTTGCCGTCGCCGATGTGGTCGGTTTTCGCGCCTCTGATGATGGCCTCAATTGTCTGGTCGAGAAATTCGTCGTTGACTGCGATTTCAAGGCGAACCTTTTTCAAGAGGTTGACCTCTCTTTCGTTACCGCGGTAATTCTCGCAATATCCCTTTTGCCTTCCGCAACCGAGAGCGTTAGTAACAGAGAGCCTGTAAATCTCGTTCTTGAAAAGCTCCTGCTTTACGTCGCCGAGTTGTTCAGGCTTAATATATGCTATTATTAGTTTCATCGTTGTGTTTTGATTCGATGTTTTTGTTCAAGCAAAATCCGTGCCAGAATTTTTAAGCCGCATTTTTCCGAAGTTCTCGATACCGAAAAAACGCCCGTTTTTCGAAATAAACCCCACCCATTCTCCCCCGCTTTATGCTACAACGCGCACACGCGCGCGTATGCGGGAGACAAAAAACGAAAAAATCCCCCTCTCCCGCAACCTCCGCCCCGATTTCAAAAATACGAACGAAATCCAAAACTACAAAATTGTAGTTTCTACATTTTTATCACAAAACAAATTTGCTATTTGACAAAATCGGAGTTTTGATGAATCCACAAGGGTGTAAAACGCATATCAAAATGATTCCCAGTAAAATGCAATTTAAAAACATCAAAATATACCCCACAAAAGCGCGTCCTGCAACCGCCAAAATTGTCTCAATTTAGAAAAACGACAATTTTGTCGTTTAAGTCTTGCCAAACTACAAAATTGTTGTTTAATAGCTCCGGATTTGGATTAAACGCGGAGGAGCAACTTTGGCAAGACAAGATAATATGCTATAATACAAACACTTATTTGCAAAAATACAAAATTGGCGAAAACTGGCACGATATCTGCTTATTTTGTAGCAATAAGAAGAGATATGCAAACAAATACAAAAAACAACTATCCCCAAGCACAGGGGCTTTACAACCCACAAAACGAACACGACGCCTGCGGCGTAGGTCTTCTTGCCGACATCAACGGTTCGCCAACCCACAAAATTGTTTTGGACGGTATAGAGGTGCTCAACCGGCTCCTCCACCGCGGCGCGGTCGGCGGAGACTCGCAAACAAACGACGGCGCGGGCATTTTGGTTCAGCTGCCCGACGAATTTTTCAGAAAAACGCTCGCGTTCAAACTTCCCGAAAGGGGCAAGTATGCTGCGGCAATGTTGTTTTTGCCGCGCGACGCCGAAATAGCCGCAAAATTCGGCGAAATTTTCAGACTCTGCTGCGCCGACGAAGGCTTTATCGTCTTGGGCGAGCGCAACGTCCCCGTCGACACTACCGCAATCGGCGGCGTCGCCCTCGAAACGCGCCCCGACATCAAACAGATTTTCGTGGCAAAAGACGGACTTGAAGGCGAAGACTTCGAGCGCGCCCTCTACGTTTTGCGCCGCACAATCGAAAACCGCGCCGAAGCCGAGCTTGGCGGACGCGACGACGTCTACATTTGCAGCCTCTCCTCGCGCACGATTGTATATAAAGGTCTGCTAAACGCCCCGCAGCTCAAACAGTTCTATCCCGACTTGCAGGACAAGTCCTTTAAGAGTGCAATCGCGCTTATCCACCAGCGTTACAGCACGAACACATTCCCGACTTGGCCGCTGGCGCAACCGTTCAGATACCTTGCCCACAACGGCGAAATCAACACCCTGCGCGGCAACATCAACCAGATGAGAATGCGTCAGGAACACTTTTCGTCCCCGCTTTTCGGCGACGACATAAAAAAGACGCTACCCGTAATCCGCCCGCGCCAAAGCGACTCCGCGTCGCTGGACAACGCCGTTGAATTCTACCACGAAGCTGGACGGTCATTGGCGCACACAATGCTTATGCTCGTGCCGCAGGCGTGGGGCAAGAACTTCCACATCAGCAAGGACATTCAGGGATTTTTCGAATACCATTCGGGCGTCTGCGAACCGTGGGACGGCCCCGCCGCGCTCGCATTCACAAACGGACTCCAAGCCGGCGCGCTGCTCGACAGAAACGGATTGCGCCCCGCCCGCTACACCATAACAAAGGGCGGACTTTTCGTGCTCGCCTCCGAAACGGGCGTCTTGGACATTCCCGCTTCGGAAGTGGCGTCAAAGGGACGTTTGCGCCCCGGCGAAATCATCTACATCGACACCGTTAAAGGGCGTGTTCTCAATAACATAGAAATCAAGACCCTCCTCGCCCGCGAAAAGCCCTACCGCCGCTGGGTCAAGGAAAACCGCATCGAGCTCCCCGGAATTTTCGAAAGCGTTTCCGCTCCGAGCGTCGGCGAAAACATCGTCCAGCGACAGAAACTTTTCGGCTACACCAAGGAGGACCTCGACGTCATCTTGAAGCCAATGGCAGTCGACGCCAAAGAGCCAATCGGCTCAATGGGCAACGACGCCGCCCTCTCCGTGCTTTCGGAACGCCCGCAGCTGCTCTACGACTACTTCAAGCAGCTCTTCGCGCAGGTTACAAACCCGCCAATCGACCCGATTAGGGAAGAGCTCGTAATGAGTCTTACAACCTACATCGGCAACTGCGGAAACTCGCTTATCGAAACGCCCGAACTCGCGCACCTGCTAAAACTCCCCTGCCCGATTTTGACGAACCACGACATCTCGTGCATACGCTCGTCGAAAATCCCGACATTTCAGGCCGCGACAATCAAGGCGGAATTTTCGGCACAGGGCGGCGAGACATCGCTTCGCGCCGCAGTCGAAAAAATCTGCGACCAAGCGGAGGAACTCGTCCGCGCGGGCAAGACTGTCATCATTCTGAGCGACAAAAATCCCTCCTATGGCTACGCCCCCGTGCCCATGCTCTTGGCAGTCTCGGCAGTCAACAACCGACTTATTCAGAAGAGCCTGCGCTACGCCGCGGGCATCGTCGCCGAAACGGGCGAGGCTCGCGAAATTATGCACTTCGCGCTCCTGCTCGGTTACGGCGCAACCGCAATAAATCCGTATCTTGCAATCGAAACAATCGCTGATATGGCGCAAAACGGCTCGATTGAAAACATCGACAGCTCGCGCGCAGTCGAAAACTACATAACCGCAATCAAAAAGGGGCTGCTCAAAATTATGTCGAAGATGGGCATTTCGACATTGCGCAGCTACCGACAGGCACAGATTTTCGAGGCAATCGGACTTTCGAAGGAGCTTGTCGACGCATATTTCGAGGGCACGACTTCGAGCATCGGCGGCATCGGCATCGAAGACGTTGCCCGCGAGGCACTCGAACGCTACCACGACGCCTTCTACCCCAAGTGCGGCGCGGAAAACGTCCTTTCCGACGAAGGCAAATACAAGTTCCGCAAGGGCGGCGAGAACCACCTCTGGACGCCCGCCTCAATCGCGCTTCTGCAACGCACCGTCCGCAATAACGACGAAAAATCCTACAAGGCGTTCGCCGAAAGCGTCAACAATCAGGCGCGCCACCTGTGCACCCTGCGCGGGCTCTTCAAGTTCAAGCCCGTCTACAAGCCCGTTCCGCTCGACGAAGTCGAAAGCGAAGACTGCATTGTAAAACGCTTTGTAAGCGGCGCAATGAGCTTCGGCGCACTCTCGCCCGAAGCCCACGAGACAATCGCAATCGCAATGAACCGACTCGGCGCAATGAGCAACTGCGGCGAGGGCGGCGAGCTTGAATCGCGCTACCACAGCGAATCGGGCAGCGCAATCAAACAGGTCGCAAGCGGACGCTTCGGCGTCACCGCGGCATACCTTGCAAGCGCGAAGGAAATCCAAATCAAGGTAGCCCAGGGCGCAAAACCCGGCGAAGGCGGACAGCTCCCCGGCTATAAGGTGAACGCGACTATCGCGAAAATCCGCCACTCAATCCCCGGCGTGACACTCATTTCGCCTCCGCCGCACCACGACATCTATTCAATCGAAGACCTCGCCCAGCTCATCTACGACCTGCGCAATTCAAACGAAAACGCCCGCGTTTCGGTAAAGCTCGTATCCGAAATCGGTGTCGGCACAGTCGCCGCGGGAGTGGCGAAGGCGAAGGCGGATATGGTGCTTATAAGCGGCCACGACGGCGGCACTGGCGCAAGCCCGCTGACGAGCATCAAATACGCGGGTGCGCCGTGGGAACTCGGACTTGCCGAAACCCAGCAAACCCTGCGCCTCAACGGTCTGCGCGACAAAATCCGCGTTCAGGTAGACGGACAAATCAAGACGGGGCGCGATGTCGTAATCGGCGCGCTTTTGGGCGCGGAGGAATTCGGATTTGCAACCTCGATTCTCATCGCAGTCGGCTGCATAATGATGCGCGTCTGCCACAAGAACTGCTGCCCCGTCGGCGTCGCCACGCAGAACGAGGAACTGCGCAAAAAGTTCCGCGGCAAACCCGAGCACATCGAAAACTACCTGCGATTCGTCGCCCGCGAAACGCGCGAAATTCTCGCCTCACTCGGGCTGCGCTCCATCGACGAAGCAGTCGGCAGAAGCGACCTCCTCGACAAGAACGCCGCACTCGATTTCTGGAAGTCGAAGAATCTGGACTTCTCGCCGATTTTCGAACAGACCTGCGACGAATCCTCGCCGCGGCGCAGCGCAGGGCTCGCCCCGCGCGAAATTCCGAACGCCTTCGACAAACGCCTTATTTCCGAATTTAAGGTTTCAATCGAAAGCGGCACGCCGCGCCGCGCCGCGTTCGAAATCCACAACTTCGACCGAAGCGCGGGCGCAATGCTCTCCTCAAACGTCGCCCAAAAGTGGGGCAATACGGGGCTTGCCCCCGACACAATCACCGTCGACTTCAACGGATGTGCGGGTCAAAGCTTCGGCGCGTTCCTCTGCGGCGGCATAACATTCAACATCACGGGCGAAGTCAACGACTACGTCGGCAAGAGCCTCTCGGGCGGCAAAATCGCAATCCGCGCCCCGCGCGAACTCGCTGAGCAAAGCGCGTCGAACGTGATTGCGGGCAACGTCATAGGCTACGGCGCAACGGGCGGCGAAATATTCGTCAACGGACTCACGGGCGAGCGTTTCGCAATCCGCAACAGCGGCGCAATCCTCGTCGCGGAGGGCGTCGGCGACCACTGTTGCGAGTATATGACGGGCGGGCGCGTTGTCGTCCTCGGCAATACGGGCTTCAACTTCGCCGCGGGCATGACCGGCGGCATCGCATATGTCCTCGACGAAACGGGCGAGTTCGACCGCCGCTGCAACCTCAGCAGCGTCGACCTCGAAAGTATCCCCGAAAACTCCGAAGACGACCGCGAACTCCGCGAACTCATTCAGGCGCATTTCGACAAAACCGAAAGCCGCCGCGCCCGCGAAATTCTCGACAACTGGGCGGAATACCTGCCGAAGTTCGTTAAGGTCTTCCCGATTGACTACCGCGAAGCCCTCGCGAAGTCGGCGCAGTCGCCCGAACCCGAGGCAAAATAATCCCGCGCCCGAGCCGCACCAAAAAACGCGGCTTGCGCGCAAAAATTCAAAACGGAAACGAAAATGGTAAACTCGAATCTCGGAATAAACGTCCTCAACAAGATTAGCCACCTTGTAGCGAAACGTTCGTCGGTGCCCGAACTCATCAAGCAGACGCTCGATGTCCTCCACGCCGAAATGGGGCTTTTGCGCGGCACCGTCACGCTGCGCGAAGGCGATATGCTCGTAATCGAAGCGTCGCAGGGACTGAGCAAAAACGAGGTCGAGCGCGGAATGTACCGCGTCGGAGAGGGCATCACGGGCAAAGTCGCCCAGGACGCCAAGCCGCGCGTCATTCCCGACGTTTCCAAGGAAAAGGAATTCCTCAACCGCACGGGCGCGCGCAGCGGCGAGACAAACGTCGCCTTCATCTGCGTGCCAATCGTCTACCGCGACGACGTCATCGGCACAATCAGCATAGACCGCAAAGTCGACAAAAATACCGACCTCGACGCCGACCTGCACCTGCTCGAAATCATCGCCAACATCACCGCCGACGCCGTCTACGCCGCCTACACCGCAATCGAGGAAAAGGAAAAACTCATTTCCGAAAACCGACGCCTGCAACTCGAACTCGACAACAAACTGCGCCCCGACGAATTCATCGGCAACGGCAGCAATATGAAGAAAATCTATTCGATGATTTTCAAAGTCGCCACCTCGTCCGCAACCGTGCTAATCAGGGGCGAGTCGGGCACGGGCAAGGAGCTCGTCGCCCGCGCAATCCAGAAAAATTCCGCGCGCAAGGACAAGCCGTTCGTCTCAATCAACTGCGCCGCCATCCCCGAGGGGCTCATCGAAAGCGAACTGTTCGGACACGAAAAGGGCGCGTTCACGGGGGCGGTCAACCGCAAAATCGGCTTGGTCGAAGTCGCCGACGGCGGCACGCTCTTTCTCGACGAAATCGGCGACCTCACCCTCTTTATGCAGTTGAAACTCCTGCGCTTCATTCAGGAGCACACCTTCTACCGCGTCGGCGGCGGCGACGAGCACAAAGTCGATGTCCGCATTATCGCCGCCACAAGCCGAAACCTCGAAGATATGATTCACAACGGCAAGTTCCGCGAAGACTTGTATTACCGCCTCAACGTCTTCCCAATCTACCTGCCCGCCCTGCGCAACCGCAAGTGCGACATCATTCCGCTTGCCGAACACTTCCTGCAAAAATACAACGCCATACACAACAAGTCGGTATCGCGCATATCCACAACTGCAATAAATATGCTCAATTCCTACTATTGGCCGGGCAACGTCCGCGAGCTTGAAAACAGCGTCGAATACGCCGTCCTCAACACTTCCGACAACGTCATAAGCGGCTACAACCTGCCGCCGTCGCTACAAACCGATATGACCGCGCATTCCGCCGCCTCGTTCCCCGCCGACGACAACGAAAACACCGACTACGAAACACTCGTCGACAATTTCGAAAAGGAACTCATCACAAACGCATTAAAACGCAACAAGGGTAACGCTTCCGCCGCCGCCAAATATTTAAAAACCACCCCGCGCATAATCCTCTACAAAATAAAGAAGTTGCATATCACCCCCTCCCTCTACAAATAGCTAAAAAACGGGCGAGGGCGTGCGCCTTCGTTGCGAATATTTTTATTATTTACGGAAACATTCCACATTCGTGGA
>URDC01000017.1 GCA_900546565.1 uncultured Opitutales bacterium
GATTGCCGCCACTTTCGAAAATGCAAAAGACCCAGCAAGCCGCGCCTCGCCCGTTCTAGCCCAGCACCTATGTTGATTCTAACGCGATAAATAGTGTAAAAGTCTTTCCCTGTCGGGAAAGACTTTTCTATACTTTAATCGGGAGTCAAAGCGGATTGGCGAAGCCAATCGCGCCATTTTCGAACATTTAAAAAATTCGGAAAGTTTTGGGAAAGAAACGTGCGGAGAGTTGTGGGATGCGCGGAGACATTACGCGGACGCGTAATCCGCGCTCGGGGGCAAAGCCCCCGCTATGGAAGCCGCACCTGCGGACGCCGCTTGCCAACATTTAAAATCATTAGTAGATGCGGATTTCGAAGATGGAGACTTTTGGAGAGCCGTTTGTTGCGAGGCACTGCAATGTCAGTTTTAGGGCGTTTATTTTGGGGAATTTTATTACGCAACGTTTTTGGTAGTTATCGCGCACTTTTGCCAATTCCTTTTCGGTGCCGTCGGGCAAGGTCGCCTTTATATCGAAATCTTTTAATGTTTCCGGCTGCGGCGCCTGAACTACTTTTTTTACAAATGCTGTTTCGAGTGTCGGAGTCAACAATCGCGAACCCGTATCGAGATTTACGATGACTTCCGAAATCGGCATAGGGGTCTCCCACTGGACTGTTATTGACGGGGTTGCGGCGATTTCCGCACGCCAACGGTTTTTATACTCGCCCTTCATATCGAATATTTGTCCCGTGACGATGTTGGCGGGGGCTGTGCCGTCGCAGGAGTGGGTTGCCGAAATTTTTGCGCATCTTGCGAAATCGAGCGGATCGGTGTTTTTCGCCCCGAGGATAATTTGCCCGTCGCGCAGAAGTTTTTGGCGCAATGTCTCGACGAGTTTTGGAGATGCGGAAATATCGCGCGGAAATATGTTTTGTTTTGAGCACATTGCCGCGGCAGTTCCCGCAGTTTGTCCGGCAACGGCGCAGACGTTCATAACGCGCGTGGAGGTGAATGCCAAGTGGCTGGTGCTCATATTGCGCCCCGCCATCATCAGGTTTTTCAGCCCTTTTGCATACATTGCCGTAAGCGGCAAGTTGTAGAAAGGCGTGTTGCCGCCATACATTGCGGGCTTTTTACCCGTTGCGTAAAAGCCCTCCGAAGGTTGGTCTTCCATAGGCCAACCGACTGCCGCGACTTGGTCGGGCAGGTTTTTCCAGCCGCCCGCGATGTCGTGCTGCGTGAAAATCCGCTCGCCCGCAATTCTGAAACTGTCGCGCTTGCCGGGTATCATACCGATGAAGTCGAGGGCGCGATTTGCGGTTTCGGGATATTTGCCGCTGTTTTTGATGTAATCCCAGACGCCCAAGACAATCGACAGAAGTTCGAAGCGAATGACTTCGTTGTCGCGAATGGTGTCCGCCAAGCCGCCGTGCGAGATGAACCAATAGCCGTAATCAAAACCCCAACGCGACGGATCGCGGAATTGGAGGTTTTCGGCGGTGATTTTTTTAGCCCACGCGGGAGCTTTGAACGGCACGGGGCGGTCGAGGACTTTGCTTGTGAACATAATTGAACTGCACAAGTGCCCGCCCTTTTGGTAGGTGTCGGCGAGCGGTTCGCCGAATTTTTCCGAGCCCTCGCGCCCGTCCATAAGTTCCGCGCCCGCCTCCATTGCGAGTCTGGAATCGCCAGTGCAATCGACAAAGATTTTGGCGGAGATTTTGTAGATCGAGAGTGTTTTGTCGCAACGCGCGTAGGCGCAGCGGATTTGTCCGCCGTCGGACTCAGCCGCGAAAACTGCGGTATCAAGAATCAGGGTGAGGTTGGGCTCGCTAATGCATTTGTCGTAGAGGAGCAGGTCCCAAACTTCCCACGAGCGTTGGGGGTTGTTGGCGGCGTTGTCGAGTTTTATTTCCTCCAAAATGCCCGCCTCGCGCCAGCCCCACTTTTCGGAATCAATACCGAGCGGGTGCATTCGGATTTCGCTACTCGCATTTCCGCCGAGTCTTGACCTGTCCTGAACGAGGACGGTTTTTGCTCCGCTTCGAGCCGCGGCAATCGCGGCGCAGACGCCTGCAAGTCCGCCTCCGGCGACGAAGACGTCGCATTCGATCTGTTTTTTGTCCATATGCGGTTCGGCGTTTTGCCCGAATTTTTTGCCAGCGATTTTGGACTCGATGTCGCGTCCGATCGGGCTCTTAGCGGCGGACTCTGCTCGGGTTTCGGGCGCGCGGACAAAAAGCGAATACCCAAAGCCCGACAATGTGCAAGCGCGAATAAAGTCTCTGCGCCCGAAAGTTGCGGAAGTGTTTTTTTCTTTCATCGTCAAAGCTGGGAAGCGATTGTTGAGGCGGTCGAAATGACGCGCAAGCACGGGCGAGTTTGATAATACTCGGCGGTGCGGGGGTCGGGGGTTGGGGTGGAATTTTCGCCTTTTTGCAATTCGAGGATTTCGCGGCAGACTACGGAGCCGTTTTGTGTGCGGAAAAATTCCGCCATTTTTTGAACCCTCGAATAGACCTCAGCCTTATTTTCTTTTGACGGGGCTGCCGAGCCGTATTTCAAGCCCGCGAGCATTGCGCAAGCCGAGAATGCGCCGCAGACCTCGCGCATTCTGCCGACGCCGCCGCCCAAGCCCTCGGAAAGCCGCAATGCTGCATCGAATTCGATGCCGTATTTTTCGGCGTTGGCTGCAAATACCGACTGGGCGCAATTATAGCCTTGGAGGAACAATTTTTGTTCTTTGGTGAAACTGTCGCCATTGTGGTCGGGGGTATTTCTGTCTGTGGTAGGCATTTTTTTGTGGAGACTGTATAGGTGGAATGAGGATTATTTTTCCCGAGTATCTTTTTGGGAGAGCTGTGTTTTAAGCTGCAAAGAAGCGCGCATTGAGCAGAACTTGGGCCCGCACATTGAGCAATAATGCAAGTCGGGCTTATCGGGCGAGAAGTCCCTATCGTGGGTGCGGCGGAACTCCAAAGCGCGTTCGGGGTCGAGGGAGAGGTTGATTTGGTCGCCCCAACGCAATTCGAGGCGGGCTTTACTCATGGCGTTGTCGCGATACTGCGCGGCGGGGTGTCCTTTGGCGAGGTCGACGGCGTGGGCTGCGAGTTTGAATGCGACTACGCCCTCGCGAACGTCGTTCTTTTCGGGCAAACCGAGGTGTTCCTTGGGGGTGACGTAGCAGAGCATTGCGGTGCCGCCCCAACCGATTATCGAAGCTCCGATTGCGGCGGTGATGTGGTCGTAACCAGCGGCAATGTCGGTAACGAGGGGCCCGAGGGTATAGAATGGGGCTTCGTCGCACCAATCGAGTTGGTTATGCATGTTATCGCCTATCATTTGCATTGGGACGTGTCCGGGACCCTCGCACATAACTTGGACGTTGAATTTCCAAGCGCGTCGGGTGAGGTCGCCCTGCACTTTGAGTTCGCCGAACTGGGCGGAATCGTTGGCGTCGGCGATTGCGCCGGGACGGAGTCCGTCGCCGATTGAAAAGGCGATATCGTATGCCGCCATAATTTCGCAGATTTCGTCCCAATGGGTATAGAGGAAATTCTCTTGGTTATGGGCTGTGCACCACTTTGCCATAATCGAGCCGCCGCGCGAAGCGATGCCCGCCATTCTGTTTGCGGCGGCGGGTATGAACTCGCGCAGGACGCCCGCGTGGATTGTGAAGTAATCGACGCCCTGTCGCGCCTGTTCGAGAAGGACGTCGCGGTAGACGTCCCAAGATAGGTCTTCGACGATTCCGCCGACCTTTTCGAGTGCCTGATAGAGGGGCACGGTGCCGACGGGAGTCGGGCAGTTGCGGATAATCCACTCGCGCGTGGCGGTGATGTCCGCGCCCGTCGACAAGTCCATAAGGGTGTCGGAGCCCCATTTCAACGACCAGAGCATTTTTTCGACCTCCTCGGAAATCGAAGAACCCATTGAGCTATTGCCGATATTTGTGTTGATTTTTACGAGAAAGTTTCTGCCTATGATGGCGGGTTCGAGCTCGGGATGGTTGATGTTTGCGGGAATTATGGCGCGTCCGCGGGCGACCTCCTGCATTACGAACTCGGGGGTGATTTTTTGCGCCGCCGAGAATGCGCCCGCCGAGCCTCTGTGCTGGATATAGAGCGAATCGCGCGGGGCCTCTGGCGACATTTTATCTTCGACGCCGTTTGCGCGGGCGGTGTTTTCGCGCAAGGCGACGTATTCCATTTCGGGGGTGATGATTCCCCTGCGGGCATAATACATTTGCGTTTCGCCGCCCGTCAAGCGTCTGACGCGGCGCGGTGTGAAGGGAACTTTTTCGGTGGGGGTGGTGGTGTATTCGTCGGTCGTCGCGCCGAAGGAATCGAGCCAAGCCTCGCGGGTGCGCGGCAAGCCCTGTGAGATGTCGAAGTGAAAAGACGGGTCCGACCACATTCCAGAGGTATCGTAGACGCGCACTGGGGAGTTCGGAATGCAGCCGTTTGCCGTGTGTGTGGGCGAGAGCTGGATTTCGGTGAAGCCTACCGAGACGTTTTCGCCGTCGACGTAGACTTTTGTCCGCCGCGGGTTGTCGAGAAAAAGTTTTTTTATATCCATAATAAGCGTGCGTTATTTGAATTTATCAGAAAGAATATTTGACGGAGAACGTCCAGAATGTGTGGTGGGCGATGCGCTGCGAGGTGAACTCGCGCGTGCGGTAATTTAGGAGGAGTTCGGCGGCGAAGTTTGCGCGGGCGAGTGTGAGTCCGCAAACGGGCTCGAAGACGAACCACTCGGAATTGACGCCGTAGGGGCTGCTACCGAAGACGTTTCCGTCCAAAGTGATGTCGTAGCCGACGAAGCGCGCGAGTGCGCCCGCTTTCAGGAAGAGCCGCCACGAAGTTGCGGAGGCGCAATCGGTGGGGGCGCGGGTGTCGCAGGAAGAAGCGTAATCTATTTTGCCGAAATCGAAACCGCCGTCGAGGTTGAAGCCCGCGCGGGCGAGGATTGAGAGGTAGCCCTGTGTGAGGACGTTGCCCAAGTCGCACCCGACAGAGCCCGTGAGGTCGGCGTTTATGCCGCCGCCGAGGTCGGCTTTGTAGAGGCGTTGGGAATGTTTATAGGTGAGGACGAAGCCGACTTCGTTGTCGAGCTGGTTGTCCCAACCCTTGGGGCGTTTTAAGCCCCATGCGTTATGCCACAGACTTTGGACGTCCTGTGCGTAGGAGTATCTGCCGATACAGCCGAGTGTTACTGCGAAGGTATCGAGGGTGTTTTCGGTGGCGGCGTGGCAGGCTGCGTTTAGGTAGAGCCAGCCAGCGTAGGGGCGGTCGTCGAGCGGAGGGGTTGTCTCTTCAATCGTCTGGGGAACGAACATACCCTGCCCCACGGCGAAGCTTGCGAACTTGGCGCAACCGGTGTTGGAGGAGGTTTCGAGGTGTCGGGTATACTGGATTTTCAGCCCGTTTGTGTAGTATCTGTCGGAAAAACCGATGTCGTTTTCAAAGAAGAGCGAAAGGGTTGATTTTCCGCCGTCTGCGCCGAAACAGATGGTTGCGGCAAGCAGAAGG
The DNA here is from genome assembly GCA_900546565.1 of uncultured Opitutales bacterium. GTDB lineage: Bacteria > Verrucomicrobiota > Verrucomicrobiia > Opitutales > Intestinicryptomonadaceae > Merdousia. Next base: position 5,514 of record URDC01000017.1, read on the forward strand.
ATTGACAAAGCGGAGAAATTTTTCATATGCTCGACTATATGAGAATAACCGCGGGATATGCAAGAGGAATTTTACTGGGCGCGCCGAAGTCGGACGCCACGCGGCCTGCTACCGACGCGGCTCGGCTGGCGTTGTTTTCCTCGGTGGGAGGGGCGGTAGAATCGGCGCGGTGTCTCGACCTTTTCGCGGGAACGGGAGCGTATGGGTTGGAGGCGGCAAGCCGCGGCGCGGCGGAAGTCGTGTTCGTGGAAAACAACAGAAATGCGTTTAAAATATTAAAATCTAACATCGACGCGGTTTTGAAATGCGCGGACGCGGCTGGAATCGGGCGGGCGAAGGTCGAGGCGGTTTGCTCGGACTGTCTGAAATGCGGCGAGAGGCTCGGCGTCGGGCGGTTCGACTTCGTGTTTGCAGACCCGCCGTATGCCATGCTTTCGGACGGAGTTTTTTGTAAAAAGTTGGCGGATTTGTTTTGCGCAGTCGGAAGTGTCGGGACGCTTTTTATGCTCGAAGCCCCCGCGGAATTCGCGTTCGAGCGTCTCGGCGGCAGGCGCTTCGAGCTTGTCAAGAGACTCGGGAAGACGTCGAAAGGCAAGCCGTCGCAGATAATATTTAAAATCAGGCAATGACATGAACGAACTCGACCAATTGATTTTCGGCGCGGAATCGAAGCGCGCAACCGACATAATTATTCAGGACGGGCGGCGGGGCGTATGTGCGCGTCAACCGCCGCATATCCGCATTCGACGATTTTATCCTGCCGCCTGCGGGCGAACTTTTAAAGCAGATTTTGGAGCGGTTCCCCGAAGAGACGCGCCGCCGCTATGGGGAGGATTTGCGCTGTATGCGGGATGTCGACTGCGCGTTCGACTCGCAATCGAAAACCCGCGTGAGGGTCAATATTTTTACGACTGTCGGCGGACTGCAATTCGCGCTGAGGCTGATTCCGAAAGAGCGTATGAGTGCCGAACGAATAGGGATTCCGGCGGCGGTGCTCGACGCAGTGCACGCGCAGAGCGGGCTGTTTCTGGTTACGGGCATAAGCGGCTCGGGTAAGACGACGACGCTTGCGGCGATTTTGGACGTGATGAATGCGACGGAGCAAAAGCACATTCTGACGATTGAAGACCCGATTGAATATGTTTTCGAGAACAAAGGGTGTCTGTTTTCGCAGCGCGAGATTCCTACGCACGCGCGGGACTATGCGGGCGCGCTGCGCTCGGCGGTGCGCGAGAATGCCGATGTAGTCCTGATTGGCGAAATGCGCGACTATCCGACGGTGAAAGCGGCTATCGAGCTTGCCGAGACGGGACACTTGGTGCTTTCGACGCTGCACACGCGCAACTCGGTTTCGACTATCGACAGAATTTTGAGTATGACGACGACTCAGGAGCAGGCTCAGATGCGGGCTATGCTTTCGACGCAGCTTATCGGGGTGCTCTCGCAAAGCATTCTGCGGCGCAAGTCGGGCGGACTGATTGCCTCGTTCGAATTCATGAAGGCCACAAGTGCAATCCGCAACCAGATTCGCGAAGACAAGCTGCCGATGATTTACAGTGAAATCCAGACGGGCGCGCGCGAAGGCATGATTACGATGGAAGACTATTTGGCGCGGCTTGTGGGGCGCGGGCTGGTTTCAGCCGAAGACGCCATGCGCGGGACGTCGAAGCCCGATGTGTTGGCTCGGGTTTTATCGGGCGCGCGCGATGTCGGAGTGTGATTGGAGAATGTGAAGTTGCGGGTTGCATGGATTGCAATCGCAAAAAAAATGCGCCGAAATATGGCGCGTTTTTTGTATTGGCAAATAATTTTTAATATTGTTTTTTATTTTTCGAGAGGAAACAAAAACACTTTCGAATTGCGCCCCGAAGCTTTGTATTTTTCGTAGCGCGGCGCGGGAAGAGCGTCGGGAGAAACCTCCGAAAACCCGCAAGTTCCCGTGAAGAACGGCGCGGATTTTGTGCTGAGGCAATAGAGTCTTTTATAGCCGCGTTCGCGCGCCTTCATCTTGACGTACTCGACCATTTTGCGCCCGACGCCGTTGCCCTGATAGAACGGCTGGACGTGCAGGCTTGCAAGTTCGGCGCAGTTGTCGCCGATGTCGAGGAGGCTCACGACGCCGATAATGCTTGCGTCCATTTCGTAGACGAAGTATGAGCCGATTTTTTCGGCGATGTCCTCCCGCGAACGGTAGATGAGGTTTTGCGTTTTTGCCGAAACGGAAGTGATATTGAAAATCTGCGCGACGTCGTCGGGGGTTGCACTGCGGATTTTCTGGTATTCGTCGGCGTAAATCATGGTGGCGCAACCGACCTTATCGAAAAGCTCGGTTAGCAGGCAGGCGAAATCGCGCCCGTCGAGAATGTGCGCGCGAGGGGTTCTTCCCGCCTCCAATGCCTTGATTGAACATTTTGCTTTCGAGAGCACGCGCGGATCGACAAGATTTCCGCGCTCGCGCAGAATCTGTTTGACCTCAGCAAGCGGAAATGCAACGGCGCGCTCGTCGCCGAGCATAAGCCCGCGCGTTTCCGTCATATAGATGAGTTTTGACGCGCCCAAGCCGATTGCGATATCCGCCGCCAAGCTGTCGGAATTTATGCGGAATAGACGCCCCTGCGAATTTACCGCCATTGGCGTGATTACGGGTATCATTCCAAGCGAGAGCAGGTTTTTGAGGACGGCAAAGTCGACTTTCTCGATTCTGCCGGCGTTGAGATAATCGACGCCCGAGACTATGCCGACTTCCGTGGCGCGGATTGCGTTTGTAAGCACGCAATTCATATTGCGCGTGGCGAAGGCGTCGATTATGGTTTGCGAGAGCGTGGCGGAAATTTCCTTGGCGCGGTCGAGGGTGGCGTCGTTGACCGGTTTTGTGCCGTCGGTATCCGAGATTTCATCGGGATGCAAGTCGCGCTCGCGCCGCATTTGCGCCCCGATTCCGTGCACGACGACGACGTTTATGCCGAGACTGCGCAAGACGGCTATGTCGGTTATTACGTCCGAAAAATTGTCGCAAGCTATGATGCTGCCGTCCATGGAAATCACGAACGTCTGGTTTTGGTACAGAGGAACGTATTCCAATATGCCGCGCAAATCGGACGCTTTAATCGTGATTTTTTTGGGTTCGGGTATCAGCTTTTCCATAGCCGCGCAATGTGGGTTCGGCGGGGTATTATGCCCTGCTGATGTAGGTGTTGTCTTCGGTTCTGACCTTGATGCGGTCGCCCTGTTTGATGAAGAGCGGAACTTGCAAGACTACTCCGTTTGCCAATGTGACCGCCTTGGTGGGCGCGGAGGAAGTGTCGCCGCGAAGCCCTTCCGCAGCCTGCGTGACTTCGATTTCGATGTTGTTGGGAAGTTCGACCGAAACGGGATTGCCGTCGACGAAGAGAATGTTGTAGCTGACGCCCTCTTGAAGCCACTTGACGTCCTCGCCGATTGTGGAAGCCATAATGACGATATCGTCGAATGTTTCGGTATCGATGAAGTGGTAATGGTCGCCGTCGATATAGGAAAATTCAAGCGGCTTGTTTGTGGTGTGGCAGAACTCGACCGAGTCGGTTGAGCGGAATTTTACCGCGGTGGACGCGTTCGTATCGAGATTGCGCAAGACTGTCTGCACAAAGCCCGCCTGTCGACCCTGTGTGCGGTGAAGCATACTCATAACCGCGTGCGGAACGCCGTTATACATAATTACCCTGCCTTTTCTGATGTCCGTAGGATTTGCCATATATTATTTTTTTATGTTTTTGCTTGTTGTGTTTTGATGAAATTTGTTTCCGCCGCCGCGTGTGCCGCCGTTTTTTGTTTTTGTGTTTATTGCGGTTTTGCGGGCGGGGCGGGCGTTGCGACAAGGATTGGCGGTTAAACCCAATCGCTATCGCGCCAGAGAAGCGATTTTGCTATGCTGCGGGCAAAGAAGGGACCGCGGAAAATCATACCCGTGTAGATTTGCACGAGGCTTGCGCCCGCGTCCATCATTGCGCCCGCGCGTTCGGTATTCGTTATGCCGCCGACTGCGATTATGGGCAATTTGCCGTCGGTCGCCTTCGAAATGTAGCGGACGATTCCGAGGCTTTTTTCGAAGAGCGGCGCACCGCTCATTCCGCCCTTGGGCTGCATATTTTCGCGGGCTCGTTCGACGGTCGTGTTTGTTGCGCAGATTGCGTCGAGTTTGAAGCTCTGCAAGATCTCGATAATGGAATCGATTTCCGTGAAAGTGAGGTCGGGGGCGATTTTAAGGACGATTGGTATGCGTTTGGAGGATAGTTTTTTTGCCCTGTCGTCGTTCGCCTTGGAGACTGCGCCCAAGAGGTTCGGCAGGAAGTCGCGCCCCTGCAAGCGGCGCAATTCGGGCGTATTGGGGCTGCTGACGTTGATGACGAAGAAGTCGGCGTAATCGGCGAGGGCGTTGAAGCTGAAAAGATAGTCGTCGGCGGCTTTGTCCAAGTCGGTAATTTTGGACTTGCCGATATTTATGCCCAGCGGGCGGCGTTTTGTCGCGCTCTTGGATACTGTCGATGCGAGGCGGGCGGCGATTTCCTCCGCTCCGTCGTTGGGAAAGCCGCAACTGTTGACGACTGCCTCCAAATCGGGATAGCGGAAGATGCGCGGTTTCGGGTTGCCCGGCTGTTTGAGCATCGATACCGTGCCGATTTCGACATGTCCGAAGCCGAATGCGGCGGCTGCGCGGAATGCGTAGGCGTCTTTATCGAAGCCCGCGGCGAGTCCGACGCGGTTGGGAAACTCCAAGCCGAAGACGTTGACGGGTTTTTCGGTCTTTATAAGGTTGAGGTATTCCATAACCGCGCGCAAGGGCGGCACTGCCCCGACGATTTTCATTGCCTGCAATGCCATATCGTGTGCTGCCTCCGGATTTTGTTTGAACAAAATCGGCCTCATAATTTTTTCGTAGAAAGCGTCCATTTTTGTTTTGGAATTTTCGGGTATGCGGGTGTCATGCCGAATGTTATCGGCGCGAATCCGCAAAAAAATACGCGTATTATCATTTACGCGCCTCGTGATAAGGCAAGATTTTTTTAGCGGATTCGGGGATGTCGGCGTGTTTTTTATATGCGAAGTGTGGGCTTGACGTTTGGGGGTGTTTGTTTTTGGATTGTCGGAAGTGGCGGAATCGGGGTTTCGGCGCTGCGGGGTAAAGGGGATTTAACTTGGCGTAAAATGATAAAGCTAATTGTAGTCGGCAAAATGAAAAACAGGGAGCTTGCGGCTCTTTGCGCGGACTATTTTGCGCGGCTGCGGCGGTTCGGAAACTTCGAATGCGTGGAGCTTAAAGATGCAAGTTTGGAGGCGGAAGCGGGGCGGATTTCGGACGCTTTAAAAGGTTTTAAAGGCAGAATTTATGCGCTATGCGAAGAGGGAAAATTGAAGACGTCGGTGGAGCTTTCGAAGATGCTTGAAGCCGACCTGCTGCGCGGCGGCAGCGCGTTTATTATCGGCAGCGCGTATGGGCTTTCGCCGAAAATCAAGGAGCGGGCGGACGTGTTGCTGTCGCTCTCGCCGCTGACGTTTACGCACGAATTCGCGCGGGCGATTCTTGCCGAGCAACTTTACAGAGCAAAAACAATAACCGCCAACACAGGATACCACCACGTATGAAATCGCTTTTTATAACTATTTTTATGCTGATTTTTTCGGCGTCGGCGTTTGCCGAATATGTCAAGATTGCGCTGCCCAAGAGCAGTGAAATTGAAGGCGACAATGCGAAATTTTATGCGAAGGGCGCGCTTGCCGTCGATATGGCGAATGAATGTGAAGTGCGGCGTGTGGGGGAATTTGTCGACGCGCTGATGTCGGCGGGGTCGGAGGAATTTGCGGCGATGTTGAAGAAGCCCGAGCTGGCGTCGAAGTCGGCGAAGTTTTTGAAGCTTGCGCGGCTCGAAAAAGGCGCGAATCTTTTTGTATTCAAGTTCGGGAAGCTCACGATTGCGGTGTTTGAAATCCCGTCGGGCAGCCGTATGCGGGCGGGTATGAATTTCTTTGCGCTCGAAAATGTCGGAAGTGGCGAAAGTGGCGAGCTGCGCTGGAATGTGTCGTTCAACAATCCTATGGTTGTGCTTGCCGCGCAATGTGCGTTTACGAATCCGCAGAAGTTGGATTTTAGCGCGCTTGTGGCGAAATCCGAGAAGGACGGCGTGTTGTTGGAAAAGGCGTGTGGGTCGGATATGCCGTTTTTCGTTTTCGGAAACGACGTTTTTGCAGGGGTTTCCGCCGACCCGAATGTGGACGCGCACCCAGCCGCCGAGTTTTACAGGAAGATTCAAGATGTTTTCTTTTCATGGAAGATTGACGAATACGCCGAATTTATGTCCGCGCCGAGCAGGCGTGTATTTTTGGCGCAATATGCGGGTATGACCGACACGCAGAAAAAGAAGGTGTTGTCGGACTATTTTTCGTGGCACAAGCAATATTTGCGTGTGTTGCAGCTTGGCGAGCGCGAATTTATTGTGTTGTTTAAGCGGTATCGCGACGGCAGCAAAGAGCAATTTGATGTGGCGTATATTACGTTGGACGGCTCGGCAAACGGAGGGGTGTTGGAGAATTTTGGCAAGCGCACCCTTCTAAAAACCGCGATGACGCCTCTATTGCGAATTTTTTAAATATAGTCAAGAAAGCGGATTGCCTACGGCAATTCCGCCTTTGATTATTTGTTGAAGCAAAGCGGTATTGCGTAGCAATCCGCGCCACTTCACAACATATAAAATACCCCTTAGGCGTTTGCTTCGCAAATACGCCTATCCCCAAACTCTCCGTTTGTATATTCGGTTCTAAGCCAACCAAATAATGTAAAAAACTTTCCCCAAGGTGTGGAGAAAGTTTTTTTGTGGAGTGGTTATTGGGTTGGGAGGTCGGTGGTATTTGGTGGGGTGGGTTGTTGAGGTTCTTGTGTGGTGGGTGGTGGTGGGTAGGCTGTTGCGAATGGCGGGTTGATGTAGGGGGTGATGGAGGTTGCGGTATGGGTCTGGGGGTTGATATCGATTATTGTGCCGCATATGCGGTCGTCGCCCTCGGCAACCAAGAACTGGTGGGGGCGTCCGTCGATGAATCTTTTGACGATATTGCCGTACTCGCGCCCGAGGCACGAATTCCAAGGTCCCGTCATTCCCGCGTCCGACTGGAATGCGAGCCCCTGCGGGAATATGCGCGCGTCGTTTGTCGGGATATGTGTGTGTGTGCCCACCAATGCCGCGGCGCGTCCATCGATATGCCACGCCATTGCGACTTTTTCGGATGTGGTTTCGGCGTGGAAGTCCAGAAAAACGGCGTCGCAAAGCGGTGCGAGTGTTTGCAGCATTCTGTCCGCCGCCGCGAACGGGCAATCCGATTTTATTTTCATAAGCGTTTGTCCGAGCAAGCCGAATATGCCCAATTTGAAGCCGCCCTTTTCGAGTATGACGTATTCGCGCCCGGGGTTGCCTGCGGGGATGTTTGCGGGGCGGCACAGATTGGGGATTGTGTCGATTTCGTTTTCGAAACAACGCTGGTCCCAAGTGTGGTCGCCGAGGGTGATTGCGTCGATTCCGTAGCGGAACATCGTCTCGGCTATGTTTTTTGTTATGCCGTTGCCGCCCGCGGCGTTTTCGGCGTTTGCTATGACAAAGTCGATGTTATGTTCGCTGCGGATTTGGGCGAGGCGTTCGGACAGTATGCGTCTGCCCGACTTCGCCACGACGTCGCCTATGAAAAACACGCGCATTCTACAAAAGTCCCAATTCTTTGCAGAGCTTGCGCATATCAGCCACTGCGCCATCCTTGGAGAGTTCCGGCGGAATTTTTACGATTAAATCCTTTTTTTGGTAGAATTCCACAAGGGGGAAGGTGTTTTTGCGGAAGACTTCCAAGCGGTTTTTGACGGTTTCGGGCTTGTCGTCGTCGCGCGTGTAAAGCTTGCCGCCGCACTTGTCGCAGACGCCCTCGACTTTTGAAGGCGAATAGATTTTATGGTATGGTGTCTGGCATTTTTCGCAGATGACGCGTCCCGAAATGCGCTTGACGATTTCCTCGTCGGGGACGTCGAGGTATATTACGTGCGAGATTTTTTCGCCGAGCTCGGCGAGGATATCATCGAGCATTTCGGCCTGTTTGATTGTGCGCGGAAAGCCGTCCAAGATGAAGCCGTTTTTGGCGTCGGCCTGTTGGAGGCGGTCTTTCACCATGGAAGCGGTGACCTCGTCGGGAACGAGCCCGCCACTGTCGATATACGACTTCGCAAGCTTGCCGAGTTCCGTGCCCGACTTGATGTTGTTTCTGAACAAGTCGCCCGTCGCGACCTGTATTACGTTCAAAACTTCGCAGAGAGCCACGGCTCGCGTGCCTTTGCCGCTGCCCGGTGCGCCAAGCATTATAAGGTTTGCTTTTTTCATATTTTTACGAAATATATTGTGTATTCTGTCCCGATAATGTGGCAGGGCAAGCATTTTTAATATGGAAGACGTTTTTTGCGCTAATATTTGCGGAGTATGGGTCGACCCCGACGGCGGTGCGTGGGTTTCGGAGGCTGTCGAGGGCGGCGGTAGGAGCGAGCGGAAATTCGCGGACTTCAAGCCCTTTGCGTGGACTGTATCCGACGCGGATTTCCCGAACCACACCGACTTGCGCAAGTCCGATGACGCGCGGGTATACGCGCCGCTTGACAGGCTGTTGTGGTTCGACTCGGTTGCGCAAGCCGACAAGTATATGGCGAGGCGGCCGAAATCGCTGCCGTTTTACCGCATAAGCAGCGCAGAGAACCAATTTTTGACGGCGCGGAATTTGCATTTGTTTGCGGATATGCGTTTTGGCGACCTGCGCCGAATGGAACTCGACATCGAAGTGTTTTCGGAGGACGGTTCTTTCCCGAACGCGTCGCGCGCGGGCGACAGGATTTTGGCTGTCGGCTTGTCGGGCTGGTTCGGCGAGCGCATTTTCGAGATTGAATCGATGTCGGACGAAGCCGAATGCGCCCTGTTGCGTTCGGTTGCTGAATTCATTGTAGACGTCGATCCCGACGTGATTGCGGGGCACAACATTTTCAACTTCGACCTCTCCTACATGGAAACGCGCTGCAAAAAGCTCGGGCTTAAAATGGGCTGGGGGCGTTTCGGTGCGGGGGTTGCGAAGTTCAGAAAAAGCCGCATTTCAATCGGCGAGCGTATTATCCAATACAGGAGGTGCGACATACCGGGCCGCGCGGTTGTCGACACGCTCCTGCTTGTTCAATTCTACGACATTTCGGCGCGGGAAATGGAATCATATACTCTAAAACAAAGCGCGGTGCACTTCGGAATTTCGTCCGCCGACAAGCGAACATACATTGCGGGAGGGGAAATCAAGAACGTGTTTTTCGAGGACAGGGCGACGTTCAGAAAGTATCTTTCCGACGACCTGCGCGAGACGCGCGGGCTTTGCGATTTGCTTTTGCCGACGTATGTCGCGCAGGCGAGGAATTTCCCGATGACGCTCCAAGAATGCGTATTGCGCGGCAGCGGAATGAAAGTCGAGAGTATTTTCGTTAGGGAGTATTTCAAAAGTGGCGCGGCGTTGCCGCTGCCGTCTACGGGCGGCGGCGAGATGTTCGAGGGCGCGATTTCGGAGGGGTTCGAAATCGGGCTTTTCAAGAACGTTTTGCACTACGACGTAGCCTCGCTGTATCCGAGTTTGATGCTTGTTTTGGGCGAATGTCCGAAGAACGACTATTTGAAGGTGTTTTTGCATCAGTTGCGAAAGCTTCGCGAATACCGCCTGAAATACAAGCGGCTGGCGCGCGAGGCTGCCGACGCCGCCGACAGGGCGGAGTTCGACGCAAGGCAGAAGAGTTTCAAGATTTTGATAAACTCGTTTTACGGCTATCTCGGGCTGCCGACGGCGATGTTCTCGGACGTCGGGCTCGCCGCGAAAATCACGGCTATGGGGCGCGAACTGCTCACGAAGCTGATTGCCGAATTCAGGCGTCTGGGCTGTGTGGTTTTGGAGGCGGACACCGACGGAATTTACGTCTCGGGCGGCGGGTATTTCGACAAGCCCGAAGTGCTGCTTTCCGAAGTTTCGGGGGTATTGCCCGAGGGTGTCGATTTGGAATTCGACGGCTCGTATTCGGCAATGCTCTGCTACAAGGCGAAAAACTATGCGCTGCTTGACGGCGGCAAGCCCGTGTTGAAGGGCTCTGCGTTCCGAAACCGCGCGACTGAGCCGTTTTTGCGCAACCTCACGCGCACGATGATTCTCGACATTCTTTTGGAGCGCGAAGACGAAATTCCCGCGCTGATTGAGTCGACGCGCGAAAAGATAATTTCGGGCAAAGCCGACATCTCGCTGCTGGCCAAAAGCGAGTTTATCACGAAGTCGCCCGAAAGCTACAAGCGCGAAGTCGAGGCTTCGGGCAAGGGGCGTCGAGCCGCGTTGGAGGCCGCGCTTATGTTGAATCCGCACCCGGCTTCGGGCGAAAAGGTTTCGTTCTATATCGCGAAAATCGACGGCAAGCGGAATCCCGACTGGAAGTGTGCGCGCCCCGTCGAGCTTTACGACCCCGAAAAATCGCCCTACGACGCCGAATATTATCTTCGCAAAATCGACGACTGGCGCGGGCGTTTTGCCGAGCTTGTCGGCGCGGGCAACGCGGGCAAGACCGCCGTTCAGGGCGAGCTTTTTTAGCGGGTCTCGAACACCGCCGCGCGGTTGCCGCTTGCGGTTGCGGGCGCATTATATACTTGCAAACAGGGCGTTTTATTGCGTGAATAAAGGCAATGAAAATTTTGGAATACAAGGACGGAAACGGAACTTTCTACAAAAAACTTCTCGCCGCGATTTCGCAAAAAAGCGGCGGCGCGGACGTGAACGCGATTGCCGCGGGCGTCATTGACGAAGTGCGCCGCGATGGCGACGCCGCGCTCGAACGGCTGACGGCGAAGTTCGACGGCGCGTCTTTGAAGGCGAAGAATTTTGCCGTCAAGCCCGCGGAGTTCAAAGCCGCGCTCGCGGCGGTTTCTTCGGCGGACAAAAAGGCGATTAAAGAGGCGATAAAGTGTGTTTCGTTTTTCAACAAAAAATCGAAGCCGAAAAACTGGAAGGCGAAGAATCCTCAGGGGGCGACTGTCGGAGAGATGTTTTACCCGATTGAGCGCGTGGGGCTTTATATCCCCGGCGGGCAAGCCCCGCTTGTTTCGACTGTCGTTATGACTGCGACCCTTGCGAAAATCGCGGGCTGTAAAGAGCTGTGCGTGTGCACGCCGCCGGCCAAAGACGGCTCGGTAAACGCGCACATTCTGGCGGTGCTCGCAATTTTGGGCGTCTCGGAAGTCTACAAAGTGGGAGGCGCGCAGGCGATTGCCGCGATGGGCGTCGGCACGAAGACAATCAGGAAGGTCGACAAGATTTTCGGCCCGGGAAACGCGTTTGTGATTGCCGCAAAACGCGCGCTTTTCGGCGAAGTGGGAATCGATTTGCTCCCCGGACCGAGCGAGGTTCTGATAGTCGCCGACGACTCCGCGAATCCCGAGTATGTCGCCGCCGACCTGCTTTCGCAGGCCGAACACGGCAGCGGCAAGGAGAAAATTTATCTGCTTTCGACATCAAAGGGTCTTGTGGGCGAAGTCAAAAAACGGCTCGTCGCGCAGTATCCTAAGCTTTCGAGGGCGGAAAAGCTTATGAAGATTATCGCCGACGGCTGCTATGTGGTGGAAGTGCCCGACATCGACGCGGCGGCGAAGGTTGCAAACTTTATCGCGCCCGAGCATATGGAGTTGCAGATTGCAAACCCCGAAAAACACGTCGGCAAATTCACTACGGCGGGGGCGGTGCTGCTCGGCGGCGAGACGCCCACGGTGCTCGGCGACTTTACCGCGGGGCCGAGCCACACGCTGCCGACGGGGCGCACGGGCAGGTTCTCGGGCGGGTTGCAGGTCGTCGATTTTATGCGCCGCAGCTCGTTCGTGAAATACGACGCGAAGTCGCTTAAAAAGGCGCGCGCGGTTGTGGAAGCATTCTCGAAAATGGAGTCGCTCGACGCGCACGGCAGAAGTCTGACTATTCGTCTCGACTGATTTTAACGGGATTTTCGGCGGGGTATTGTCATGCGCGAAGACGTTTCGGGAAATTCAGGCGGCGACACGTTCGGGAGTTTGTTCCGCAAAAACAAACGCCTCACGCGCGAGCTCGCGAAAATTGAGTCGGTTTTCAACGCCATGAATTCCGCCGTTTTGGTGGTCGACAGGTTCGGCGCGGTCAGCTTCGCAAACGACTACGCGGGCAGGATTTTTCCGTCGAAGAATTTCGGCGAGTCGGTTTTCAAGCTCGTGCCCGCGTTCGAAGACGCCGTCAAGGCGGTTGCCGAAAGCGGTATGTCGGTGCGCAGGGAATTCGAAATCGACTACCCCGAACGCCGCATGCTCTCGGTGCGCGTGATTGCGTTCAATCTGGACGACGCCGAGAATTTCGCGATTATCGCAAACGACATCACGCGCGAGAAAATTTCGGAGCGCGAGCAGATTGAAAGCGAGAAGATTTCCTCGGTGCTCAACCTCGCAGGCGGCGTCGCGCACGAGCTGGGAAATCCGCTCAATTCCATCGGCATACATTTGCAGCTTGTCCGCAGGGCGTTGGCGAAGCCGCAGGAGCTCTCGCCCGAGCGCAAGGCGGAGCTGTCGGAGTCGGTCGAAGTTTGCATTTCGGAGGTCAAGCGGCTCGATATGATTATCGAAAATTTCCTCAAAGCGTTGCGCCCGATTCGCCCCGACGTTTCCGAATGCGACGCGCTTACGCCGCTTGCCGAAACGCTGAACGTGCTTTCGCGCGAGCTTTCGGACATAGGCATAAAAGTTTCGGTGAAGGCGGACAGCGCGCTGCCGAAAATCCTCGCCGACAAAAATCTTTTGAAGCAGCTTTATTTCAACATTCTGCGCAACGCCATGGAGGCGATGGACGGCGGAGGGGCTATTGACATTTCCGCTTCGAGTGACGATGAATTCGTGCGAATTACGTTTTCGGACACGGGCTGCGGTATGGACGAAAGCGCGCTTTCAAGGTTGTTCGAGCCGTATTTTACAACTAAGCCCAACGGACACGGATTGGGTATGATGATTATCCGCTCGATTGTGCGCGCGCACAACGGAAAGATTGACGTTGAAAGTAAAAAGGGCGTGGGGACGAAAATTTCGGTGTCGCTGCCGAGGTTCGAAAAACTCGTGCGGCGCATTGCCTCGGCGGATTCGGGCGCGGCGAACTCTTCGGCGGACGGCGGCGCGTAGCCTTTGCGCCCCGCGTTTTATGGAAGCAGCGCGAGTTTTAGCGAGGCGTAGTTTGCGGCGTCGAGCATCGTAAAAATCGGCATTTTTATTTGCGGAATTTCGGGCGCGACAGTCCGCTTTTGTGCGGCGCGGGTCTCGGTTGCTTCGGTTGTGCGGAGGGCGTAGTGGCGTTTTATTTTCGCGATTGCCTGATAGGCTTCGCCCGTGTATGAAGGGGCGTCGATGTCGCGCAAAACGGTTATGCGGGCGAACCTCGCGGAGGGCGAGCGTTTCGAATTGAGTGTCCAGACCGAGTTTTGGCGGTAGTCGGCTTCGAGAAGATTCAGCAGTTTTCGCGCGGCGTCGAAGGCGCGGGGCGAATTTTCGAACGCGGCGTAGTCGCAGAGGGCGTTTGCCGCAAGCGCGATGTCGAGCGCACTCGCGTATGACGAAAGCGGCTGCGCGCCGCAGGTGTGCTTCTCTGCACGCGCGGCGTTTATTTTTGCGGGATGCGCGGCTTCTTCGGCGCGGCGGCAACAGTCGCAGGCGGCTGGCGAATCCGCGGCGGTGTCGGCTATTTTTTTCGCTATTGTTTCGGCGGCTCGTGCGTATTTTTTATCGCCGAAAATTTTTGCGGCCCTGCACAAAACCGACAGCGAAAGAGCAAGCTCCGAAAGCGGTTTTTCGGCGGATATATTTGCGGAATTCGCAGGTTGAACGGCGGACGAAGCGGAAGTCTGTCCGGCGGCGACAGCGTCGGCGCACTGTCGGACTTCGGCGAGTTTTTCGGGGGCGACGGCGAACGCGGCGTCGGCCATTGCGCGGGCTGCTAGCAGTTTTTGTGCGGGATGTGCCGCCGATGCGTAGAGGCGTTTTAGCGCGTCGAAAAATTTCGCGCTCTGTTTTGCCGCGAGCACGCTCGGGCGGATTTTTAGATTCGCAAATTGCAGCCGCGCGTTTTCCGTGAGGACTGCCGCGGGCGGCGTGTTTGAGTTCGAATGCGCGCTGCGGGCGCGCAAATCCCCGCCGAATGCGCCGAAAATGCGCTCCCTTTCGGCGTCGAACGCCATTCGGGCGCGGACGCGCCCGGCGGCGGCCTCGGCGCGTTCGGCGAATTTTTCGCGGTCTTTGCGGTAGCTTTGCGCGACGGCTTTGAGAAGCTTTTCGAGCTTCGGGTTGTCGATTTTATCCGACATATAAACGGGCGCGAAATTCGGCGTCAAAACGGCGCAAACAAAGTCGGTCTTTGCGCGGGAAACGTTTTTGAAAAACGTGTTGTAAACCTCGAAATCGGCGGAGTTTTTGTTGCGGTCAAGAACGGCGCAGACGTAGTTTTTTGCGGCGAAGTCCGCGTTTTTTTTCGTGAGGGCGCCGGAGGAGCCTGCGCAGACGAATATCAGTTTGTTCCCAACTTTGGCGGTCTCTCCCAAAGCGCAATTCCAAGCCTGCGGCTGCGCGGCGGGGCAGCCGGCGCAATAGCGGTTTCGCGCGGCGATTAGCGCAAAGAATAGCGACAGTGCGCCGAAGGCCACCGCCAGAATTTTCCTGATATTTACCACGCTAAGATAGACACTGCGCGGACGGCGTTGTTCCACGTCTTTGCATTTATCGGGGCTTGGGGATTCGGCGCGACGCTGCGGGGCAGGGACGGCGCGACTGCGGATTTAAGCGGCGTCAAATTTTGCGCGGCGTCGAAGTCGAGTTTCGGAAATGCGCAGTTCGCACAGAGTCGCGTTTTTTACTTGCAGCGCGGACGCGTTCGGCCGCAGTTAATCGCCGTCGGAAACGAAGTCGAGAGCCGCCTTTATTTGCGCGATTGCGCTGATTGCGGCGGTTTCGCTTTTTAGCACATTGTCGCCGAGCGTCATGGGCTTGAAGCCGCGCGAACGTGCTGCGGAGTATTCGTCCGCGCTCATATCGCCCTCGGGCCCGATTAGAACCGCAACGCGGCGCAGCGGGGCGGTGGCGGCAGCGGCGGCGGATTTAAACAACGCCGAAATCCGCGCGGCGTCGGGTTCGAGGCTCGCGACAATTTTGAGGTCGAAATTTTCGGCAAAGTCGAGCGCGGCGTCGAATTTCGTCGGAATCGCGATTTCGAAACCCGAGAAGTTCGACGATTGTTTTACAGCCTCGACAACCTGCGTCAGCCATTTTTCGCGCTTGCGTTCGGCTTCGCTCGGGTCGAGCCTGACCTGACTAAAACGCGACATTATCGGCACAATGCCCGCCGCGCCGAGTTCGACACTTTGGCGTATGATGTCGTCGAACGTCCTGCCCTTTGGCAGGCATTGCAAAAGGTAGATGTCGGCGGCGCGGCGCGGGCGCGGCAGAATTTGTTCTACGCGCAAAAGGGCGCGTTTGCCGTCGGCGCGTTCGAGGCGGCAGCGGCGGATTGCCCCGCCGAGGTCGAAGGCGTCGACCGCCGAATTTTCCGCAGCCCGCAGCGAGCCGCAAAGGTGGCGGCTTTCGTCGGCTGAAAGTTCGAATGTGTCGCCGACTTGCGCGGCGGAGTTTGCAAAATTGTGATAGGCCCTAAAACCCGACATACGATTCATCTTGCACTTTTTTGCGAAAAAAGTAAGTCTATTCTTATGCAAAATTTCAAAAATATCGACGGGGCGAAAATCGTCCTCGGCGTGTGCAGTTCGATTGCCGTCTACAAGGCGTGCGAGCTTGTTTCGAGGCTCGGCAAATGCGGGGCGCAGGTGAGTGTCGCGATGACGGAAAACGCGGCGCGGCTGGTGTCGCCGAGGCTGTTTCAGACGCTTTCGCGCAATCCCGTGGCGGTCGATATGTGGGGCGAGGTCGAAGACTGGAAACCCGAACACATCTCGCTTGCGCAGTGGGGCGATGCCCTGCTTGTAGCCCCCGCGAGCGCGAATATGATTGGCAAGTTCGCAAACGGAATTGCCGACGATTTCCTTTCGACGACATACCTCGCGTTCAACCCGAAACGCGTTTTGATTGCACCCGCGATGAACTGCGATATGTGGGCTCATGCGGCGGTTCGGCGCAACGTGGAGCGGTTAAAGTCCGACGGCGCGGCGTTTGTCGAGCCCGCCGAGGGGCGGCTTGCCTGCGGCGTTTCGGGACGCGGGCGTCTGGCGGATTCGGACGAAATTTTGGCGGCGGTCGACGCGCTTTTGGAGGGCTGATTTATGCGCGAGATTTTCGAGAGCATTTCCGAGGAGCTGCGCCGCAGGCTCGCAGACGGCGAGGCGAACGTTGACATAAGCGACGAATCTCTCGCGGCATTGCGCCGACTTGCCGCGGCTGGCGGCGAACCGCTTGAAGAAATCGAGGAAGTGAAATTCGCGACCGTCGAGGATGTCGAAAAATCGAAAGAGGAAATGAAGAAAATCCAGAAGAAGAAAATCCGCGTAGTTTCGCAGCCGACGGCTTCGGCGGCGTTCGGCATAAAGCCGATTCCCGCGCCGACGCCGTTCGAGCTCCCGCAGGGTTCGAAGCGCGAACGCTGGGAGTTCCTGCGCCAAAAAGTCATTTCCGACCCCGTTTGCAACGAGCATTTGCATGTCGGCAAAAAAGTCGTTTTCGGCGTCGGCAATTTGGACGCCGACATTTTCTTCTGCGGCGAAGCTCCCGGCGCGGACGAAGAAACGCAGGGCGAGCCGTTTGTCGGGCGCGCGGGACAGCTGCTTACCAAGATTATTTCGGCAATGGGACTTGGCCGCGACGATGTCTACATAGGCAACATCATGAACTGGCGTCCCGAAACTCCGAAGGGCAACCGCCCGCCCGAAATGGACGAAATGGCGTATTGCCTGCCGTATTTGAAGGCGCAGGTCGAGATTGTAAAGCCGAAGGTAATTGTCGCGCTTGGAATGACCGCCGTCAAGGGGCTTTTGGGCGACGATCCTTCGCGCAAAATGAGTAAGATACGCGGTTTGTGGCATACCTATAACGGGACGGATTTGATGATAACCTACCACCCGTCGTTCCTGCTTCAATACGCGTCGAACCAGATGAAGCGTTATGTCTGGGAGGATATGATGTCGGTTATGGAGCGCGTGGGGCTGCCGATTTCGGACAGGCAGCGGGCGTTTTTTCTGCCGAAACAATGATTCTTTTGCCGCGGGGCTTCTCGGGGGATTGCGGCGGGGTTGCCGCATGGTGTTGTGCAGGCGTTCGGTATGGAGAATTGTCGGGCACAGTGGCGGCGCGAAAAAATTTTTTCCCGAGCGAGTTTTTTTGTGGAAAAATCGAATTTTTTTGCATTTACTCTCTCACGTAAACGATTTTATCCCCGCTCGGGGATTTTTGATTTATGATGAGGCGATTTTTTAATTTTTTGACTGTTGTTTTTGCGGCGGCGTTGGTGGGGTGCAATGTCGGACCGGATTATGCCGACCCCGCGCAGACAAGTTCAATTGACGAAATTTCGGAAGACCACTTTTACCGCGACGAGAATTTGTGGAAGGAGGCATCTCCCGCCGATATGTTGCCGAAGGGCAACTGGTGGGCGGTTTTCGACGACGAAATTTTGGCGGACTTGTTGAAACTCTGTCAGGACAACAGTCCGACGCTCGCTTCCGCCTACGCGAAAGTCGAGCGTATGCGCGAGGCGGTTCTGATAGATTCGTCCGATTTATACCCCCACGCAAACGGCAATATGGCGTATTCGAAAGTGCGGGGCTCGCAGAATTTGGGCTCGACGCGCAGCTTCTACGACAGGTGGCTTGTCGGCTTGGGGTTCACTTGGGACTTTGATTTGTTCGGGCGCGTGCGCAATATTGTAGACGCCGACATCGCCGATGCCGAGGCTCAGGTTTACTTCTACAACAATTTGCTGCTTTCGCTCCAATCGCAGGTGGCGGTGGAATATTTCAATCTGCGCCAGTATTATTCGGAGGTTGATTTGCTTGTGCGCACTCTCGATGTCCGCAAAGAGCAGACCGCTCTGGTGCGCCGCAGGGTGAATCTTGATTTTGCCAACGAGCTCGATTTGCAACGCGCACTCCAACAGGAATACGAAGCCGCAGCGCAGCTTTCGACTCTCGAAAAACAGATTGCGATTTCGAAAAACAGACTCGCAATTCTGATTGGCATTCCGCCCGCGAGGCTGATGTTAAATGACGCCCCCCTTTCCGAAAAAATGCCGAAGCTGCCTCAGGCAGTGCCGTCGCAGCTGCTCGAAAGGCGTCCCGACATAGCGGAGGCCGAGCGCAGGGTGTTTGCGGCGAACGCGCGTATCGGCGCGGCGCAGGCGGCGTTCTTCCCGACGGTTTCCATTACCGCCAACACCGACTGGTCGGCGAACAAAATCGAGAAGGTTTTGGAGGCGAGCTCGTTCGGCTGGGGCGTGAATCCGCAGGTGTATATTCCGCTGTTTCAGGCGGGCAAGATTTACGCGCAAAAGCAGGTCGCATTGGCGGCGTATCGCGAGGCGTTGGAAAACTACAAGGCGTCGGTTTTGAACGCAATCGGCGAGGTCGAAAACGCGCTTTCGGAAATCAACTACATCAAGCGCGAATACCAGAAGCGCAGCGATGTTACCAAGGCTTCGCTGAAAGTTCAGGAGCTTACGCAAAAACAATACGAGCACGGGTATGTGGACTACTTTTCAGTTTCGGACGCGCAGCGTTTGGCGTTGGAGAACGAACGCACGCAGATTAAACTGCGCGGCGACCAGTTCCGAGCGTGTGTCGCGCTGATTTCCTCGCTCGGCGGCGGCTGGAAGATTCCCTCGCCCGACGGCAAGCCCGAGATTTCGACGAACCCCGTGCAATTTTACAGATAGTTTTTTTCGGCGTTCCTATGTTTGTCGTCGGCACGTCAAGAGAGGGGCGGATTTTCGCGGGTGCCGCGCCGCGCAGAGTGCGGTTTTGGAGAGCGGAGAATTTTTGTCCCGCGTGAAGTGCGCAGTGGCGCGGTTTTGCGCTCGGTGTAAACGTGGGGCGGCGTGTTTTTAATCCGCCACTCAAAATTTTTATTTTCGCGGAAACACCGCCGGCGACACGAGAAAGTCGAGCGTCCAAGTCCCGAGCGGGTTGTAGATGCCGGCGTTTTCAACGAGTGTGAATGCCGCGATTGTCCCCTTCTTGAAGGTTATGTAGCCGCCCGATTTTTTGCCCATAAGCGTTGCGGCAAGCGACTCCAAAAACGGGTTGTGGGCTACTACCGCGAGGTCGGCGTCGAAGCACGAAATCGCGGCGATTTCACGCGCGACTGAATCGGGGTCGCCATAAGGGGTGATTTTCGAGACGCTATGCAGCGGCGCGTCGAGCCCCAGATTTTCCGCCAGCAGTTCGGCTGTCTGTCGGGCGCGTAGGTAGGGACTGTGCCAGATTTGCTTTATCTGCGCAAAAGTTTCGCGCGCGAGGGAGTCGGAAAGTTTGCGGATTTGGCTTATGCCGAATTCCGAAAGCGGGCGGTCTTCGTCGGGGAAACAGTCTTTTGCGTGGGCGTGGCGTATCAGAAAAAGTCGCATTTTTTTTGATTGAAGGTGCTCGGGGTTGTGTGTCGCGCGCAGTCGCGGTCAGAGAGTCTTGGAGTATTTGTTCGATGCCGAAAGTCGTCCGTCGAAAAGCATTGCGATGTTGCGCAGGAAAATTCTGCCAAGCTCCGTGACTTCGAAAGAGTCTTCGCCGAGCCTTACAAGCCCGTCGCGCTCGAAGTCGGCAAGGCGTTTGATTGCCGGGGCGAAGACGGTTTTGAAGTCTACGCCGTAGCTTTTGTATGATACTTTTAATGAACACATAATGTCCATTATTATACCGCGGCGCACGATGTCGTCGGCGGTAAGGATTATTCCGCGCTCGATTGGCAGCCTGCCGAGCGCGAGCGAATCGGCGTATGTCTGCATAGTCTTGAAGTTTTGGCGGTATGTCGTTTTCGTGTCGGAAATCGCGGTGAGCCCGACCGCGAACGTGTCTAGCCCCGCGAGGGTGCTGTATCCCTGAAAATTGCGGTGCAACCTGCCGCTTTTGCGAGCCGCAATGAGCGAGTCATCCGCTTTCGCGAAGTGGTCAAGTCCGATGTATTCGTATCCGAGCCCTTCGAAAAACTTCATCGCCGCGATGAAAAGCTCGACTTTTTCGTCCGATGTCGGAAGCCCGCTTTTCTCCAAAATTTTCTGCGCGGGCTTTACCCACGGAACGTGCGCGTAGCCGAAGAGCGCGATTCTGTCGGGCGAAAGTTCGGCGAGGTCTTCGAGCGTTTTGCGGAACGTTTCGGGAGTTTGCAGCGGCAGCCCGTAAATGAGGTCGGCGTTGATACCCGAAATTCCCTTCTCGCGCAGGTATTTTACGAATCTCTGGTTGAGCCACTCGGGCTGGATTCGGTTGATTGCGCGCTGGACGGCGTGGTTGGTGTCCTGTATGCCGAGCGAGGCGCGGGTGAGCCCTATCGAAAGGAACGCGTCGATTTTCTCTTCGCTCAGGGTGCGCGGGTCGAACTCGCACGAGAATTCCACGTCGGGGGCTACGCGGAAATATTTCCTGATTATTTCGCCCGCGCGCAGAATTTGCCCGACCTCCATAAGGTTGGGCGTTCCGCCGCCGAAGTGGATTTGGCGCAGGGTGCGGCGCGGCATTCCGAAGTCGCGCCAGAGCGAAAGCTCGGCGTCGATTAGGTCGAGGTAGTCGTCGATTTTTTTCGGGTCGGTGCATACGCTCGACGAGCACCCGCAGAAGTGGCAGAGCGTTTTGCAAAAGGGAATGTGTATGTATAGCGACGCGTCGGTGTCGGTTTTAGCAAGTTCGGCAAGGCGCGGCTTGTCGGCGTCGGGGCTGAAATAAAGCGCGGTCGGATACGATGTGTAGCGCGGCCCCGAGGTCGCGTATTTTTCGATTAGCGTTTTCAGGTTAGAGTTTTTCATAGTCGAATTCGAATACGGTTTTGCACATTGCCTCCACGTTTTCGAGCTTGGCGTCGGGGCGGATTCCGTGGGCGAGGTTGAAGATGTGGCGGCGCAGCGGCGCGGCGTCTTGCAGAATTTCGCGGGTCTGACGCGCGGTTTCGTCGGGAGTTGCAAACGTGAGAGTTTCGGGCGGGAGATTTCCCTGAACGCCGACGTTGTAGGCGTTTTGGATTTGCGAAAGTTTTACGGCGCCGTCGAGCGAATAGAAGTCGGCGTAGGCTTGCGCAACTTCCGCAAAGCGTCGCGACATCGAATTCGCGAACAGGATTGCCGCCGCGTTGCCGCGCCGCGCCTGCGCCGCAAGCTCGGCGTTGTATTTGCCCGAAGTCCGAAAGTATTCGCCCTCCGCAATCAGCCCCGCGTGCGAGTCGAAAATCTGGAAGCCGTCAATGCCCTCCTTCGTTTGAAGCTCTATGTAGCTTTTCGACGCCGCCGCAAGCGCGTTCATCAGCCGTTCGAAGAGGTCGGCGCGGGAGTTTTTTAATGCGAAAAGTTTCGGAAACCCCTCAGCGCTTTCGCCCTGAACCATATAGCAGGCGAGCGTCCACGGGGCTGCGCAGAAGCCCAAAAGGGCTTTATCCGGCAGCTCGCGGCGAAGGTTTTTCAACGCCTGCGCCACATACGAAAGGCGTTCGGCGCAGGTGTCGGCGAGGGCTTCGATTTCGGCGATGTCAGCCTCGGTCTCGACGGTTTTTTCGAGCCGTATTCCGCCCGCGTCCTTGAAGTGGTATGGGAACCCGAGTGCTTCCGAAACAACCAAGATGTCCGAAAAAACTATCGCGCAGTCGAAGCCGAAGCGGCGTATCGGCTGCAATGTCGCTTCGGTCGCAAGTTCGGGGTTTTTGACGATTTCGGTGAACGTGTATTTTTGCTTCAACGCTCGGTATTCGGGCAGAAAACGCCCCGCCTGACGCATAACCCAGCAGGGCGGGCGTCGGGTCGGTTCGGCGTCGAGGGTGTCTTTGAAAAGCTGGCGCGATGTCGTATTCATTTGCGTGCGCGGACGAGTTTTTTGAGTTGGTCGAGTTTTTCGAATTTCAGAATTTTAAGCGAGCCCGCATAGACCGCCGCTCCCGCGGGCACGAGTATCAGACAGCAGGCAAGCGAGAATATTTTGCCGTCTACGACTCCGCCGAGCAGCGTTTTTGCCGCCATACAGAATGCCGCCATTGCGGTCGACGCCGCCGTGATTTTTGCGATGTTTTTCGCTATCGGGGCTGTCGCAAGCCTGCGTTTTAGCGCGATGTGCAAAGCCGCCGCGCTGAACACTGCGGCGGCAACATTCGCCGCGGCAAGCCCCGCCGCCTCGAATTTGAACATGAGCGCGACCGACAGAATCAGGTTTACGGCTATCGAAATATAGGAGATTTTCACGGGCGTTTTCGTGTCCTTATTCGAGTGGAAGCCGCGCGTAGAGTATGTCGTAAACGCGAAGAACGGAAGTCCCGCCACCGACACGAGCATTACCGGCAGGCATATGTCCACGTCTTTCACGCCGAAAAGCCCCCAGCGGAAAAGCACGTCCAGAATTTCCCGCGCCAATGCCATTATGCCGAATGTCGCGGGAATTGTAATTGCCATCGACGCCGTAAGTCCCTCGTCGTATTCCCTGCGGAAGTCGTCCGAACGCTTTTGCGCCGCCAGTTTTGCAAGCTGCGGGAAATAGACCGTCGCTATCGCTATTCCGAATACTCCGAGGGGAAATTCGAGTATGCGGCTTGAAATGTAGAGCGCGGGCGTCGCGCTGTCGTTGAGGTTGAAGGCGAGTAGCTTCGAAATGAAGATGTTCAGCTGCACGACTGCCGCACCTAATAGCGCGGGCAAAAACAGCGCGTAAAGCTCGCGGATTTCGTCGGACTTGCCGAGGTCGAACCTGAAACGCCAGCCTTTTTTTGCGAGGCAATACGCTGGAACGCCCGCCTGCAACGCGCCGCCCGCAAGCCAGCCGAAGCACATCGAAAGCGCGATGTTCGGCAGATCGGATTTCCCGAAAACCGCCACGCCGCAAAATAGCGCGGCAATTATGCAGATGTTCAAAAGTATAGGAGTAGCCGACGGGACGCCGAAAGTGTCGAGCACGTTCAGCACTGCCGTAAACACCGCCGCAAGGCAAATCAGCGGCATATACAAAAGAAGCACGAGCGAGTATTTTGCCCCCAGAAAATAGCGCGTCTGTTCGGGATCGATGAACACCGTGCACGCCGCCGCCGCCGCCGCACCCACAAGCGTTATAAGCAGCGTCCAGACGAGCGCGCGCGAAACCGCCTTATTGAGGAAATCGAACGCGCTTTCGAGATTTTTGTTTTTTGCCGAATGGCTGAATATCGGCACTATCGCGCTCGAAAGCGCGCCCTCGCCGAGCATGCGGCGGAAGAGGTTCGGAATGCTGAACGCAAACGTGTACGCGCTGCTTACCGCGCCGATACTCATATACGCCATCGAGCAGGAGTCGCGCACAAGCCCGAGTATGCGCGAACCGATTGTGGCGAGTGCCACCTTCAAGATGTTTTTGAGCTTTCCCACGTCAAAACAGTTTCGGGTTATTTGCCGCCGCCGTCCATTTCGGCGATTTTTCGGTGCAGGGTTCGGCGGCTTATTCCGAGCAATTCGGCGGCCTTTGTCTTGTTGCCGCCCGCTGAATTCAACGCCTCTTCGATTAGCCTGAATTCGTTTTCGCGCTTAGAGAATTTTTTCGACTCGGGAATTTTTTCGAATTTATCCGCCTTAGGGAGCGTGTTGCAATCCGCGCGCAGGGCGGGCAATTCGGGGGTGGTGAATTTTGCGTCGAGACTTTCGGGCCCGATTGTTTCGCCCGAGTGCATAACGGCGATATTTTCGCAGAAATTGCGCAGTTCCCTGATGTTGCCGCGCCAAGGGTAGCTCGTTAAAATGTCGAGGGTTTGCGGCGCGATTTTGACGGGCGCAAGCGAATTTTCCCGCGCAAAAAACGTCGTGTAGGCGGCTATGAGCGGGGCGATGTCCTCGCGGTGCTCGCGCAGCGGCGGGATTTTTATTTCGACCACGTTGAGTCGGTAATAGAGGTCTTCCCTGAATTCGCCGTTCGCCGCCATTTCGGCGAGGTTGCGGTTTGTGGCGCATACTATGCGCACGTCGACTTCTATCGGGGCGTTGCCGCCGAGCCGCTCGAACGTGCGCGTTTCGATAAACCGCAGAAGCTTTACTTGCGTGGCGGCGTCGATTTCGCCTATTTCGTCCAGAAAAATCGTGCCCTTGTCGGCGGCTTCGAAACGCCCTATGCGGCGTTGCGTCGCGCCCGTGAACGCCCCGCGCTCGTAGCCGAAAAGCTCGCTTTCAAGCAGGTTGTCGGGGATTGCCGCGCAGTGGACGGGCAGAAACGTCTTGTCGGCGCGCGGCGACGCGGTGTGTATAAGCCGCGCCAAAAGTTCTTTACCCGTGCCCGTCTCGCCCGTAATAAGCACCGTGGCGCGGCTTTTTGCCGCGGTCTGGGCGGTCGCTATTACCGACTTCATTGCCGCGCTTTCGGCGATGATTGCGCCGAACTCCGACTTCGACGTCGCGATCGGGGCGGACGCGGCGGACACGGCGGACACGTTGTTTTCGCGCAAAGCCCTGATGTGTTCGCCGTTTTTTTCCAGCCGCGCCTTTTGCTCGCTTTCGCGTTTTTTAAGCAGAGCCGCGAGGGTCGTTTCGAGCTTGTCGATGTCGACGGGTTTCGAAATGAAGTCGTCCGCGCCGCGCTTCATAGCCTCGACCGCCATTTCGACGTTGCCGTAGGCGGTTAGCATTATGCATACGGGGCGGTGCTCGGCGGATATCGCCTTGTCGATTACCGACATCCCCGACTTGCCCGACATTCTCAGGTCGGTTATGACGGCGTCGAAGTTTTCGGCGTCGAGCATGTTTATGGCCTCGTCGGCGTTGGAGGCGGCGAAGACGTCGAAGTCGTCGCCGAGAGCCCTGCACAGTCCGTCGCGGGTGTTTTTTTCGTCGTCGACTATCAAAATGCTTTGCATATTCTACTTGTCGGATATTAGAACAAGACTGCCGTCGTTGACAATATCAAAAAGTTCGCGCACGTCGGCGTTCGAAAGCAGCACGCAGCCGTGGCTGTTGGGCGAGCCGATGCGGTCTTCCTGATTCGTGCCGTGTATGTAGACGTAGCGGGCGTAGGTGTCGACATTGCCGCCCGAATTTACGCCGTCCTCCAAGCCGCGCAGGCGCATAATGCGCGTAGTTATCAGGTTTTTTGCGCGTTCCTCGGGCGGTTGGGCGCACTCCAACCCGCAGGGGACGCGCGCGCGGAACACCGTCCGAAGCGGCTGCCCCGCGCCGATTTTTCCGTCGATTTTGTGAAGCCCCGTGGGCGTCCCGTTCGAGTTTTCCACGCAGCTCGGCGGCTTGCGCGACGTCGAGACGGCATACGTTTTTATGCATTCGCCGTTTTCGAAAAGCAGGAGTTGTTGTTCGGGTATCGACACAAAAAGAAGATGTTGACTTGCCGCGACATTTAATTCATTACACTTGTCTATAATCTTTTTATAAAACTCGGTCATACTATGGGAAAGAAATACAGAGTAGGCATTGTGGGCGCAACGGGCGCGGTCGGCGCGGAACTTCTCGACCTTTTGGTTTCGAGAAATTTCCCGATGCAATCCTTAACACTTTTGGCATCGTCGCGTTCGGCTGGCAAGGAAATTCGCCACGCGGGCAAAACTTATATTGTCGAAGAGACGAAGCCCGAATCTTTCGACAATCTCGACATCGCGATTTTCTCGGCGGGCGGCACGCCCTCGAAGGTCTTCGTGCCCGAGGCGGCAAAGCGCGGGTGCGTGGCAATCGACAACAGCTCGGCGTTCAGAATGGACCCCGACGTTCCGCTGATTGTTCCCGAAGTCAATCCGCACGCCATCAAAAACCACAAAAACATAATCGCGAATCCCAACTGCACCACGGCGATTTCGCTTATGGCGTTGTGCCCGCTGCACAGGGAGTTCGGATTGAAGCGTTTCTTTGCCGCCACGTATCAGGCGGTTTCGGGCACGGGTGTCGCCGCCATGCGCGAGCTTGAAAATCAGGTGAAGGCTTATGCCGCGGGCGAAGAGCTCAAAGCCGAGGTTTATCCGTATCAGATTGCCTTCAATGTCCTGCCGCACGTCGACGTTTTTCAGGACAACGGCTACACCAAGGAAGAGCTTAAAATGCTCAACGAAACGCGCAAGATTTTGGAAGCTCCCCACATTATGAACTCCACAACCTGCGTGCGCGTCCCCGTTATGCGCGCCCACAGCGTGGCGATAAACGCCGAGTTCGAAAAGCCCGTTTCGGTGGAGAGAGCGCGCGAAGTTATCGCGGCGTTCCCCGGTGCGGAGCTTTGCGACGACGTCGCCAATAAGGTTTATCCGATGCCGCTTTTCTACCAGCGCAAGGAAAAGTGCGGTGTGGGCAGAATAAGGAAGGATTCGGTTTTCGAAAACGGACTGTCGTTCTTCGTGGCGGGCGACCAGCTTTGGAAGGGCGCGGCACTCAATGCGGTGCAAATTGCCGAACTCCTGATAAACGACTAAAAACCGCGACGCCGCGTTTGCTTCGCCGACGAGTTTTAATTTAATGTATAAAAGCGGAACGAAAGTTCCGCTTTTTTTTGATTATAAAAAACTCGTCGAAGCAA
>URDC01000018.1 GCA_900546565.1 uncultured Opitutales bacterium
ACACCCTAGAGTTCGTCGGCAGCGTCAGATGTGTATAAGAGACAGATATATTCCTGAACCGCCTTGCAACGCCTGTCCGAAAGAAGCATATTGTATTCTTCCGTACCGTACCAGTCGGTATGGCCCACCAAGTAAACCTTCATATTCGGGTTCGACTTGAAAAATTCCGCAGCCTTTCTGACATTTTCACGTTCCGAAGGCGCAACCGCATACTGATTGAAACCGAAATAAATTGTGCCCACGATGTCTTCGGGGTTGATGTTTTCGGGGTCAAAACCCATAGCGGAGTCGCTGGCGCGCTCGTTCAAGCCGTCCGACAAATTGCCGCCGTTGCCGTTGAGCGAGCCGTCCGACATATCGTCGCCGCCGAGTGCCGAAGCGTCGCCGCCCGCAGCCGCGGTATCGAGGGGCGAAGGACCTTCCATAGAGTCGCACGCCGACATTAAAAACAACGAAGCCATCAAAGACGCTATAAGTAGTATTTTTTTCATATTTTTGCGATTTGTATTAAAATTTTTTATTTACTCGGAGTATTCTCGTGCGTTTTCGCTTTTTTTGCAAGTTTTTTCTATAAAAATTTACGCGGCGGGGTCGCCCGCGGCGCAAAGCCGGCAACCGCGCGCAAGGCGGCATAAGCGTTAATTGCGGAATTTTGTTATCGGGAAAATCAGGCGTTTCGACTTTGGAAGCGTGATTTTATAATGTTTTGCGCTCATCTCGCTTTCTATGCGCAGCTGCGCCTCGCGAGCCTCGCGGTTGAGTTTTTCGAGTTCCGCCTGACGCAATTTAAGCCGCTCGATTTCGCTTTCTCTATCGAGGAGGGCGCGTTTGATTCGCGAAATTTCGCTCTCGAAATTTTCTCCCGACTTGCCCGCCGCGTCAAAATCGCGCAAGGCTGCTTTGGTCTGCTCTACGGCAAGGACAAGGCGATCGCGCTCTTTGGCAAGCTCCTCCGACGCCTTCTCGGCGGAAATGCGCGCATCCGCCTCGCGTTCGAGCTGCGCGTTGAGCGCCGCCACAATCTCGTTCTGCGTCATCTTGCTTTTCTGCCGCGCCTGTTCGAGCATTACGCGGGCTTCCGCCGCCTTGCGGGCGTTTTCGGCGGCGCGTCGGTTTGCCTGAACACTGCGCTGGTTGGCGGCGAGAACCTCCTTCTCGATAACGACAACCTTGTTCGCATTCTCGATTGAGCGAGCCTCCAAGATGCGGGTTTGCGCACGTTCGTTCTCGTATTTGACAAAAAACACAACGCCCGTAAACGCCAGAAGGCATATCGCAAAAATTACTACGCTTTGAAACTCCCTGAACATATGGGGTTCATTTTACTAATATGCTTGATTTTGCAATCAAAATCGGTTGCATAGACAAAAAATACGACTGGCGCGATGGAAAAAGTTTCCCAAAATCTCGAATACGAATTGATGAACACGACGATGACGTTCGTTTTTCCGAATGTCGATGAACGCTACGCGCGAAGTGCCGCATACGACTGTTTCATCAAGCTTTGTGCGGTGGAGGATTTAATTAGCATGTTCCGCACGGGCAGCGATGTTTCGATGTTAAACGAAGTTCCCGTCGGGCGCGTCGTAAAAATAGCCGACAGCACCTACGACTGCCTGCTTTCGGCGTTCGAAGCCTGCCGTCTTTCAAAGGGGGCGTTCGACATCTGCATGGGCGAATATTTTTTGAGGGCGAAGGGACTTCCCATGGGCGAAGGCGTCGACACCCCGCGCCGCGGCAAGTTCGCCTTCGACCGTGAAAACTACCTTGTCCAAAAACTCGAAGACGGAAAAATCGACCTCGGGGCAATCGGCAAGGGATACGCGCTCGACCGCGTGGCGCAAATTCTGGACGAAGACTGGGAGATAAAAGACGCATTCGTCTCGTTCGGGGCAAGCAGCATCTACGCCGCGGGCAAAAACGGCGACGGCGCGGACTGGCAAATAAACCTTTCCGACACGGTCTCCGTCCCGCTAAAAAACGCGTTCGCGGGCGCATCTGGAACTTCGGTTCTGGGCAAACACATCGTCGACTGCCGCACGGGCGAGGTCCCGCAAACGCAGCCGTTCAGAACCTGGGCATTTTCGGGCAACGGTGCAATCAGCGACGCCATGGCGACGGCGTTTATGCTTTTGGGCGAAGATGAAATCGGCCAAATTTGCGCCGAAAATCCGATTTCCGCGGCAGTCCAGCAAACGCCCGACTCCGAAATCAAGTTTTTCGAATAGCAATTTAATGCTTGATAAACGCCCGAAAAACTGGCGTAATATGCCGATAAATTGAACGGGTGATAGCGCAGTCTGGTAGCGCATCTGTTTTGGGAACAGAGGGTCGCGAGTTCGAATCTCGCTCGCCCGATTCGATTTTTTTGGCGGCTTGCGGCTTCTCGCTCAGGCCGTTTTTTTTTGCGGCGAAAAGAAAACGCTACTGAGTAAAAATGCACTTTTGTTTTTGCCGAAACAATCCGATAAAATCCTTGACACTGGCGTACGCAATAACGTACGCTTCAAGAAAACAAAAAGGAAAGGAATTTTTATGACCGCAATATCGTCAACCCTCGCAAGAAACAGGCTCTACTCGCTAATCGATGAAGTGGCGGAAACCTCCACGCCCGTAGTGATAACCGGCAAGCGGGCAAACGCCGTAATAGTGTCGGAAGCCGACTGGAATGCGATTCAGGAAACGCTGTATTTGAATTCAATCAAGGGAATGGGGCAATCCATAAAAAAGGGAATGAAGACGCCCCTTTCGAAGTGCTCCAAAAAACTCGACTGGTAGAATGTACACGCTTTTTTATACCGCGCAGGCGCGTCGGGACGCGAAAAAAATCGCCGCAGGCGGATTGAAGGGAAAGGCGTCGAAACTGCTCGCAATTCTCGAAAAAAATCCGTTCCAAAATCCGCCGCCGTTCGAAACGCTCGTGGGCGACCTCGCGGGCGCGTATTCGCGGCGCATAAACATTCAGCACCGCCTTGTATACCAAGTTTACGAAACGGAAAAAGCCGTAAAAGTTTTGCGTATGTGGACGCACTACGAATAAATTTGACTACCGGACAAACTCCGGCTTTTATGTCGGGTATGAGAGGCGTTTTTAAGGCGGTTGTTTGTTTGGTATGCATCTTCATCTTGGCGGGGCGCGTTATGGCGACTTACCAAAGACCCGACCTGCTCGACTACGACGGCAAAGTGTTTATGATTGGCGGATACCAAAATCCGTTCGAAAAATTCCCGAAGATTGACGAAGTGCGGAAGCGTTCCGCCACGCGCCATAGCGGGCTTTGGCGCAGATATGTGGCGCGGTTTGCAATCGAAGACGGCAGACTTGTGTGCAAGACCCTGTATCAGGATTTCCCGCGCGAAGACGAGCCGCAAGAGCCCTTTTGCCGCGACCTGATAGGCGGCGGCGTCTTCTGTCAATGGTTCTCGGGAAAATCGATTCCCCTTCGCGAGACGCGCCCGTATAAACAGGCGTATTTTTTGGAGGAAAAGGAATACGCTCTCGACGTCGAAAACGGAATCGCGAGCGTCGTAGTAAAGCGCGAAAACAAAGATATGCGAATGTCGCCCGAAGACATCAAGCGGCGCGGCGGCGCAAAATACAATCCCGACGACGACAATTTGAGCGACTGGGTCGAGCTTGGATATTTGTGCTTCAATCCGCGATTTAACGAATATTTCGTGTGGCTCGACAAAAACGCCGCCGAAAAAATTTTGGCGCAAAAGACGGTAAAAACGCGCGGATATTTGCGCTCGGCGCGAAAAACTCGCGCGGGTAATTTTGTCAGCCTCGAACTGCCCGCAACCCGCACGAACGCGAAAAAATCCGCGCTGTTCGAAAGCGCAATCGACTGCCGCGCGTTTGTCGGAAAGGCAGTCGAGGCTGTTGTCGAAAATCCGCTGCGCGTTTCGGCAAAAATAATTTCGATGCGCGAATTGAAAAATAGCGAAAGCGTCCACAACGCGCGAAATACAAATTCTGTCTCGCTTGAAGGCGATTTCGAAGAAAGCATCGAGTTTACAAAAAACCTGTTTCCGAAAGTCGGGCGCGAAAATCTCGACGAATCGAAAATCAAAGCGGAACTGGTTTGGGAGGATTTCAACTTGTCGGATTTTCCATCGCTGAAAATCCGCTACTCTGCGGGCGGCGGCGTGATGAAATCGCGCCACTACGAACGCCTCGTCGACCTCCGCCAGCCGAAATACGACATCGAATACCGCTACCCCGACACGGATTTAAGCCGCGCGAAATTTGTTGTTAAAATCGACTTTTGCGACTATAACACGCCGCTTGACACAATCGAAAAATGGCCGTGGCCGCGCGAAATATCGCTCGGCGGAATGCGGGTTTGGACGCTCGAAAAAGAGCTCGAAACAAACGCGCTGCTAAAATTTCTGCTCGCGAAATCTCGCGAAGAAATTTGCGCCGCCGCCGAAAATTTGGACGAAAAATCCGCGGAAACCGCGCAGCATATTTTGGAGCGGCACTCGGCGCAATACAGCGAATCGGGGCGCGAAAAATTGCGGGCTATCGGAACCGTCATTCAAGGGTGTTTGAAAAAAGGCGTCGGGCGGAAATAAAAAAATCCGCGCGGATAAAAGTTGCGCAAAAAAACACGACGGCGCGGAAAAAATATCCGCACCGCTTGTAATTCTGCAAAGAAAAATCAGGCAAAATCTTCCGCGTTATTTGGCGGAAACACCGATTTTCAAAACAACCGGATACATCGGCTCGATTTTTCGGTTGACGGTAAGCAACCCGTCTTTTGCCGAAAACGGGACGCTCTCCCACTCGCCCTTTTGCGTCATAATCTTTACGGAAACGGGTTTTACGGAATACGCGAGTTCGATTTTATCGAGAACGTCCCAACCGAAATTGAACAAGCCCATAAGCTCGCCGCCGTCTTCGAGCGTGCCCGAATAGACGAACATCTCGGCGTCGAACGGATACCAGATACGGAACGGCTCGACCTCCGCAAACGCGCCGAGAATAAACGCCTTGCGCGGGTAGCGCATATACGTGCCCCAGCCGCCGCCGTTGATATCGGAGGCAAAGACGAGCACTTTCGCGCCGAACTCGTTTTCGAAAAGCGTAGCCGAAGGCGAGACTGTTTGAAAGCGCGATTTGTCGTCCTGCGCAAACGGCTTTTTCACGAAATTAGCCAAGACGCGCGTCTTTTGCGAAGTCGGAGTCAGGCGGACGAAGTTCGAAGAGGAAACCATTACCTTGCCGCGCAGTCCGCCGTTTATCGGGTCGGGCGAAACTACCTCGCAATTGACTTGGGTTGCGGACAACGGCGAAACTTCCACGCCCAGATATTTGCCGAAGCCGCGGCGGCAAAGTTCGGCGGCGGCTCCCCCGTCGAGGGCCATGCCGCGTTTTAGCTGGACGAGAATTTCGGCGTCGCTAAAAAAGCCGACATCGGTTTTGTTTATCATCGCGGGATTGTCGCCTATGAATGCGAAGTTTGTGGGCAAGCCCGAAACACAGCAGAGCGTCTGCGCCCACGGAACTGCTGTGATTGCGCCAGCTGGACGGAAGGGATTGAAGTTGAACAGAGGCGTTTTCGAAATCGGCGTGGCGAAGCCCGAGTGGCGTTTTACGTTTGCTACTTCGCGGGCGATTGACTCGTAGAAATCGGCGTGTTCGGCGAGGATTTTTCGGTAAGCCTCGTTGCCGTTTGGCTCGAATTCCGAGGTCGAGGTTATCCACTGTTTCGCGCCCCTGCACCCGTAAAGCAGGTATCCGCAATAGTTGGCGTGAAGCGAGCGGGCGGAAGTCCCGTAGCGGTTGTGCGGAAGCGTGTCGGTTTCGGCGAGAACAATGGCGGAACCCTTGACATAGGGCACCTGAACCATTGTCGAATACATAGTCTTTGCGAAGTTGCGCGGCGACTTGTTCGCTTCGGCGTAGCGGGCGTTGTTTATGCGCACTATCGGCGTCTGCCCCTTCGCGGCGAAGATTTTGCCGAGGCGGGCGGAATAGCGGATATCGCCCGAACACACGCAAACGGACATCGGAATTTTCGGGTCGATTTCGTCGACGGCTGCGCGCATTTTTTCGGCGAGCGAACAGAGACTGTCGATGTTGACGGCGTCGATTATCTTCGAAACGCGCCTGTCTTGCTCCGATGTCCCGTAGACGTGGGCGCGAGCCTGCTCGGCGGTTATCGTGTAGCCGAGCCGCCGCGATATTTCAGCCAAATGCAGCCGACAAAGACAACCCGTCGAGTTTGTATACATTCGGAAGTCGTCGTCAACCATAATGTGGTCGGGGCGAAGCTCGGCGGCTTGGCGGCAAATGTCGCGCATATATTTTATCGTGCCCGCGCCGAGCGGACAACATTTGTTCGGATTGGGCTTCGCCTCCGTCAGCGAAACAAAATGTTCGAGATTGTTTGGATTTTTGAGCCAATAGCCGTGCCCGATTGTCGATTGCAAAAGAATGCCATACGGCGCGCGGCCGTTTATAAGCTCCCGCGTTTTCTTGAAACGTTTCGCAAGCACCCGCATTTTGTCGACGGGCGGAGTCCCTTCGGGAACGAGCGTAAACATCGCAAGCGAAACATCGGCAATGCGTTCGTTTTTTATGCGCACAATGTCTTCGGCAAGCTGCGCCTCAGCACCCTCGTTTATTGGGACAATATTGAAAACAGTCAACTCGTGCCCCTGCTGAGCCGCCGCCGACAAAACGCCGAAAAGCATAGCAAAAACAATGAACGGCGGCTTTGATAAAAATTTCGAAAAATGTCTTGACGTATTTGGCATATCGGCAACGTAGTCTAAAAAAAACAAAACCGATTTCAACCACAAAAACCAAAAAAAAACTAAAAAAACTTCCCGCACAAAGGCGGGAATGAAGTTTGTCGAAGTCCGACTGTAAGGCGTTTTCGATGCGATTAAAGTTTGATTGAAAAAATACAGCAATCGTCGCCGACTACGTAGTAATCTTTTAGGGTGGCTTCGTGCGTCCATCCGTTTTTTTTGTAAAATTCGCGAGTCGGCATATACTGCGGACGCCCTGCTGTTTGCAGATAGACGGTTCGCCCGCCGCGCAACCGCATAATGTCGAGCGCGCGATTTATGAGTTTCGAACCGATACCGCATCCGCGGAAAGAATTGTCTACGGCAATCCAGTAAATTTGGTAATTAGCGTCGGTGCAGGCGATTTTTTCGAACGACACAAAGCCCGCGACGCGTCCGTCCAACTCGGCAAAAAGATATGTCGTACCGCCGCCGTTCAGGCTTTCGCGCAAGTCGCCAACGGCACTCGAAATTTCGTCTTCGACCTCCTCGAAAAATTTCGAGGATCTCACGATGCGCTCGACCTCCGCGGCGTCCGACATCCGCGCCCCTTCCCTGAATACAAGCTTTCCCGAAGTATTTTTATCCATACAGAACCTTTCTTTTTACACAGTCGTTTTTATTTGCGCAATGTGTCGGAAGAGGCGATCCGCCTGATTTTGTCGATTCTTCCGGCAAAACATTTTATTATTGTCTGATATAAATTAATACCCTCGACTTTGTCCTCTATTCCGGCGTCTATGCTGGGATTGTCGTTTACTTCAATCATAAGTATTTGCCCGTCGTCGGTTTCTTTGAGGTCTACGCCGTAAAGTCCGTCTCCGATAGAGTTCGCCATTCTGAGGGCGATGTCGAGAATTTTTTTCGGCACGTCCGAAACTTTGAGCGCATCAAAATCGCCCTCGCGTTTGGAGCCTTTTGCGTCTTTGTTGACAATCTGCCAATGCGACTGCGCCATGTAGTATTTGCACGCATAGATTGCCTTGCGGTCGAGTATGCCAATGCGCCAATCGAACTTTGTCGGAACGAACTTTTGCGCTATTAAAAGCGAAGAATGTCTGAAAAGTTTGCTCGTGATTTTTTTCAAGCTTTTTGCGTCTTCCGCCTTGAAAACCCCCTGCGAAAACTGGCTGTCGGGCTGTTTTATGACAAGCGGAAACCCTATTTCAGCCTCGACGTCGAAAACGTTGTCGCGGTGTAAAATCATTGTCTTCGGCATTGGAACTTTGCGCATTTGCGCCTGTTCGGCTTGGAAGACCTTGTTTGCGCAACGCACTATCGATGCGGGGTCGTCTATCACGACAATTCCGTCTGTCTGGGCGCAACGCGAAAATTTATAGGTGTAATTGTCTACGTTTGTCGTTGCGCGGATGAACAACGCGTCGAACTCTTTGAGGCGGTCGAAATCGTGTTTGGTGATCAGTTCGCAATAGAACCCCGCTTTTTGGGCGGCTCTGACGAACCTGGCCAAAGCCTTTTCGTTTGACGGGGGATATTTTTCGTCCTCATCCACAAGTATTGCCATCGAATACTTTGTCCTGTCCTGCCAATCCGAAATTTTGTGGTAGGACGCCAAATATGCCGACGCCGTTTCGGTGATGAATTTGCGGTTTTCGCGGGTGATGTCGGCAGCTCCGAACGGTTCTATCGAGCGGAGTTTCCAGCCCGATTTGCGGCGGCGGAATTTTGCGGTGAACATCGGCGCGTTGAATCGCGCAAAAAGTATACGCCCTATTTTGTTGTAATCGGGATTCTCGCATTTGCCGAAGCACACATCGAGCTTGAATTCGTCGCCGAAACAATGTTTGGAATCGGGTTTGGCAAGCACCTTGTTTGCGGTATGCTCGACGTCGGGGGCGAGACTTTCCAACATTTTACGCGATGAAAAATCCATAATTGTGCGGACGGACGGCTCGGGATGGTGCATACGCGCAAACGCCAATAACGAAGCGTAATAGCCCATATTTTGATAGTTGAAAACGTTGCACAAATTATAAACCTTATACTTCCCAAGTTGTGCAAACTCCGAATTTGTAATGTATTGTTTCGGGGACACAACCCTTGTATTGGGCAGGTTCAATATCCACTTGTCGGGATTATTTACGACTATCAAGTTTTCCATCTTTTGTTCTAAAAGTTTTTTTGAAAAAAATTTTTGGGACGGCAAAGCGGAATTTGCGCAGGCAATCCGCATCAGCGAGCGTTCCGAAAAAATAGTGCGGAACGGGCAAAGGAGGATATTCGCCAAAAGGTAAATCCTCCGTCGATGCCCGTCATTTAAAGAAGTCGGAGAGGGAATTTCCGAAAGATTGACGCGGACGCGGCGCGGATCGGTCGTTGTTTGACGAACGTGGCGCGTTGCGGAATCCGCTATTGCCGAAGCCCGAACGCGGTGTTCCCTTCGCGGCAATGTCGCCGGCTGAACGCGCGCGCTTTTGCGGATTCGATTTCATCGAAAGCGAAATGCGCTTGCGCGGAACGTCGACTTCCAAAACATATACATTGACCTTCTGCTGCGGCTTGACAACCTCGTTGGGGTCGCGCACAAAAACGTCGGAAAGCTCGGAAACGTGGACAAGCCCGTCCTGATGAACGCCGATGTCGACAAACGCGCCGAACGCGGTGACATTCGTGACAATGCCTGGAATGCGCATACCTTCGCGCAAGTCCTCGATTTTGGAAACGCCTTCGGCAAACGAAAACGCCTCGAACTTTTCGCGCGGGTCGCGCCCGGGCTTGCCAAGCTCCTGCATAATGTCTTTGAGCGTGGGCATGCCGATTTCGTCGCCGACATAGTTTTTGAGGTCGATTTTTGCGCGGGCGGAGGCGTCCTTCAAAAGCGTGTTGATGTCGCTACCGATATCGGCAGCCATTTTCTCTACAAGCTTGTAGCGTTCGGGATGGACGGCACTGGCGTCGAGTGGGTTGTCGCCGCCGTTGATGCGCAGAAAACCCGCCGCCTGCTCGAAGCTCTTCGCGCCGAGCCCCTTGACTTTGAGCAGCTCCTTGCGGTTTTTGAAAGGCCCGTTTTCATTGCGGTAGGCTACGATATTCGCGGCAGTCGCGGCGTTAAGCCCCGAAACGTAAGAAAGCAGCTGTTTGCTTGCGGTGTTGACTTCGACGCCGACGGAATTGACGCAGCTAACGACGACGTCGTCGAGCGAGCGTTTGAGCATTGTCTGATTGACATCGTGCTGATACTGACCGACGCCGATTGATTGCGGGTCGATTTTCACGAGTTCGGCAAGCGGATCCATGAGGCGGCGGCCGATTGAAACCGCGCCGCGCACGGTGATGTCGTAGTCGGGAAATTCCTCGCGCGCGACTTCCGAAGCGGAGTAAATCGACGCTCCGCTTTCATTTACCATAACCACGACTATCGACTGCGGAAGCCCGAGCGAGCGCACAAAGGCTTCGGTCTCCCTGCCCGCAGTGCCGTTGCCGATTGCGATTGCCTCGATTTCGAAACGCCTGCACAGGGCGCGGATTTTATCTTCCGCCTCCTTGACGCGCATCGCGGATTGCTCGGGATATACTACATCGTTGTGAAGGAGGTCGCCCTGACGGTTCAGACACACAACCTTGCAGCCCGTCCTGAACCCGGGGTCGATTGCCAGCACGTTTTTGCCGCCCAACGGCGACGACATAAGCAGCTCGCGCAGATTGTTCGCAAATACCTTTACGGCTTCCTCGTCGGCGCGCTTTTTGATTTCGAGGCGCATATACGTTTCGGTTGTCGACGAAAGCAGGCGTTTGTAGGAGTCCTCCGCGGCGAGTGCGACTTGACGCCCGCACGGCGATTCGGGATTTTTTACAAAAAGATTTTTGAGAATCGCAACCGCGACGTCTTCGTCGGGAACTACGCGCATAATCAAAAAGCCCTCGCTTTCGCCGCGACGCACCGCGAGGATTCTGTGCGAAGGCGCGGTTTTCACCGGTTCGGACCAATCGAAATAGTCGCGGTATTTTGCGCCTTCGGCCTCTTTGCCTGTCATAACCTTGCTCGACATAACGGCGTTGTTTTCGAAATACTCGCGCATGGAACTGCGGGCGGAGGCGTCGTCGGAGATGTTTTCGGCGATAATGTCGCGCGCACCCGCGAGCGCGGCGGCACTGTCGGCAACCTCCTTTGCCGCGTCGACGAACTTTTGCGCTTCGGCTTCGCAGTCGGCGGAGGTTTCGCGGTTGTCCATAATGAATACCGCCAGCGGTTCAAGCCCGCGCTCCTTGGCGATTGTCGCCTTCGTCCTGCGCTTCGGCTTGAACGGCTGATAGATGTCCTCCAACTTCGATAGCGACTGCGCCGCGTCGAGCTTCGACTCCAATTCCGCCGAAAGCAGATTCCGTTCCTGCAACGATTTTTTTATCGACGCCCTGCGCTCGTCTATCGCCTTCAACTTTTCGAGCTCGTCGCGGATTGCGGCAATCTGCACTTCGTCGAGCGAGCCCGTCGCCTCTTTGCGGTAGCGGGCTATGAACGGCACAGTCGCGCCCTCCTCCAAAAGTTTGGCTGCGGCGGCGACTTGGTGTTGCGGAATGTTAAGCGCGGACGATGCCGCTATCAAATGTTGGTCTGTCATATTTTGTGATTTAGAAAACTACTTTCGCGCAGAGGGGGAAGTGGTCGGAGGCGTAGTCTACGTCCTTCTGCCTGTCCTGAGGCTTCGAGCGGTCGAATTCGACTTTGCCGATACGGTCTGTGATTGCGAAAAACTCCTTCACCTTCACATTCGGCGAAACGAAAATGTAGTCGATATACGCCGTGGGGATGCCCGAATACGCGTGCCAAGTGCCCGACGGAACATACGCGGGCTCTTCGGAAATGTCGCGCGCGTGGCGGAATTTTGGGGAATCTACAATAGGCTTAATCGACTTGTCGCCGAAGGGGACATTGAAGTCTCCCGTTACGAAATATGTGGCGTTGTCGCCCGCGATTTCTGCGACTTTTTGCACTATAAGCTTTACGCCGTTTTCGCGGGCCTTGACACCCACATGGTCGAGGTGCGTATTGAAGAAGTAGAACTTTTTGCCGGAAGCGATGTCTTCAAACTCGCCCCAAGTGCAAATGCGGCGGCACACCGCGTCCCAGCCTTTGGAGACTTTTTCGGGAGTGTCCGAAATCCAGAACGTGCCCGATTTCAGGCATTTTATCTTTTTTGTGTTGTAGACAACGGGAGAATATTCGCCCTCCTCCTTGCCGTCGTCGCGCCCTACGCCGACATACGCATAGCCTTCGGGCAAAATGGCGTCGATTTGGTGCTTGAACGTTTCCTGCGCCCCGAAGATGTCGAATTTATAGTGGCGTTGCAACGCCTTTTCGGCGTCGCGGCGCGTCTGCGCCCAATACATTTTTTCGGGCGTGGGAGCCATTTGAATGTTGCACGTCGCGACTTTGAGCTCGGCATTTTTCTGTCCGCAACCGCAAAAAAGCGACGCCAATGCGGCAACTATTATTGATATTTTTAGGTGTTTCATATTTTTACCTGCTATTTTATATTTTTGTTTCGAGATGTTCGAGTTGCGCCGACGCCGACTCCCATTCTGCGTAGAGCGACGCCAGGCGCGCTTTGAGGGCGTTGTAGCTCTCGGTTGTCGAAGAGCATTGCGCCCCCCGCTTGAAAAATTCCGCCGAAGACATTTCGGCTTCGAGTTTCGCAAGCTCGTCCTCGGCGGCGGCTATGTCCGCCTCAAATGCCGCAACGCGTTTTTTCGTCTGCGAGAGTTCGCGCCGCGCCTGCGAGAGCTGCTGCTTGCGCGCCTTGAAGTCCGAAACTTCGCGCGGCTTTGCGGGCTTGACGGCTATTCTGCCCTCGGCTTTTATGCGCTCCACATAGTCGCTCAAATTGCCCTCGAAAAACCTGACGCCGTTGTGGCTAAGCTCGATTACGCGGTTGACAATCGGGTCGAGAAAATCCCTGTCGTGGCTGACAACCAAAAACGTGCCGTCGTATTTTGCGAGCGCGTTTTGCAGAACGGTTTTCGAGTTCATATCGAGGTGGTTCGTCGGCTCGTCGAGCAGCAGAAAATTGAAGTCGCGCAAAAGCATTTTTACAAGCGCGAGGCGGTTTTTTTCACCACCCGAAAGCACCGCGACACTCTTTAAAACGTCGTCGCCGCGAAAGAGGAACGAGCCGAGCAAACCGCGGACTTTCACGCGCCGCTCGAACGGAACCCCCGCGCAAGCCTCGGCGAGAACGTCGTTGTTGCGGTCTAGCCGCGCCGACTGGTGCTGCGCAAAAAACGACATCTCGACATTCGTCCCGAGCTTTGCCGTGCCCGAATCGGCTTCGAGTTCTCCCGCGACAATGCGCGCCAATGTCGACTTGCCCGCACCGTTTACGCCCACGAGCGCGACGCGCTCGCCGCGTTCGATTTTGAATGAAATACCGTCGAGAACCTTGTGAGAGCCGAATGATTTCGAGACATTTTGAACGTCCAAGACGACTTGTCCGCTGCGCTTTGCCGGCGGAAATTCGAAGTCAATCTCGCCGTCGAAGTCGTCCTCCACCTCGATTCGCTCGATTTTGTCGAGGGCTTTTATGCGGCTTTGCACCTGCGCAGCCTTCGAGCTTTTGCTTCTGAAACGCTCGATAAAACGCTCGGTTTTGTCGATTTCGCGCTGCTGGTTTGCGGCGGACTTTTGGAGAACTTCAAAACGCTTGCGGCTTTCGCGCAAATAAAAATCGTAATTGCCCGCGTATGTGTCGAGCCGCCCCTTTGAAAGGTGGAAAGTGCGCGTGGTAAGCGAATCCAAAAACGCCTTGTCGTGGCTGACGATTATCACCGCGCCCGAGTAGTTTTGCAGATAGTTTTCGAGCCACGCAATGGACTCTATGTCGAGGTGGTTTGTAGGCTCGTCGAGCAGCACCAGCGAGGGCGAGCGTAGCAGAATCTTGGCGAGAGCAATGCGCATTTGCCAGCCGCCCGAAAACTCCGAACACGGGCGCGCCATATCGGACATTGCAAAACCCAAGCCCTGTAACACAGTCTCCACGCGCGAGCGCAGTTTGTCTTCCTGCATATCCTCCAAACGGTGTTGAAGCTCGCCCATAGTTTCGATTGCCTCGGAATACTCGGGCGAAGACGGGTCGGCGGCAGAGATTGTCTCCCCCACGGCTTCGAGCTCTTTACGGGCGGTAATGATGTCCACAAACGCCGACTCCGCCTCTTCGAAAAGCGGGCGGGAACCGCTTACAAGCCCCTCCTGCGGAAGATAGCCGACAGTCGCGTATTTCGGCTTTGCAATTTCGCCCGAATCGGCGGTCTCGATGCCCGCGAGAATTTTAAGCAATGTCGACTTGCCCGCGCCGTTCGAACCTACAAGCCCGATTTTATCGTTGCGGTTGACGACCGCACAGGCGCAGTCGAATATCTTCCGCACCCCGAACGAAAGCGATATGTTTCTAAGCTCTATCACGACACCCCCACGCTTTGCACGTCAAGACAAACGACGAAACAAACCGAAACCCGCTCGCACCCGACTACTGCTCTTCGGGAGAAAGGAAACGCCTGTCGACCGCCTGAGCCGCGACAATGACGCTCGTGCCGAAAATGTCGTCCTCCGTCGAACCGCGGGAAATTTCGCCGACGGGCTTCGTAAGCCCCGTCAGAATCTGCCCGTAGCAGCGGACATCGGAGGACGTTATTTGGAGCATTTTGGAGGTAATGTTGCCCGAATTCAGGTCGGGAAAAATCAGGACATTCGCCCTGCCCGCCACCGAGCTTGAAATCCCCTTTTGAAGCGCGACTTCCGGACGCAGCGCGGCGTCGACCTGCAACTCGCCGTCGATTTCTATTTCAAGGCGTTCGCGCACAATGCGCTCGTGCACCAAAGCCGTTGCCGCCCGCATTTTAAGCACACTTGCGCTCTTTGGATTCGGCGTTTTCGAAACGTAGGAAAGCATTGCCACTTTCGGGGTTTCGAGCGTGAAGTGGTTGACCAAAAGCGCGGTAGTTGTTGCGATATCGCAAAGCTCGGTTTCGGTGGGCTCGGCTACAACGCCGCAATCAGCCAAAAACAGGTCGCCCTTAATGCCGAGCGATTCAATACCCGTTGCGACAACCATCATCGAGCTCACGGTCGAAATGCCCTTTTGCTTCGAGATTATCTGGAAAATCGGGCGAAGAGAGCTTGCCGTCGCACTCGACGCGCCCGTTACCATGGCGTCGCACCTGCCCGTTGCGAGCATAAGCAGCGCGAAGTAGAGCGGTTGCGCCGCCATATTTTTTATATTCTCGGCGTCGATATCCCTGAAAACGGGCAAGCCCGACATAAGCTTTGCGAGCGTTTCGAAATCGTCCGAAAGCGGCGGATTTACTATTTTAAACCCGTCGGTGCGGATTTCATTGGCGGCGGCGATTTCCAAAATCTTTTCGCGGTTGCCCAGCAGAATGGGAACGCCCAATTTGCGCGTCGCGAACTGTCTGGCGGCGCGGATTACGCGTATGTCCTCTCCGTCGGGATAGACGAGGCGTTTTGGGTGGTTTTGAAGTCTTGCCGATAGTTTTTTTACCAATGCCATAGAATGAAATCCTGTCTGTGCAAATATTATAAATCGTAAATTGAATTCTCTTCCTCGGAACGTTATCGCAGGCGGCGCGGTTGTCAAATTTTTTCGGCGTCGGGCTCGGCAAAAAAGTCAGATTTCCGAAGTGTAGTAGTCGCGCGGGATGGGCTCCAAAAACCGGCTTATCGGGCGCGACTGAATTTCGCCGCCGACAACCGCAACTTTTGGATATGTTATGATGAGGTGTTCCATTGCGCGCGTTGCGGCAACATAGAAAAGACGCCGCTCCTCGTCGACATCGCCGTCGTCGATGCTGCGCTTCGTCGGGAAAAGTCCGTCCGCCGCACCGATTACAAACACGACGGGGAACTCCAAGCCCTTCGCCTGATGGACAGTCATCAACCGCACCCTGCCCCCGAATTCCTCGGGCTGCTGCTCCACCCGCGCCTCCGAAACTTCGAGGGCGACATTCGCCAAAAACTCGTCGAAATTCGGATACCGCGAGGCGTATTCCATAAGCGCGTCGAAGTCCTTCGCCCGCTCGGGATAGTCTTCATACGCGCCCATCATCGCGGTTTTATACCAGCCCGAGCAGACTTTTTTGACAAGCTCCTCGGGCAGCTTTTCGATATGAGACTCGGACAAAATCGGCGCGGGAATTGACGCGCCTTGAACGGGATTTTCGGCGGAGGACGTTGATGGAACATCCGATTCGGGTTCGTCGAAATCGAAGAGATTCAGCTGGCGCGAGGGCTGCGCAGCCGCCGCGTCCGATTGCGCTTCCATTGCCGCGGAATCTGCCATTCGCACCGTCGGGGCGGAAGAACTGCGGGCTATGTCCGACGAGAGTTCGAGCATTTCCGCCGCCATCTGAGCGAAAATCTCGCGCGATACGGAGGGCACTTTGCCCAAAACCGACTTGTCCGACAATGCCGCGTGAATCGAAATGTCCTTCTTTTTGGCGAGCGTCGCGGCGGCGTCGTAAATCTTGCGGGCAGTTTTGTCGCCAACCTTGTCCATAAAGCGGACAAAGCGGTGGAAACTCACAAAATCCTTGGGGTTCGAGGCGAATTTTATTTGGGCTACGACGTCCTTGATGTGCGCCTGCTCGAAAAATTTCAGCCCGCTCGTTATCGCAAACGGAATGTTTTTATATTGCAGCTGCAACTGCAAGTCCATTGCCTGAAAATGCGAGCGATACAAAACCGCAATGTCGGAGTATTCATAAACGCCCTCCCCGACAACCTCGCGGATTAGCTCGCAAACCATACGCGCCTGCGAAGACGCGTCCAACGCCGACACCACCACGGGCTTGTGGTAGCCTTCGCGGGCGGGCACTAACACCTTGCGGTAGTTTTCGTCGGTCGGCATCTGGTCGAGAATGCGGTTTGCAAAACGCAGAATCTGCGGCGAGCTGCGGTAGTTGCGCTCTATCTTGTAAATGTTCGCGGCGGGATAGCGGTCTTTGAACGTGAGGATATTGTCGATTTCCGCGCCGCGCCACGAGTATATGCATTGGGCGTCGTCGCCGACCGCGCTTATCTGCCCGCGGTCGGCAATCAGGTCTAAAATCGCCGATTGCAGGCGGTTGGTGTCCTGATACTCGTCGACCAAAATGTTTTTGAACCTGTCGCGGTATTTTTGCAAAACGTCGGGGTTTTCAAGCAGCAGCTTGTGCCAGAGTTCAAGCATATCGTCAAAGTCGCAGCTATTCGAAGCGCGTTTCGCCTTGGCGTAGGCTGCGGCGATTTCCTCAATCTGCGCCACGGGCGTTTCAATCCACGGAAAGCGGTCGACCATCGCCTGTTCGAGCGAACTCATTGTGTTGCGGGCAAAACTGATTATTTCAAAAAGCAGCGCGGCTTTCGGATTCGTCTTTGTCGAAAAAAATCGCGGGTTGACGAGTTCGACAGTGCTTTTTAGCAGTTTGAGCGAATCTTCGGCGTCCAAAATCGTGAAGTTGGGTTCAAGCCCTACTTTTTCGGCGTAGATGCGCAGAAAGCGGCAGCCGATTGAATGGAATGTGCCGCCGAAAAATTCGCCCGCAGC
This sequence comes from uncultured Opitutales bacterium, assembly GCA_900546565.1. Lineage (GTDB taxonomy): Bacteria > Verrucomicrobiota > Verrucomicrobiia > Opitutales > Intestinicryptomonadaceae > Merdousia. Next base: position 17,358 of record URDC01000018.1, read on the forward strand.
AAAACCCGTGAGCTTTTCGATTCGCTCCAACATCTGCGCCGCCGCCTTATTCGTGAACGTCAACAGAAGTATGCGCCACGGCTTGATACCGCATTCGGAAATCAGCCAGGCTACCCGATACGTCAGCGTGCGCGTCTTGCCCGACCCCGCCCCCGCAAGCACGAGCGCGGGACGGTTGGGCGGTGCCATTACCGCCGCCAACTGGTCGGGATTTAATTGCTTTTCGTAATCGATTTCGAGTGCCACGATAAAAAACGCGCCCATCTGCGGGCGCAAAAATTTTTAATGTTTTAGTTTCCTGTGCGTGCAGAAACGGAAGAAAAAAAAGAGATCTTTGGGCGATTTTGCGGTTGGGAGATTTTGCGGTATCAAAGCGGATTTCCGCACCCCACGCACCCCACGCAACCCGCCAATCCCCCAGCCGAGCCGCTTCAATCCAACCCACGCGCCGCCGGGATTTTTTCAACAGCCCCGCGCCGCAACGCAAGACCCGACGCGTCGGAGTTAAAGCGACGCCAAATAGTCTATCGCCGCAATGTATCCGCCGAACCCCAAGCCCGAAATAACGCCGACGCAGGCTGGGGCTGTAATCGATTCGTGGCGGAACTGTTCGCGCTTGTAAATGTTCGAGATGTGGACTTCCACAAACTTGATTTCGCTTCCCGCAATGCAGTCGCGAAGCGCGACCGACGTATGCGAAAACGCCGCGGGATTTATCACTCCCAGACGCACGCCCGCGTCCGAAAGCTCCGCGATTTTTTCTACAATCGCGCCCTCGTAGTTCGACTGGAAATGCTCGAGCTTAACCCCCAACTTTTCGGCGTGTTTGTCGAGCGCGGCGGTTAGGTCGGCAAGCGTTTGCGCGCCGTATATTTCTGGCTCGCGTCTGCCGAGCCTGTCGAGATTTACACCGTTGATTATCGCAATCGTTTTCATATTCGTTATCAATTTGCGCCGATTATTTATATTTTCCGCCGATTATAAAGCTTTTTTTGCTGCTGGCGCGTCTTTTGTTCGGAGTCTCTCGTTTTTCGATTTTTTACAGCGGATTGCCCGTTTCGATAAAGTTTGTTTTCAGCCCGAATTTTTCGGCTATTGTTTCGGCAAGTGCCATTGCGCCGAAACGCTCGGTTGCGTAATGCCCGCAGGGATATAGGTTCAAACCCATATCGCGCGCCATTGTGAAGTGACGCTCGCGCAGCTCGCCGCAAACGAGGGTATCGAAGCCCAATTCGGGCAGATGGGCCACAACGTCGCCGCACGAACCCGAGCAGATGGCGATTTTTTTCGGATTTTCCGAGCCGAACGAAAAGCCCTTGTATGTGTCGGCAAAAAGATTTTTAAGGCGGCGTTCAAGCTCCGCCCTGCCGCCCTTGGGCACGGTCGCGGTAACGCCTATGTCTTTGCCCTCGACTTCGACGCAACCGCCCGAAATTTCAAGGTCGAGCGCGTCGGCAAGCAGCTTGTTGTTGCCGATTTTCGGGTGGGCGTCAAGCGGCAGATGCATCGAATAAACCGCCATATCTGCGTCGAGCAACGCCCTGATTTTCTCGTAATTCGCACCGACTACGGGTATGGGGGCGTCCCAGTAAAGCCCGTGGTGGACAACCAAAAGATTCGCCCCGAGCGCGGCGGCCTGACGGATTTCCCAAAGCCCCGCGTCGACCGCCGAGGCCACGCGCAAGACTGTGCCCGAATTCTGGAATTGAAGCCCGTTGAACGCGCCGTCGAAGTCGCGGAACTCGGACTTGCCGCAGAACTTGTCCGCAAACGCGACAACTTCGGAAAGCGCAACCGCGCCGCCAAATTTTTTCGAGTCCGATTCTGTTTCGCTTTTTTTTGCAAAAGCGGAGTTTTTCACAAGCGCGGAGCCGGTTTTTTTTGCCATATCTAAAATTGTCTAAAATTGTTAAAAGTTATTCGTCGGAAAGATTTTTCATGCGCTCCGAAAGCGTCGGGTGGGAGTAGTGGAATGCGCTGTAAATCGGGTTCGGCGTGAGGTTGCCGAGATTTTTTGTATGGAGTTTTTTCAATGCCGAAATCAACGCGCCGCCACCGCCGCAAAGCAGCGAGGCAAAGTCGTCAGCCTCATACTCCCGCCTGCGCGAAAAATAGTTTTCAATCGGTTTCAGCCAGAACGTAAACGTGCCCGCATAGAGCGCGTAAATGAGAACTACCCCGCCCAAACCGTATTTTTTGTCGAAACCGAATTGGGTAAAAAACCAGTCGCTCTGCGCCAAATATCCCATAAACGCAAACATCGCAAACGTCAAAACAAACGACGACAATATCATTTTGCCGATGTGCCCGCGGCGGTAGTGCCCTATTTCGTGAGCCAAAACCGCCTCCAATTCGGGCTTGTCGAGCTGCTCCAAAAGCGTGTCGAAAAGCACTATCCGCCTGAAACGCCCGAACCCCGTAAAATACGCGTTTGAATGCGAGCTTCTGCGGCTTCCGTCAATAACCTGAATCGTCTTCGCGTAGAATTTTCCGCGTTTGGCAAGCGCGAAAAGCGCGTCTTTTAGCTCGCCGTCTTTGAGGTCTTCAAGCTTGTTGAAAAGCGGAACAATGAACATCGGATACACCACTATCATCACGAGCTGGAACACCGCCACCGCCGCAAAACCCCATACCCACCACGTCGACGGGAATTTCTGCGCAAACCACAAAATCAGCGCAAGCAGCGGAACGCAAAGAACCACGCAGACCGCGAACCCCTTCAACTTGTCCGTAATCCAGAGCGGAAGCGTGCTCTTATTGAAGCCGAAATCCTGTTCTATGCTGAATTGCTCGTAGTATTCAAAGCCGAGCGACGGCAACGAAACCACCGTCATCACCGCAATCACAGCCAACGCCTGCGCGAAGAATCCGCCGCCGAACGCCCCCGCAAAACACTCATACATTGCAGGAAACGCGCCCGAAACAAGAAGGGCGGTCATAAGCAGAAAACCGAAAAATCCGTCGAGAATCGAAAGCCGCGTGTGCGCCTCGGTGTAGAGCGCGCCCTTGCGGTACGTTTCGGGGTCGATAAAACTTTTGAACTCTTCGGGAACTTCCGCGGGGCGCGCGCGCAGACTCGATAAATTCATCAGTTCGAGCGCGGTCGATGCGCACACGGTCAACGCGCATGCCACTGCGAGAAATATAACCGCGAACGTCATTTTGCTATTTTATAAGTTTCTTTATTATGCCAAGCAGCATTGCGGGGTTGGCCTTGCCCTTCGTGGCTTTCATAACTGGGCCGATGAGGGCGTTTACCGCCTTTTCGTTGCCCGCCTTGAATTCGCCGACCGCCTTGGGATTTGCGTCGATTGCAGCCTGACAGAATTTTTCGAGCTCGCCCGAATCGCTGTTTTGTTCAAGCCCCTTTTCCCTGACGATAGCCTCCGCCGTCTTGCCCGTTGAGAACATTTCGGCGAAGACGTCTTTTGCAATCTGTTTTGAAATCGAGCCGCCGTCGATAATCTTGACAAGCCCCGCGAGGTTTTCGGGAGTGAGTTTGCACCGGTCGAGATGCTTTTCGTGTTCGACATTCTTGTGCGAACTTTCGGCGGAATCTTCAAAGCCGCCGAGTTCTGGCTGCTCTTCGGCGCGGCGGGAGGTCTCGGCTGCGGAAATTTCGCGCAGGAGGTCGTTTACGAGCATATTCGCCGTCGTCTTCGGGTTTCCCGAATACGCCGCGAGCGACTTTTCGAAATAGCCGCACAACTCCCTGTCGTGGCACATAACCGAGGTTATCGAATACGGAAGGGAAAAATCCTTCATATATCTGCGCTGGCGGTCGAACGGCATTTCGACCAAGTCGGCGCGGATGCTATCCAGAAGTTCGCGCGAAATCCTGACGGGCATAAGGTCGGGTTCGGGGAAATAGCGGTAGTCGTGGGCGTCCTCCTTGTTGCGCATTGACTGCGTTATGCCCAAGACGGCGTCCCAGCGGCGAGTTTCCTGAACTATTGGAGTGCCGCTTTCGAGGCATTCGCGCTGGCGTTTGATTTCGTAGTTGATGCAGTTGCGGGCATTCGACGTCGAATTGATGTTTTTCATTTCGACTTTCACCCCGAGCTTGTCCGAGCCCTTCGGACGCAGCGACACATTGACATCGCAGCGCATTTGCCCCTTTTCCATATCGCAGTCCGAAAGACCCGCGAACGAAATCGTGTTTTTAAGGGAAGTCAGATACGCAAAAACCTCGTCCGCCGAGTGCATATCGGGCTCCGAAACTATTTCCATAAGCGGCGTTCCCGCCCTGTTGTAGTCCACGAGCGAATCGTGCGCAAAGTGCGTGAGCTTGCCCACGTCCTCCTCCAAGTGGATACGCGTGAGCTTCACGACGCGGTGCGCCCCCATTTCGGCGCGGTTTGGCGACTCCATTTCGATTTCCACTCCGCCGCCCACGCACAGGGGCTGGTCGTATTGCGAGAGCTGGTAGTTTTTGGGACTGTCGGGATAGAAATAGTTTTTTCTGTCCCACTTGGTTATCTCGGGAATTTCGCAGCCGAGCATAAGCCCCAGCTCGATCGTCTTTCTGATTGCCGCAAAATTGAGGACGGGCAAGACCCCCGGCAACGCCCACACGACGGGGTCGGTTAACGTGTTCGGGGCTTCGGCGAACTTGTAGCCGACCGACGCGAACATCTTGCTGTTGGTCTTTAATTGGACGTGAGTTTCAAGCCCGATAACTGCTTCGTATTCCATAAGAAAAATCCTGATGAAGTATTACAAATTGGGATGTTTTGACGTGAGCGCAGCGGCTGCTTCGAACGCATGCGCGGTCGAAAGCAGGTCGGATTCTCCGAACGCCCTTCCGATGAACTGGACGCCGACTGGCAGCCCCTCCGAAGTCCACCCGCACGGCAGAGAAATAGCCGGAATCCCCGCGAGGTTTACGTTGATTGTGCAGATGTCGCTAAGATACATCGCAAGCGGGTTGTCTGTTTTTTCGCCGATTTTGAACGCCGTCGTCGGCGAAGTCGGGGTGATGATTGCGTCGACGTTTTCGAACGCCTTTTCGAAGTCCGCGCGAATCAGCGTGCGAACCTTCTGCGCGCGCAGATAGTAGGCGTCGTAATAACCCGAACTTAGGACGTAAGAGCCGAGGATTATGCGGCGTTTGACCTCCTCGCCGAAGCCTTCGGCGCGGCTTTTAAAGTAGACCGAAACGATGTCGTCGGCGTCCTTGCTGCGGTGCGTGTAGCGGATACCGTCATAGCGCGCCAAGTTCGAAGACGCCTCGGCAGTCGCAATAATATAATAGACCGGAATCGCCAAGTCGGTGTGCGGCAGCGAGATTTCGACAATGTTCGCGCCCGCGTCCCGGCAGAGCGCGATTGCGTTTTCGACGTTCGCGCGAACCTGCGCGTCCACGCCCTCGCCGAAGTATTCGCGCGCAACGCCCAGCGTTTTGCCTTTGAGCGACGCGCCCTTTAACGCCGCCGAATAGTCGGGAATTTCCGCATTAACGCTCGTCGAATCGAGGCGGTCGTAGCCCGCTATCGCATTAAGAAGAATCGCCGCGTCTTCCACACTTCGCGCAAACGGGCCTATCTGGTCGAGCGAAGACGCAAACGCCGCAAGCCCGAAACGGCTCACAAGCCCGTAAGTGGGCTTCATGCCGACAATGCCGCAGAGCGAGGCGGGCTGGCGTATCGAGCCGCCCGTGTCGCTGCCGAGAGCCGCAACGCATTCGCCCGAGGCTACCGCCGCCGCCGAACCGCCGCTGCTCCCGCCCGGGATTCGCGACAAGTCCCACGGATTGCGCGTCTTTTTAAACGCGCTGTTTTCGCAGGAAGATCCCATCGCGAACTCGTCCATATTAAGCCGGCCCCAAAATACCGCACCCGAATCGAGCAGCTTCTGCGCCGCAGTGCCCGTGTAGGGGCTGACGTAGTTTTCGAGCATTTTGCTCGCGCAGGTCAGCTTCTGCCCGCGCACCGCTATTACGTCTTTAAGCCCCACTGGAATGCCGTCAAGCTTTCCGAGCTTTGCGCCGCTACGGCGGCGTTTATCCGACTCCGAGGCGGCGGCAAGCGCGGCGTCTTCGTCGAAGGAGAGGAACGCGCAAACGTCGCCGTCGATTTTCTTAGTGCGCTCAATGTGCGCCGAAAGAAGTTCGGCTGCCGAAAGATTGCCCGAATCCATCATTGAATCGAGTTCGGATATTGATTTATAGAAAAGTTCTTCGCTCATTTTAGTGCGTATTTTTGCGTTTTTTGTTTTTTGAAAACACTGTTTTATCGAAGCGTCCCCCCGCGCGGATTTTCCGCCACAGCGCGACGCGCCGCAAAACAGCAAACCCGCCGAACGCCGAGGGTCGGCGCATTCTTAGGCGTCGTCGACCACCTTGGGAACTACAATCTGGTTGTCGCGTTTTGCGGGCGCGTTCATAAGCGCGTCTTCGACGGACATTGCGGGAGTTGGGGTGTCGTCGCGCCAAACGTTGTAAATGGAATGCGCGTGCGCGCTCGGCTCGACGCCGTCCACGTCGACTTCCGAAAGCTTTTTAAAATACTCCAAAATCTGCCCGAGCTGGGCGGAATACTTCGCCTTTTCGTCTCCGGTTAGTTCGATTCTGGCGAGTTTCGCCACATAATCGATATCAATCGTGTTCTTGTCTGACATAATCGCGCGATGTTCGCAAAACCGCCCGCCTTTGACAAGCAAAAAAACTGCTTGATTTTCGCGCCGAAGCGGACACACTCACATACTTTTATGAAGGACAAATTTCGACAGTTCGCAGCGTTCGTTTCGGGGCTTGCGGTGATATTAGGGCTTTTCTACGCGTGCAGTTTCGCCTGCGCGGAATTGGGCGTAAAATTCCCCGCGTCGCTGACTGCAATGATTGCGCTTTTCGGACTGCTTTCGCTCAAAATACTCCCGCTTTGGACGGTAGAAAAGACGTGCGAATTTCTGATGCGCTATATGGTGTTTTTCTTCCTGCCGCTGCTGGTTATGCTGCCGATAATCTACGGCGCATTCCGCGACAGGGTTTGGAGCATTCTGGCGGCACTTGCGATAAGCGCGTTTTTGACAATGGGCGCGACCGCCGCGGCTGTCGAATGCGTCCATAAAATAAGGCTCGCCGCGCAAAAACGCGCGGGAAAATCGGAGGAGTTACAATGAGCGGATTTTTCAACGAAATCGCAGATGTTTTGAACCCCGAACGAGTTTTGTGGATTGCCGCCACATTCGCCGTCTACGCGCTTTCGGTGCGCCTTAACAACTACCTTTACAAAAAAATCCGACTGTCGAAAATTTCGAGCCTCTACATAGCCTCGGCGGCCATGATCGCCCTCATTGCGGCTTTCGGCGGCGACTACGAAAAATACGAGGCCGATTGCGGCGAACTTATCGCCTACATGATTTATCCCGCCACCGTCGCCCTCGCCCTGCCCCTTTACAGATACCGCAAGGCTATTCTGAGCAACCTGCCCGAGGTTGCGACGGCAGTCGCGGTGTCGAGCGCAGTCAGCGTAGGCTCAATCTACACGTTCTCGAAACTGTGGGGCTTCGACGAGATTCTTTCAAACTCGCTCCTGTCCAAATGCATCACAACGCCCGTCGCCGTCGAAATAACGAAAATGCTCGGAGCGTTGGAGGGCGTCGCCGTCTGTGCCGTCTGTATAACGGGCATATGCGGCGCGTTCGCGGGGCACTTTTTTCTGGACAAGCTCGGATTCAAAAACGACTTCACAATAGGGCTTTCAATCGGGGCTACAAGCCACGTAATAGGGACTGCAAAGTGCCTCGAAAAAAGCCCCGCACAGGCGGCGGCGGGCGCATTGGTGCTGATTCTATGCGCCCTCTGGACGGCGGTTTTCGTGTCGATTTTCTTCGCATGACAAGCGGCAAGGAAAGAAAGCCCGAAAAAAAGTGTTTGACAAGACACAGAAAATCGCTTCAATGCCTAAACTTTATTAACAATTTATCCACACACTTCACAAGTTATAGATAGAGAGAAACCACAATGAATCCTACATACAGCCCTTCAAAACTTAAACGCGCACGCCGCTGCGGCTGGCGCGCAAGAATGAAAACCCCGAGCGGCCGCTCGGTCGTAAACGCGCGCAGACAAAAAGGTCGCAAGCGTTTGGTAACGAAATAAGGTTTCTCCCCGCCGATGCGCTTCGACAAAAACAGTAGAGTGCGCCTTGCGAGGGATTTTGAGTTTTTAAAAAAGAATGCTACGAAGGCCGATTGTTCCGCCTTCGTATTTTATTTGTATCCGAACACTCAAAAAAAATCGCGGCTGGCGGTCATTACGAGCAAACGCGTGGGCATGGCGGTCGAGCGCAACCTCGCGCGGCGGCGTTTCAGGGCGATTTTTAGAAGCGTTGCTCCCGAACTTGAAAAGAATGTCGACATTCTCGTCTTCGTGCGCAGGGGCTACGCAAAATTCGAATTCGCCGACCTGCGCGAAAAATTCGAACGCGCAGCCAAAACCCTTTTGCAAAAATTTGTAAATGCGCCCAGAGAATCAGGCAACACCGCCGAATAACGGACGGCGCACGCGCGCGAAAAACGCCGATGTTGGCGCGGGAACCGCCGCAGATGGTATAGACGCCCACAAAAAGCTCGAAACAAATTCCGATTCACACATAAACCCCGACGCGGACATAAATGTAAACACCCGCGCGAAATCGGGCATCCACACAGCTGCCTTTTCGGAGACACCTCCAAACGCGCCCGCAAAAACGGATGCAGTCCACCCCATTCCCGACGATTTCAAAAAAATTTCGACAGCCGCGCGGGCGGCTATCGCGCTGATACGCATTTACAAGATTGCCATTTCTCCCGCGCTTCATCTACTGGGCGGAGGGTGTAGGTTTTTCCCGACGTGTTCTGAATACACCATACTTTGCATTGTCCACCACGGCATTTTAAAGGGCGTGCTTCTGGGCGCGTGTCGGATTCTGCGCTGCAATCCGTTTTGCCGCGGCGGACTCGATTACCCGCCGAAAAATTTTTCGCTAAAAAAACTGTTTTCGCAAAACAGTGTTGACGAGTTCGGCGATTTCGACAAAAATCCGCGAATTTAAAAATGTCATTTAACGGAATTTTCCCTGCTTAATTATGGACAAGAAAAACACGATTATCGGAATTTTACTGCTGCTTGCGTCGTTCTATTTTATGTACGACTATTCGGCCAAGGAAGCCCAGGCCGCAAAACAGCGTCAAGCACAGGCGGCACACGCCCAAACTTCGGGCGAAAGGCAAAAGCAGCCGAAGGTTTCGCCAACAGCCGCCATGCTTTCGAAAGTTTCCGACGCCGAAAAGTCCCTCAAAGAGCAGACCCAAACCCTGCAAAACAAATTCATCAAAGTCCGCTTTACGAACTTAGGCGGCGCAATCAAAGATGTTGCGCTTCTTAAATACAACGCAACAGACGACAGCAACGCCCCTTACGTTTTTAACAGCGTCAAAGACTCGCTGCCTGCCATGACAATGGCATTTGCCGACGCCAAGAGCTTCCTGCCCGCCCCCATCTCGGGCGCATTCACACTCGTAAAACGAACCGATACCGAGGCTGAATACCGCCTCGACGTTCCGCAAAAATTTTCGATTACGCGCACATATCTAATCGTAAACGAAAATACCGACAATTTCCAGCCATACACGGTGCTTACAAAAACCTCCGTCAAAAACCTTTCCGACGCACCGCTCGACCTGCGTGAAGTCTCGTTCTATCTGGGCGCGGTGCCCCCGACGGAAAGCGACGTCTACGGCAGCAATCTCGCTTTCGTCCTCTACGACACAGACAACAAAACGAAATTCGCGCGCTCTTCGGAATTTTTGGCAAGCAGCGGATTTCTCGGTTTCGGCGCGAGCGCGGCAAAGGACTTCGACGCCCTGAAATATCCGACAAAGTGGGCGGCGGTCAAAAACCAGTTCTTCGCGGCGGTATTTACGCCCTATAAGGCGGAGAGCTGCGGCGCGGTTGCAATTCCCCTTCAACTCGACGCAAAAGCCGACAACAAGTATATGAAAAACGCAATCGGCGGCTTCGTGAACTTTGCAGTTCCCCAAATTGCCCCGAACGCCGAATGGACTATCGAAGGCGCGTATTACGTCGGGCCGAAGGAGCTTGACAGGCTCTATTCAATCGGCGGCGGTCAGGAAGAGATAATGAACTACGGCTGGTTCGGCTTCGTCAGCCGCCCGCTCTCGCGCCTGCTAAACTGGATTTATTCATGCGTGAGTGTGGTCTCGCCCGATTGGGGATGGGGATGGTCGATCATCATCTTGACACTTCTTGTGCGCGGCGTGCTCTGGCCGCTTACGTCGATTCAAATAAAGTCGTCGCAGAGAATGGCAAAAATGCAGGAGCCGATTAAGGAAATTCGCGAAAAATACAAGGACGACCCCAAGAAAATCCAGCAGGAAACAATGAAGATTTACTCCGAATACGGGATAAATCCCCTCGCGGGCTGCCTGCCGATTCTTATCCAGATTCCGATTTTCATCGGACTTTACTATATGTTGCAAACCTCGTGCGAAATCCGCTTCGCCCACTTCCTCTGGATTAAGGACTTGTCCCTGCCCGACACGCTTTCATTCCTGCCCTACATCACAATTCCCCTGCTCGACTACCAACTGCCGATTCACATTCTGCCGCTTTTAAACGCGCTTGTCACGGTGATTCAAATGCATATGACACCCACGCCGTCGGCAGACAAAACGCAGGCGGCTATGTTCAAGCTGATGCCCGTGATTATGCTGTTTTTCTTCTATATGTTCCCGTCGGGCTTGGTGCTATACTGGCTGGTGCAGAGTTTGCTGGGCATTGTTCAGGCGATAATTATCCGCCGCGGCAAAGACAAAGTGGTTTTGAAAAAGCGCACAAAACCCGGCTTTATGCAGCGCATGCAGGAGGCAATGGAACAGGCGCAAGCCCAACAACAAAGCCACCCCGACTTCGACAAACTCCCGCTTAAAGAGCGTCTGCGCATCGCCCGCGAAGACGCAATCAAAGCGCGGAAAGCCCGTCAAAAAGCGATGCTCGGCGGAGAGCCCGAACGCAAGAAAAATCCCGGCGGACGCTCCACAAAGCCCAAACGCAAATAGAGGCAACTAACATCACCGAACGCCGCTTCCGCCGCGGGATTTTGCAAAGTCGTTCAGAAGTCTCCCTCGGGCTGGGGATGGATTGCCTCCACCGCAAAGCCCCATCCCGCCGCCTCGGAGCTGCCTTGGACTTGCCCCCCGAAAAACGTGGCTTGCGCGAAACCCGAAGTATTCAGGCGAGTTTGAAGAAGTTCAAGCGCATTCCGAAGCGTTCAAAAATGTAATTTTTTATTTTTTCGGACTTGGTAATTATTGACAAACAAAAGTAAATTCATCACTATTTCGGGCAATATTCTTAAAACAATAGGAGATTCAAAAAATGTCAGGACACAGTAAATGGGCAACAACTAAACGACACAAGGCCGCAATCGACGCCAAAAGAGGCAAGATTTTCAGCGCAATAAGCAAAGACTTGACCCTCGCGGCAAAGGACGGCGGCGGAGACCCTGCTACAAACGCGCGGCTTAGAATGCTTATCCAAAAGGCAAAGGCCGCCAATATGCCCGCAGACAACGTCGACAGGGCAATCAAAAAAGGCACGGGCGAAATTCCCGGCGTAATTTACGAGCAACTCCTCTACGAAGGCTACGGTCCGGGCGGTATCGGCATCATCGTCGAAGTGACGACCGACAACAAAAACCGCGCCGCAAGCGACGTTCGCAGCACGTTCACCAAAAACGGCGGCAACCTCGCAACCCCGGGAGCCTTGCAGTTCAACTTCACAAAACAAGGACAGTTCATCATCAGCGCGGATAAAACGAGCGAAGACGCCCTTATGGACATTGTTCTCGACGCGGGCGCGGAAGACATCATCAACAACGGCGACCACTTTGAAATTCTCTGCCCGATTTCGGCGTTTATGAACGTAAGCACGGCTCTCGAAAATGCGAATATTACGCCCGATGAAGCCGAGCTCGCGTGGATTCCGAACTCAGAGACCGACATCACCGATCCAGAACTCGCCAAGAAAATCGTCAAGCTCACCGACGCGCTTGAAGACCTCGACGACGTTCAGAACGTCTACTCGAACGAAAACATCGACGACGGGCTTCTCGACTAATATTCGGGCGGTATTCGGACGACGCTTTAATTTTACGCGCGGGATAATTCTGTTTTATCCCGCGTTTTGCCTTTTTTTTAACCGCAAAAGCGGCTCACAACACGGCACACTTCGACTGCCGCGTAAAAAACCGCCGCAAAAAAAAACGACAAACTGGAAAACTCGGAGTCGGTAATGACTCCTTTTTAGAAGGAAAAATATGAAACAAACCCTATTCGAAAAAGTCTGGCAAAAACACACCGTCCGCGAACTTCCCGACGGTTCGACACAGCTTCTTGTGGGCACACACCTACTGCACGAAGTCACAAGCCCGCAGGCATTCGGAATGCTGCGCACACTAAAACTCAAAGTGAAGTATCCGCAGCGCACGTTTGCGACGGTAGACCACATCATTCCCACCGACAATCGCACTGAGCCCTTCAAGGACGCGACTGCCTATGAAATGCTCACCGAGCTGCGCCGCAACTGCAAGGACAACGGCATCACTTTCTTCGACGTCAACACGGGCTCGCAGGGCGTCATCCACATTGTCGCGCCTGAACAGGGTTTGATTCACCCCGGAATGACCGTTGCCTGCGGCGACTCGCATACGGCAACACACGGCGCGTTCGGCGCAATCGCTTTCGGTATCGGCACAAGCCAAGTCCGCAATGTTCTGGCAACGCAGACGCTTTCGTTTAAAAAGCTCAAAGTCCGCCGCATCAACGTAAACGGCTCGCTGCGCAAGGGCGTGTATCCGAAGGACGTCGCCCTCCACATTATCCGCAAGCTTGGCGTCAACGGCGGCATCGGCTACGCCTACGAATTCGGCGGAAAGGTCTTCGACGACATGTCGATGGAAGGTCGTATGACCGTCTGCAATATGGCAATCGAAGGCGGCGCGCGCATCGGCTACATCAACCCCGACGAAAAAACTTTCGAATACCTGCGCGGACGCCCCTACGCCCCCAAGGGCGCAGATTTCGATAAAGCTGTCGAATACTGGAAGACTATCGCCTCCGACGAAGGCTGCGCCTACGACGACGTTGTGAACTTCAACGGCGAAGACATCGAACAAACCGTAACTTGGGGCGTCAACCCCTCGCAGGCGATTTTCGTCGGCGAAAAAATTCCCGACCCCGAAACGATTGCCGACGAAACCCAGCGCAAAGACGCCGCCGACGCCCTCGCCTATATGGGCCTTGAACCCGACACCCCGATTGAGGGAACTAAAATCGACGTCGCCTTTATCGGCTCGTGCACAAACGGACGCCTCTCGGACTTCGAAGAGGCTGCGCAATACCTCAAAGGCAAACACGTTGCCGCAGGCGTCAAGGCTTTGGCAGTGCCAGGCTCGCAGATTGTCGACAAACTCGCGCGAGAAAAAGGGTTGGACAAGATTTTTGTCGAAGCGGGTTTCGAGTGGCGTAAGGCTGGCTGCTCGATGTGCCTTGCAATGAACCCCGACAAGCTCGTAGGACGCCAGTTGTGCGCCTCGACATCGAACCGCAACTTCAAAGGACGTCAGGGCAGCCCGACAGGCAGAACGGTTCTGATGAGCCCAGTAATGGTAGCGGCTGCGGCTGTTGCGGGTCACATCACCCGCCCCTGCTAAAACAGGCGAGGGCGTGCGACTTCGTTGCGAATTGCATTCTAATAATGGAGAAAACGGGTTTCTATGAAACCCGTTTTTTGTTTTTAGATTGAACTCGCTCGCTTGGTTTTGCTACGCAAAATCCGCGCTGTTCTCG
>URDC01000019.1 GCA_900546565.1 uncultured Opitutales bacterium
CAACGCGGAATGTTTCCGTAAAAAAATAAAATTATTCGCAACGAAGGCGCACGCCCTCGCCCGTTTTAGAGGTTGAAGTAGGATTTCGCGTTGCGATACGAGACGTTGGCGACGAGGTTGCCGACAAGTTCCATGTCGCGGGGAAGAAGTCCGCGCTGCATTTCGTCGCCGAGAATGTTGCACAAGAGGCGTCGGAAATACTCGTGGCGCGCGTAGGAGAGGAACGAACGCGAGTCGGTGAGCATACCGACGAACCTGCCCAAGAGCGAGAGGTTCGAAACCGCTTCGAGCTGGCGGTGCATACCGTAGAGGTTGTCCATAAACCACCACGCGCTACCGAGCTGGATTTTTCCGGGGCAATCGGACGACTGGAAATTGCCCAGCATTGCGGCAATCATCTCGTTGTCCTTAGGGTGGATATTGTATATGATTGTCTTGCCGAGTTTGCCTGCGGAATTGAGGTTGTTGAGGTGTTTTGCCAAGTCGGCGGCGTAGTTCGATTCGCCGATTGAATCGAAGCCCGAGTCCGCACCGAGCTGTTTGAACATAATCTTGTTATTGTTGCGCAAAGGTCCGATATGCAACTGGCGCACCCAGCCCTTGTCGGCGTCCATTGCGGCGCACTCGCGCAGGATTGCGCCCTTGAAGGCGATTGCCTCGTCGGGGGCGATTTTTTCACTGCTTGAAATCGCCTTTTGGAAAGTGTCTTCGATTTCGTAGTTGAATGCCTTTTTATGCCAGACGGTTTCGATGCCGTAGTCCGAAACGCGGCAACCGTTCTGATGGAAATAGTCATGGCAGTGTTTGAGCGCAATGAGGAGATCGTCGTAAGCCCTGATTTCGACGCCCGAAGCCTGCTCGAGCTTTTCGAGATATCTTATGTAGGTGAGATGGTCTTCGATTGCGAAGGCCTTGTCGGGGCGGAATGTGGGACGCACTTTGATTTCGAACCCGCTTTCGGCGATTTTTTTGTGGTATGCCAAGTCGCTTGTGGGGTCGTCGGTAGTGCAGACAGCTTCGACGTTGCTGCGGCGCATGCACTCCTGCGCAGTCAGCGTTTTAAGCACTTCGTTTGCGCGATTCCAAATGTCTTCGGCGGTATCCCCCGAAAGCAGGACGTCGTCGATACCGAAGAAGCGCGCGAGTTCCAAATGGCACCAATGATACATCGGGTTGCGCAGCATTTGCGGCATTGTTTCGGCGAATGCCTGAAATTTTTCCCTGTCGGAAGCGTCGCCGGTGATGAATTTTTCGTCGACGCCGTTCGAGCGCATCATGCGCCATTTGTAATGGTCGCCGCCGAGCCAAATTTGGGTGATGTTATCCCAACGTTTGTTCTCGCAAATCTCGGCGGGGTCGAGGTGGCAGTGGAAGTCGATAAGCGGCTGCTTTTCGGCGTATTCGTGATACAATTCCCGAGCGAATTTCGAATCGAGAAGAAAGTCGTTGTTTATGAATTTTTCCATTGACTAAGATTGTCTCAAACGATTGAGTTGTAGTCAAGAAAGAAAAACGCCCCACGGCGTGTTTGATAAAAAACAAAAATCGAGATGAAAATAACGCAAAAAGACATCGCTGCAAAGTTGGGTGTTTCGACATCGCTGGTTTCGCGCGTTCTGTCGGGGCAGGCACACAAAATCGGCGTCCACCCGAGCAAAATCGAGGAAATTCTGCGCGTGGCAAAAGAGATGAACTATGTGCCATCGCCCGCCGCGCTCGCGTTGCGCGGAAAGAAGTCGAACACGGTCGGGATTGTAGCATACGATTTTTATTCGCCGTATTTCTCGTTTTTGATTAGCGAATTACAGCAGCTCGCGCACGAAAAAAACTACTCGCTGTTGCTTGTGGGGTTTCTAAACCGCAAGCCCAACGACGCCGACCTGCTGCCGCTTTACAAGCACTTTGTCGACGGGATTATAATTCTCGGCTCTTATGGCGACCTCTCTTGGACGAAGGCTTTCGGCGAGCTTCCCATTGCGCGAATCGGGCACGGCGAGCACAAAAACTTGAAGCTTTCAATAAGTGTCGACGAGCTTGACGCGATGCAGAAAATTTTCCGCTACATAAATCAGGGGCTAAAAAAGCGTTCCGTCGCGTTTGCGATGCGGGGGCTGCCCGCGCACAAGCTGCGCTGCGACTGCGCCCAGAAAACTGCGCCCCAATTCGACTGCGAGCTTGAAATTCTCTCGATGCCCAATGCCGAAAAGGATTTTGCCTGCGGCAGCGACATCGCCCGAGGTCTTTTACAATCGGGCAAGCCTCTGCCCGAAGTGGTAGTTTGCGCGACTGATATGATTGCCATGGGTCTTATCAAAAAACTTTACGAAAACAATGTCAAAGTTCCCGACGACATTGCCGTTATCGGCTTTGACGACATTCCCGAAGCCTCGAACTACATCCCCTCGATAACGTCGTTCCGTCAGCCTATGAAGGCGTTTGCAAAGAAATGTTTTGATGCGGTTGTTGCCGAGAATTCCCCCGCGGAAGGAGTCAAGTTGCTTGAAGGCGAACTCCTCATTCGCAGATCCACTCTTTTGTAAGTTCGGAAGAGGCGTTTTTTATATGTTCGTAAGTGGCGTTTTTTATAAGTTCGGAAGTGGCGGCAATCGGCGTTGCTGATGTGCCTTTGCTTTTTTATTAAAGGTTGTGTAGGAAACTGACAAAGGCGCATTGACGAAGTCAATCGCCGCTGGTGCACGTCATAAAAAAAATGTAGGGGTCTGCCAGAGCGGGAATATTGGCTGGAAGCCAATCCCGCGACGGTGCGCGTCTATAAAAAACGTAGGCGTTTGGCAAAGGAGATTTATTTGCGAATGCAAATCCTCCGCCCGTGCACGTCATATAAAAAACGCCCGTGCCAGTCATTTAAAATAATCAGGAGAGAATCGAGAGAATGTGGCGGAGGGACTTTGCGAAGTATTCTACTTCGTCAAGCGTGTTGTAAAATGCGAGCGAGGCGCGGCAAGTTCCGATTACCCCGAGCGTATGCATAAGCGGTTCGGCGCAGTGGTGCCCCGTGCGGACGGCAATACCGTAATTGTTGAGCATAACCGAAATGTCGTTGGGGTGGACGCCCTCGACCGAGAACGAAACGACGGGCACTTTGTTTTTCGCCGTTCCGTGAATTGTGAGTCCCCTGATTTGCGAAAGCTCGGCGGTGAGCGCGTCCAGAAGTTCGCGCTCGTGGCGGCGGACGGCGTCGGCGTCGAGCCCTTTTAAATAACGGCACGCCGCGGCAAAAATTATGTTCGAGGCAATGTTGGGCGTTCCCGCCTCGAAACGCTCGGGACTGGGGCGGAACGTGGTTTTATTCCACGAAACGTTTTCAATCATATCGCCGCCGAACTTCCACGGGCGCATATTGTCCAGAAGTCCGCGTCGGGCAATGAGCGCCCCCGACCCGGTCGGGGCGAAGCATTTGTGCGACGAAAGCGAAACGAAATCGAACAGCCCGCAGGAGACGTCTTCGAGCATGTGCGGCGAAGACTGCGCGGCGTCGATTGAGACTTTCGCGCCGAATTTGCGAGCCTCGGCGGCAACGGCGCGAATGTCGTTTATTGTGCCCAAAACGTTGGAGGCGTGCGCAAGCGAAACAATTTTTGTGCGTTCGGAAAGCTTCGCCCTGAAATCGTCGAAATCAAGCTCGCCCGACGGCGTGATTTTTGCGACTTTGATTTTGGCGGAAGTTTTTTCGGCTATAAACTGCCAAGGAACGATGTTGGCATGGTGCTCCATTTCCGTCAGCAGAATTTCGTCATCGGGATTCAAATTGTCCGCACCCCAACACTGCGCGACGATATTCAGCGACTCCGTCGCGCCCGAAGTGAACACCGCAACATAGTCGTCCGCAGTCGGAATTTCGCCTGCGCGTTCGTCGACTGTCCGTGCCCCTACAAATTCGGCGACGACTGCGCGGGCGGCTTCGTATTCGGCCGTGGCGCGGTCGCTGAGCTCGTATGAGCCGCGGTGGATATTGGCGTTGTCTTCGCGGTAGAACTCCGACATTGCATCTATCACGCAGGACGGTTTTTGCGTCGTCGCGGCGTTGTCGAAATACACAAGGGACTTGCCCGACTTCAATTTTTCCGAGAGAAGCGGAAAATCTTTTCTAACAGACTGGACATCGAATGACATTGTGCGAATGATTACATACGCCGAAAAATAGACAATCAAATTCTCATTTGCGCCGAGCGTCGAATGCTCAATGCGCCGCGATGGAGGGAATAGGCAAAAGCGGCGCAAAAAAAGACACCGCCCGAAATAATTTCATTCGGGCGGTGCTATCTATATATGATGGGGGAGGAAATTTTTCTATGATTTGATAATCGAACATTTTTTCGCCGAATCAAGCTTTTTTTTGCAAAATTTTAAAAATTTTTTTCGGGCTAAAAATTCGCGTTGAGAAAATCCGCGCACGTTTTCGCCGTAGCCCACGCAGCGTGGAGGTTGAAGCCGCCCGTAATGGCGTCGATGTCGAGGCATTCGCCCAGAAAAAACAATCCCGCTTTTTTGCGGCTTTGCATTGTGGAAAAATCGACCCCACGGCAATCGACGCCCCCGCACGAAACGAACTCGCCCTTGCTCGGGGAACGCCCCGTTATGCGGAATTCGAAATTGCGCAATAGCTCGGCAATGGCCTGTTCCTGCCGTCGGGTCAGATTCGCAAAACGCGTGTCGGCGGCGACGCCCGCGCGGAACAAAATGTAGTTCCAAAAATTTTGCGGTAGCATAAACGGGCAAAAATTGGACAGCATTTTTTTTGTATGCTCGGCGCGGGCTTTTTTGAAGGTAGAGAAAATTTCGTCGCGCGGCAAGCCGGGTAGGAAGTCCAAAAATGCCCGCGCATTGTAGCCGCATTCACAAAGCTCCCGCGCGGCGAACGACGAAAATTTGAGGGCACACGGCCCAGTAAAGCCGAAATGCGCCGTAAGCAAACTGTCGCGAACCGAAATTTTTCTGCCGCCGAAATCCGCCCACATACGCGCGTCGAGCGCGACGCCCGACTTGAAATTTGCGTCCTGCGCGACATCGGCGCAGAGTCCGAAAAGCGAGGGGATTTCGGGGTTGAATGTGTGTTCGAATGATTCGACGCTCTTTTTTAGCGGCTCGCCCCAATGCCCGCCGAGCGCGAAAACTACGGCGTCGAACTCCCGCGGGGCATCATCGCCCGCAATGTGCACGGCAAACTTTCCGCCGTATTCCGAAACCCCGACGACGGGCGAATTAAGCGAAATCCGCACGTCCGATTTTTCGAGAAGCGCGCGGGCGATGTCCTCGGCTCTGTCAGAACGCGGAAAAATCTTTCCGCCGTCTTCGCGCTTGGAGCGCACGCCGCAGGACTCGAAAAACTCGACTGCCGCCGCCGCGGGGAAACGCCCTATCGGTTTGCGCAGGCTGCCAGCTCCGCGCGGGTAAAAATTTTTCAAGTCGGCGGTCGGGACGATGTTTTCGTTGGTGAAATTGCACCTGCCGCCGCCCGTTTTGAGAAGCTTTTTAAGAGGGGCGTTCGACGCCTCGAAAACGCGCGTTTCGAAATGCCCGTCCAGATTTGCGGCGCAAAACATACCCGCCGCGCCCGCGCCTACAATCGCGATTTTCACCGTCCGCGCCCCTCCGACAACGCCTCGCCGACACGGTTGAGGCAGAACAGAGTTATACTGAATAGCAGCGACGGAAAAACCAAGAGCCACGGGGCGTCTTCCATATACTCCGCGCCGTCTTTTATGAGGCTGCCCCACGACGGAAGCGGTGCCTGCACTCCCAAGCCAAGAAAGCTCAAAAACGCCTCCAACATCATAACGCTCGGCACGGTCAACGCCGCGCACGCGAAGACGGGAGAAAGCATATTCGGCAGAATGTGTTTTGCGAAAACGCCGAAGCGCGTCTGTCCGAGCGCAACGGACGCCTCGACAAACTGCCGCGACTTGACCTCCAACGCGGCGGCGCGGGCGATTCGCGCCATTGTCAGCCACTCGACCGCGCCGATTGCAACAAAAATCAGCCACAGCGACCTGCCGAAAGCGACCATTAAAAGAATTACGAAAATCGTAAACGGCAGCGCGTAGATTATGTCGACAACGCGCATCATTGCAGCGTCGACTCTGCCGCCGAAAAGCGCGGACGCAGTTCCGTATGCAACGCCTATAAATACCGCGACGAATGTCGCCATAATGCCGACCGCGAAAGAGACCCTGCCGCCGAAAAGCGCGCGGGAAAACACGTCGCGCCCCAAGGCGTCGGTGCCGAACAAATGCCCGCGCGACGGCGGCAAAACGCCCGAGGACAAGTCCTGCGCGGAATAGGAATACGGCGCAATTAGGTCGGCGCACAGGCACGCGACGGCAATCAGCGACACCGCCGCGAAGCACGCGAGCGCGAACTTGTCGGAAACAATGCGCGCGCGCAACTCGGCAAAAACTCCGCCTTCGCCCGAGCGTTTCATTTGGAAAGCTCCTTCCCGATTTTCGGGTTGAGCAGCGCGAGCGCGGCGTCGGAGAGAATGTTGAAAAACAGAATGAATGCGGCGTAGAGCATAACGCAGCCGAGAATCATTGTGTAGTCGTTGTCGAGCGCGCTCGATATGAAAAATTTGCCGAGCCCCGGAATCTGGAAGACGCTTTCCACTACGAACGAGCCCGTGAGCATTCCCGCCGCCGCAGGCCCGAGATACGATACCGCAGGCTGCAATGCGTTGCGCAGAACATGGACGCAGAAAATGCGCGTTTGCGAAACGCCCTTTGCCCGCGCCGTGCGGACGTAGCCCCTGTCGAGTTCGCCGACAATGCCGCTGCGCGTAAGCCGCGCAATCCACGCGATGTAGAAGAGCGAAAGGGTGATTGCGGGCAAAACGATGTCTCCCGAAACATTCCAGCCCATTGCGTTGAACCACCCGAGCCTGAGCGCGAAAATCAGAATCAGGACGGGGCCCAAAACCATAGACGGCAGGCACACGCCCGCAAGCGACAATGCCGAAAGCGCAGCCCCCGACGCGCCGCGGTTAAACGCCGCAGCCGCTATGCCCAGCGCGACGCCAAAAACTATTGAAAGCAGCAAAGCCGCGCAGCCGAGTTCGAGGGAGACGAGCGACTTTTCCGCCAAAATCTCGCCGACACTCCACCCTTTGTATTTGTAGGAGGGTCCCAAATCGCCGCGAACCGCGTTTTTTAGGAAGTTGAAATACTGCGCGTAAAGCGGCTTGTCCAACCCATAATAGGCGTTGAGCGCGGCGACGGTTTCGTCGCTTTTTTGGCGTTCGCCGTCGAAGGGGCCTCCGGGGACAAACCGCACCATAAGCCACACCGCCGTTATTATGAATAGGAAGACGGGGACTGCCTCGAAAAGTCTTTTTAGAATATATTTTGCCATTTTGTGTTAGCGGAAATTATTTTGCGGTTGCGTCGAGATATACTCCCTTGTAATCGTGATAATCAAGCAGGTTGGAATCCCAATTTTTAAGCATGGGGCTTATCAGATACACTTTCGAATAAAAGTAGATGGGCATAACGGGGGCGCGGGAGGTCATCAAAACTTCGGCGTCGCGAAGAAGTTTCAAGCGTTCGGATTTTGTCTTTGCGCGGGAAGCCCGCGACAAAAGCGCGTCGAAGTCGGCGTTCTTCCAACCGCTGTGGTTTAGCGGGTTGCCCGAAGAAAACAGGTCGAGAAAATTTTCGGGCTCGGCAAAATCTCCCACCCAGCTCGCCCTCGCGACTTCGAAATCGCGGGCGCGGCGGGCAGCCAGATACGCAGGCCATGACAGATTGTAAAGTTCCGCCTCGATGCCCAAATTTTTGCGCCACATATTCTGCACCGCCTCGGCAATCGGCTTGTGCTGCTCGGAGACGTTGTAGGTGATTCTTATTTTCGGGAAGCCGCGCCCGTCGGGATACCCTGCCTGCGCGAGTAATTCGCGGGCGCGGCGAACGTCGCCCGACTTTTCGATTTCGTCAGAAGTGTGCATGCCGCCGCAGCCGTCGGGCACGAACGCGTATGCCTCGGACTGCCCCGAACGCAGGACGCTGTCGATAATCGCGCGGCGGTCGATTGCAAGCGACAGTGCCTTGCGCACGCGCCAATCGTCGAACGGTTTCACGCGCGTGTTGAAGAGGTAATAGTAGACGCCCAGCCACGGCGCGCGCCGCAGGATTGCGGGATTTTCGCGCAGGATATTTCCGACGCGGTGCGGGCAGACGGAATCGGTTATGTGAAGCTGCCCCGCGCGGAAAGCCCTGTCTTCGGTGTTGAGATTCGAAATCGGGAAGAACTCTATGGCGTTTAGTTTTACGGCGTCGGCATCCCTAAAAAGCGGGTTTTTCGCGACGCGGACTTTGTCGTTTATGCGCCATTTTTCGAGAACGAACGCGCCGTTCGAAACTATGTTTTCGGGTTTCGTCCAGACCGCGTTCGGGAATTTGTCCGCGCCGAATTTTTCGAGAACGCGCTGCGGAAGCGGGAAAAACACCGCGTTGTAGAGCGTCGAAACGAAATATCCGCAGGGGCGTTCGAGCTCGACTTCGAGCGTATGCGCGTCAGGAGCGCGGACGCCGAGTTTCGAGAAATCGCGTTCCTCCCCCTTTGCGATTGCCCGCGCGTTTTTTACGGGGTAGAGCATTGACGCGTATTCGGAGGCTATTGACGGGTTGAGCGCGCGCCGCCACGCAAAGACGAAATCCCGCGCGAGCACGGGTTCGCCGTCCGACCACTTGGCGCGGGAATCCAGAAAAAACGTGTAGTGCAGGCCGTCGTCGGAAATCTTCCAGCTTTTTGCGACTGCGGGCTTGGGTTCGAGCGTTTTGGGGTCGGCGCGGACGAGTCCTTCGAAGAGCGCGTTTAAAATGCGCATTTCGGAAAATCCCGTAGCCAAAGCGGGGTCGAGCGACTCGGGGTCGGCGGAATTGCCCATAAGCAGGACGCCGCGCCGCGCGGCGTCTTCCGCCTGAGTGGAATTTTTCGAGCAGGCAGACAATGCCGCGCAGAGCGCAACGCAAAAAACAAGAATCAATCCTCCGCGGAACATGGTCGCTAAAATTTCGGCACGGCATCGATGAGTCTGCGCGTGTAGGGGTGTTGGGGGTTGGCGCAGATTTGTTCGGCGTCGCCCTGCTCGACGATTTTGCCCGCGGTCATCACCAAAATTCTGTCGCTTAGGTATTCGACTACGGCGATGTCGTGGGCGACAAAAAGCATTGCTATGCCGAGTTCGGCGCGGAGCGATTCGAGCAGGTTTATAATCTGCGCCTGAACGGAAACGTCGAGCGCGCTGACGGGTTCGTCGCAAATGAGGAACTCGGGTTCGACCGCCAACGCCCGCGCGATGCCGATGCGCTGACGCTGTCCGCCCGAAAATTCGTGCGGGTAGCGTTGCATGACGTCGGGGCTAAGCCCGACTTTTTCGAGCAGGCAGGCGGTTTTGTCGCGCCGCTGGGCGGCGGTCATTTTTTTGAAATGTATTTCGAGCGGCTCGGAAATGATTTTGAGAACGCTCATTCGCGGATTGAGCGAATTGAACGGGTCCTGAAAAATCATTTGAATGCGCTTGCGGTATGGCAGAAATTCGCGCTCGGGCAGAGCGGTAAGCTCCGCGCCGTCGTAGCGGACGCTGCCCGAGGCAATCGGCGCGAGGCGGATAATTGCGCGCCCCGTCGTCGTCTTTCCGCTTCCGCTTTCGCCCACAAGGCCTACGATTTCGCCGCGTTTTACGCCGAACGAAACGCCGTCGACGGCGTTGAACTTGCGCTTCGACGCCCCGAACAATCCGCCGCCGAGCCCGTAGGAGACAACGAGGTTTTCGACTTCGAGCAAATAGTTTTTATCCGAGCCAATCATATTCAATCGGTTTTAATTTTCGCGATTTCGCGCCCAGACGCGGCACGCAGTTTATCAACGCCTTTGTGTAGGGGTGTTGCGGGTTTTTGAGAACGTCGGCGCACTTGCCGCGCTCGACGATTTCGCCCCTGAACATCACGATTACGTTTTCGCAAAGCTCCGAAATTATGCCGAAGTTGTGCGTTATAAGCAAAAGCGACATTCCGTTTTTTTCGCGCACGGTTTTGAGCAGGTCTATAATCTGCTTTTGTATGGTGACGTCGAGCGCGGTCGTAGGCTCGTCGGCGACGAGCAGCGACGGGCGGCACGCAAGTGCCATTGCAATCATCACGCGCTGCTGCATTCCGCCCGAGAGCTCGTGCGGGTAGGCGTCGTAGCGGGCGGAAGCCTCGCGTATACCTACACTTTCAAGCGCGTTCACGACTGTCGAACGCACATCCTCGCAATCGGGGAAGTGGAGTTTGACTGCCTCGGCAATTTGGTAGCCAACGGTGAAAACGGGGTTAAGCGATGTCGACGGTTCCTGAAAAATATAGGCGATTTCGCGCCCGCGGATTTTGCGCAGTTGCGCGTTGTCCATTGTGTTGATGTCGCGCCCGCGGTAGAGGATTTCGCCGCGGACTTCGCAAACGGGCGGCGGCGGCAGCAGGCGCGTGAGGCTCATTGCCGAAACGGTTTTTCCGCTTCCACTTTCTCCCACAATTGCAACCGATTCGTTCGCGCCTATTGAAAAATCCGCGCCCTTGACCGCCTCGGTTTTACCGAAGTTAATGCGCAGTCCTTTGACTTCGACAAGTTTTTGACTGACCATTTTCCGATTCCGCCTTCTAAATTTTTTTGGTAAGCGTTATGACGTTACGCCCGCCGACATATTCGTACTTGTAAGAATCGACATTTTTTTTGACGAAGAAAACCCCCAATCCGCCTACGCCGCGCTCTTCGATACCGAGGTCGGTGTCGGGCTCGGGCGCGTCTGCAAAGGGATTGAACTTCGGCGCGGTGTCGGAAACGGTCATCGTTATAGCGTGGCCGTCCGTCGAAAGGCCGAACTCGACACGCTTTGACGCGTCGGACTTGTAGCCGTGTTTTGCCGCGTTCGCGAAAAGCTCCTCCGCCGACAGATTCAGCGCGAACGCCGCCTGCGGCGCGCCCGCCGAAGCGCAGAATGCGTCGATGTCGGCGGCTATTTCGCCGAGTGAATTCAAGTCTGCCGAATAAGATTTTTTCATCATTTGAAAATTATGCGGCACATCGAGTAGTCGTCCTCGAAGCGTTCCGAATTTTGAATTTGTGCCGCCTGCGCAAACAGGTTTTCGAGCACGTCGCCGCCGCGTTTTTGGCTGTCGGCAAGCCGCGCCTCGAACTCGTCAAAGCCGAGCGTGCGTCCGTCTTGGGCGCGGCGCAGCTCGTATACGCCGTCGCTAAAAATGTAAAGCCCCGCCCCGCGCGGAACATCGACGGTTTTTTCGGCGAACGACATATCGGGCATTGCCCCGACAATCATCCCGCCCGTCGAGAGACGTTCGAATTTTCCGCCGCCGCAGTCGAGCAGCGCGGGCGGGTGCCCGCCGGAAGCGAACGAGAGTTTGCGCGTTTTCGGATTGTAGACGCCGAACCACAACGTAAAATACATATTGTTCTGCTTCTCCATATCGAAAGCGTTGTTCAACGCCGCCAACACCTGCGACGGCCGCGTAAAATCGACGTCGGGCAGACTTTGCGAGCGCAGCACGTTCATCACTGACACGGATAACAACGCAGCCCCCACTCCGTGGCCGCAAACGTCCAAAAGAAACATCGAAAAGTTGTCCTCGCCGACGCGCTCGTAGCCGAAGCAGTCGCCGCCGAGCTGAGTTGACGTTCTGAAAATCCAGTCGGTCTTCAAAATTTCGTTGTCGATTTTCGCGGGCAGCAGGCTTTTGACGTAGGCGTCGGCCTGCTCCAACTCGCTGCGAAGCAGATTCTGGCTTTCCTGCAAACGCGCCATTGCGATGTTGCGCTCGCAAAAATTGATGTAGGCCTTCGAGTGGTAGCGGATTCGCGCAATGACTTCAAGCTTGTCGGGCAGCTTCACCATATAGTCGTTCGCGCCGTTTTCAAATGCCTTGTATTTTGTGGAAGGCTCTTCCTTCGACGAAAGCACAATCAGCGGAATGTCGCGCGTGGCAGGGTTTGCCCTGAAATATTTTGCGAGGGTCAGCCCGTCAACATCGGGCATAACCAAGTCCTGCAAGACGACGGTCGGCTTTACCTGCGCCGCGGTTTTTAGGGCTTCGAGGGGATTTTGGCAGTAGAAGAAATCGATGTCGCGCTCGCCATCGAGCATACGCCGAACGGCTTCGGCGATAATCGGCTGGTCATCTACAAGCAGCACCCTTATGCGCCCGTCCGAAACCGCGCCGCCTTCGAGCATATCCCCATTGTTAATCATACTTTAAACTATTAAGACTTTTACGCGCAAACGCAACAATAAACCCCGCCGCGAATGCCGACTTTTTCGGGGGTTGAGCCGCCTCGGCAAAAATATTGGCGCAAAATCGCAAAAAAAGCTTGCAATGACGCCCGTGTTTTGCTCTATATGTGAGGACAATATCGCAGGGTGGAGCAGCATGGTAGCTCGTCAGGCTCATAACCTGAAGGTCATTGGTTCAAATCCAATCCCTGCATCCAATTTGAAAAGCGCGACGTTTTTTAACGCCGCGTTTTTTTGTGCCCGCGTTTGACGCCGCCAGAGCTGTGCGAACTCTTGCGTGCGTGTTGTGTATGCGGAAGAAAATAAGTCGGCTTGCACGAAGCGGAGTTCCCTGCGCGGACGCGACGAGTCCGCGCAAAGCGAATCCGCGTCTACACGGGCAAGAGCGACAGAAGCCGCGCCTCGGAAATCACGGGAATGCGCGCCTTTTTTGCGACATACGCGGCGTCGGGATAGGCGTCGTTCAAACTCGGGTCGCGTTTCGCCCCGACGACTACGAACGACGGATACTGCTCGATGTCGCGCACGACCGACGCGCCGCAGCGCAGAAGCACGCTTTCGACTTGCGGGTTTGTCATATTCGTAAACCGCCCGCAGACCAAAAACGACTTCGAAAAATCTACGGGTGTTGAGTTGTCGAAAAACGAATCGACCGACGCGCCGCCCGCGTTGTTGCCCGACTTGCGCAGCCCCGAAGCCGCGCCGCCGTTTAGCCTGTCGATGGCAGCCGAAAGATTCGCAGTTCCAATCCGATTAGGGAAGCCCACGGTTGCGCCCGTGTTGCCGAAAACGCTACGCGGTTTGGTAAAACTGCTGCGGCGCGTTTCGAAGGGGTAGCCCGAATTTTCGCAATCGAAAGGCTCGGCAGACGGACGTTTCAAACTTCCGCGGGATTTGAAAGAACCGCCGAATTTGCCCGCGTCCGCCGACGCAGTGCCGCAAAATTCGCGCCTGAATTCCGACACGTCGAATTCGCGGTCGAGCCTGTAAAAAATGCGCGCGCACGCGATTGCGTCGGCGAGCGCGTTGTGGTGGTTGAAAGACGGCAGTTCGAAATGCCGCGCTACGGCGTCGAGCTTGTTGCTGGGAAGCCCAAGATTGCGCCTGCTAATGCACAACGTGCAAAAGTATGCGAAGTTCGGGCAATTCAATCCGTAAAGCGAGACCGTCTGTTTTAGGCACGAAATGTCGAACGCCGCATTATGGGCAACGACGACATCGCCGAAAAGCCCCGAAATTTCGTCCCAATACTGGGCGAAGGTGGGCTTGTCGCGCACGTCGGCGGCGGTTATTCCGTGGATTTTCGTGTTCCAATAAAGAAACGGCGCGCACGGATTTATAAGTTGGTGGATTTTCGAGACGATTTTCCCGCGCTCTACACGCACAACCCCGACGGAACAAATCGACGTTCTGTCGGAATTTGCAGTTTCGAAATCGAGCGCGGTAAAGCATTCGGGCATATCGCCGCAAAAATCGGGAATTTAAATCAAACGCCTACTGGACGGAGAATTTGAAAACCGTCGTGGTGTCGTATTTTTCGTTGGGGCGCAAAACCGTGGAGGGGAAATCCTCGTTGTTGGGCGAGTCGGGGAAGTGCTGGGTTTCGAAGCACATTCCGTAGCGGTAGCGGTAGATTTTGCCGTTTTTGCCGACCTGATTTTTCAGGAAGTTGCCCGAATAGAATTGAACCCCCGGCTCTTCGGTGAAGATTTCGAGCTGGCGGCCGCTGATTGGCTCGTAGACGCGGACTGCGAATGTCATCTTCGACGCGCCGTCCTTGTTGAGAACCCAGTTGTGGTCGTAGCCGCCCGCACGGCGCAGCTGCCTGATGTCGGTTTCGATGCGCGAGCCGACCGTCTTGGGCTTCCTGAAATCGAACGGCGTTCCCTCCACATCGTCGAGCGAACCCGTGGGAATGAGCTCGGAATCAATCGGCGTGTATTTGTCGGCGTTTATAGTGACTTCGTGGTTGAGAATGTTGCCGTTGCCCGCGCCGAAGAGGTTGAAATACGAATGCTGCGTGAGATTGCAGACAGTCGGCTTGTCGGTCGTCGCCTTGTAGTTGACGACAAGCTCGTTTTTGTTGTTGAGCGTGTAGGTGACCTCGGTATTCAAATTTCCGGGAAAGCCGCCGTCGCCGTCGGGCGAGAGCAGCGAAAGCGTGAGGACTGCGGCGTCGCGCGTGGTGGACGCCTTTGCGCGCCACACTTTTTTGTCGAAGCCGATGTGGCCGCCGTGGAGGGTGTTTCTGCCGTTGTTTCTAAGCAGGTTGTATTCCTTTCCGTCGAGCGTGAATTTGGCGTCGCCGATTCGGTTGCCGTATCTGCCTACAACCGCGCCGAAGTAGTCGCTGAACTGCTCGTAGTCCGAAATTGTTTCAAGCCCCAAAACGACGTCGTCGAGCTTGCCGTTGCGGTCGGGGACGATGATGCTTGTAATCACCGCGCCGTAGTTTGTGATTTTAACAACCATTCCGTTTTTGTTTTGAAGCGTAAAGAGTTCGAGTTCTTCCCCCCCCTTTGTCTTGCCCCATTTTTCGGAACTGACCGACTGCGCCGAAACCGAGCCCGCAAACGCGGCGATAGCCGCAATTAAACACAGGTATTTTTTCATATTTTCAATCTTTCGTTATTGTTGTTGTTTTATTAAAAAGTCCGCAAGCTGCCCGAACGCCGCGCCGCGGTGGCTGACGGCGTTTTTCTCTTCGGGCGAAAGTTCGGCGGTCGTTTTGCCGAAGCGCGGCACGTAGAAAAGCGGGTCGTAGCCGAAGCCTCCCGCGCCTTTTTCGCCGCGGTTGATGAAGCCCTCGATTGTTCCCGTCCAGTTGAATTCGCGCCCGTCGGGGCAAATCAGCGCGATGTCGCAGACGAACCGCGCCGAGCGTTTTTCGTCGGGGACGTTTTCAAGCTCGCGCAAAAGTTTTTTGTTGTTTTCGTTGTCGGCGTCCGAACCGTGAACGCCCGCATACCGCGCCGAAAAAATCCCGGGAGCTCCGCCGAGCGCGTCGACGACAATTCCGCTGTCGTCCGCCATAACATAGGCGTTGCCGACAAGCTTTTTAAGCGCGCGCGCCTTGATGAAGGCGTTTTCGCGGAAAGTCGTTCCCGTCTCTTCTGGCGGGACAAACCCGCAAACGTCGTCCGCGCCGAAAACTTCGGCGTCGACGCCCGCGGCGGCAAACATCTGCGCGAACTCGGCGATTTTGTGTTTGTTGGAAGTTGCTATGTAAATTTTCATTTTTCTTCGTGGTCGACTTTCGAGGCAAGCACTTTGACTTTCAGCGCGGGAACGTCGACAAATTCCGTTTCGCAACCCGCAAGAGCCGCTTCAATCGCGCCCATTTTGGCGTCGAAGTTGTCTATGGAGGAAACGAAAACCGCCTCGGGCGTTGCGGCTCTGACCGCCGCGCCCCACTCGGGCTCGCCCTGATGGCTGAGAACGATGTGTTCGAGCCGCGCAAGAAGGTCGTCGTTGAGATTGTTTTTAATGCCCGCGCGGCGGATTATGCGGTATCCGAGCACGACGTGCCCCTGCAAAAGCCCGAGTTTTGTCCTGTCGGGCGCAAGCCCCTGCGAGTATTCGATAACCTTGCCGACATCGTGGACAATTGCGCCCGCCAAAGCCAAATCCCTGTCGACGTTCGGATACAACGGCGCGAGTGCCGCCGCCATTCTGCCGCAGCGCAGCGAGTGCTCCAAAAGGCCGTAAAGGTATGCGTGGTGCATTTTGACCGCCGCAGTCGACGTCCAGAATTTGCCAGCGGTGCTTTCGATTGCGAAGTTCACGGTGTTGCGCAGGTTCTCGTCGGCAATCGAGGCAATCAACGCCTCCAATTCGGCGCGCATTTTTTGCGGGTCGAAGGGGGAAACGGGCGCGAGCGACGCGTAGACTTCGTCAATCTCCGACTGTTCGAGTTTCCGCGCTCCGTCGATTTTCGGGCTGAATCGCCCCTGATAGAAATCGGACACGCCGCGGAGTTCGAAAACGTCGCCCGACTCCGCGCCTTTGAGCGGCTCGAACGCGGCCGAACCCTCGAAGCACATTGCCGAAAACGCGCCCGAATTGTCGCCGAATTCGAGCATTAAAAATTCGCTCGCGTTCTTGGCCGTGCGAACCTGAACGGAGCGCAAAACCGCGACGACTTCGAACTGCCGCTTGCCGTCACCCTCCCTAAAATTCTTTAAGTCGGAAACTTTATACATTGTCTTTGAATTTTATTTCCAGACGCGACCAGTCGCCCATCGACATGCTTTCGCACGACTCTTCGCGTCCGTCCAAGCGCGAGAGGAAGTAGTCTTTTACCCTCGCGTTTTCGGCGGCGAGAATTCCGCTTAAAATCAGGCGACCGCCCGCCTTCACCGAATCGATGAGGTTGTCGGCGTAGATGCACAGAACGTCCGAAATTATGTTCGCCAAAACGATGTCCGCCTTTTTGCCTTCGAGGGCGCGTTCAATGCCCGCGTGCTCGAATGAAATGCCGTCGAGGGCGATGTTGTTGAGCTTCGCGTTTTCGAGGCTGACGCGAACCGCCTCTTCGTCGCGGTCGAAGCCATAGACTTTGCCGAAGCCGAACATCTTTGCCGTAAGCGCGAGAATGCCCGAGCCGCAGCCTGCGTCAATCAGGAATTTGTCCGAGACGTCGCCGCCGCAGGCGTCGATATAGTCGAGCATGCTCATGGCGCAAAGGCGCGTCGTGGGGTGGTCGCCGGTGCCGAAGGCAAGACCTGCGTCGAAATAAAAAACCTTTTCGTTTGGAGGTTCTTTGAAGTCGCCGCGCATCCAAAGCGGAACCCAGTTGAGACCTTTGTAGTTCCACGCGGTGAGGAATTTTTTGTATTCCTCCTTCCAGTCCCTGTCGCAGACGGTTTCCATCGACGGCGATTCGGGCAGCTCGGGGAACGCGGCGCGAAGGGCTGCGTAGCCCGCTTCGGCAGCGGGCTTGTCGTCGAAATATCCGAACAAAAGCGGAACGTGTTTGTCGTCGATTTTTTCCAAGCCCCAGTTTGGACAGCCGGTTTCGCAGCACCAAGCTTCGAGCGGTTCGGCGAACGAATTTTTCACGTTAAGAGAAATTCTTACCATATACTACTTTCTATTATAAATCATTAGACGCCGCAATCGCCGCCTTGCAACCCGAAGCCGCAGCGGTTATCGCCTGCCGAAAATCCCTGTCGGCGCAGTCGCCCGCAGCGTAGACGTTTTCGACGTTCGTAAAAACTTCGCGCGAAACTTTTATGTATCCGTCGGGGTCGGTTTCGACGGCGTCCCTGAAAACCGCGGTGTTCGGCGCGTGCCCGATTGCGACAAAAACGCCCGAGCACGCCACTTCGACAGTCTCGGAAGTCTTGACGTTTTTCAAAACAGCCCCGCGGCATTTGCCGTCCGAGCCAATCAAAACCTCCGCCAAAACCGAGTCCCAAACGGGGGTGATTTTCGGGTTTGCAAGAACGCGCTCCGCCATAATTTTAGAGGCGCGGAGCTCGCCGCGGCGGTGGACGAGTTTTACGGAATTGCAAAAGCGCGTCAGAAAAAGCGCGTCTTCGCAGGCGGTATCGCCGCCGCCGATTACGATTACATCTTTGCCGCGATAAAATGCGCCGTCGCAGGTCGCGCACGCCGAAACTCCGCCGTGCCCGTAAAGTTCGGCTTCGCCTTTCGCGCCAGTCATTCGGGGCGAAGAGCCCGTTGCGATTATCACTTTGCGGGTTTCCAAAACCGTTCCGCCTTCGAGAAACAGCTTTTTGGGCTCGCCCGAAAAATCGACGCGCCCGACCGCCGCGCTTTCCATGCGCGCGCCGAACTTAACTGCCTGTTCGCGCATCTTCCATACGAGGTCGAAGCCGCCGATTCCCTCGGGGAAGCCCGGATAATTTTCGACATTGCTTGTCGTAGTAAGCAAACCGCCCGCGCGGGGCCCTTCCAAAACGACGGGCGACATTCCCGCACGCGCCGCATAAATTGCCGCGCCAAGCCCCGCGCACCCGCTACCGATAATAACCAGTTCTTCCATAAATATCCTAAACTTGCTACTTATATCGGATTAAAACAATAAAGTATGCGCGCGCAAGGAAATTTCGACGCCCGCGCGCACGAAATTGCGCCCGAGCTCCGCCTAAAAATCTTGCATAACCGCCCGCCTTGCGCCTTTATTTTCGTATGAGACTTTTCGACACCCACGCACACCTCGACACCTTCATAGCCGACAACACCCTCGCGCAAGTCCTCGACGACGCCAAGGCTGCGGGGCTTGAACACATAATAACCGCCTCGACAAAGCCCGAGGATTGGCTCAAATACAGGAAACTCGCGCAAAATTCGGACGGGTTTGTTTTGTGGACAATCGGAATCCACCCAGAGGACATTGACGAAAATTCCTACGACTTTCTCGACGCCCTGCCCTCTTTCTTTGCGGACGACATTCCGCCTGCGGCAGTCGGCGAAATCGGGCTTGATTTCCACTTTCTGCCCAAAGAAAAATCTGCGGCCGCCGAAACCGTAAAAAGGCAGAAGGAAATCTTCGCCCGGCAACTCGCCCTTGCGCGCGACCTCGGCGCGAAAGTTTGCATTCACGCCCGCGACGCCATTGACGAGGTAGTTGACGGAATGCTATCAGCCGATTTTCCGCCAGAAAACGCCGTTTTCCATTGTTATGCAGGCAATGTGGAACAGCTCAAAAGATTGAATGCACTCGGCGCGCGAGCCTCTTGGACGGGAATAATAACCTATCCGAGCGCGGACGAAATGCGTCGGTGCATGCTCGCGCAGGGGCTCGAAAAAATCATGTTCGAAACCGATTGCCCATACCTCGCCCCAGTTCCGCACCGCAAAGAAACAAACCGCCCCGCATTGGTTTCGGAAACTGTCAAATACGCCGCCAACCTCTTCAATATCCCCGCAGAAACCCTCGCCGACATCTCAACCTCAAACGCCACAAACTGGTTTCTTTCGTAATTCCGAACCCAGCGCGACTTGTAGCAAAAAAACGAAACGAAAGTTTAGCTTACACTATTTTGCGGATTAGGATAAAGCAAAGGCGGAATTGCCTTTGGCAATCGCCGCCCCTTCACTACATATAAAAAATGTAGGCGTTTATTAAAGGAGGATTATTTGCCGTAGGCAAATCCTCCGCCGGTGCACGTCTTATAAAATACCTTTGGTGGAGGGCAAGGCTTGACCCAGTTTTGGATTGCGCGAAACCGCCACATTCAGCGCGCGGGCAAAACATTTGAACGCGCCTTCGGCAATGTGGTGGGGCTCGTCGCCATATTCAAGCTTGACGTGCAAATTCGCGCCGACTTCATTGGCAAACGCCTGAAAGAATTCGCGGCAAAGCGATACGTTGAAGTCGCGCACGCGCGCATCGATGCGCCCGAGGTCGTAAACCAAAATAGGGCGGTTGCTCAAATCGAGCGCAACGCGCACCAAAACTTCGTCCATAGGTAAAATGAAAAAACCGTAGCGGTTTATGCCCGCCTTGTCGCCGAGAGCCTGTTTGAACGCCTGCCCCAAAACAATGCCTACATCTTCGACAGTGTGGTGGTAGTCAATATCGACGTCGCCGGCCGCCTTGATTTTTAGGTCGAAAAGCCCGTGCCGCGCAAAAAGTTCGAGCATATGGTTGAAAAACGGAATACCCGTTTCAATATCATACTTACCCGAGCCGTCAATATCGAGCAAAAGCGATATTTGCGTTTCGGTCGTGTTGCGTGTGATGTTTGATGTTCGATTTTTCATAAATTTATCCAGTCGCGCACGGCGAGTTCGAAGGCGTCCATTTGCTCCTTCGTGCCGATAGTCAAACGAATCGACATCTTGATGGAATCCTCTTTCGGGAAATAGCGCAACAAAATTTTGTGCGAGCGCAGATATTCGAAAAGACTCTTTGCAACGTCCGCGCCCTCGCGCCCCGCCTTGTCTTTCGGAGTGAAGAGGACAAAGTTGGACGCACTCTTGAAATAACGCCAGCCGAGACTGTCGAAAAACGCTTCGGTTTGGGCGCGGGCGGAAAGCACGAGCGCGATTTTTTCGGCGTAATACGCGCGGTCATCGAGCGCGGCAACGCCCGCAGCCTGCGCGAGTCGGTCGAGATTGTAGCTGTCGCGCACGCGGTCGAGAACCTCGACAATCGCGGGAGACGCCAAGCCCCAGCCTATGCGCATACCCGCCAAGCCCCAGCCCTTCGAAGACGTGCCCGAAACGATGAGGTTGTCGTATTCGCAAACGAGCTTCGCCGCGGACCAGCCAGCAAAGGGCGCATACGCCTCGTCGACAAGAACAAGACCGTCGAAACCCTCGACGAGCCTGCGCACGTCCGCCTCGCAGAAATGCAGCCCAGTAGGCGCGTTGGGGTTCACGAAGAAAAATATGTTTGCCCCGCACGAAAATATTTTTTCGAACGGAATTGACATATCGGGGTTGAATGGAATCTTGACAAGCTCGGAGTCCTGAATCTTCGCAAGGACGGGATAGAGGCTGTAACTCGGATCGAGAGTCGCCACGGTTTTGCGGCAGTCGCAAAAGGCGCGAACCGCCAAATTCAGAAGGTCGTCCGAGCCGTTTGCGGCAAACGCGCACGATTCGGGCACGCCGAAATACCGCGCCACCGCCGAGCGCAGCCTGACGCTTTCGGGGTTCGGGTAAAGCCTCAGCGATGCGCCGTCTCCGCCGAGTTCCGCCAAGACCGCCTCGCGCACTTTCGGCGATGGCGGATAGGGAAATTCGTTCGTGTTGAGCTTAATCCAGTCCGAGGTGTCGGGCTGTTCGCCGGGGGTATACGCGCTCACGCGCGAGACGCCCGCGGAAATTCTGTCCGAAAGATTTATTTTCATTTTTCACGCTCCTGTTGCGTCTGCTTGTGCGCGGCCACGGCAAATTCCGAAACGTCGCGCACGGGATTTTTTCTGAGCCCGTTTTGCAGCCTCTCCAAATACGGGTCGGGCTTGCGCTCCAAACTGAACGGCTCGTCGGGGAGGTTGTCCTCGTCCAAGTCGAGTTCGTCGACGGGGTCGTATTCGTCGAAAAGCATCGAAATTCTGCGCGTCTGCTCAACGGTAAGTTCGAGGGGATTACGAACCCGCCCGCGGGCGTCTAAAAATTCGACAATGTGCGGACGGCAGTCCTTTTTGAATTTCGAAGTGATTTCCTTGACTGTGGAATTGGGCACGCCGCCGCGGTTCGAAAGCAGAACGCAGTCGGCAAAATGCGAAAGCGCGTCGATGTAGCCGTCGACATTCTTTGCGAACATATCGCGCATTTTGCAGTCGACAACCGACCAGATTCGCGCGAGCCGCACCGCGCCCGAGTCGACGATTTTCTTGAAGTTTTCGACGGCGTCGGCGATGTTTTCTCGCGAGTCGGCTACAAACAAAACCGCGTCGAACCCGCCGCCCGCAACCGACTGCGAAAGCTTTTCGAGCGCATCGGAAGCGGATTCATAGCGGAACACTCGGACGTTTTCGAGAGCCTCCAACGCGGAATCCGCCGCCGTTTGCGGTTCGCCCGAGGCTACGAAAACCGCCGTCCGACATTCGCCGAAAGCGTTTTTGCAAACGTCGGCGCAAAGCGCGCGACGCCCCGAGAAAACGCTGCCCAAAATCAAATATGTCGGCGTTGCCATAAAAAATCACCCTTCTATTGCGCGTTGGCGCAAAAGCGCGTCGGCGGCAACCAAAGCCGCCATTGCCTCGACAATCGGAACAGCGCGGGGCAGAACGCAGGGGTCGTGCCGCCCCCTGCCGATAACCTTGACGGGCTGCAACTCGCGCGAAATGGTGTCCTGCTCTTTGGCGATAGTCGCCGTCGGCTTGAACGCAACCTTGAAATCGACGGGGCGCGAAGATGTCATTCCGCCGAGCACGCCGCCTGCATTGTTAGTCTTTGTCAAAACCGCACCGCTCTCGTCGATGACGAAAATGTCGTTGTGGCGCGAGCCGAACATACGCGTGCCCGCAAATCCACTGCCGATTTCAAAACCCTTCGTCGCTGGAATGGAAAGCATTGCCTTGCCCAAGTCGGCTTCGAACCTGTCGAAGACGGGGTTGCCAAGCCCCGCGGGCAGCCCCTCGATTCTGCACCGAATCACGCCGCCGACCGAATCGCCCCCGCTGCGGGCCTTCTTGACAAGCTCAATCATTTTGTCGGCTGTCGGCCTATGCGGGCAACGCATCGGCGTCGCCTCTATTTCCGCCTCCGTGGGCGTCTGGACGATGGCTGGCATTGAAATCAGATTCACGCTCTCGACCCACGCGGTTATTTTCACGCCGTCGCCTAAAAAGCGGTTCAAAATTTTCTTCGCAATCGCGCCCGCTGCGACGCGCCCGATTGTCTCGCGGGCGGAGCTTCTGCCGCCGCCGCGCGGATCGCGCAAGCCGAATTTGGCGTCGTAGGTAAAGTCGGCATGCGAAGGCCGCCAAAGCTTTTCGATTTCTGAATAGTCCTGCGAACGCTGGTCGCGGTTTTCGACGACAATACAAATGGGAGTGCCGAGCGTGCGGCCGTTGTAGACGCCCGAAAGAATTCTGCACTCATCGCTCTCGTTGCGGAGCGTGGAAATATCGCTCTGGCCTGGGCGGCGTCGGTCGAGGCCGCGCTGAATGTCGGCTTCGGAAAGTTCCAAGTTGGACGGACACCCGTCGACGACGCATCCGACCGCCGCGCCGTGGCTTTCGCCGAATGTTGTGGTTGTCAAAATTTTTCCGAAAATGTTTCCCATATGGCTATTATAACACACGAGAGGGCGGCATTTTTCAAGCCTATAAGCTCAATATTTTGTTGATTTTTTCGATAAAAAACGGACAAATACAATAAACGAAATTTTGTTATGAAGCGCAGCGAAGATTTAATGTTGTTCAACGCCAAACCCCATGAGCACGTTTACAAGGGGCTTTTTTTGTTTCTCGCAGTCTACATCGGCGCGAGCCTTTTTGCGTCGATTTTGACGCCGCCGACATACTGGCTTGTTGAGTGGGTCGACAAAATCAACCCCTGCCGCCTGACAAAATACCTGCTCGGCAAGCGCGTCGACATCTTCTACGACCGCCTGCGCTGGGCGCCGATTGTGGTTGCGCTGCCGTGGGTTCTGAAATATTGCGGACTGCTTTCGTGGCGCAATTTGGGAATAGCCTTCGACAAATATTCGCTTAAACTTGCCGCCAAATTCTGGTCGATGGGACTTTGCATTGCGGCATTGGTCTACGCGGTTCAGACGCTTTTTGCGGGCGCAAAAATAAACGCCGAAGCCGCGGTTTTAAACGTGGTGGTCTCGGCGGTTCTCGGCAGCGTGATACTCGGGTTTCTCGAAGAAATCGTATTCCGCGGGCTAATTATGCGCTGCGTTTACACGGCTATCGGCGCAGTTTCGGCAATCGTGCTAAGCTCGCTGTTCTTCGCCTACAAGCATTTCAAAGTTCCGAGCTCGATATGGAACCATATGCCCGAAAACGGGCACGCCGCCACTTGGGATTCGGGCTTTCTTACCTGCTACTACGACACCGTCGGAATTGCCTACGAATTCGGGCTAATAGAGTTTGTCAGCCTCTTTCTTTTCGGCGCGCTGCTTTGCATGCTGTATGTCCGCACGAGGTCGCTGCTCGCGCCGATTTCGTTCCACGCGGGCGCGATTTTCTGTATGATGATTTTCAGCAAATGCTTCGAGCTTGACACAAACGAATACGCGTTCTGGCTGGGCACGAAGTGGTTTTCCGACGGCGTGTTGGGCTTGTGCGTGTGCTTGTTGTTTCTGCTCTACACGATTTTCTTTATGAAGGATTCGGGCAGATCGCTGCGCTAAAAAATACGACAAAAAATGCCCGTCCGCGAACTAGAACTGCTCTCGCCCGCGCGAGATACCCAAACCGCCCGCGCGGCGATACTCGCGGGCGCGGACAGCGTCTACATAGGCGCGAATGCGTTCGGCGCGAGAGCCGAGGCGGCAAATTCGCTTGAAGACATCGCCGACTTGTGCGGTTTCGCCCACGTCTACGGCTGCAAAATCTACGCGGCAATCAACACGATTTTGACCGACGCCGAACTGCCGAAAGCCTGCAAGCTTGTCGAAGACCTGCGCGGAGCGGGCGTCGACGCCGCGATTGTTCAGGATATGGGGCTTGTGCGTGAATGCAAAAGCCCCATGCCCTTCCACGCAAGCACGCAGTGCCACTTGACCACGCCCGAAAAAGCGCGTTTTTTGGACGCCTGCGGCTTCGACACGCTCGTGCTCGCCCGCGAGCTCACCCTCGACGAAATCAGCAAAATACACACCGCCGTCGATAACCGCCTTGAATGCTTCGTCCACGGCGCGTTGTGCGTTTCGTATAGCGGGCAGTGTTACCTGAGCGCGGCAATAGGCGGGCGCAGCGGCAACCGCGGCGTGTGCGCCCAGCCGTGCCGAATGAAATATTCGCTTGTCGATTCCGACGGAAAACATATCCGCAGCGACGCGTATTTTCTGAGCCTGCGCGATATGAACCGCAGCAAAAGCCTGCGCGAATTAATCGACGCGGGCGTGAGCGTTTTCAAAATCGAGGGACGCCTTAAAAACGCAGACTACGTAAAAAACACCACCGCCTATTACCGCCGCGAGCTCGACAAAATAATAGCCGAAAATCCCGACAAATACGCGCGTTCCTCATTCGGCGAAAGCGAAATCAAATTCGCGCCCGCGCCCGAAAAAACGTTCTCCCGCGCGTGGACTGAATACCACCTGCACGGCGTTTCGGCGGGCAACGAAAGCTTTGCCTCGCCGAAGGCGCGGGGCGAATTTATAGGCGCGGCGCAGACCGTTTTCAACGGCGGCTTCGCGATGAAAAACGCCGACAAAATTTTTTCGAACGGCGACGGGCTTTTCATAGAGGGCGCAAAACCGTTCGGGGCAAACGTCCAGAAAACCGCGGGCGACAAGGTTTTTTTGGCGACTCCGTTCGGCGTCCCGAAAGTAAACGCGGGCGATAAAATATGGCGCAACAAGGACACCGCTTTCGAAAAATCGCTGCAACTGCCGATGTCAAGACGCCGCAAAATCTCCCTCGGCTTCGCCGAAACACCGACATCTTGGCGGCTTAGCGCGGCGACGGAAAACGGAGTCTTCGCGCAAATCGAAATCCCGAAATCGGGAAACGCGAACGCCGAAAATTTCGACGCCGCAAAATCGCGCTTTTGCGAAAATATCTCAAAATTCGGCAGCACGCCTTTTAAGGTCGCGGCACTGGATTTTTGCGCAAAGACGCTGCCGCAGTTGAAGGCGTCGCAGATAAACGAATTGCGCCGAAAGCTTGCAAACGCGCTCATGCAAAACATACTCTCCGACGCCGAAAAAACGCGCCTTGCCTCGCACCGCCGCCCGCCGCAAAAGACGGAATTTGCAACGCCGCCGTTTGCCGTCGACAAATTCCTGAACATCTACAATTCCGCCGCAATGCGGTTCTACCGCGAAATGGGCTTCCCCGCGCGCGATTACGCGCCCGAAACCCAAACATCGCTCAAAGGCGAACGCGTAATGACAACCCGACACTGCATTTTGCGCGAACTTGGAATGTGCAAAAAAATCAACCCGCCGAAAAATTTCAAAGAGCCGTTCTACCTCGAAAACAATTCAGTCCGCCTGCGAATCAACTTCGATTGTCCCCACTGCGCTATGACTCTTGTTGCTTCGTAATGTTTGGAAAACCGCGAGGGCTTGCTTTTGAATTGAATTTTTCTTTTTTGTCGCTCAGCTCTTGGCTTCGCCAATTCAAGGTGGGATAGTGCTAATGCACAGACCTCCCGAGGAAACCAGCTTCGGCTGAGAATACGCGTGTGAACTGGCTAAAACGGCTGAGGCTCGTTCTAAAAGACGCGGCTTCATAAGGCGATGCGTACTTAGGTACGTGAGCCGCAATGAAACCGTCTTTTAGTCGAGAGCCTCCCGTTGCGAATCTAAAAAAACAAAGGCGGAATTGCCGTAGGCAATCGCCGCCTCTTCACTACATTTAAAAATTTCGCAACGGGAGGCGTCCTCAGTTGTTTTTACATGTAGAGGCCGCCGTTGATGCCCAACACCTGCCCCGTGATGTAGGAGGCTTGGTCAGAGGCAAGAAATAAACACGCCGAGGCGATGTCGGACGTCGAACCCATCTTACGCATCGGAATAAGCGGCATAACGGAATCGACTATCGACTTCGGCAAAACGGAAGTCATATCGGTTTCGATAAATCCAGGGGCTATGGCGTTGACGGTGATGTTGCGCGAAGCGACCTCTTTGGCGACCGACTTGGTGAGCCCTATCAAGCCCGCTTTGGCGGCGGAGTAGTTGACCTGCCCCATATTGCCCATCTGCCCCGAGAGGGAGGAAATGTTAATAATGCGCCCCCAGCGTTTGGACATCATGGCGCGGATTAGGTTGCGGGTGAGGTGGAAGGCTGAGGAGAGGTTGGTGGCGAGAACGCTGTCCCATTCTTCGTCGGACATACGCATTAGGAGGTTATCGCGCGTGATGCCCGCGTTGTTTACGAGAATGTCGACGCTGTCGTATTTTTTGAGGATTTCGACGCACGCAGACTTGATTTCGGCGGGCTTGGAGACGTCGAAGGGCACGGACACCGCCTTGCCGCCCGAAGCGATGATTTCGTCGGCGACTTTCCCGCACGAGTCGGGATTCTTGCTCGAACAAATGACTTCGCAACCCGCCGCGGCGAACGACAATGCGATTTCCCTACCTATGCCCCTGCCAGCTCCGCTTACAAGGACGACTTTGTTTGTGTATGTCAATTCCATAACGTCGCACTTATGACAGATAAAAAAAATAAGGGAAGCTTTTTTTGCGGAATGGGCGGATTCGGGCAAAATAAATAAAAAAGCGAGAAAAAGAGATTGAAAAAATCGGGCAATTTTGCATAAATCGCGCTTTCAATTTCACAAGATAACTGGAACAAAAATATGGGTAATATAAAAAATTCAATACTATCATCGCTGATAAAGAAGTTTGTGATGGCCGTCACGGGCTTTATCTTGGCGTCGTTCTTGTTGATTCATATGCTGGGCAACCTTCAAACCCTCGAAGGTCCGAGCGCAATCAACGCCTACGCCAACTTCCTGCAAACGCTGCCCTGGGAGATTCTCTGGGGGTTCAGATTCGCGCTGGCGGCAAGCTTTGTGCTGCACTTCGCGACGGCGTATCTGCTGTTTGTGGAGAACGTGAAGGCGCGTCCGCAGGCGTATGCTGTGAAAAAGTCGCAAGCCTGCACGCTGGCGGCACGCACGATGATTTACACGGGAACGATTATTTTGCTGTTCGCGGTTATCCATATTCTGCACTACACGGTTTTGTGCCTCAATCCCGAATTTACTTCCCTTGAATGGAAGGCGACTTCGGGTATGTATGAGGGAAAAGTTTTGCACGATGTCTATGCCATGCTGATTTTGGGATTTTCCAACGTCTGGGTTTCGGTCGGCTACATCGTGGCTATGTTCGCGATTGCGTTCCACCTCTCGCACGGAGTTTCGAGCATGTTCCAGAGTATCGGATTCAGAAACGAAGCGTGGAGATACCGCCTCAACAAAATCGCGGTGGTATACTGCTTCGTGATTGCGGCGGGGTTCAGCGTAAATCCCGCGGCGGTTCTGATTTCGAAATACACTGACTGCCAGATTGTTCCCGCAAAGCAGGTTCTTAAACAGTTCGAAGCAAAGAAGTCCGACAAGCAAATCTTCATCGATTACAGTGCCGCCTGCTGCGAAAAAGCCTGTGCGAAAAAATAACAACTGTTGTATATAATAGATAAGGCAATTTTATGAATTTAGATTCCAAAATCCCAGAAGGCTCGATAGCCGAAAAGTGGTCGAACTTCAAATTTCACGCCAAGTTGGTGAACCCCTCGAACCGCCGTAAATTCAAGGTTATTGTTGTTGGCAGCGGTTTGGCGGGCGCAAGCGCGGCCGCGTCGCTTGCCGAACAGGGCTACAACGTGCTCTGCTTCTGCTATCAGGACAGTCCCAGACGCGCGCACTCGATTGCGGCGCAAGGCGGTATCAATGCCGCCAAAAACTACCAGAATGACGGCGACAGCATCTACCGTTTGTTCTATGACACTGTCAAGGGCGGCGACTTCCGTTCGCGCGAGGCGAATGTCTACCGTTTGGCGGAAGTCAGTGTAAACATCATCGACCAATGCGTTGCGCAGGGCGTTCCGTTTGCCCGCGAATACGGCGGCATGTTGGCGAACCGCTCGTTCGGCGGCGCACAGGTTAGCCGCACGTTCTATGCGAGAGGTCAGACGGGTCAGCAGCTGCTCTTGGGCGCGTACTCGGCTTTGGAAAGACAGATTGCTTTGGGAAAAGTCAAGATGTTCACGCGCCGCGAGATGCTCGACTTGGTCAAGGTCAAGGACGCGAAGTCGGGCGAAGAGCACGCAAAGGGCATTATTGTCCGCAATCTCGTAAATGGCGACATTGAGCGTTATGCGGGCGACGCCGTTTTGCTTTGCACGGGCGGTTACGGCAATGTCTTCTATCTTTCGACAAATGCGCAGGGCTGCAATGTGACGGCGGCATACCGCTGCTACCGCCGCGGCGCGGGCTTTGCGAACCCCTGTTTTACGCAGATTCACCCGACCTGCATTCCGCAGCACGGCGACCAGCAGAGCAAGCTCACGCTGATGAGCGAATCGCTCAGAAA
Organism: uncultured Opitutales bacterium; assembly: GCA_900546565.1. Classification (GTDB taxonomy): domain Bacteria; phylum Verrucomicrobiota; class Verrucomicrobiia; order Opitutales; family Intestinicryptomonadaceae; genus Merdousia. The sequence goes on from URDC01000019.1 coordinate 28,944, forward strand.
CGACGGCCGCGTATGGGTCCCGAAGAAGAGGGAAGACTGCGCGAAGAACCCCAACGACATTGCGGAAGCCGACAGGGACTACTACCTCGAAAGAAAATACCCGAGTTTCGGCAACCTCGCCCCGCGCGACATTTCGTCGAGAGCGGCAAAGGAAGCTTGCGATGACGGCCGCGGCGTAGGCCCCGCAGTCAACGGCGAAAGGCGCGGCGTTTATCTGGACTTTGCCGACGCCATCAAGCGCGACGGCCTGAATGTCGTAAAGGAAAAATACGGCAACTTGTTTGATATGTACGAGCGTATCACGGGCGAAAATGCCTACAAGACGCCGATGAGAATTTATCCCGCATCGCACTATACGATGGGCGGTTTGTGGGTAGACTACAACCTGCAAAGCACGATTCCGGGGCTGTTCGTGTTGGGAGAGGCGAACTTCTCCGACCACGGCGCGAACCGCTTGGGCGCGTCGGCTTTGATGCAAGGGCTGGCGGACGGATATTTCGTTATCCCCTACACTCTTCCCGACTATTTGGCGAGAGTGGGCGCGCAGAACGTCTCGACGGAAGCTCCCGAATTTGCGGAAGTCGAAAAGGAAGTGAAGGCGAAAATCGCGAAATTGTTGGCGGTCAAGGGCACAAAGAGCCCGCGCTACTTCCACCTCAAACTCGGCAAAGCAATGTGGGAATACTGCGGTATGGCGCGTTCGAAGGAAAGCCTGACGAAGGTGCTGGAAATCATTCCGCAAATCCGCGAGGAATTCTGGAAGGACGTGAAGGTTGTCGGCGAAGAAGACACCATCAACACAGAGCTCGAAAGAGCCGGCAGAGTGGCGGACTTCCTCGAATTCGCGGAAATTATGGTGCGCGATGCGCTCAACCGCGAAGAAAGCTGCGGCGCGCATTTCAGAGTCGAATACCAGACGGACGACGGCGAAGCCAAGAGAAACGACGCGGAATACTCGTATGCGGCAGTCTGGGAATTCGCTGGCGACGGCAAAGAGCCGATTCTGCACAAGGAACCGATTACACACGACGAGGTTAAACCCGTAGTTCGTTCATACAAATAATACGCAACAGGCACTGATATGAAAATACATCTTAAAGTTTGGAGACAAAAAGACGCCAACGACAAGGGTCGTTTTGTAAAATACACAGTCGATAACGTCAGCGAAGACAGCTCGTTTTTGGAAATGTTCGATATTTTGAACGAACAGCTTGTCGAGCAGGGTAAAGAGCCGATCGTTTTCGACCACGACTGCCGCGAGGGCATTTGCGGTATGTGCTCGATGACTATCAACGGCGTCCCGCACGGCCCCGAAAAGGAGACGACGGTTTGCCAGTTGCATATGCGCAAATTCAAGGACGGCGACACGATTGTTGTCGAACCGTGGAGAGCGGGTCCGTTCCCCGTTAAGAAGGACCTTATTGTCTCGCGCGACGCGCTCGAACTTATCCAGCAGGCGGGCGGCTACATTACTGCGCGCACTGGGTCGCCGCAGGACGCGAACGCGATTCTCATTCCCAAGAAGATTGCCGACAAGGCTATGGACGCCGCGCAGTGCATTGGCTGCGGCGCGTGTGTTGCCGCGTGCCCGAATGCGGCGGCGATGTTGTTTACTTCGGCAAAAGTCTGCCACCTCAACTATTTGCCGCAGGGCGCACCCGAAAAAGACAAGCGCACGATTGCCATGGTCGAAAAAATGCAGGAGTTGGGCTTCGGCAACTGCACGAACTACGGCGAATGTCAGGCGGTCTGCCCGAAGGGTATCACGCTGGACTTCATCGCGAAGATGAACCGCGACTACGCATTGGCAAAAGCACGTCAGGTGTTGGAATCGTAATTCGGATTTTTTGCAAAGGCGAACGTCGAGCGGGCTTCCGCTCGGCGTTTTTTTTGTTTTATGGGGAATCGGGAATTTGATTTTTTGAGGATGAGGGGGGGGGG
>URDC01000020.1 GCA_900546565.1 uncultured Opitutales bacterium
TCCCACCGCCGCCCCGCAGTTTCCCAGCAGCCGCACCGTCTCCGCCTTCGAGCAGCTTCGCAACTACCCTACGCCGCCTTCCGCCTCCTCCCATCGCAGCCTTGCCGCCCAGCCTCCCTCCGCTCTGCCGCCCCGCAGCCCGCCCCCACACAACCCCGCCCGCAACTCATTTCAAGGGGTTTTCGGGGCGGATTAAGGCGTTTTTTTTGTGAAAAATTTTTAGCCGTTTTCGGAGAATATTTCGGGGAAGTTTTTTTCGCGAGAGGGAAAAGTCGGGTTGCAAAACGGGAGTATTTTTTTATTTGCGAAGACCTTTTTTTGAAAAAATATTTACCGTCGGCGGTTCGGTATCGTGGCGAATTAGGCCCGATTTTTCGGCCTCATACCCCCCTATTTTTGCCAAAAAATGCCCGTTTTTTGATAAAAAAAGGCCTTTTTTGCGTTATTTTCTTGCGATTTTCAGCATATTTTTTATTCTAATTGTTCCATATTTAAAACGCTTTTTATTTTATAAGATAAAATTATGAAAAATTATCAATTATTATCAGCGGGCTTGCTCGCGCTTTTCACGCCGATTTTGCAGGCAAAACAGGATATCTCTTCGAATATTTTCCGCGACGGCGACGTTTTCGGACTTGTGGGCGACAGCATAACCCACGGCGGCTTTTATACCGAACCTCTGCTTAATTTCTACGCCACACGCTTTCCGAATACACGCTTGTTAATAAAGAATTTCGGCATTTCGGGCGACACCTGCCAAGGTATTTTAACCCGCTATCAAGACGACATCAAGCCCGTAAAAGCCGATGTCTATTCTTTTATGAGCGGTATGAACGACGTGGGGGAGGCAAAGAACGACGATGAGCGCAACTTGCGACGCAACAACTACATAAAAACTCACGCCCAAGTCTGCGAACTTCTCGCCAAGAACAGCCGCAAGTTCATAGTTTTTACACCGTCAATTTACGACGAACTTTCAAAAGGCAAAACAAAGGTTTTTGTCGGCAGAAATTCCGATTTGCGCAATTTTGCCGACATCTGCCGCATCGACGCTAAAAAGTTTAACGCCGAGCTTGTAGATATGTGGGGGACAACAAATTACGCAAATGAGCAATTCGGAAAAATCGCTCCCGAAAAATCGGTTCTTTCGGCGGACAGGGTTCATCCCGTGGGCGCGGGCGGCTATGTAATGGCGTCGGCGTTCATTTCTACGCTCGAAAAGCCCACGGCGGTTTCGGAAATCGAAATTGATGTATCAAAACATACTGGTAATGCGTCAGTTGTGAAGGTGTTTAACTCCGATGTGTCGGATTTAAACACGGTTTTACAAAAGGCGCGTGTGAAAGCCCCAAAAGGAGTCTACGAAAAGACTTTAAAGAGAAATACTCGAATTTCGCAACAAATTGATTATCTTTCATTTAAGGTATTTGAATACGCTTTGCCTCTCTATGTTGCGCCCAACAAAAAGGAGGCTGAAAGCATTGTGAAGTTTGCCGAAAAATTCAACCGCCAGATTCTGAAAATTTCGGGGCTTTATATGGCGCAAAACTACGAGCTTTTTATTGACGGGATAAAAGTCGGCGAATTTTCGGGTGTGCAATTTGCAGAAGGTGTAAATCTTGCGAAAATTGAAACTACGCCGCAAATGAAGCAGTCAAAGAAGGTAGCCTCGCTTTGCACTAAATTCCGCGAAGCTTCGTCAAAGTATCGCAACATAAGGGCTACGGAGAGATTCTTTCCTGCTTTGTTGAAGTATGATAATGCAGATGAGCGTATTGCGTGCGCAAAGCGCATTCTAAACGGCGAGGAGGGTAAGATAAATCCGCGCTACGAAAAGTATTTTAAGAAATTGCTAACTGACTATCAGACCTATAAGTTGCGCCAGCAGCAGATGTCGGACGATGCCGACAACGTATGCAAGGCGGTTTATGCCGCCGCAAAACCGAAAGCACATTTGTTTGAAATAAAACAAGTTGCGCGTTAAGTTCCCCTTTCTTGAAGCTGCGGAAAAAGTTTTTGTTTCGCTCAAAAACAAACCGATTTAGCCTGTCAGAGGCTTTTTCAAAAGACGAAAAAAAGGTTTCCGAATGGAAACCTTTTTTGCTATTTGTCCTTGCTTGGCGTCAAACTAAAATATTCCTCTTGTGGAAGATTTTGCCCGACGTCGCTGGGGGGGGAGTTATTTTTTGTTTTTTGTTGCGAATTAGAATGTTTTTAAATACGGAGCAAGCGAGGCGAAGCAGGTTTCTACTTCGTCCTTCTCTTGCTGGGTGAGTTTCATTTCGCGCAAAATGGGTTTGGCGGGGATTATTTGTTTGCCGTTTTTTACCTCGTATTCGCGCGAAATCAGGTTTTTGAATATGCCGCGCTTTTTTAGAACGTAGAGGTGGTATCCGCGCAAGTCGCTGCCGCTAATATAGTTTTTGATGTTTAACATCAGTATGTATTTTGAAAACGCGTCGGTTAGAGTGCCGAATTTATCGCCGTTTTCAAGCTGTTCCCAGATGTATGCGAGCAAGTCGGCGTAGGCGGGGCGTTCGGTAATTACGCCCTCGGTGCCGATTCGTCTTGCCTGATGAACCCACTGGTAGCTGCCCCACGCGCTGAAAACTGTATGGACAACAGGTTTTTGTGCGATTTCCTGCGCCATTCTGCCGTTGCAGTCGCCCGACTCTTCTTTTATGTAGCCGAAGACTTTTGGATTGCGTTTTGCGAGTTCGAGCAACAATTCGACCGACGGGGCAACGCCCGTGTAATTGACGCCGCCGCCCGTTTGGATTATCGCGGGGCGGTCGATATGTTTTTCGAGTTCGAGGTAATATTTGCGCAAGTCGCTTTCACTCTTGCCGTTATCGGGAGGGCGCGAAATTACTGCAACGTTTGCGGCTGGGTATTTTGCGGCGAGCTTTTCGGCGTGTTTTGCGCAGGCAACCATTTCTTCGGTATCTTTACCTTCGCAGCCGAGAGTGGCGGTTGTGGCGGTGTTTTGCGCCGCGCGCACGACGCGTTCCATGCCCGCGAGTTTTTCGTCGGTCGAAAGCAGGTCGATACTATCGCCCGACTGCGGCCATATCATACCCTGACAGCCGCATTTGGCGACGAATTTTGCTTCGCTTTCAAGTGTGTCGAAATCGACTGCGCCCGATTCGAGGTAGGGTGTGGAAAGAATCGGGAATGCGCCGCGTATGCGCGGGTCGCCGCCCGAGGGGGCGCGTTTTACTGCGGGAACTTTGCGGAAGTTTTTTACTGTCGCGGAGTTATCGGAGGCCTTTGCGGGCGTAGTTTGGCAGGCGGGCAAAGCCCCGAATGTTAGGGCTGCGGCAGCCGACTTGAAGAATGTTCTGCGTCGCATTTTATTGGTATATAGTAGGTTATTGTTGAGGAGAAAGCTCAAAAAAATGGCGGGGGTTTGTGTGCGTCCTCCATTTTTTGTGTTTTTGAAGTTATTGTTTGCCGATTTTTAGATGTAGTCGGCGTCGATGCCGAATGCCTCGAAGAGGTAGGGGGCATCTGCCGAGAAGCCGAAGTCGTCGGTTGCGACTACGCGTTTGGCGTATTTATACCAGAGGTTGGAGATACCCGCCTCGACAGCGACGATGTCGTCGCAAGGCGGCAGGACTTCGTCCTTATACGACTGCGGTTGGGCGTCGAAGATTTCCATACACGGCATTGAAACGACGCGGATTGACGGAGATTTCTTTGCAGCCTCGATTGCAAGTTGCAACTCCGAGCCCGTGGCGATGACGATTTTTTTGAGTTCGGAGGTCTCTTTAACGGCGATATACGCGCCTTTGAGAACGCCGTTGCGGCGCGTGTCGATGTCGATTGAAGAGAGGTTTGGCAGGTTTTGGCGCGACAAGATGAGAGCCGTCGGGCCGTCCTTGCGGGCGAGCGCGCTCGCCCACGCGCCTGCGGCTTCCTCGCAATCGGCGGGGCGTATTACGTTAAGGCGCGGAATGCAGCGCAAAATGGAGGTCATTTCCACGGGTTGGTGGGTGGGGCCGTCCATACCGACGCCGATTGAATCGTGCGTTAGCACGAACTGGACGGGGAGTCGGGAAAGGGCGGTTACGCGCATTGCACCGAGCATATATCCCGCGAATGTCAGGAATGTGGCGCAGGAAGGCTCGAAGATTCCGTAGTAGGCTATGCCGTTCGAAATTGCGCACATTGCGTGTTCGCGTATGCCGAACCAGATGTTGCGGCCTGCGTTGTCGGTGTCGGAGAAGTCGCCGAGGCCTTTGAGGTAGTTTTTCGTAGAGCCGTAGAGGTCTGCCGAGCCCGTAATCATAAAGGGCAGGTTTTTTGCCAGCGCGTTCATTACCACGCCCGAAGAGGCGCGTGTCGCGCTCTTGTCGTCGGCGGGGAAGGCGGGAATCATTTTAAGCAGCTCTTCGGCGGTCAATTTCTGTTTTCTGTCGAGGCAGAAATCGAGTTCCGCCGCCTTGTCGGGGTTGGCGTTTTTCCAAGCCTCGAATGTCTTTTGCCACGCGGCGGAAGTTTCGGCGTTCACCTTTGCGACGGTTTTGAACATTGCGTAGACTTCCTCCGAGACGTAGAATTTTTCTTCGGGAAGTCCGAGCGATTTGCGCGCGGCGGCCGCGAATTTTGCGCCGCCCTCGCCGTGCCCCTTGGCGGAGTTTTCGACTTCGGCTATGCCCTTGGCGATTGTGGTTTTAAAGATGATGAGTTTGGGCTTGTCGGACGTCGAATTTTTGGCGTCGTTGAGAGCCTTGCGGATTTGGGCGATGTTGTGGCCGTCGCATTTTGCGACTTCCCAGCCGTAGGACTGGAAGCGCAAGGCGGTGTCTTCGCGCATTGTTTTGTCCGCCATTGCGTCGAGGGTGACGTCGTTCGAATCGTAGAGCAGGACGAGGTTGCCGAGTTTTAGTGTGCCCGCGAGCGCGGCGGCCTCGGCGGAGACGCCCTCCTGCATGCAGCCGTCGCCTGCCAGACACCAGACTTTATGGTCGAAGATTTTATGTTCGGCGGTGTTGAATCGCGCCGCCGCCATTTTTTCGGAAATCGCCATACCTACGGCGTTGCCGATACCCTGTCCGAGCGGTCCGCTTGTTGCCTCGACGCCGTCGGTTTCACCGAACTCGGGGTGTCCGGGGGTCTTCGAGCCCTTCATTCGAAAATTTTTGAGGTCTTCGATTGTCAGGTTAAAACCCGAGAGGTGCAGCCACGAATACAGAAACATGCTGCCGTGCCCCGCGCTCAGAATAAAGCGGTCGCGGTTGAGCCACTTGGGCTTGGCGGGGTCGATGTCGAGGATTTCGGAGAAGAGAACCGCGCCGATTTCGGCGCAGCCGAGGGGAAGCCCGAGGTGTCCGGAAGCGCACTTTTCGATTGCGTCGATGGCGAGACCGCGCGCCTGATTTGCGGCGAGCTGCAAGATGGTGTCGAGTTGTTGTTGTTTCATAAATAGTCCGATATTTTTTTTGATGATTCGATTTTGTGGAAGTTAACGGATTTTTTCCCTTTTTCAACATTTTTCGGCTTCGGGGCGGGGTTTTTATGCTTCGGGGCGGAGTTGAACGGTTTCGGCCGCGTTTTTTAGGGAAAATGGAAGAAAAGTTTGTTGACTTGGGGCGGGCTTTATGTTTGTTTGGGAACTCGACATTTATATTTGTGTTTCGTCCGGAAGATTCGGGCGGATTTTTATTTTTCAACTTGCACTGAAATGAATAGATTGGTTAAGACTCTTGTTTTATCGGGGGCGCTCCTGATGTCGCTTTCGGCTTTCGGCGCGGTCGCGCAGAGAACTTCCTACAAACTCTCGCCGCTTGACGTGGTTCAGATTAAGGTTTACAACGAGCCCGAGCTGGACACGATTTACAAGGTTTCGGCGGACGGGAACATCGTTATGCCTCTCATCGGCGCGGTGTCGGTCAGCGGGCTTACGGTTGCCGATGCGCAATCGAAAATCAAAGAGCTTTACGAAAAGGACTACTTGGTAAATGCGAGCATTACGATGTTTGTAGCCGAATATGCCCCGCGCAGAGTCTATGTTATCGGGCAGGTCAACCGCCCGGGCGAAGTGCTTTTCCCGAACGAGGAAGACCTGACGCTTTCGCGCGCGATTGCCAATGCTGGCGGAACCACGCGCATTGCCAAAGATAGGGCGATAAACGTAAAGCGCAAGCTCGAAGACGGTTCTATACGCGTATTCGAAGTCAATTTGCGCGCGATTTTAAACGACAAGAGCGCGACTGACTTTCCGCTGCAAGACGGCGATACTATCGAAGTTCAGGAATCGGCTTTCTAACGGGCTGCGGTTCTGCGGCGGTGTCAATCAACAAAAAAACGCGAAAACTTTTACTTACGAAAATGTCAGACGAAGATAGAAAACCCGAAAAATCCAACGGCGCGGGCGGCGCGGCAAATGCGGGACAACCGCAGGCAAAACCGACGAAAATTTTAAAGCGCAAAAAGATCGCCGGCAGTTACGGCGGCTATGGTGCGGGCGGTTATGGCGGTTACGGCTACGGCGGCTATGGTGCAGGCGGTTACGGCGCGGGCTACGGCGGCGCATATGGCGGCTACGGCTACGGATACGGTGCGGGTCAGCCCTCGGCGGGTGTGGGCGCGGCGGGCGGCGCGGCGGCCATGCCGAACAGAACTTTCAAGGACTATATGATGATTTTGCGCGAGCGAATTTGGTATATCATCATCACGTTCTTCATCATTTTGGCGGGTATTTTGCTTTATACTTTCAGAATTACGCCGCAATATACGTCTATGTCGTCAATCCAGATTTTGCGCGACTCGGATACGCCAATTGACGGACCGGGGGCGACGCAGCGTTCGCGCAACGACACGATTCTTTCGATTGAAGACTTCAATACGCAGGTGAAGTTGATGGAGAGTGCGGAGATTGTCTCGGCGGTGAAGTCGCGCATGAAGGAGGACGAGCTTAAACGCTTTGCCGCGCCGTATCGGGATATGTTCACTATCGGTATCCCCAAGAGCGAAGAGGAGCTGCTTTTCGAGAACCGCAAAATCATTCCCGAGAGAATGACGCTGTTTGTGCGCATTACCTTTACGCACCCCGACAAGTTCACCGCCGCGAAGATTGCAAATTTGTTTGCGAGCGAATACATAAGGTTCACGCACCAGAACAAGGTTCAGAATTTGATTACGTCGATTGACGAATTGCGCACGAAAGTCGCCCAGCAGGAGGCGAAGGTTAAGGAGCTCGACAAGAAGCTCATTGAATACCGCGAGAAAAACAGGGCGGTGTCGCTCGATAGGGAGGACGATGTCGACCGTATGGAGCTCAAAGACCTCAATGCAATTTTGACGAACGACAAGCGAGTGTTCGACTCGGTTTCGACCCAATGGGAAATGATTCAGGACTACAAGCGTCAGGGCAAGGATTTGTGCGAGTTGCCGTTCATTTCGGATATGCCGCAGATTAGCAAGCTGATTATGGACAGGTCGACGCAGCAGGTGTTTGTTTCGTCGCTCGAAAAACGCTACAAGGAAAAGCACCCGAAGATGATTGAAGCGCGCAAGACCTTGGAGCAGATTAACAAGGAGCTTGCCGTTGCCATTCAATACGCGTATCAGAAGGTGGAATCGACGTATCAGAATGCGCTCAAAAACTACGAGGATTCGCAAAAGAGACTCGTTGAAAAGAAAAACGAGATTATCGATTTGGGCAAAAAGTCGATTATTTACAAGTCGCTCGAACGCGAACGTCAGGTGGCGGAGGGTATGCATGCGTCGCTAATTGCGTCGATGAATGTGCGCACGGCGCAGGTTTCGCTGATTAACGAAGGCGCGAGAATTGTCGACCATGCGGCTCCGTCGTTGCGCCCGTCGAGCCCGAACTATGTTTTGAATGTGGTGCTCGGCATTTTTGCGGGTCTTGCGGGCGGCGTTGGCGTGGCGTTTTTGGTGGCGTTTATGGACGACAGGGCAAAGAGCGCGTATGACATCGAATCGGTTATCGGGATTCCGCTGCTTGGAATTATCCCGAGGGTGATTCGTCTGAATTCTTCGGAAAAGGCTCAGGTTGCGGCGTCGAATGCCGACAGGGTCACGACCGAGGCGTTCCGCTCGCTCTATTCGACGCTCAAAGTTAACAATTTTGCAAAGAATGCGAAGGTGGTGTTGTTCACGTCGACTACGCCCTCGGAAGGCAAAAGTTTTGTGGTGACGAATTTGGCGTTCACCTGCGCGCTCAACGGCGAAAAGGTGGTTGTTGTCGACGCCGATATGCGTCTGCCCGTGTTGGCGAAGACGCTCGGGCTTAAAATTGACAGGGGCTTGGTGTCCTACATCGAGCAGGGCGACTCGCTCGACAACGTGATTGTGCGCGACTTCTTCCCGAATCTCGACGTTCTCGCCTGCGAAAAACGCGCTCTCAATCCGATGCAGGACTTGAATTCGGAGGAATTTTTGAAGATGTTGCAGACGTTGCGCCAACGCTATGACAAGGTGTTTGTGGACTCGCCGCCGGTGGGGGCAGTCAGCGACGCGGTTTCGATTATGCCCGAAGTCGACGGAGTGATTTATGTGGTGAAATTCAACTCGGCAAAGCGCAAGGTCATCAAGAACTACATCAGGAGAATGATGGAATCGAATGTGCCGATTTTGGGCGCGGTGATGAATATGGTAAGCTCGGGGGCGTCGGCGGGATACAGTCTGAACTACTACGACAAGAGCTATCAGAACTACTATGCGAATCCGCCCGAGGAATCGGAAGAGGGTTCGGACGATGTGCCGTCGGAGCAGGCGCAAGGCTGATTTTATTTCGAGGGGTGTCCTGAGGTCGGGACGCTCTTCTTTATTTTTGCAAAAACGGAGTATTGAGAAATGAAAAAATTATTCGTTGTTCAGGAGAAAGACCCGAGAGAGGCTCGTGTTGCGCTGATTCCCGCCGACGCGCAAAAGTTGGCAAAACTTGGGTGGGAAGTGAATGTCGAGCGCGGGGCGGGGCTCAAAGCGGGTTTTGTCGACGCCGACTATGAAGCTGCGGGCGCGAAGATTGTCGGCGCGGAAGCGATTGCGCAAGCCGACTTTGTCGCGGAGGTGCGAAAGCCCGACATTGCGGAAGTCTCGCGGCTCAAACGCGGGTCGTTCCATTTGAGCCTGCTCGACCCGTTCAACGAAAAGCCGCTGATTCGCGCGTTTGCGGAGGCGGGCGTTTATGCGGCGAGTTTCGAGCTTGTCCCGCGCAGCACGATTGCGCAGAAAATGGACGTGCTGAGTTCGCAGTCGAATTTGGCGGGCTACAATGCGGTGATTAAGGCGGCGTATTCAATCAACAAAATTCTGCCGATGATGATGACGCCCGCGGGCACGATTTCGCCGTTGAAGTTTTTTATTGTCGGCGTCGGCGTAGCGGGTTTGCAGGCGATTGCGACCGCCAAGAGGCTCGGGGCGCGTGTGGAGGCGTTCGATACGCGTCCTGTCGTCGAAGAGCAGGTGAAGAGCTTGGGCGCGAAGTTTGTAAAAATCGACCTCGGCGAGACGGGGCAGACCGCGCAAGGCTACGCCAAAGAGCTGACTGCCGAGCAAATCGAGCTTCAACGCAAGGCCATGGCGAAAGTTTGCGCCCAAGCCGATGTCGTGATTACCACCGCCAAGCTTTTCGGCAGGAAAGCCCCGCGCATTATCACCGCCGAAATGGTGGAGGGTATGAAGTCGGGCAGTGTGGTTGTCGATATGGCGGTTGAATCGGGCGGCAATGTTGAAGGCTCGCGCCCAGACGAAACGGTGATTACGCCCAACGGCGTGATGATTATCGGCGATACGTGTCTCGAAGCGGGGGTTCCCGCCTCGGCAAGCCAGATGTTCAGCGCGAATGTCTTCAACTATATTTCCCATTTTTCGCAGGGGGGCGAATTCAAGTTGAACTTCGACGACCCGATAATGAAGTCGACGGTTGTCGCCGCCGACGGCAAGATAACCGACCCGCGTTTTCAATAATATTTTTGGAGGTTTTTTATGGATATTGTATTGCTTTTATTTATTTTTACTTTGGCGGCGTTTTTGGGCTTCGAGCTGATTTCGAAAGTGCCCAGCCAGCTGCACACGCCGCTTATGAGCGGCTCGAACGCCATCAGCGGAATTACGATTGTCGGCGCGCTGATTGCCACGGCGGGAACGGCGGAAAGCGATTTTGCGACCGCGTTGGGGGCGTTGGCTTTGGTGCTCGCTACGGTGAATGTCGTGGGCGGCTATGTGGTCACGGACAGAATGCTTGCGATGTTCAAGAACAAGGAGGGCAAATAGTATGAAGGATTCAAGTTGGCTTCCCGAACTGGTGAATGTGGCGTATATTATTTCGTCGGTCTTGTTTATTTTGGGTATCAAGATGCTCGGCAGGGCGCAGACGGCGCGGCGGGGCAACATTGTCTCGGCGTGGGGTATGTTGCTGGCTGTCGTGGTGACGCTTTTCGACAGGGAAATTCTCAATGCCGCCGACGCGAAATCGTGGGCGATTCTTGTCGGGGCAGTCGCAGTCGGCGCGGTTGTCGGCGCGGTCGCGGCAAAGAAGGTCAAGATGACTTCAATGCCCGAGATGGTTGCGCTGCTTAACGGGTTCGGCGGTCTGGCGAGTTTGCTTGTCGGCTGGGCGGATTTCTACTACAACGGCGTGGTGAGTTCGACGGTTTCGAAGGCGTTGGCGGCGGTTGTGCCGTCGGCGGGGGATATGTCGACGTTCACGAAATTCGCGACGATTGCGGCGGTGCTCATCGGCGGAATTACGTTTACGGGCAGCGTTTATGCGTGGGCGAAGCTTTCGGGAAAAATCTCGGGCAAGGCTCAGGTTTTTGCGGGGCAGAAGATTGTAAACGCGCTTTTGGCGGCGGTTGTGGTTGCGGTGTCGGCGGCGTTCCTGTTTGCGGGCGACGCCCAGACGGCGCACTGGCTTTTGATTGCTGCGGCGGCGTTTTCCTTCGCGCTCGGGTTCGCGGCGGTTATGCCAATCGGCGGCGGCGATATGCCCGTGGTGATTTCGATGCTCAACTCGCTTTCGGGCTTGGCGGCATCGGCGGCGGGGTTCGTAATCGAAAACAACGTGCTGATTGTTGCGGGCTGTTTGGTAGGCGCAAGCGGCGTGATTTTGACGGTGATTATGTGCAAGTCGATGAACAGGACGCTGGCGAATGTGCTGTTTTCGGGCTTCGGCGCGTCGGGCGGTTCGGCGGCGGGAAAAGTCGAAGGCGAGATGAAGGCTATCAGCGCGGACGACGCCTACTACATTCTCGAAGCCGCGCAAAGCGTGGTGTTTATCCCCGGCTACGGCATGGCGGTTGCGCAGGCGCAGCACGCCGTAAAAGAGCTTGCCTCGATTTTGGAAAACAACGGCGCGGAGGTTTGTTTTGCAATCCACCCGGTCGCGGGGCGCATGCCGGGGCATATGAATGTGCTTTTGGCAGAGGCAGACGTTCCGTATGAGCAGCTCAAAGAAATGGAGGAGGCCAACCGCATTTTGGAGACTGCCGATGTTGCGATTGTCATAGGCGCGAACGACGTTGTAAACCCCGCTGCGGCGGAGGACAAGTCAAGCCCGATTTACGGAATGCCGATTATCGAGGCGTTCAAGGCTAAGACCGTTTTGGCGTTGAAACGCGGCAAGGGCGCGGGATTCTCGGGTCTCGAAAACGCGCTGTTCTTCCGTCCGAATACGCGCATGCTTTACGGCGACGCGAAGGCGACAGTAAACGATCTTGTGGCAAAATTTAAGGAATCTTAATATTTTGTATTTGACTGCCGCGCTGTGTATGATTGCCGCGCGGCGGGGTTGCGGACGCCGCGCAGTTTGGTTGCGCGGTGTTTTTTTGCGTCGCGCGGAGTGGAGCGGAGTGCGGCAGGGTGCGGGAGGCTTTTTTTATTGATTTTTTTAGATAAAAAACTTTTACTGAAAATATGAAAAACGCAAAAACTACTCCGAAGAAGGCGGTTAAAAAAGCCGCGACAACATCGAAGAAAACGGTAGCAGCATCGACGAAGTCGGCGGCGAAGCCCGCGAAAGCCGCGAAGGTTGCGAAGCCCGCTGCGGTGAAAAAACCGGCTGTGTCGGCATCGACGAAGAAGCCGTGCGCGAAGCCGTGTTCGAGATCGGCGTGCAAGTGCTCCGAAAAGGGCTGCGCGGCGAAGGCGGCGAAGAAGTCGGCGGCGCGTTCGATGGATTTCGAAAAATTCCTCGAAGCGGCGTTCTCGGACAGCGAATGCAAGAAGATGGCGCGCGCGCAGATTATCAAGACTGCCATACGTCTGCTCAAAGCCGACGAGAAGGCTGCGGCGAAGATTGCCGCGCAGGTCGATGTGGCGTTCCCGAAAATCGAAGTCGCGTTTAAGGGCTAAGCTTTTTATAGGGATTTGATTTTTTTGCGCCGCTTCGGTTTTTCGGGGCGGCGTTTTTTTGCATCGCGCGGGGTGTCGCAAAAAGGCGGCAGGCGCGGGGGGTGTTTTAGGCGTTCGGGGAAATAGGCGGAGCTCGGGATGGGGCGAGTCGGTTTTTGATGCGGGATTGCGCGTTTGAGCCGATGTCGCGGGAGTGGCGGAATAAGCGGTTTTAAACGGCTTCGGGCGGAAGTTAAAATTTGACACATTCGGGCGGGTTGTGCATATTCGCGCTATGAAAAATACGCCGAAGTATCTTGTGATTGCCGAAGAAATCGCGAAAAGCATTGCGGGGGGCGAAATCGGCGCGGGCTGCAAAGTTCCGTCGGAAAACGACATTGCCAAACGTTGGGGCGTGAGTTGTTCGACGTCTCGCAAGACGCTTTTGGAGCTTGAACTGCGCGGGCTTGTCAAGCGCGTGCGCGGCAAGGGAACGGTGGTTTTGCAGCGCGACGGATTTTTTTTAAGCCGCGCGTTGGGTTCGTTTTCGGCGTTGAAGGGCAGTTTTGCCTCGAATCTGCGCAGGGAGGGGATTGCGGCGAAGGTCGAGACTGTCGAGAAGAAGGTTTTCCACGGAAAGGTCGACATTCAGGTGTCGGGCAATTTCTACGAGATTGTCGGCAAAATCGCGAAGCTGCGCGTGTTCCGCTACGGGAACTCGCGAATGCTGAAAGACGAGACGCTTTATTTCGACGCGTCGTTGTTGCCCGAAATAGAGAAGTTTGACGATATCGACAATCCGCTCGAATTTTTCGCGTCGCAATACGGGGTTGTGGTGGAAAAAGTCGACAGGAACATTTTCGCCAAGAGTTTGGAGGCGGGCGAAGGCAACGGGTTTTCGAAGTCGCAGCCGACGGTTGTGATGTGTCTGGAAGGCGCGAATTTGCTGCGCTCGGGGCGCGTGGTGGCGATAGAAAAATCGCTCTACCGCGCGGACGCCTACAAGTTTACGATTTCGACGCCGTTTGTGTGAGGCTGTCGGGTGGCGCGGGGCTCGCGGGGTTTGTAGCGGCGTGGAGTGTGCGGTTGCACAAAAAAACGTCCGACGGGATATTTGTATTTAACGTCATTTAATCTAAAATTTTCCGATTCTAAAACGTCCGTTTTTACGGACGTTTTTTTGATTTTGAAAAAATATATTTTTTACGCGGAAGAAGTATGAAGCTTTTACGAAATGGTTTATGGAAGTTAATAAAAACTTCCGCAACAAAAGGAAAATATATGATCATATCAACAATGGTGGCTTCGATGGCATTGATGTCTCCCGTCGACGTCGCACAAACAGTATCGGAACTTTCCGAGCCTCAGGGTATTGTTTCTGCCCGTGGCGAAGAACTCAAAGACGCGGGAAAAACAGGGGTGAGTATGAACTATACTCATACAGGTCCATTGCCAAATCCAATGATGGACGACGCCAAAACTTGGGACTGATTTTTAAACTTCGTCGGGGTGCGGTTTTGTGCCCCGATTTTTTTGCTCAATTTTTAATAATAACAAAAATATTTTATGCTTTTAATTATTACCTGTTCGCAAGACGTAACAACGGATATGCTTTTACCGTTTCTCGACGGGATTGACGTTTTCCGCTTTGACATTAACAAATGGAATGAATACGCGTGGGATTTTTCCTCTGACGGATTCGTTGTGCAGGCTCCCGACGGCAAACAAATGCGCGAATCAGACCTAAGGTGTGTATATTTGCGCAAGCCGATGTTTTTAGATTCGATAGACGTTCCCGCCGACGGTTGTCTTGAAAACTGGACGCGCGCCGAAGTCGAGCGAATGTGGCGGGATTTATATTTTGATATGTGTGCCCGCGGCAAGGCTGTTTTTGCGCCCGATACGCGCGGCAAGTGGTATAAATTTTCGCAAATGCGCCTTGCAAAGAAATATTTCAAAGTGCCCGAATTCCATATTGTGCGCGGATTTATTCCCGACGAAATTCGCGACGGTGAATGGGTTGCAAAGGCTTTGACGCAAGAGCGAATCGGCAGGGATAAAACTTTTATGACGCGCAAAATAGCCGCCGACAAAATAGACCCGTATTATCCGTGGTTTTTACAGCGCAGGGTAGACGCGCAAAAAGAAATTACGGCGTTTTATTTGAACGGAAAAACATTCGCCTTTGAAATTGACCGCTCAAAAATAAAGTATGACGACAGTCGCGCAGAGGGCATATATATGAAATGGGAGCGAACGTCGCTTTCGGCGGACGAAGAGATTGCCATTGCAAACTTTATGCGCGACAGCGGCTACGTTCACGGGCGTTTCGACTTTTTGCGCAAAGACGGCGAGCTTGTGTTTTTGGAGCTAAACCACAACGGTATGTGGGCGTGGCTCGATTTGAAATACGAAGAGGGAATCTTCAAATACGTAGCCGATGAAATCAGGAAATTCTATGCCAAATGCTGAAACAAAAATTCTTCGCGTTTTGGTTGTCGTGGTAATCGCGTTTTTGGTTACGGCGTTTTGGTTTATGTCGGCGGCGGTTGATAATGCTTCCGCCGTTGATTGTTCCTTGTATAAAGCGGGTTTTTCGGAGATTTCGGAATAGAAAAACGGAAAATCGGTTCGTTAATAATCTACATTTTGTCGAATTTTGTAAAGAAATAGGAGGCTGCCGAAGAAGGGAGCCTCCTATTTGTTTTTTAGTTTTTATTTTTTTACGCGGAATGCTGTTTGTTAAAAGCCGTCCGTTTGTTCGACGGGGTTGCCGTCATTTTTTTTATTCTTTTTTCATTTTGTCGGCGAGGTTGCGGCGTTCTATGTCCAGTTTTATTTCCCGCGCCTGTGTGGATTTCTTTATTTTATTTATTTGTTTGTAGGCGGCTTTGAGGTCGGCTATGATTGTCTCTTCGCTGTCGCCGAGTTTGTTGGGGACGTTTCTGTCTTCGGGGTCTTGTTTTGTCATTTTTCTATCTCCTTTTTATAATATTCTTTTTGGGTTTCCTCGCGCAGTCGCTTTATTATTCTATGGACGCTTTTGTCCACCTTCTCGCGCGGGACACCCAGTTGTTTGCAAATGTCGGCTACGGGTTTGTCTTCGAGTATGCGCATTTCGAAACACAGGCAGGTTTTGGGGTCGAAGCTGTGGCGTATGGATTCCCAGATATCCATTATAAGCGACATTTTGTAGGTGCGCGCCTCGTCTTCTTCAAGCGTGTCGAAGTAGGCTGCGTGCTTTTGGCTGTCGCCTTTTGAAAGCATATCGGAGATTTCTATGGATTCCACTTTCACAAGTCTGTCGGAATTCTGTCTGCGAATATAATCGAGGGTTCGCCTATAAACTATGCTTTTTAGAAAACCGCGGAATCTGTATTTTTCGGGCGTGTAATTGCCGTTTTCAAACGCCTTTTGCAGGTTGAGGAACGTTTCGGAAATGATACCCGAAACCACGGATTCGTCGGTAGTCTTCCAGCCGATTTTTTTGAAGGAATTTATGGCCATTTGGCGGACGGTTATGAGGTATATTTCGTAGAATCTTTCCCACGATTTCTGCCAGAGTTTTAGGTCGGCATTGTCGAGGATTTTTCCGATTAGGCTATTTGGTGTGTCTGGACAATTCATATATATTTTTTTTCGTTGAAAATTTTGTTTTCTTCCGAGTCCAATTCGGATATAGCAGAAAATGTTTTTATAAATTATGGATATTATTGCATTCAATACTAAATATAAACTTTTACGCCGTATCGGTTCCGGAGGATTCGGAGATGTCTTTTTGGCAAAGAATTTGGCGGACGGTGTTTTTTGTGCCGTCAAAATAGTAAAAATAACAGGAGGTATTTCGCGAGAGCTTGATGCCCTGAAAAAATACAAGGCAATTGCGGAAAACTTGCAAGGTGCGAACATTGTGGGTGTCGGGGACATTGCGGCCTCTGACGATAAGTTGTGTTATTCGATGCCGCTTGCGGACGGAGTTGATATGTCTATTTCTCCGGAAGATGAAAGTTGGCGGCCGAGGTCTTTGCAGACTGTCATTGACGAGCGTAGAAATGCGGACAAATGGTTTTCGCGCGATGAGATTGCAGAGCTGTTTTTGCCGATAATTACCGCCGCCGATGCGCTCGGAAAGGCGGGTATGCTGCATCGGGACATAAAACCGCAGAACATACTGTTTGTTTGCGGCAAGCCAGTTTTGGGCGACATTGGCCTTTTGACTGAGGACAGGCTTTCGGCAAGTTCC
This sequence comes from uncultured Opitutales bacterium, assembly GCA_900546565.1. Taxonomy (GTDB): domain Bacteria; phylum Verrucomicrobiota; class Verrucomicrobiia; order Opitutales; family Intestinicryptomonadaceae; genus Merdousia. The sequence continues at coordinate 16,550 of URDC01000020.1, forward strand.
GCCGGAACGCCTTATTATAGCGCGCCGTCTTGGTATTCAGCAAAACACGGAAATCCCGATATGTGGGGGTTGGCTGCGACGTTCTTTACTTTGCTGACGGGAAATTCACCCGACTTGGTCGGGCGTGCTGCGTATTTGTATCCGCCGCAGGGCAAAGATGGGATGTCGACGATAGATATTTTGGCTTGGGACGGGTTTATAGCGGTGGTAAATCGTGCGATGGAGGAATCGGTGAAAGAACGCTATTTGCATCTTTCCGATATGTCGCGCGATATACAGGCGATTGCGGCAAGTCCAACTGATTTTTATGCTTCGAAATCATCAACGGAAAAGAAAGAGCGTCCGAATCACAAGCGGAACATCATTTTACTCGATAAGAGGTTTATGTTCGTTTTTGGCGTAATTGCTTCTTTATTAGTTGCATGCGGGCTTTTATTTGTTTCGGGGAATAACAAAATTAAGCTTTACAAAGACTCCTATGAGGCGATGCTTGATATCTTTTTTAATGAAACTGTTCCAGAGTCGGAAGTTTTTTCAAAGTTCAATACTGCAAAAAAGAAAATGTTAAAAGCGCGCTTTGGGGATGAAGCGGATGCGCTTGGGCAGTTGGCTCAATTTACAGGTAGTCCCCATTTCGCCGAACTCGCTTATAAAATATTGGAGGGCTATGAGAAGGCTCAGGACAAAAAGAATCTCGCTTTTGCGGCAAAAATGTTTTCGATGGCGATGGAGATGAATAAACCTGAGTGGATGACGTCTCCCTCCCGCGTTTCGTTTAAGGGCGTAGACAAACTGATAGCGTTATACTCGCGTATAGGGGACAATGAAACTGTGAACTCTATAATGAAAAACTTAATGGATGCGAAGGGTCAACTTGAAATAGATAAGAATTATGTGCAAGATGCAGATAGACTGAATATGGTAATTGAAAATGAGAAAATCCTTAATTCGGTATTAAAGGATAAAGGCAATTTAGGAAAATAAAGTTATCGACTTTGTTTATGCAAAGTTGTTGCAGGTGCAAAAAAACGTCCGGCGGGTGGTCGGGCGTTTTTTGTGTGTTGTGGAGAAGTGTGTCTGTTGTGTGTGGCGGCGGTTAGACGGCGAGATTTTTGAGCATATACTCGACGAGGTGTTTTACCTGTTCGTCCTGTTCCATTGTCCGTTCCACTACGTGCATTGCGTGCATTACGGTGGCGTGGTTCTTGCCTCCGAAGCGTTTGCCGATTTCCTCCAACGAATGTGTCGTGAGTTTGCGCGAAAGATACATCGCGATTTGTCTGGCCAAGGCGATGTTTGCAGGCCGTGCGCGTCCGCAGATGTCCTCGACTGTCACGCCGCAGCGTTCCGCCGTCTTCTTCTGGATTTTTTCGATGTCTACAAGCTGCCCTTCGTCCTCTTCAAGTAGGGCCGCCGACAACAGTTCCTGCGCCTTTCTTAGCGAAATGACGGAATCTTTGCTGATGAGTGTTGCGTAGCCGATGAGGTTTGTTAGTGCACCCTCCATTCGGCGGACATTTTTTGTGAAGCGGCGCGCGACAAAGTCGACCGCCTCGGGAGAAATAGACACTGCCGACTGCGAAGCCTCGATTTTCTTCTGCAAGATTGCAAGGCGCGTCTCGTAATCGGGCACTTGGATATCGACGGAAACACCCCAACTGAATCGCGAAACGAGGCGTTGCTCGATGTCGGCAACCTCGTTTATGGGGCGGTCGCACGAGAGCACGATTTGTTTGCCCGCGTTGAAAAGTTCGTTGAATGTGTGGAAAAACTCGTTTTGCGAGCTCTCCTTTTTGGCGAAAAACTGGATGTCGTCGATTAGCAGAACATCTGCTTGACGGCACTTCTGGCGGAACTGGGTGAGGTTGCCCGCCCGCATTGCCGAAACGTAGTCGTTTACAAAAGTTTCGGACGAGAGGTAGACGACGTTCTTTTCGGGGTTGTTTTTAAGCACGAAATGCGCAATCGCGTGCATAAGGTGGGTCTTGCCCAAGCCGGTCGCCCCATATATCAAAAGCGGGTTGAATGCAACGCCGAGGTTCTGGGCGACTGCCAATGCCGCCGAATAGGCGAATTGGTTACTCTCGCCTACGACGAAGTTTTCAAACGTGTTGCGGGGCGATATCGATGTGTTTATACGCGCCGCCGAAGCAGCGGAGACGCTGCGCGAAAGGCGCGGGGGGCAGGGGCGTTGTTCGCGCGGCGCGGCGGCCGCGGAAGCCTCGGGCTCGGGCGCGGATATGTTCGCCCTGATTGTGCGTCCGCATACGAGCGAGAGGTTTTTCACAATTAGGTCGGCGTAATTGTCTTTTAGCCACATCGCGGCAAAATCGCTTTCGGCGCGGAGGTTGAGACAGGTTTCGTCGCCGCCAGTGCACTCCAAGTTTTTAAACCAAGACGCAAACATCTCCTCTGAGAGCGAAGACTGTATCTCGCCCTTGGCTTTTGCCCAAATTTGCGTCGGGTAAAACTCCTGTATCTGTTCTGTCATAGTTTCTAAATTACCAATGTTTATTCACAAAAATCCGCCGTATGCCAAGCTTTATTTTTAGGTGAGCGTTAACACGTTGAATTTGGGGGAGTTTTGTTCGGGGTTGAAAGTTTTACGAGTGGGGGATATAAAAATGATTTCCTGTAACTTGCTTTAAAAGCGTTAGTTATGTTTAAACGCTTTGTCGCGACATCAAAGGTTTGCCTTTTTACGGCAATCAATTTTCCCTCTCTGTGACAATACATATTCCACGGATTCTCGGAAGAATCAAGGAATAGTTTTTTACAAGTTATTAACAATTTTATGTGGAAAAATTTTTAGCCGATTTTTCAATTTTTTCTTGAATTAGAAGCGCCCGAATGTGTAGTGCCGATTTTATCGGGGTTTCGGATTTTTTTTGTCGATTTTGTCGGTTTTTTAGCCGATTTTTGCCCCCCTTTCGCGTAAATGCGCGTTCATTAAGCGGCGGGAAGTTTTCAGGAGTGGCTGTTTCCGGTTTTGTTAGGATTGTGTTAGAGGCAAAATCTTACATTTTTGTGCGAAAATTTTTTTTAATTTTTTTGAAAGGCACATTCAACCGACGGGAAAAATATATTTTTGACGCGGAGAATTTTTATTTTAGCGGGAAAGCTTCGGACTTGAAAACGTAGGAGGGTAGAATGCGAAAAACGTGCTCTGCTGTTGGATTTCAAAAGTGATGGGGGGTGTTTTGAGGGAATTGCGGGAAAAAGGCTGGAAAAGTCATGTCGGAGCGGTTTTGGTTTTGACTGTCGGGGGATTTTTTCTACATTTATTGACGATGAATATTCTGGGAGTCGATTATGGGCACAAGCGTATCGGGCTTGCTTTTGCCGACACGGATATCGGCGTTGCCGTCCCGATTCGGGCGGCGAACGAACCGACTGCCGAAGCGCGGGAAGCCCGCATTTTGGCGGAGATTGCCAATCGGAGAATCGGGCGCGTTGTGGTGGGGTATCCGCTCAATATGGACGGGTCGGTGAGCGACAAGGCGCGGGAGGTTGACGCGTTTATTGCGAAGATGTCGGTGCGGGCGGAGGTCGAATTTGTGCGCGTCGACGAGCGGCTGAGTTCGTATCAGGCAGAATGCGATATGGCGGCGTTTTCGCCCAAAAAGACTCGGACGGTTGCCGCACGGAAGAAGAACCGCAGGACGGGCGAAGTGGATTCGCGCGCGAGTGCGTTGTTTTTGCAGGAGTATCTCGACACGGGCGAGATTATTGGCGGGTAGTGCGGCGTTTGCGGAGTGTGTTTTGGGGCGGTTTGCTTTGCGGTTTTTGCGGATTGGTTTTTAGGTTTTATTGGCGGTGGTTGTTTTTTCTAAAATTTTTACAAGGCGGGTATGGACGATTTTTCGCGTGAATTGAGGGCTTTTTTTGCAGCACAGGGGGCTGCGGGTAGGGCTAAGGCGTCGTGTGCGTCTAGTGCAGTGGCGGACGTGTCTGGTGTTTTGGGTGCGTCGGGCGCGGTTGTGGCTGGTGGAAAGGCTGTCGGTGTTGCCGGGGCGGGGTCGGCGGGTGCCGGCGCAAAGTCGGTTGGCGGTGCGGAATGTGGTTCGGCTGCGGTGGAAGAGGTGCGGCTGCGCAGGTTTATGTGTGTTGTCGCCTTTGACGGGACGGACTTTGAGGGGTGGCAATCGCAAGCGGGCGGAAACACGGTTCAAGATTTTATTGAATATCGCTTGAAGTCGATTTTCGGGCATTTGGTGCGTATTCACGGCAGCGGGCGAACCGACGCGGGCGTTCACGCGCGGGGGCTTGTGTTCCACTTCGACGCGGTTTGGAGGCATTCGCCCGAAGCGTTGTTGCGGGCGTTGAGGTCGGGAAATTCGCTCGTCGTTCAGGTGTTGTCGATAAGGGAGGTGTCGGGGGATTTCCACGCGAGGTTTTCGGCGCGGGGCAAGCGGTATGTCTACAAGATTGCCAAGGGCTTTGCCATGCCCGACTTGGCTCGATACAGGTGGTCGCTCGGCGGAAAGGCTCTCGACGTGGCGGCTATGCGCGAAGTGGCGAAGCTGTTTTTGGGCGAGCGCGACTTCAAGGCGTTCAGCGCGAATCGCGGCAAGGGTGCGCGCGAAAACACGGTCAAGACGATTTGGAGGCTCGATGTGGACGAAATCGACGGGGGAAGCGGGTTGATGATTACCGTCGAAGGCTCGGGTTTTCTCTACAAAATGGTGCGCATGATTGTCGGCGGGCTTGTGCAGGTCGGGCGCGGCAATGTTTCGCCCGAGCGGTTGAAGAAGTATCTCGCCGCCGCCGAGCGCGGGAATTTGATTCAGGCAGCCCCCGCCTGCGGGCTGTGTCTTGACGAGGTTTTTTATTCCGATGCCCCGCGGGGCGGAGAGTGTTCCGATAGTCCATAAATTTGCTTGCATTGGACTCGGCGTTTTCGATAATTTTTCACATAGATTTTTTTATATGAGCGACCCTATTAAGCACGAATGCGGCATTGCACTAATCAGGCTTTTGAAGCCTCTTAGATATTATCAGGAAAAATACAACACCCCGTTATACGGGTTCAACAAGCTTTTCCTTTTGATGGAAAAGCAGCACAACCGAGGGCAGGACGGCGCGGGTATAGGTGCTGTTAAAATAGGCGTTCCCGCGGGCGAGTCGTATATGTTCCGCGAGCGCAGCGCGAAGAGCAACGGGCTTTCGCGGATTTTCAACGAGCAGCTTGAAATCTACAACGAAAAGGTCAAAAAGGGAATTATCCATCCCGAATTCCCCGACACGGTAAAGTCCAATTTCGACTACGAAGCCGAGGTCTTGATGGGGCATTTGCGCTACGGCACGAGCGGTTCATACAACAAAAATTCGTGCCATCCGTTTGTGCGCAAAAGCACTTGGCCCGCGCGAAATCTCATGCTTGTTGGCAACTTCAATATCACAAACACGCGCGAGCTTACGCAGCAGCTTGTGGACTTCGGCGTGCACCCCGTTTTCAGCACCGACACTCAGGCGGTCTTGGAGGAGATTTCGTATCATTTGGACATCGAGCACGCCGAGATTTATCGCGAATTGAGAAACGAGGGAATTTCGGGGCAGAAAATTTTACAGATGATGAACGAGCGGCTGAGTCCGCTTCGCATTGTAAGCAATGCCGCTCAGAACTGGGACGGCGGCTACACGATTGCCGGGGCAATCGGCAACGGCGACTGTTTTGTTATGCGCGATGCAAACGGAATCCGCCCGTGCTACTACTACAAGAACGACGAGCTGATTGCCTTCGCCTCGGAGCGCGTGCCGCTTATGACGGTTTTCGAAGCCCCGCAGGAGGAGGTCAAGGAGGTCGCCCCGGGGAATGTGTTTGTAGTCAAGTGCGACGGTTCGTGCGAGGAGCGTCAGTATAGAAAGGCGGGCGTGCGCAAGAGCTGTACGTTCGAACGCATTTATTTTTCGCGCGGTAACGACCCCGAAATTTACAAAGAGCGCAAGGCGTTGGGCGCGGCTTTATGCAGGCGCATTTACGAGAGTATAGACCGCGACTTCAAAAACAGTGTTTTCAGCTATATTCCCAACACCGCCGAAGTTGCGTATTACGGAATGATGCACGAATTGCGCTGCATACGCCGCCGTCAGGTCAAGGCGGGATTGCAGGAAGTGATTGCGAAAAAGTCGGAGTTGACGGACGAATTGATTGAATCGCTGATTATGGACAACTGGCCCAGAGGCGAGAAGATTGCGCACAAGGACATTAAATTGCGCACGTTCATTTCGCAGGAAAAGGACAGAATGCAGCTTGCCTCGCACGTCTACGATATCACTTATGGGGTTGTCCAGCCCAAGGACACGCTCGTGTGTCTGGACGACTCGATTGTGCGCGGGACGACGCTGAACAGGCAGATTTTACGCATTTTGGGGAGGATGAATCCGAAGAAAATCGTGATTGCCTCGACTGCGCCGCAGATTCGCTATCCCGACTGCTACGGCATAGACATGAGCGAAATCGGCAAGTTTGTGGCGTTCCAAGCCGCGATAAAGCTCACTAAGGAGACGGGCGCGGGCGAGCTTATCGGCGAAGTCTACCGCAAGTGCATTGCCCAGCGCGATAAACCCGCAAGCCAAATGCAAAACTATGTCCGCGAGATTTACGACCGCTTTACGGACGACCAGCTTTCGAAGAAAATTGCGGAATTGGTGTATCCGACAAAGGGCAACTGGCACGGGGAATTGGAGATTGTCTTCCAATCGATTGAGGATTTGCATAAGTCGATTACCTCGTGCACGGGCGACTGGTATTTTACGGGCGACTATCCCACGCCGGGGGGCTTTGAAGTGCTCAACAACGCCTTCATAAACTACTTCGAAAACAAGGAAGGGCGCAGTTACTAATGCGGGGCGTGCCGCGGTTTTCGGGGGGGGTGGCTCGAAAGCAAAGAAGCGGGAGGATCGCAATGTGTTGCGCCGAGGGTTTCGGAGGGTGGCTCGAAAGCAAAGAAGTGGACGGTTTGTAAGGCGTCGCGCCGATGTTTTCGGGCGGCTTAGAAATGTTGCGGAAGGTGTGTTGATATGAGCTTTGGCTGGATTAAACAAAGAGGGGCGGGCGTGTTTTTGCACGTTTCGTCGCTGCCGTCGGAATACGGAATCGGAAACATCGGTTCCGCCGCGGACGGATTTTTGGACTTTGCCGAGAAGGCGGGTTTTTCATACTGGCAGATTTGTCCGCTCAACCCCACGGGGTATGGGGACTCGCCGTATCAGGCGTTTTCGGCGTTCGCGGGGAACACGTATTTTCTGGATTTGGGCGATTTTGTCGGGCGCGGGTGGCTGTCGGAATCCGACTTGCTGCCGCTAAAAAACCTGCCGCGCGACGACTGCGACTATGGCGCGATATATTCGATTGTTCCTGCGCTTGTTGCGAAGGCGTCGCGGGCGTTTGCGGCGTCGGCGACGGCTGGCGAAAAAAAATCCTTCGATTTGTTCAGGCGCAAGAATGCGGGCTGGCTTGGAGCGTATGCGCTTTTCCGCGCGCTAAAAAACAGGTTCGGGCAGAAGTGCTGGCTCGACTGGGATTTGCAGTTCAGGGATTTCGAGCGGGCTAAGAAAAACGTGCCCGAAGATTGCGCGGACGACATTTTTGCGGCCGAATTCGGGCAATGGGCGTTTTTTGCGCAATACGAAAAGTTCCGCGCGAAAGCGCATGCGAAGGGCATAGAGATTTTCGGCGACATTCCGATTTTTATGTCGCTTGACAGCTCCGACGTGTGGTCGAATCCGTCGCTATTCGAGCTCGACAAAAATTTCCAGCCGAAGAACGTGGCGGGGGTTGCGCCCGACTATTTTTCGGCGCAGGGGCAGCTCTGGGGGAATCCGCTTTACGACTGGAAGGGCGCGAAGAAAAAACTTTTCGAATTTTGGCGCGCGCGGATTGCGTCGGCATCGGCCATGTTCGACGTCATACGCTTCGACCATTTCAGGGGGTTTGCGGACTACTGGTCGATACCCGCGAAGGCGGGCGACGCGCGCAAGGGCTCGCTCAAAAAAGGCGTCGGGATTGAATTTTTCGACTTCATTAAAAAGCATTTTCCGAATCAGAAGTTTGTGGCGGAAGACTTGGGGTTGCTCTCGAAGGCGGCGTTTGCGCTGCGCGACGAGCTCGGGATTCCGTCGATGGCGGTTTTGCAATTCGCCTTCGGCGACACGCCGAAGAATCCGTATCTGCCGCACAATGTGCGCCGCAACTGCGTTTTCTACACGGGCACGCACGACAACAACACGTCGATTGGCTGGTATGAAAGCGCGTCGGAAACCGCAAAGGACGAAGCGCGGCGGTATTTCCGCGCCTCGGGCGAAGCCGTCAACTGGGATATGATTCACGCGGTTATGCTAAGCGTGGCGGACATTGCGGTTTTCCCGATGCAGGACATTCTCGGTTTGGGCGCGTGGGCGCGCACAAACACCCCCGGAAAGCCTCACGGCAACTGGCGTTGGCGCATGACCGACGCGCAGCTTGCGAAGGCGGCTGTCGACAATGCACCGTATTTGCGCAGTTTGTGCGAACTTTCGGACAGACTTAAAAATTGTGTTGAAAAAGCGTCGGAAGTGGAAGAAGATTCATAAAATGGACAACGCGGAAAAAGCCGAAAAGTTGATGCAGGGTATCGGGGTCTCGAAGGGTATCGCCTTCGGGGAGGCTTTCGTTATGCTCGACCGCGAGCTTAAAACGCCCGTCTACGAAATCCGCGACAGCGACCGCCCGAACGAAATCGCCCGTTTTCAGGACGCGATTTTAAAGACGCAAAACGAGATAAATGCTCTTAAAGATGAATTGGTGGCGGCTATCGGCGAATCGGAGGCGGCGATTTTCGACGCGTTGCTTATGGTGCTCGACGACGTGGCGATTATCCAGGAGACGATGTCGACTTTCGAAAAGAGCAGCTACAACATTGAATACTGTTATATGTCGGTTGTCGAGAAGTTCATAAACGCCTTCGAGAAAATCGACGACCCGTTTATGCGCGAGCGCATTGGCGATATGAAGGACGTTTCTATGCGCGTTTTGCGAAATCTGCTGGGTGTGGAATCCGTAAAAATCGGGCAATATAGCGACGCGATTATTTTGGTGAGCTCGGACTTCACCCCCTCGGACTTCGCGCTTGTGGACAAAAGCAAGATTTTGGCGATTGTTTCAGAGAAGGGTTCGGCAACCTGCCACACGGCTATTTTGGCGCGCTCGATGGGCATTCCGTGCGTGGTCGGCGTTCAGGGAGTAGCCGACGCGGTTTCGTCGGGCGAGCCGATGCTGGTTGACGGCTACAATGGCAAATGTTTTGTAAATCCCCAGAAGGATACGGTAAACACCTACAACGAGCTGGACTCGGTGCACAAGCGCAATCAGGTGATTTTCAATACGTCGCTCGCCTCGGAGCCCGTGGCGGCGGACGGCTCGCCATTCTGTGTGGAAATCAACATAAGCGGTGCAGCGGACATTCCCGCGGGGGCTATGAAGTTTTGCAACGGCGTGGGACTTTTCCGCACGGAGAATTTCTTTATGAACGTGGCGTCGTTCCCCGACGAGAACGCACAATTCGAGGCATACAAGGCTGCGGTTATAGCCGCCGAGGGAAAGCCCGTGGTGTTGCGCACGCTCGACTTGGGCGGCGACAAGAATGTGGCGTCGCTAAACGAATTCCACAAGGAGGAGAATCCGTTTATGGGGTGCAGGGCGATTCGGTTTTGCCTCGACCACCCAGAGGTTTTCCTCACGCAGCTACGGGCGATTTTACGCGCGAGCGCGTTCGGCGACGTGCGCATTTTGCTTCCGATGATTTGCTCGATTAGGGAAGTCGAGCGGGCGCGGATTTTCATCGACGAGGCTATGGCGCAACTGGCGGAGAAGTCGATTCCGTTCAACCGCGACGTCAAAGTCGGCGTGATGATTGAGATTCCGAGCGCGGCTTTGACTGTCGACATAATTGCCGACGCCTGCGACTTTATCAGCATAGGTACAAACGACCTCGTTCAATATCTGCTTGCCGTCGACCGCGTCAACGAGACTGTCGCGCATTTGTATGAGCCGTATCATCCAGCGGTCGTGCGCACGCTCGACATAATTTTGCGCAAGGCGCGCGAAAAGGGTCTGCCGGTGGGCATTTGCGGCGAGCTTGCCGCCGACCCGATTTTTACGCCGCTGCTTTTCGGCATGGGGGTGACGCATTTTAGCATGTCGCCGAAATCGGTGGCGGAGATAAAATTTTTGCTGCGCAAGCTGACTATGGAAAAGTCGGTGGCGTTGCGCGACGAGGTTTTGAAGATGAAGCGTTCGCGCCACATCGTCAACCGTCTGCGCTCTTTCCACTACGAAAGTTTAAGCCCGTATATTCCGCACGATGGACAATAATATCAAGCGCGCTGTCAATGTTTTGCGCGGGGGAGGCGTGGAGGTGTTGTGCGGCGAAGCCGCGCGGTTTTCGCGCTCGCTCGACCACACGCGGTTTAGCGCAATGCCCGCGGCTGTTGTTATGGCGGCGTCGGAGGCGGACATCGAAAAGACGCTTTCGGCGGCGAACGAATTCGGCGTCGGCGTGTCGGTGCGCGGTTCGGGAACGGGCTGCGCGGGCGGCTGTGTGCCGATTGACGGCGGGCTTGTTCTGGACGTTTCGCGCATAAATTTTATAGAAATTGACGCGTTTTCGCGCGTGGCGCGTGTGGGCGCGGGCGCGATAACCGCCGACATCGACGCCGCCGCGCGAAAGTTCGGGCTGATGTATGCGCCAGATCCGTCGTCGCACAAATTCTGTTCGATTGGCGGAAACATTGCCTGCAATGCGGGCGGTTTGCGGGCGTTGAAATACGGAACTACGCGCGACAATGTTTTGGCGTTAGTCGCCTTTACGGGCGAAGGCAAGCGGGTTCAATGTGCGCTGCCGATTAAAAAATACTCGGTGGGGCTTAATTTGCGCGACTTCTTTATCGGCAGCGAGGGGACGCTCGGGGTTGTGTCGCAAGCGTGGGTTAGGCTCGTGCCCGCTCCCGAAGCGACCGCTACGGTTGTGGTGTTCTTCGACGGCGACTTTGCCGCGTTCGAAGGGGTCGGGCGGATTATGAAGTCTCCGCTCGAACCGTCGGTTTTGGAATTTATGGATGCGGACACGTCGGGCTGTGTGCGCAGAAAAGCTCCCGAGCTTGGGATTCCCGCAGGCAAGGCGTTGCTGCTTGTGGAATTTGACGGAACGGCGGCCGAGGTTGCCGAAAATGCGCGCAAGTGCGCGGGTATGTTCGAGCAGGCTTTGGTTGCGGAAGACCCAGAGCGGCGCGAGCGGCTTTGGAAAATGCGCCGGTATGCGTCGTCGTCGATGTATGAATTCGGCGACTCGAAGATAAATCAGGACATCGTTTTGCCGTATGCGTCGCTGCGCGAATTCTTCGCCTTCTACAAGGATTTGGGGGCGCGTTTCAATTTGCCGAACCCCGTTTTCGGGCATTCGGGCGACGGCAACTACCACATTCATTTTATGTACAATGCCGCCGCCGACGGCGCGAAGCTGCGGGCGAAGGAGGCTATGCGGCTGTCGATTGAAAAGGCGGTTTCCCTCGGCGGCGCGGTGTCGGGCGAGCACGGGATCGGCTTCTTGAAGTCGAAGTATATGCCGATTCAACACTCCGAATACGAGCTGCAACTTATGCGAGAAATCAAGCGCGTTTTCGACCCGAACGGGATTCTCAACCGCGGCAAGGTGATGTTCCCCTCGGACGCGGGTGAGCGGCTTGAACCGCTCAAAGGCATTAAGCTGCCGTGGGACTGATTTACTATGTGTTGTGTGTTGTCGTGTTTTGAGTGTTTTTCAAAGTGGTTTTTTTGCGGAAGTTTTGGGATATTATTTTTTTAACAGAAAGGAATAAAATATGATAGCGATAACGTCTTATCCGATAGCGGTTATAATGTGTGTGATAACTATGATTTGCTGGGGTTCGTGGGGCAACACCCAGAAGTTGGCGAGCAAGGAATGGAAATTTCAGCTCTTTTACTGGGATTATGTTCTGGGCATTTTGCTGTTCTCGCTTTTGATGGCGTTCACGGCGGGCTCCATGGGTGAAGGCGGCAGGAGTTTTATTGCCGACCTCTGTCAGGGCGAAAGCGGGCTTATCGGGTCTGCCGTTTTGGGCGGCGTGATTTTCAACATCTCGAACATTTTGCTTGTCGTTGCAATTGACATTGCGGGTCTTGCCGTGGCGTTCCCCGTCGGCGTCGGGCTTGCGCTTGTCATCGGCGTTGTCCAGAACTACAAGGCGGGCGAATGCAGTCCGTATTTGCTCGGGCTGGGTGTAGGGCTTATTGTTTTGGCGATTATTCTCAATGCCGCGGCGTTTGCGCGTATGGGCGGCTCGGGTGGCGGCAGAAAGGCTGTCAAGGGCATTTTCATCTCGATTTTAGCGGGTTCGCTGATGGGGTTGTTTTACAGTTTTGTCGCCGACGCGATGAGTCCCGTCAAGGAGGAAGCGGGCAAAATTGTGCTCGAAGTCGGCAAAATGTCGTCCTACACAGTTATGGTTTTATTCTCGACGGGCATTTTCCTTTCCAACTTCATTTTCAACACGGCGGTCTCGCTCTTCCCGATTGAAGGCGAAAAAGTTCCGCCGCTTGACTATTTCAGGAAGGGGTCTGCGAAGCTTCATCTTGTCGGCATTTTGGGTGGCTCGATTTGGTGTTTGGGCACAAGTTTGAGTTTCCTTTCCTCCACGGTTGCGGGTGTTTCGCTCTCGTGGGGTTTGGGACAAGGCGCGACTATGGTTTCGGCGTTCTGGGGTGTTTTTGTTTGGAAGGAATTTAAGAATGCCCCCAAGAGTGTGAATGTCCTGATTGGTTTGATGTTTATTTTCTTCCTTGCGGGGTTGGGGATTCTCATTATCTCCAAGTAGCCTAAAAGCCGCGAGGACGTGCATCTCTTAATCGAATTTATTTAATTTATACCAGAGCGTTCTTCATTTGAAGAACGCTTTTTGATTTTTAGATTCGATTAAGAGGCGCACTCACGGCTAAAAATCGGTTTCGCTTCGCCTCACGTACCTAAGTACGCATCGGCTCGCAAAGCCGCGATTTTTAGTACGCGCCTCGCGACTTTTAGGTTGCTCACGTGATTATCCTAATCCGATAAGGGCGAAGCCCCTACGACCTGAGCGTTCTTCGAACGCTCCTTGTGGAAAAACGGCGGCTTACCCAGCCGCCTTTTCTGTTTATATACGCATTGCGCGTTGCGCAATCGCTTTTCATTCAAACTCGACAATATTTAAAGGCTTAGCTTTAATTATAAAGTAAAGGCGGGATTGCTGAAAGCAACCGCCGCCTCTTTTGAAGTAGTAAAAAACTCTCGGAGAGTTGGGGGAAGGGCGGAGTTTTTGCGCGGGAGCGCAAACCGCCCTCGGGGGCAGAGCCCCCGCTATGGGAGCCCGCCCAGCGGGTTATTTGTAGTAGAGGATTTTGGTGCCGTCGGGTTTGATTTCTTCGCGTATGGGTTTTTGCGAGACTTCGACTGTGGCGTCGGTGGTATCGTAATAGAGAACGCGAGTGCCGTCGGCTTTAATCTCCTCTTTGACGGGTGTCTTTTTCGCCTCGACAACTGTTTGGGTTGTCGGCTGCGGATTTTGGTAGATTACCGTCGTGGTAGCGGGCTGCTGGACATATATGGTTTCGCGCGGCGTGCTGACGTAGACGGTCTCGCGCGTGTTCGTAGCGTTGGCGATTGCCGATATGGCGAATGCGCTCGAAAAAATCGTGGCGGGTATCCACATATCGCAACGAGGCGGCGGCGGGCAGCGGCGCGGCGGAGGGGGAG
>URDC01000021.1 GCA_900546565.1 uncultured Opitutales bacterium
GCGGATTGCTACGCAATATCCGCTTTGCTTTAACAAATAGTCAAAGCGAAACAATTGGAGAGTTTGGGGGCGCGGCGGATAAATTTTGCGGATGCAAAATCCGCCGCCGGGGGTATTTTAAATGTTGGGCACGGGCGCGGATTGCTACGCAATATCCGCTTTGCTTTAACAAATAGTCAAAGCGAAACAATCGGAGAGTTTGGAGGAGCGGCGGAGAAATTTTGCGGATGCAAAATCCGCCGTCGGGGGTAATTTAGATGTTGGGAAGAGGCGCGGATTGCTGCGCAATATCCGCTTTACTTTAACAAATAGTCAAAGCGCATTGGCAAAGCCAATCGCGCCACTTTCGAAACAAAAAAATATGTTGAAAAGAGGGGGGATTTTTTATTGAATGAGAGACGATGAATTTAAAATACAAACGTATTGTTTTGAAACTGAGCGGCGAGGCTCTGAAAGACGTAAAAAAGGGCGATTGCCTTGATAGTTCCATTCTCGGGAAACTGGCGGCGGAACTCAAAGCGGTTCACGATAACGGCGTGGAAATCTGCGTGGTTGTCGGCGGCGGCAATATCTTCCGCGGGCTGAACGGCGCAAAGTCGGGCGTCGACAGAACAACTGGCGACTATATGGGAATGCTCGCGACAGTCATCAACGGCCTTGCACTGATGAACGCACTGGAAAAAGAGGGCGTGCCCGTGCGCGTCCAGACGGCAATCCCGATGGAAAAGGTCGCCGAGCCGTTCATCGTCCGCAGGGCTGTGCGGCACCTCGAAAAGGGACGCGTTGTGATTTTCGTCGCGGGAACGGGAAACCCGTATTTTTCGACCGACACAACCGCGGCATTGCGCGCAAGCGAAGTCAACGCCGACTGCATTTTGAAGGCGACGAAAGTCGACGGCATTTACGACAAAGACCCCGTGAAGTTCGCCGATGCCGTGAAATACGATTCGCTCAGCTATATGGAGGCAATCGAAAAGCGTCTGGCGGTTATGGATTCGACAGCGTTTTCGATGTGCATGGACAATAAAATTCCGATTATAGTTTTCGACATGTGCGGCGACGGCAACATCGAGAAGGCTGTCAAGGGCGAGAAAATCGGGACGGTCGTTTCGTGATTTTTATAAAAAAACAATTTAAATAAGTAAAAAGAAAGGTAAAAAAATGGATATTCAAGCTGAATTGAAAAAGGCGGGCGAGGCAATGAAAAAGGCCGTGGAATACGTCGGCAAGGAATTTGAAAGCGTAAATACGGGCAAGGCGAATCCCGGAATGGTCGAAAACGTAATGGTCGAGGCATACGGAACGTCGAGCCGCTTGCGCGACATCGCCGCGATTACCACGCCCGACAGCTCCACAATCCGCGTCCAGCCGTGGGACAAAAGCATTTTGAAGGACGTCGAAAAGGCGATTTTGGCGGCAAACATCGGCTTTACTCCTGTGATTATGGGCGAGGCGGTGCGCTGCCCGATTCCCGCGCTATCGCGCGAACGCCGCGAAGAACTCGCAAAAATCTGCCACGAAATGTCTGAACAGGGCAGAGTCCGCGTGCGCAATATCCGCCGCGAATGCCTCGACGCCGCCAAAAAACAGCAGAAATCAGGCGCGGCTACCGAGGACGACCTCAAAAAATTCGAAAAGGAAATCCAGACCGTAACTGACAAGAGCATTGCCGAAATCAATTCGATGCTTGAAGCAAAAGAGTCGGATTTGAAAAAAATCTAATATGGAAAAATCCGCAGTCAAACGCATTGTCGTAAAGCTCGGCACGGGCGTGCTCACAAGCGGCGTCGGGTGTTTGGAGCTTGAAAAAATGCGCGCGCTTTGTGGCCAGATTGCCGCCGCAAAAAAATGCGGGACGCAAGTCGTAGTGGTCAGTTCGGGCGCGGTCGGGCTTGGTATGGGCAAGCTCGGGCTGAAATCGCGCCCGAAGGACATTCGCAAAGTGCAGATGTGTTCGGCGGTTGGGCAGGGCGTGCTTATCAGGACGTGGGAACAGCTGTTCGAATCGTTCGGGATAACAGTTGCGCAAATTCTGCTAACGCGCGACGATTTCGATTCCTTCACGCGCCACAGGTCGATTCGCGAACTGCTCGACGTCCTGCTTAAAACGGGCGTCGTGCCGATTATAAACGAAAACGACTGCATTAGCGCGGCGGAGACAAACATCAAATTCGGCGACAACGACGTTTTGAGCGCGCTTGTAGCGACGCTCTCGAAGGCGGACGCGCTTATGATTTTGTCGACGGCTTCGGGGCTTGTCGATATGCGCGGCACGGGCGAAATCGTCAAAAACGTCGCGCGCATAACGCCGGAAATCCGCTCAATGGCGGGCGGGACGTCGAGCGCGACGGCGGTCGGCGGAATGATAACGAAAATCAAGGCGGCGGAAATCGCAACAAAGTCGGGTTGCGATGTCTTCATCGCACGCGGCGACGCGCCCGACGTTATAACCGACATTCTCGCCGGCAAAAACCCGGGGACGAAATTTGCGGCGTCGAAAAACGCGGTAAGCTCGCGCAAACGCTGGCTTTCGTATTTCGGCAGGACTATCGCGAAAATCGCGGTTGATTCGGGCGCGGCAAAGGCGTTGCGCTGCTCGGGGGGCTCTCTGTTGCCGGCTGGCGTCCGCGCGGTTTCGGGCGATTTTGCGAAGGGCGAAATGGTCGAGATTGTCGACGAATCGAACGGCGAGATCGTGGCGCGCGGCTTGGCGGAAGTGGACGCCGCCGCGCTCGCGCAGATGCGCAAACACGAGGGCAAATGCACGCACAAATATGTTGTCGTCCATCGCGACAATATGGCGTTGGTCTGATTCTCGGGCGCATAAGGCAGGTTGGAATTTATGGAGTTTCATAAAAAAATCAGGCTCGAAAACGATGTCAGGGCGATGTTGATCCCCTCTGGATTGGATGTCGTTTTGGCGGCAGGCAACGAGGTCGAAATCACACACCGTCTCGGCGGCGTTTTGACCGTCGCGGGCGTGTTCGGTATGGCGCGGGTAGCTCCCGCCGATACCTCGCTTGTCGACGCCGATTTTGCGGCGGAACTTTCGGAGGGGCGCATTTGCGGTTCGCAAAGCGCGGCGGTCGGCGGGGCGTCGCGTGGCGCACACGGCGCGGGTGACGTTTCGAATACTCCTGCGGAAGTCGAGCGCGGCTCGGCTTCGGCGGTCGGCGGTTCCGGGACGGTCGATATCGAGGATTTATGGGCTGCGGCTCGGACGGTGTTCGACCCAGAAATACCCGTCAATATTGTCGATTTGGGGCTTGTTTACAGACTCGAAATCGTAGACGGCGGGAATGTGGAGGTAGACATGACGCTTACGGCTCCCGGGTGTTCGATGGGGCCGATGATCGCCGACGATTTGCGCGTGCGTTTGGAGTCTGTAAGCGGCGTGCGTCAGGCCACGGTGAATATCGTGTGGGATCCTCCGTGGAATCAGGATATGATGTCGCAGGAGGCTCGAATGATATTGGGGCTTGCCTGATTGGCATTTTGCAATTGTATCTATTAAAAAAAGGTGGCAACTATGAAGAAATCTGGAATTATATCTGCGGCTATTATGCTCTTTGCAGCAGGTTCGCTCTGTGCCCGAGCCCTTACTTTGGGCGGCAGCGATATTCTGCGCTCCGTCGTCGAAGACGGCGTTGCACAGTCGGCAAAACGCGCGGGGCTTGAAGTGAAATTCGACATGCGCGGGACGTATCTTGCAATGCCTGCGCTCGAAAAAGACCAGTGCGACGCCGCGGTAATTGCGTTGCCGCGCGGGAAGTCGTTGCCCGAGGGCTATGTCGGCATTCCGTTCGCATACCAAATCGCGGTCGTGGCGGTCAATGCGGTCAACCCAATCGAGGAAATTACGACAA
This sequence comes from uncultured Opitutales bacterium, assembly GCA_900546565.1. Lineage (GTDB taxonomy): Bacteria > Verrucomicrobiota > Verrucomicrobiia > Opitutales > Intestinicryptomonadaceae > Merdousia. The sequence continues at coordinate 3,867 of URDC01000021.1, forward strand.
AGCAGCTCTTCGACATATACTCCGCAAACGCTTCGCCGCGGGTCGAAATGTGGTCGCAGCTGGACGTTCCCGACGCGAGTTTGCGCAATATCGTTGCCATAACAACATCGTTTTCGGACAATTTGGTTGTGGAGCTTTTCAAGACCGAGGCGTTGTCTTCGTCGAATTTGGGCGATTGGGTCAATATGGTTCAGAAAAAGTCCGACATCCCCAACATCGTGCAGACAAACAATTCGGTAGTGGCGGTGATGGGTCGGGCGTCTTCGTCGAAATTGATGAAGATTTTGCCAGTTTCGAGAACATCTGCGGGACGTGAGTATGCGTTCAAACCCGACATAGAAAACATTTTCAACGGCGACTATCCGCTCACTTTGCCATTTTACGTGGTCTTTAAAAAGTCGAACGTCAAAAACGCCAAGGCATTGGTGCGCATTTTGCTCGACGACGATATGGCAAAACGCCTTGAAAAAGCTGATTTTTACGCAGCTCCTAAAAATTCCAGAAAAAATTCGATTTTTGAGCTTGACATAAGCAGGTAATCTGGACACCATAGACGACATAATAATTTAATTTATCGCGGGCGTAGCTCAATTGGCAGAGCGTGACCTTGCCAAGGTCGAGGTTGTCGGTTCGAACCCGATCGCCCGCTCCAAATGAAAGAAGAGGCGTTTTTGAACGCCTCTTCTTTTTTGTGTCTATGCGGCTTCGCGCTTTGTCTTAGCTTGGTGCGCTCCGCGAGCCTTTTTTCGGGCTTTATGTCGAGAGTGCGCATTGCGCGCCGGCGGTTGTTGCGCGTGGCGGCGTAGTCGCGAATCCGAATCGGCACCCGCACGTCAAGGCGGCGGTGTTTATCCCGCGCACCCGGGAGCAGTCGTGAGGTCGCCGAAACTCAGGCGGACAGCCTTTTGCAGGTCGGCGGGCGAAAGTTCGAGTTGCAAGCCTATTCTGCCGCCGCTAAAAATAATTTCGGAATGATTCAGAGCCGTCGAATCGACGGCGGTCGGGAAAAGTTTTTTCATTCCTATCGGCGAGCAGCCGCCGTGGACATACCCCGTTAGCGGCAGCAAATCCTTTTGTCTGAGCATTTCCACAGACTTCTCGCCCACAAGCTTTGCCGCCTTTTTCAGGTCGAGCTCCGCTGCGACGGGTATTATAAAAACATAGTGTTTCCCGCTCTTGCCGGTCGAAACAAGCGTTTTGAAAACCCTGTCGGGGTTCTGCCCGAGCATTGCGGCAACCTCGACGCCGCTTGCCGCGCGTGAAGAGTCATACGTGTGGATTTTGTGCGCAAGTTTGAGCTTTTCGACTATCCGAATTGCGTTTGTCTTTTCCTGCATACGGGCAAGAATTTCCCAGAGCCTGAAAATGTCAAGAAAGAGTTTCGCGCTTTTTTGCACGATTATTTTTTCGGTGCAGTTTGCTGACGTGCGACACGCCGTATGTTCGGCGCAACGTATTCGGCTGTTTAACAGCGGACGTTCGGGCGGGAAAATCGCCGCGGCGAGTGTCGGCGGCACGGCGGTCGGTTAAGGGTGTTCGGCGGATTTTTTTTCGGAAAAACCGCTTGCAAGGATGGGCCGTTGTTGTTGTAATCCGACGATAGGATTTTCAATGCTTGAATTTGTAAAAATCGACAATTTGGCTCTGATGGACAGGGAGTGCGTCGAGTTCTCGGAGGGCTTTACGGTCTTCACGGGCGAGACGGGTGCGGGCAAGAGCGTCCTGCTCGGCGCGCTTGCGCTGCTGGCCGGAAACCGCGCGGGGCGCGAAGTTGTGGGCGCGCGCGGAGACTCCTGCACGGTTCAGGGACAGATTTCGTTCGCCGACACGTCGGAAGTCGACGCGTTTTTGGCGGAACATTCACTACCCCTGTGCGAGGACGGCGCGCTCGTGCTGTCGCGTTCGATTTTCAAAACGAAGTCCGCGCGGGCGGCGGTCAACGGCACGGCGACAACGCTTTCGGTTTTGGCAAAACTCGGGCAAATGTGGGTCGACTTTCACGGCGCGAACGAGCCCCAAAAACTTTTTTCCGAAAAGAACCAGCTTTCAATGCTCGATTCGTTCGCGCACAACGACGAACTCACCTCGGCATATTTGCGGGTTTTTGCGCAATACAAAAAACTGCGCGGCGAAATCGAAACCCTCAGAAATTCGAAAAAACTTTCGCCCGACGAACTCGAATTTTTGCGCAAACGCATATCCGAAATCGAAAAACTAAACCCCACGGAAGAGTCGATTGCCGAACTTGAAACCCTTTCCAAAACCGCCGAAATGGCGGGCGAAATCGTCGAAAAGGCGTCCGAAATTTCCGCATTGCTGCTTTCCGAAGACGGCGCGGCGGGCTCGATTGCTTCGGCAAACCGATTGGCGCAGCATCTTGCGAGGGCGGGCGAAAACGCCGACGCGCTGCGTGTGCGCCTCGAACAGGCGAGTGTCGAAGTTGCCGACATAGCGCAGGAATACGAACGTTTGGCGCGCGGCTGTAATATGTCGGCTGCGGCGATAGAAAACGTGCGCTCGCGGATGTCGACATGGCTTTCGCTGCGGCGCAAATACGGTGCGACTGTCGCGGACGTGCTGGCGGCGAAAGACGAAATGAAGCGCAGAATCGAAACGCAGTCCGACATCGGCGCGACTTTGGACAGGCTCGAATTCGAGTCCGAAAAAATTCTGCGCAGCCTCGCGCCCCTTGCCGAAAGTGTTTTGAAGTCGCGCAGGGCTGCGGCGCAAAAACTCGCCGCGGGCGTTCTCGAAACGTTGGTGCGCCTCGGATTTAAAAAACCGCGCTTCGAAGTCGAAATAACGCCTTCGGACGAGCCGTCGGGCGACTGTCAAAGCTCGTGTTCGTTCAAGTTTTCGGCGAATGCGGGACACGCCGTTGCCGAGCTTGCGAAAATCGCTTCGAGCGGGGAAATGGCGCGCGTGATGTTGGCGATAAAAACGGTGCTTGCCGAGCAGGACAAAACGCCCGTGCTCGTCTTCGATGAAGTCGACGCAAACGTCGGCGGGGAAATCGGCGCGGAAGTCGGAGCGCAGCTCGCGCGGCTTTCGGCGGGGCGTCAGGTCTTCTGCGTCACCCACCTGCCGCAGGTTGCCGCCCGCGGCGACAACCATTTCGTCGTCTCGAAAGCGCAGACCGAAAATTCAACGTCTGTTTCGATTTCGCATTTGGGGGCAAAGTCCGCCGAACGCGTCGCGGAACTTTCGCGAATGCTCGGCGACAGACACGACAAAACCGCAATCGAAATGGCGCGGAAACTTTTGGGCGCGTAGTGGCGGACGATTTTTTACATCGAATTTTATTTGAACGAATTTTTATTGAAAATGGCGAAGGCTAAAAGAAAGAATGTCGAAAAATTGGGCGACGTAGTGGGCAAAACTCGCCCCGTTGCCGGTTTTGTCCTGCTTGTTATTGGCGTGTTTTTGGCGGTGTCGGTTCTCGGTTTTGCGGCGGGGCAGGAGGTGTTTTTTACGCATTATTTCGAGCCGTATTTGCTGTCCACCGAAAACGGCGGCTCGAATTTGTGCGGACGCGCGGGCGCGACGATTTCGCTTGCGGCGGTATTGCTCGTCGGGGCTGCGACATATATGCTGCCCGTGTATGTTTTGTGGTTTGCGTCGTGCTGTTTTAGACACAGGGCGGTATTGCTCTCGAAAGTCGAATTCGCGGCGGTCGTCGTGGGCGTGCTTTCGCTTTCTGTTACGGCAGCGGTGTTTCAGGATTTCTTCGGTTCGAGTGCGCCGCTGCAAAGCGCGACGTTCCCGATCGGATGGGGCGGCGAGTTCGGCTATTTGGTCTGGGGCGTTTTAAAGCCCACATTCGACACTGTCGGAAGTTTTATCGTCTTGGGCGGAATTTACTTGGTCTCGCTCGGAGTGGTGTTTATCGAAAGCCCCGCCGATGCCGCGCGCGAGGCGGCCGAAGCGTCGAAGACCGCCTGCGCATTTGTCTGGCGGGCGGCAAAAGCCGTCGTCCTGTTTTTTGCGCTGCTGCCGGTCCGCGCATTTAGGGCGTTGTTTTTTAGACGGGCGAACGCCGAAGCCGAAAACGGCGAAGACCCCGAGCTTTTGAAACGCGCGGCAAGGGCTAAGGGTGTTATGGTTGCCGAGGCGCGCGCGGAGAACGCTTCGGACAAAAATTCCGAAAGCGGCAAAGACGCCGTATTCGCTGCGGGCGAGAATGATTTAATAGATCCCGAACGCGTAAAAATAGGCGACATCGATTTGCGCGAGCTAGACGATTTTGTCCGCGCTTTGGGCGCGTCGCCTTCGCGCAGCCCTGCGGCGGACGGCGATTCCGCGCTTGTGCCCGTGCCCGAAGTTTCGGATTTCGAAGCCACAGGCGGCGCAAATTTGGGAGGTTCTGAAACGGGGCTTGTCGATTCCGAAGAAGAAAAGTCTCCGTCTAATTTTAGCGGCGTGCAAATGGATTTGTCGAAAGTAAACATATCTTCGACCAACCTAGAACGCGGCGCGGTTGTGGAAGCCGAAGCCACCGATTTTGAGCCCGCGCATTCCGCCGATTTCTCGGACACCGCAGAAGAACACGATGTTGCCGCAGAACGGGAAGAAAACGCCGCAGACGGAGTCCCGTTCCCGCACGGGTCGTCGGGAAACGGAGATACCAATTCGGTCGTCGACGCGATTTTGTCGAAACATAAATCCGACGCGGAAAAGTCGGCGGGCGCTTCGTTCGCGCAATCGGCGGGTTCGCCCCAAGCGGAAGCTGCCGAATCCGTTGCCGCGGACGGCGGCGCGAAGCTCAGCATAAACGTGATAAAGGACGGCGATATGTCGGGCGTCGACGAGTCGGAAGACGCCGCCAAACCCGCGCCGCGCAGGACAGTCCCCGCAAAATACGTGTTTCCGAAATTGTCGCTGCTTGCCGAGCCGCAGAGCAAAACGGACGTTCCGAAAGAGGATTACGAGGCGCGAATTACCGAAATCGTCCGCGCCATCGGAGAGTTTGGCGTAAAGGTTCTGCCTGCGAACGCTTATTCGGGGCCGGTAATTACGCGCTACGAAGTTCTGCCCGCTCCGGGTGTGCGCATCAGCCGCATTGCCAATTTGGAGGACGATATCACGGGGCGTATCAAGGCGGAAAAAGTCCGCATAATCGCTCCCGTTCCGGGGCGCGGGACGGTCGGTATCGAGGTGCCGAACAAGTACAGACTCAACGTGTCCATGCGCGAAGTGCTGATGTCGAAGCAGTGGCGCGAAACGAAATTCGAAATTCCAATCGCGCTCGGCAAAGACGCCACGGGAGTCCCGATTGTCGCCAACCTCAAAAAAATGACGCACGCGCTCATTGCGGGTTCTACAAATTCGGGCAAAAGCGTTTGCATAAACACAATCATAATTTCGATGCTCTATAAGATGACGCCCGCGGATTTGCGCCTTATCATGATCGACCCGAAAATGGTCGAGTTGCAGGTCTACAACACCATTCCGCATATGCTCATACCCGTAGTAAGCGACGTCAAAAAGGCTGCCGCCGCGCTCAAATGGCTAGTGGGCGAAATGATGCGCCGCTACCAGATTTTCAACAAAACGGGCGTGCGCAACATCGACGGATTCAACGCCAAGATTTTGAAGGACAAATCCGAAATGCAGCGCGCCGAAGAGGAGTTCGCCCAGATGAGCTCCGAAGAGCGTCAGGCTGCGCTGGCTGCGAAGTCCGAGTCGCTGCATTCGGGCGACGTCGAAATCCCCGACGAAAAACTGCCGTATATCGTCTGCATAATCGACGAGCTCGCCGACCTCATGAGCGTCGTCGGCAAGGAGGTCGAACAATACATCGCCCGCATCACCCAGCTTGCGAGAGCCGCAGGCATACATATGATAATCGCCACGCAACGCCCCGACGTGAAAGTCGTCACGGGTATGGTTAAAAACAACCTGCCCACGCGAATCGCCTTCAAGGTTACGTCGCAAATCGATAGCCGCACGATTCTCGACCGCAAGGGGGCGGAGTCGTTAATCGGCTTGGGCGATATGCTTTTCCAGAACAACGGCGCGCCCGACGTGGTGCGAGCGCAGGGGGCGTTCCTTTCGGACGAGGAAATAGAGGCGGTCGTCGAGGCCCTGAAAGTCAACGGCGAACCGCAATACGCCGAGGAGGTTCAGGCGCAGATAGACGCTTCCGACGAAGACTCCGACGAAATCGGCGAGGGCGAGGGCGGCAAATACGGAGATCCGATGACAGTCAAGGCTATCAGCGTCATCCGAGCCGAGCAGAAGGCGAGCACGTCCTTCTTGCAGCGCAAACTCGGTATAGGTTACGGACGCGCCGCCAAGATTATCGACGAACTCGAAGACCGCGGCATTATCGGCAAAAGCGACGCCACAGGCAAGCGGGAGGTATTTACCGACAACTTGTAGCCGCACCCGCTCCTCAAATTCCGCTTGCCGCGCCCGCGCCCTACACCCGCTGTTCCGCCCCCGAGCCTCTCTTTCTGCCACACACCGCCACGACTTCCCTTTCCGCCGCGGCTGAGCGTTCCGCCCGCCGCGCCGCTTGCCGCGCCCCGCCAACCGCGGACGCTAAAAAAAGCTTTACCAAAGCGCTTTTTTGTTATTAAATTCCGTGTTTTTATTTATTTGATATGAAGCAGCGAACGATTGTTAAAGAAGTTGGCGTGTCGGGAAAGGCGTTGCATAGCGGCGCGGAAGTTTCGATGACGTTCAAGCCAGCCCCCGAAAATACGGGCATAGTTTTCAAGCGCGTAGACGTCTTCGGCAAGCCCGAAGTGCGCCCGCACATCTCGCTTATTTCGTCCGACTTGGTGCGTAACACGGGCGTTACTTCGGGGCACGTCAAGCTCCATACAATCGAGCACGTCATGGCTACAATGTCTGGTATGGGAATCGACAACTGCATTGTCGAAATGAACTCGGGCGAACCTCCCATTATGGACGGTTCGGCAAAGGCGTTTGTAGAAATGGTGTCGGAAGCGGGGGCGGTGGAACAGGACGCCGACTGCGAAGTTTTCGAATTGCGCGAGCCCGTCTCGATTTCCGACGGCGTTCGCTCCGTAATTGCATTGCCCAATCCCGACGGTCTCAAAATCACCTGCACTTCGACGGACGACCGCCGCACCCACACCCAGCACCTTTCAGTCGACATCGATCCGGAAACGTTCGAGCGCGAAATTGCCCCCGCGCGCACTTTCACCGTTTACGAAGACATCGAGCCTCTGCTTAAAATCGGCAAAATTCAGGGCGGCAGCCTCGATTCCGCAATTGTAATCAAGGGCGACAAAATTCTCTCGAAGGAACCGCTGCGCTTTAAGGACGAGTTCGTGCGCCACAAGATATTGGACATCATCGGCGACATCGCGCTTTTGGGTGTAAAGCTCAAAGCCCATATCATTGCGGTGCGCACGGGACACTCGCTCAACGCCCGGCTCACGTCCGAAATCTACCAGCAAATGTTAAAATACAAGGCGGCAGCCACGAAGGGTTCGGCTAAGCCCGCGGCGGCAAAGAGCGCGGTTGCCGAAAAGAAAAACGTCGTGGTTTCGACCGAGACTACACTCGATGCGCGCCGCATTATGGATTTAGTTCCGCACCGTTATCCGTTCGTTCTCATCGACCGCGTCGAGAAAATCGAAAACGAATCGGAAATCGTCGCCATTAAAAACGTGACCGTGAACGAACCGTATTTTCAGGGGCATTTCCCCGGCAATCCCGTTATGCCCGGAGTTTTGCAGCTCGAAGCAATGGCTCAGACCGCAGGCATTTTGATGTTCAAAAAAATCGACTGTGAAAACAAGCTCGCATTCTTTATGAGTGCCGACAAGGTGAAGTTTCGCAAGGCGGTAAAGCCGGGCGACCAGCTCCGCATTCACGGCGTCATTACAAAAAACAGGGGAGACAAAATCATTTGCGCGAAAGTCGAGTGCACGGTTGCGGACTCGGTTGTGAGTTCGGCGGAATTGATGTTCTCGATTATGGATGCCAACGAAGCCCCGTAGCCCGAATCGGAACGGGGAAAGTCGGCAAAAGACGCGCGGCATTTCGGCGCAAATAAAAGCGGCAATACAAAAATTTTATATATGGCAAAAATTCATCCAACGGCTATTGTGGAAAGCTCGGCGGTTCTCGCCGACGACGTTGAAGTGGGCGCGTATGCCTACATCGGCGGCAGTGTTAACATCGGCGCGGGGACAAAAATCGGACACCACGCCACGGTTGACGGCAACACAGTTATGGGCGAGAACAACGAAGTTTTCCCCTACGCGTTCATCGGCGGCAAAACGCACGACTTGAAATATGTCGGCGGCAACCCCGGGCTGAAAATCGGCAACAATAACGTGTTCCGAGAATACACTACGGTTCATACCGCCACAGCCGAGGGCAATACGACTATCGTCGGCAACTACAACAACATTCTCGCATACAGCCATATCGCCCACGATTGCGTTTTGGGCGACCGCATTGTGATGAGCGCGTTTTCGGGCTTGGCCGGTCACGTCGTAGTCGGCGACCACGTCGTGATTGCGGGTATGACCGGCGCGCACCAGTTCTCGCGCATAGGCCAGTATGCAATGATTAGCTCTCTCACAAAACAGGTCAAAGACCTTCCCCCGTTCTTCATTTCGGACGGCAACCCAGCGGAAGTCCGCGCGATAAACAAGATAAATATGCAGCGCAACGGCTTTACCGTCGAAGAAATCGACATCGCGTTCAGCGCGTTCAAAATCATTTACAAAAGCCATCTCTCGCGACCGAACGCGATTGCGGAGCTGCACAAGCGGGCCGACGCGGATTCGCGCGTGATTAAAATTTTGCTCGAATTTATGGAAGCCCCTTCGGTTCGGGGTTTGGCTTAAACAAAAACGGAATTTTAAACGCGCCTTCAAAATATCGGTTTGGGGCGCATTTTTTTTTATGAATTTTACGGAAAAATCGCACGAAATTGCAGCGGAATTCGGCGGAATAAAAACGGCGGTCGACGCCACACTCGGCGGCGGGCGCGACGCGCTTTTTTTGGCGTCGCTCGACGGTTGCGAAAAAGTCTACGGCTTCGACGTCCAGCCCGAGGCATTGGAGCGTTCGCGCAGACTTTTAGAGTCGCGCGGCGTTGCGGAAAAAGTCGAACTTTTGCTGACGGGGCACGAAAATATGGCGCAGGTTTTGGGCGCGGACAAACGCGGAAAAATTAACTGCTTTTTCTTTAATTTGGGGTGGCTGCCCAATTCCGACAAGTCGATAGCCACTCGCGCCGAAACTACACTTGCGGCATTGGCGGCGGCTTCGGAACTTGCCGATACATCCCATTGCCTTTTAAGCATTTTGTGCTACAAAGCGCATTCGGGCGCAATGGCGGAGTTCGAAGCGGTGCGCGATTTCGTCCGCGAAAACTTCGGCGCATACGAATCGTATACCGACCCCGCCAACAGCCGTTCGCCCGAGCTGATTGTGGTAAAATTGCGCGGTTAACTTCGGTTCGCAATACCGCGATTGCGCCAACGTCCGCCCCCCGCCGCCCGACGGCCGCAAAACAGCCCCGCAAAGCGGCGGCGGCATTCCGCAAAAAATCGAAAAAAGAACTTTAAAAAAATTTTATAAATATCAATATGGAACTATGCAAAAACTTTTAAAATTGATGTTGGACGGCGAGGCGCTCTCGACCGAGCAAATGGGCAAAATTCTGGGCCTTACGAAAGAGGAACTCGACAGACAGCTCAAAGAACTTACCGACGCGGGTATTTTGCTGGGCTGGCGTCCTGTAATCAACGCCGACGCGGAGAAGTCTAAGGTTCACGCGGCAATCGAACTGCGCATCGCGCCCGAACGCGACGGCGGCTACGACCGCCTCGCGCAGCGCGTAAGCAAGTTCGACGAAGTCGATTCGTGCTACCTTATGAGCGGCGCATACGACCTTCTCTTGTTCGTCAAGGCGGATTCGCTCAAAGACGTTGCAAGCTTCGTCTACGAAAAACTCGCCACAATCAAGGGCGTCAATTCCACGGCCACACACTTCTTCCTGAAAACGTATAAAAATCAGGGCTTCATTATCCGCCGCGAACCCGTCTCGGAGGACAGGCTTATTTATTCGCCGTAGAATAGAGTATTTTTCATTATGAATAATCCAAAAAGATTTATAGCAAACCACGTTCTCGATTTGCCCAAGTCGGGAATCAGGGAATTTTTCGCCATTGCCGCCACTATGAAAGACGCAATTTCGCTCGGCATAGGCGAGCCCGACTTCGTCACGCCGTGGCATATCAGAGAGTCCGCCATTTTTGCGCTCGAAAACGGCAAGACTTCATATACCGACAACCTCGGCTTGCGTTCGCTCAGAAACGAAATCGCGAAATACGTCGAGAACAATTTCAAAATCTCCTACAATCCCGAAAGCGAAATCTTGGTTGGAGTCGGTGTTTCGGAAGTGTTGGATTGCGTTTTGCGCGCAATTATCAACCCCGGCGACAAGGTTCTGTACCACGAGCCGTGCTTCGTATCCTACGCGCCCAGCGTCAAGCTTTCGCACGGAATCCCCGTCGCGGTAAAAACGCGCCCCGAGGACAATTTTTCCTTCAATATCGAGGAGGTCAAAAAGGCGTGGCAGCCCGGTTGCAAGGCGATTATGCTCAACTTTCCGACAAACCCCACAGGCGGCGTCGCCGAACGCCCTCAGTTGGAGGCTCTGGCGGAATTCGCCAAAGAAAAGGATATGCTCGTTATCAGCGACGAAATTTATTCGGAGCTTACCTACGATGGCGAACACGTCTCGATAGCGTCTATTGACGGAATGAAGGAGCGTTGCGTCTTCCTGCACGGCTTCTCGAAGGCGTTCGCAATGACGGGGTTCAGAGTCGGCTATGCGTGCGCCCCCAAGGAGATTATCGAGGGCGCAATGAAAGCCCACCAGTATGCCATTATGTGCGCGCCCATCGTCTCGCAGGAGGCGGCGGTCGAGGCGTTGCGCAACGGGCGCAAGTCGATGCTTCATATGCGCGAGCAGTATCAGAGCCGCCGCGACTTCATCGTCGGCAAATTCAACGAAATGGGCATGGATTGCCACCTGCCAAAGGGCACGTTCTACGCGTTCCCGTCGGTGCGCAGATTCGGAATGTCGTCAATGGATTTCGCCAAATACATTTTGAACGAGGCGAAAGTCGCCGTCGTTCCGGGCTCGGCATTCGGCGAGGACGGCGAGGGCTTTGTGCGCGCGAGCTTCTCGACCAGCTACGAAAACCTCGTAGAGGCGGCCGAGAGAATGAAAACCGCTTTGGATAAACTTCAATGCCGCAGGTAAACGAAAACATCGCAAAAAGCGTCGCGCTCGTGGGGCGTCCGAACGTCGGCAAGAGCCGGCTCTTCAATAGACTTGTCGGGCGCAGGGTTTCGATTGTGCACGACAAACCCGGCATCACGCGCGACGTCGTCGTAGAACGCCTTTCCGATTCGCTCATTCTTATGGACACCGGCGGTATGGGCGCAACGCCCGAGATGACCGAAAAAGTCATCGCCGACGCCACTAACGAACAGGCGCAGTTCGCAATCGCCGCCGCCGACACAATAGTGCTTGTCGTCGACTTGCAGACGGGTTTGACTTCGCTCGATTACGATATCGCCGCAATGCTCCGCGCATCGGGAAAGGACGTTGTCGTTGCCGTCAATAAAGTCGATTTGCCCCAGCACGGCGATTCCGCGTCCGAATTCTATTCTCTCGGCTTCAAACGCGTGTTCGAGCTTTCCGCGGAACACGGCTTGGGTGTTGACGCGCTTGTGGAATACCTCGAAGACAAATACGGCAAGTTCGACGACGGCGCGGCGGCGGAAGACCCCGAGCGCATAAAAATCTGCGTCGCGGGACGCCCGAACGTCGGTAAAAGCTCCATTCTAAACTGCCTTCTCGGCGAAAAACGCCTCATTGTAAGCGACGTTGCGGGCACTACGCGCGACAGCGTAAAGTGCGATATCGACGTGCCCACAAAAGACGGCGGCACAATGAAGTTCCGTATGTTCGATACCGCGGGGCTGCGCGTGAAGCGCAAAACAAACACTTCCCTCGACTACTTTTCTTCGCTGAGAACACACAAGGTTATTTCCGCGTGCGATGTCGTCTTTTTGGTGATAGACGCAATGGAGGGCGTTTCGGAACTCGACAAGCGGCTTGCGGGCGAAATTATCGAGGCGGGTGCGTCCGTGATTGTCGTCGTCAACAAGTGGGATTATGCCGTCGAAATGTTCCGCAAGTCGACACTCGGCGACTATAAAAACCTGCGCGAGTTCGGCGAGGCGTTCGAACGCGCCGTCAAGGATGCCCTTCCGTCGATTGGCGACAGCCGCATTTATTTCGTTTCGGCAAAATCCGACAGCGGCGTAGACAAACTGCCCGAGGCGGCATTCAAAATGTTCGCCAAAATGAATTCGAACGTTTCGACGGGCAAACTGAATTCGACAATCAAAAAACTCGTCGAACTCAATCCGCCGCGCTACATATCGGGCAAACGTTTCAAAGTCTATTACGCAGTCAAGGTTTCATCCCGCCCGTGGACGGTGCGTATGTATTGCAACAGCGAAACCGCAATCACACAGGCGTATAAACGCTACCTCGCAAACGGCTTGCGCGATGCGTTCAAACTCGGCGGCGTCGCAATGAAACTGGAACTTGTCGGCAAAGTTTCGCAGACGCCCGAGGAGCGTCTTGCCAAGAAAAAATCCTAATTTTTCTCCCTCGCAAAAATGAAAATCGCGTTTTTTTCGTCCGATGCAATTTCAATAAAACCGCTCGAATTTTTGCGCGACACCCACGAGCTTGTCTGCGTCGTAAGCAATCCCGACAAACCAAAGGGCAGGGGCAACCGTCTTTCCCCGAACGACGTCGCGCAGTGGGCGTTGGACAATTCGATAGAGCTTCTGCGCCCCGCGGGCAAGCCCGATGCGGCGGTAGTCGAACGCATGCGGGAGTTGGGCGCGGAGCTCGCGCTTGTCATGGCATACGGACACATATTAAAAGATAATATCCTGAATTTCGGGAAATATCCGTGTCTTAATCTTCACGCTTCCGTGCTGCCCGAGTTGCGGGGCGCGTCGCCGATTGAAACCGCAATCGCGCTCGGCAAGCGCGAAACGGGAGTATCCCTTATGAAGATTTCGCGCGAAATGGACGCGGGCGACGTCGCCGACATCGAACGCGTTTCGATTGACGATTGCGACAGTTCGAAAACTTTGCGCGAAAAAATCTCCGAGGCGTCCGTCGAAATTCTGCGTCGCGATTTGCCTCTTCTCGAACGCGGCGAACTTGCTTTCTCAGCCCAAGACAAGGCTCTCGCAACATACTCCCGCAAGCTTTGCAAAGACGACGCGCGGCTCGATTTCCGCCATAGTGCGCGCACTTTGCTTAACAGAATCCGCGCATTCGGCTTCGGAATTCTCCACTATCAAAACGACCAAATAAAAGTTTTCGACTCGCGTATTTGCGAAGAGTTGAAATCCTTTCCCCGCGCGGGTGAAATTTTGGAGGCGTCTTCCGACGGGCTTAAAATAGCGTGTTCCGAGGGTGCAGTTGTTTTCGCCTCGATTCAAAAACCGTGCGCAAAAGCTATGGGCGCGCGCGATTTTTTTGCGGGTTATAAAATGCAAAAGGGCGCAATTGTCGAATCCGTCGACAACGCACCGCTGTTGCGCTAAACTACAAATACTGCAAAAAAACGCGCGCAGTTGAAAAAATTTTTTATTTTTAGTGTTGCAAAAATGTAGCGGTGCCTGATATATTGGTTTTGTAGGTAAAAATAAGTCGTTGCCAATAACCTTTATAGAATTATGATTTTCGGACATTCGGGATTGTCGGATTTTTTTCGGGGCGCGGTGGTTTCGTCGTCCTTGCCCGAATCGTCGAACGTTTTGTTCCCCCGCGCGGTTGGACGCGCAAAAACGCGTCGAGACTTTGTTTCCGCGGCATGGCAGGGGATTCGCGGATTTTATCTTTCTTTTCAAACGAATTTCATTGCAAAAAATCTCCCGAGTGGAATCACGAATTGCGTTCGGGGGCAATGTTAAATACGAACAAAAGATAAAATAATATGGCAACAAAAAAAGTAGCGAAAGAAGCGCCCGCAAAAAAAGCGGCTGCAAAAAAAACTCCCGAAAAGAAGGCGGCAGCAAAAAAAACGGTTGCGAAAAAAGCACCCGCTAAAAAAGTCCCCGCTAAAAAAACGGCGGCAAAGAAGGCTCCCGTAAAGAAGGTGGCAGCCAAAAAAGCCCCTGCCAAGAAAGAGGCGGCAAAAGCCCCCGCTAAAAAAGGTTGTGCAAAAAAGGCGTGTTCCACAAAAAAACCTTGTGCAAAAAAGGCGTGTTCCACAAAAAAACCTTGCGCTAAAAGAGGCTGCTGCAAAAAGTAGTTTTTGAATTGTAAAAAATAACGGGCTATTCAAAAGGATAGCCCGTTATTTTTTCGTTCTTTGGTCTGACGTTTATTTGTCCATTTTTATTTCGTTCCAGACTTCGGTGAACTTTTTGTTGTTCTGTCCCATATCCTGAATGAGCTGTCCCGTAGTGTAAAGTACCTTCGGGAAAATGCGCTCAAAATCGATGTCCTTCGCATACTTTTTCGCTTCGGGAACGGGCGCGAAATAGCAGGTGTATGCCATGTTCTTTGCCGCGTTTTTCGGCTCGATAATGAAGTTGATGAACTTGTAGGCGAGGTCTTTCTTTGTCGATGTCGCGGGAATAACCATATCGTCGCAACTGATTGAAACGCCTTCGCGCGGAATCATGAGGTCGAGGTGCTTTGCCTCCGATATCGCTTGGAGAATGTCGCCGCTATACCCCTGAACTACGAGGAATTCCCCCGATGTTATGCCGATTTTATAGACTTCGTTATCGAATTTTGCGAGGTTCTTTTTCCATTCGATAACTTGTTTTTTTGCCTTTTGCAAAGCGTCGGGATCACAGCAGTTGATTTTGTTGCCCGTGAAGAACAGTCCTGCGCCGATTGTTTCGCGGAAGTCGTCAAGCAGCGTCATTCTGCCTTTGAGATCGGCGCGCGAGAATACATTCCACGAGTTGTCGAGCTTGCCGAGCTTTTCCCTGTTGTAGGCAATGCATGTGTAGCCGAGCATATACGGAATACTGTATTGCATTGTTTTGTCGAAGGCGAGATTTTGGAGATAAATCTTGTCGATGTATTTCGAATTCGGAATTTTCGAAAGGTCGAGCTTTTCAATCATGTTCTGCTCGAACATCAGCTTCGCCATATAGCTGGTGGGAATGATTATGTCATAACCCTTTGCGCCCGCTTTAAGCTTGGAGTACATAAATTCATTCGAATCGAACGTATCTATGATAACTTTACAGTTATTCTCCTTCTCGAAAGCCGAGACCAATTCTTCGTCGATGTAGTCCGACCAAGTGTATACGTTCAATACGGGCTGCGACGGCCCGCATCCCACAATTAACAAAGTGAGCATAGAAACTATGCCCGTTAGCATTTTAGTTGTGATGTTTTTCATTTCCGTTGAGTTCGTTTTATGATGTTTTTTTGCGCATCAATAAATTACCCACTATGGCGACGGTGAACGTGACCGCCATAAACACGACCGACAATGCGTTGATAATCGCGGGCGGGCCGTGTTTCATCATACTGTAAACTTTTACAGGCAACGTCGTGCTGCCCGGGCCGCCCACGAAGAACGTGACCACGAAGTCGTCCATCGACAGCGTGAAAGCCATCATCGCCCCAGCCACGATGCCGGGGAAGAGCAGCGGCAGTATGATTTTTACGAAAATTCTGAATTGGCTTGCCCCGAGGTCTTCCGCCGCCTGAATCAGGTTGAAGTCGAAATCCTGCAAGCGCGCAAGCACCGTGAACGCCACATAGCTCACACAGAATGTGATGTGCGCCATAATGACCGTCGTAAGCCCGAGTTCGATTTTCAAACTTACGAACATCAACAGCAGACTTATGCCCATCAGCACGTCGGGGACAACCAGTGGCGCGTAGATAAGCCCGTAGTGCAATTTCTGCATATTGTCGTTTTTGTAGGCATTAAGCACCCACGCGGCGAGAGTGCCGATTATCGTCGAAAAAACGGTTGCGGCAATCGCCACAAACAGCGTGTTCATCGTAGCGTTTATCACCGAGTGGTCCTTGAACAACGCCTCGTACCAGCGCAGGGAAAAGCCCGTCCATTTTCCGCCGTAGCGCGACGAATTAAAGGACATCGTTATGAGCATAACGATTGGCAAATACATGAATATTATAACGAAAATCGTTATAAACAGCGACGTGAAGCGCGAATTCACCTTCATTTCGACACCCCTCCCGCCGCGTTTTTGACCGCCGAAGCCGTTTTAACAAGGCGTTTTTGTTTTATCATCGAAAGCAGCACCGGTATTGTTATTATCAGCGAAAGCATGGCCGCCAACGCTGCCGCTTCTGGAAGGTTTCGGTAGGCGGACGCCCTGATGGCAATCTTGTTGCCGAGCATTTCGCCATTGACGCCGCCGACCAAATCGGGAATAGCATAAGAGCCCATCGACGGAATCAGCACCACCAAAATTGCCGTGAATATTCCGCGCTTGATTCCCGGTATAAATACCGAGTGGAACGCCTTGAAGCGCGATGCGCCCAAATCCTGAGCGGCTTCGAGCAACGAATAGTTGAATTTTTCCGCCGCCGCATATATCGGCAGAATCGCGAACGGCAGACACGTGTAAACCGTTACTATTATCACCGCGCCGATGTTGTTCAACAAAAACACGTCTTCGGGCAGAACGCCGATTGCTATCAGACTGCGGCGCAAAATCCCCTCCGGATTCAGCAGAATGCGCCACGCAAAAATTCTAATCAGAAAATTTGTCCAAAGAGGAATTATCACCGCCAGCAAATACCAGTATCTGTATTTGGGATTCTGGCGCGAAATCCAGTATGCCACGGGAATCGATAGCATCAGGCATATTGCCGTCACAACAACGCTTACCCACACTGTGCGCCACAAGACGGAAATATATTCCCTGCGCAGGATGTTTTTGATTGTTTCGAGCGTCCAAGTGTCGTCAATGCCGCCCGACGGATCGGCGGTCTTGAATGCGATTGCGAAAACCAAAAACGACGGAATCAGAAAAAAGAACACTAGCCACAACACCGATGGCGCGCTCAGCAAAAATTCGGGCAACGGAATCTTGCCCCTCGTGTTAAAACGACCCGATGTTATTCTACCGACCATATCCGTTGACAAAAACCCTAATCGGGCGAGTTTGATTCCAAAACCGTAACGTCGTCGCGGTGCCACGCAATCCATACGTTGTCGTCCCACGTCGGCTGTTTGAAGTCGAGCGAGCAGCGGTTGTGTTGCATTACAATGTTTATGCGGTGTTCCTTCACGCGCACCCAGTAGCGCGTTTGCGCGCCCTGATAGACGATGTCCTCCACGCGGCCTTCGCAGGCGTTGAGGTTTTCGCTGGGCTTTTTCATAAAAATAGAGAATTTTTCGGGACGGATACTTACCGTGACATTTGTTCCCCGCGCGAGCTTTTTTTCGTTATATGACGGAAATTCGCCCAACCCCTTCATGTCTATTCTTGTGTATTCGGAGTCGATCGAGTCCATAACCACGCCGTCGAAGAAATTTGTGTCGCCGATGAACGATGCCACAAATTTCGTCTTCGGGTTCTCGTAGATTTCCGCAGGCGTGCCTATCTGCTCGATTTTGCCGCTATTCATCACGGCGATGCGGTCGCTAAGACTCATCGCCTCGCCCTGATCGTGCGTGACATAGATGAACGTCGTGCCCACTTCATCGTGGATTCGGTCAAGCTCCAAAAGCATATACTGCCTGAGTTTGAGGTCGAGCGCGGCGAGCGGTTCGTCGAGCAGCAAAAGGTGCGGGTTGTTTATAAGAGCCCTTGCGATTGCGATGCGCTGCTTTTGTCCGCCGCTGATGTTGTCGGGCATGCGGTCTGCGAGGTCTTTGAGGCGGATTATGTCGAGCATATTGTCGACCATTTCCTGCACGCGCTTTTCGGCAATCCCCGAAGTTCTCGGACCGAACGCGATATTGTCGCTCACCGACATATGCGGAAACAGCGCGTAGTTTTGGAAGACCGTATTGATTTTGCGCTTGTTCGGCGGCAGGTTTGTAATTTCGCGCCCGTCCAGAAAAATCTTTCCGTTGTCGGGTTCTTCGAAGCCGCCAATCATTCTTAAAATAGTCGTTTTGCCGCAGCCGCTGGGCCCGAGCAAAGAGAAGACTTCGCCGCGTCTGACGGCGAAGCTTACGCCGTTTACAACGTGGTTGTCTCCAAAATGTTTTTGTAAGTCAGCTAACTCAAAAAAATCCATTTCTATTTTGCGAAAAAATTGAGTTCCACAAAATACTTTTTTGGAAAAAATAAAAGCTTTTTTTTACACTTTTTTGCATGCCCGTTTTCGGCGCGGATTTTTCGCGCGGACATTGGCGTGTCGGCAGAGCGGACTGTTTTCAGCCGATGTTTTCAAGGGCTGTCAGAATTTTCAACACACACTTTTTACGGTTGAAGTTGCGCGGTACGGCCGGGTCGAGTTCGAGTCTTTCGACGTTCACCCGTATTTCCCCGTCCGCGTTTTTTCGTGCGATTGCCGCAAAGACCTTTCCCGCGAGCGATTGCGGTTTGCCTGCCGTGTTTGCGTCCAGAAATCCCGTAGCCGCAAACGCAGCGTCCGCGCCGTAAAGCTCCATTGCCCCGCGAGCCATTTCTTCGGCGCATTCGCGGCTTTCGGCAAAATGCTTTTTTAGAGTCCGAGCTTTTACGCCGAGAATTTTTTGTTTTGCCCCGTCGCAATAACAGACCGCAGAGCCTTTAAAACACGCGCTTGCGCCCGCAATCGAAACTATCGCCGAGGCTACCGCGCCGCCCGTGCACGATTCCGCGCCAGCCACGGTTTCCCCGCCCGCCGAAAATTTTTCAACCACCGACGCCGCGATAGCGGCTATCTGTGCGTCCAAAATATCTCCACCGTTTTCCATACCGCGAGAGTGTCTGCGTCAAAAGATTTTGGCAACACAAAATATACTCTTGCGTGTTTTTTTCGAATTTATTTTACTGAATAAATGTTTTCAAAAGTTCATTCTGGCGCGCTCTTCGGCGTCGAGGCGTTGCCTGTGGAGATTGAGGTCAATTCGGGCGAGAGCGGCGAGCCGAAAGTCTTCATCGTCGGACTTCCCGACGCCGCCGTAAAGGAGTCGCTAAACAGGGTTTCGTCGGCCATGGCAAACAGCGGCTTTTCAATGCCGACAACAAAGACCACCGTCAATCTCGCCCCCGGCGACATCAAGAAAGAGGGCCCCATTTACGACCTGCCCATTTCAATCGCCGTTTTGCAGTCGCTCGGCGCAGTCTCCGCGGAGGTTTCCGAAAAATTTATCATCGCGGGCGAGCTCAGCCTCTCGGGCGGACTCCGTGCAATCTGCGGCGGTGTCTCAATGGCGTTGCTTGCGAAAAAGGCGGGCAAAAAGGGCGTGATAATGCCCCTTGACAGCGCATACGAGGCGAGTTTGGTCGGCGGTATCGACGTTTACGCGCCTAAAAACCTGCGCGAAACCGTCGATTTCCTGAACGGCAAAATCGCGCTCGAAAAAATCGTCGCACAAAAAGATTCGTTTGCGCCCGACCCCTCGGAAAACTTCGACGTAGATTTTGCCGATGTCAAGGGACAGTATCAAGTGCGCCGCGCTGTTGAAGTAGCGGTCGCGGGCGGACACAATCTGCTTATGGTCGGGCCTCCCGGTTCGGGCAAAAGTATGATTGCAAAACGCATTCCTACAATTATGCCGCTGCCTTCATACGACGAATTTTTGGAAATTCTGGGTGTTTATTCCGCCGCCGGACTCACGCAAATTGCCGAAAACAGACGATTCAAACGCCCCTTTCGGGCTCCGCACCACACCGTCAGCAAAGTGGGGCTAGCCGGCGGCGGCCCCAACCCCAAACCCGGCGAGATTTCGCTTGCGCACAACGGCGTTTTGTTTCTGGACGAACTGCCCGAATTCGGCTCTATTTTGGACAATATGCGCCAGCCAATGGAGGACGGCAAGTTGACGATATCCCGCGCGGCGGGCAAGATAACACTCCCGTGTAAATTTATGCTCGTTGCGGCCATGAACCCATGCAAATGCGGATATTACGGAAGCACCTCACACAGGTGCAGGTGCACCCCGCAACAGGTTCGCGCATATAGGGCGCGGGTATCTGGGCCAATGCTCGACAGAATCGACATTCACGTCGAGGCGGCAGCATTGGGCATCGACGAAATCCAGTCGAGCTCTCCCGCCGAGAGTTCCGCAGCAATCCGCGAGCGCGTCGTTGCAGCCCGCGCAGTGCAGGCAAAGCGTTTTAAAAATTGCAAAATCCATTGCAACGCCGATATGACTTCCGCAATGTTGCGCAAGTTCTGCGTTCTTACTTCCGAACAAAGCTCGCTGCTCGTCTCGGCCATGAACGAACTCGGACTCTCCGCCCGCGCGTGGGACAGAATCCTGAAAGTTTCGCGGACGATTGCCGACTTGGACAACTCCGCCGAAATCAAAACACACCACCTCTTGGAGGCGATAAACTACCGCTCTCTCGATAGGGAATTTTAGGCTTTTTTTGCCTCCCTATTATCCGAAAAAAACGCCCGTTTTCCCGCGCAAAGTGCGATAAAATCAATCCGCGTTTGAAGCGTTTTCGAGCTTCAATTTTATCGCTTCCGCAGTCGCTGTAAGATTTTTTGCGTTGCGTTTTAATTCGGCAATGTCCGAGCGAGTTTCGGCGGACCTCCTTGCGAGAGTGCCTATTCCGCTGTCGATTTCCGACACGTTTTTGGCGTGGGCGCGTATTCCGCGCGAAAGCTCCTCGAATTTCGGCGCGATTTCAAGCGTTGTCGATTGCGCCGCCGAAATTGTCTCCCGTACGTTTCTGATTGAGTCGCGGCAACTGTGCATTACAAGCGAAAACTCCTTCATTTCGAGCACCCCCGAATTCACCGACTTGCACATAGTGTCCGCCATATCCGAAATTTGAGCCGCCGAAATCGACACCGAATCCGCGAGTTTTCCGATTTCCGCCGCAATGCTTTTGAAGCCCGCCGACGCGTTCGAGGCGCGTTCCGTTTCCATGGCGGCATTGACCGCAAGCATATTCACGCGCTCTCCCACGAGTTTGATTGTGTTGACAACCGCATAGATTTTGTCCGCTCGCTCCTTGATGTCCGAGAGCTGGAATTCCACATTTTGCGAATCGGCTATGAGCATTCGCGCATTGTCTTCAAGCTTCGCCAGCAGCGACGAGCCTCCCTTCATTTGCGCTATCGACATATCAAGCCCCGATACCGTATTTTCCGCGGCCTCGTTGAGAATTTCGGCCGTTTTTTCTATCGACGCAAGCGCACTTTGCAAGTCGGCGAGCTTGCCGATTTCGGACTCCGTGTTTTCGCCGACCTGTTCGGCTTTCTCCGACATTTCCGCCGCCGCAACGCGCGTGTTTTCCGCCGTTTTCCCGAGTTCGGAGTTCCGCATTGCCGTCGATTTTATCGCGGAGACAACCGCCGATTTTATCGCGGCGATTTCCGAAATTTCGACGGGAAATTTTGCTGTCGCTGCGAACGTTTTGCGCGCGGATTTTTCGTCCGCATTACGCAACGCGGCGGCGGATTGCGCTATTGCCGAAATGTTCTCGCCCGCCGCGCGAACCGCCGCGTGGGCAAACGCCATCCCCGCGGCAAACAAGAGCGCAGCGGCACACAAAAGCATAAGCAGCGACTTGTCCACCGCCGCCGAAACCGCTTCCTCGCCAGCCGAAAAATTGTCGCTATGAACCGTTATCCCGAGCACCATATTCCATGGTTTGAAATACGAAAACGCCGCGAAAACGTCCGTGTGCGTCGTGTTTTCGTTGTCGGGCGATATTTTGCGGAAACTTATTTTGCCGTCGCCCGTTTCGACCGCCGTCTCGACAATTTCGGGGAAGTCGCTTTTTAGCTCGCGCAGATTGCGGACATCGTCGGGCGGATATTCTCCCGTCTTTGTTTCGCGCATAAATACGAGCGTCGGGGCGGACGCACCGTTTAGCTGCAAGCCCCAAAGTGTGCCTTCTTCGCCGATTCTTATGTTCTCGAACATGTCGAACAGATACGAAATGTCGGCAAAGCCTTTCAGAAATTCGAGCGCGCCCACGACATCGCCGTATTGATCGAAAATCGGTTCGTAAACCGCCAGATACACCATGGAGCCGATTTTTTGCGTGCCGTAGTATGTCTTGTGCGCGAGCAGCGTGCGGGTGATGTTCGACGTTTCGGCGGTATCGTCGAGCGTCGAACCAATCATCGGTTCGCCGTTGTGTTTGAGGGTTGTGGCAATCCTGAGCAGTTCGCCCGAGTCCGTTGCCTTAACGAGAATCGAAATATCGCAGTGGCAGTCTATTTTTGTGTCATTCATTATGCCCGCAATCGCCGCATTGTTTTGCAGGGCGGGGCGTTTTACTTCTTTCGACACTGGGCGTTCCGGCGATATCGACGTTTGTCCGAATGTTATCACGGGGATTTCGGCATGCTGGAAATCCGACGGGGCATTTTGCTGGTATTTGTTCGCCCATATATATTTTACGCCCGTCGTAGCCGCGCCCATTGACGAGAGCTCGGTTTTGATTGCCGTCGCGGCGGCTTCGTAGTCGGCGGCATTCAGGCGTTGCATTATCTGGCAGACGCGCAGCATGTCCTCCACGCGCGATTTTGCCGCGCGTTGTATTATTTTGTCGAATTGCGTCTGCGCAGAATCCTTTGCCGCCGAAGTTTGGTTTGCCGCAGCAAGGAACGCAACCGCCCACGATACCGCCATAACGAACGCTGCAAGGGCGAGTGAAAGCTTTTTTATCGGATAGTTCATACGCGGTTGCCTCCGCGCTTTGCAGGCTCGGCGGATGCCCCCGTCAAGGACAACACCGCCGCGGCGGGTTCGGCAGAGGCGTTTAGGGCGTTTATCCGCGCAAGCGTTTTGCCGATTTCCTCCGATTCTCGCGTGAGCGTTTCGATAGTCTGCGTGATTTTTATCGCAACCGACGATAGCTCGCCAATCATCTGAGATATGTTCCCGAATTGCGGGTCGATTGATTCGATGTTTGAAATCGTCAACGAAAGTTTCTTTGCCGTCTCGACAATCGTTTCGGAGTTAAGCCGCATATTTGCGCTGAACCTGTCCATTTCCATCACGCCAGCGTTCACCGAACTTTGCATTTGCAGCACAATCGAGCGTATATCGCGCGACGCCTTCGAAGTTTTGTCGGCAAACGTCCTTATCTGGCGCGATACCACCGCAAAGCCCAACCCCGTTTCGCCTATCTTTTCGGCCTCAACCGACGCGTTTAACGAAAGCATGTTCGTTCGCAAACTCACATCGGCAATCGCCGCGACAAGGCTTGTGATTTTTTCGGCATTCTCGTTTATTACGCGCAGCTTTTTCGAAACATTGTTCGACGACGATGCAAGCGTTTCGTATTTGCGCATAAGTAAATCTATCGCATTCTCGCATTCCCTGTTTAAATTCAACGCTTTTTTGATTTCGTCCGACGAATTTGCCGTCGTTTTGTCGAGGGCTTTCGAAGAGCTTAAAATGTTCTTGCCCGCCCGCGAAACCGCCTTCATTTGCGCGAGCGAATCGGCGTTCGCGCCCCCGATTTTCTCGACGGTCTTTTGCGAAGTTCTCGACGCCCGCAGAATGTTTTCGGCGTCGTTGCGAATGTCGACTTGCGCGAGTTCAAGCTGCTTGGCCGCAGCCTGCAACGCGCCTGCGGCGTAGTTTAATTCCGAAAATCCCTCATTGCCGCCCGCGCCGAATGCGTCGAATTTTTCACGCGCGGCGGAGGGCGTTTCGTCCGATAGCGATTGTGTCGCCGCAAGCAACGCGGCAAGCTTCTTCGACGGCGTTCGTGCAAACAGCAATGCCATGAGCGTCGCAGCAAGCGATAACATCAGCGCGGTTTTGACGGGTTCGAGGTTTGCCGTCGATATGTTCTGCGCCACGGTTTCGGCTGCGGCGTATTTTTCGGGCAATTCCGACATCACGCCAATAACCCATTTCCATTGCGGGAAGTACGTGTATGTCAGCAGCGTTTTCTTGCGCGAATTTGCGGGCGAAAAAAACTCCGTTCCGACGTGCCCCGATTTCAACGCGCGGCTTTTTTCGATGATTTCGTAGGTGGCGTTTTTGCGGATTGTCGAAATTTCGTCTTTTATACTTACATTACCCTCGGTTTGAGCGTCCGAAATTTTGAGTATCGGGTTGTCGGGCGACGATTCGTCTATGACCCATGCCCGCACGGTTTTCGAGGCGTTGACGGCTTGTATGTATTTCGCAACTTCGTCGACCGCGCTTTTTTGCGTGCCGAAATGCGCCGCGCCGACAACCCTCCCGTTTGCGTCGAAAATCGGAACGTAGTCGACCGTTATCGTGCCCGACGCCGTGTTCGATATCCCGAAATATTCCGCGCGCGATGCCAGCGTTTCGGCTATTGTCCCGCGCTGGAAATTGTCAGAG
The DNA here is from genome assembly GCA_900546565.1 of uncultured Opitutales bacterium. Lineage (GTDB taxonomy): Bacteria > Verrucomicrobiota > Verrucomicrobiia > Opitutales > Intestinicryptomonadaceae > Merdousia. Next base: position 28,370 of record URDC01000021.1, read on the forward strand.
GCTTTCGTTATGTAAGAGCCCGAAATGTTTTCGCCCACAGTGTCGGTGTGCGTGCTTGCCACGCGCAGAAAGTCGCCGTCGTCGTTCATCTTCGCAAACAGCGTGAAGTCGCAGCCGAGGCGGATTTTGAGGGTTTCAAGCAGCGCGTTTACAGGGTCGTCTTTGTCTTCGGCGTTGGCGCAGTCAACGAGCGTTCCGCCGAATTTTAGCAGCGGAACTTTCGTCTTGCGGCGCGAGTGCATATCCGCCTGATTGCGTATTTCGCGCTCGAAAGTAGGTTCCGTAAGCGAGGGGGATCCGAACTTTTCAAGCTCCGCAAAAAGCGTCTTTTTTATCGAGTCGCATCTGCGTCTGTCCGCGCTCCACATAACTTCGCAAACGTGGTAGATGTCGGCGGTGGTAGCAACCGCGTCCATAATTTCGGCGCGTTCGAATTGCGTGGCTGCGGCATTTTTTGTCTGCGAGAACATCGCCTGAAAAATCGCGCTCGAACACAGTATCGGCAGCGACGCCATTATTATTGACGCCGAAACCGCCGCGCTCTTCAACGAAACTTTCATTGCCGAACATTCAAAACAATATTCGCTTCGGGTCAATATTCATTGTTCGCGCGGACGCAAAAAAACATTCCCCGAATTCGGGGAATGCTTTCGCCTTGTGGGACTTTCTGCGGAGCTTCTCAATCCCGTCAAACTCCGCGCCCGTGCAACCGTCTTAGTTGAAGAGCTGCTCGAAAATGTTAAGCCGCGAAAGCCGCGCCTGTTTCACACCCTTCAACGCCAGCGTTTCCATAACCTTGTAGCCTTCGATTGTCGGGTGAATTCCGTCCTTTGCGGTCTTGGAGTCGAGCCCGCCTTTGCCGTTGTCGAGGGATTTATAGTAGTCGACATAAACGATATCGTTTGCTTTCGCATATTCTGCGAGCTTCGCATTAACGCGCTGGACGGCTTCGTTTGGAGAAACAACCTGCTTGCGCCACGGATATTCCGCTGCGGGCAGAATCGAGCAAATTACGGGCGTTATGCCGTTTGCCTTCGCGAGCTCGCACATCGAAATTATGTTGCCTACAATGTTTTCTTCCGCAATGTAACCGCCGTTTCGCGCAATGTCGTTCGTGCCCGCAAGAATCAAAACGACTTCGGGCTTTAAGTCGATTACATCGCGGCGGAAACGCACCAGCATTTGCGACGTTACTTGACCGCTAATTCCGCGGCCTACAAAATTGTTCTTTGCGAAAAATTCCGGGTCTTTTGTCGCCCAGTGGTCTGTGATACTGTCGCCCATAAATACGGCAATCGGCTTTTTTTCGAGCTTCGCATTTGCCGCTTTGTAGCGCATAAAGTTTGCATTGTCCTTGTTGTTCCCCGCAGGCAGAGTCTCGATTGTCCACTCATATTTGGGCTGGTCGTATTTTTTGCCCTGAGCATTCTTTCCCGCATTGTTGGCGGCACAAAGCCCCGACGCAAACGCGGCGATAGTTAATATTGCAATGAATTTTTTTGTAGCTTTCATCTGTTTACCCTTTGAAATTTTCCGCATAAACCGCTTCCTCAGCCTATGTATTCTTTCTAAAAGAAACAAATAACCTCCCCCAAAGTCAAGTTTTTTAAATGTTCCGAAAGCGGCGCGATTGGCTTTGCCAATGCGCTTTACCTGTTTGTTAAAGTCAAGTTTTTTAAATGTTCCGGAAGTGGCGCGATTGGCTTTGCCAATGCGCTTTACCTGTTTGTTAAAGTAAAAAGGATTTTTCGAATGAAAAAGACTTTTACATTATTTTTTCGGCTTAGGATACCCGTGGGTGCTGGCTAAAAGTAGCGAGGCTCGAGGCAGAAAACAAGCGAAGCGCGAATGAGCGTTGCGAAGCAACGACCCCGAAGGGGCGCGACGGG
>URDC01000022.1 GCA_900546565.1 uncultured Opitutales bacterium
TTCGCCTTAGTCTCGTGGGCTCGGAGATGTGTATAAGAGACAGCATAACCCCTTAATTAAGTGACAAGTCTTAGAAATGAAAGAGTGATAGTCATTATAGATAGTATTACTATAATCGGACTTATTGAAAACATCCTTGAAAACATTTGAATAGCCAAATAAAAAAGATTCTTCCTTCCGTTTTTTATAATAATCAAAGTAATCTCCTTCGGTATCAAAGGACTCAGGAAGCATTTCTTTCGAATCGACCACTATCAGAAGCGTTTTATCAGGCACATGAAAAAATTGACGTGGACAATCTTTTGACATAATGAAATATTTATCGAAATTGTGTTCAGAAACTTTTTCATAATGACCAAAACTACCACCCCTTTTGAAATACGGGATTGGGTTTAAAATTATAAAAATCTGAAAATAAGGGATAGAGTTGGCACGAATATTCGCGGTCTCGCCCAACATGTTTTCAAAATAGTTATTCGAATTCTGCGAATAATTACGTACTACAAATTTCACAGCATAACCAGCCACTGACGTCCCATTTTTCTCAATAGCTATGTCTACATTTTTATCATAATAATGACCTTTTAGAGCCCCTTCTTTTCCATCCCCTTCACTATATCCTTCATTTTGCGATTTGACAACATATTCACAGCCTAGCTCGGTTCGAACATCTGCTGCAATTTTTCCATGTAAGGCCTTCAATTTTGCCGTACTCCTAGATGTCCCAGCCTCCACATAAGCCATAAAAGACGTAGTTATCGTTTCTAAAAAATCGTCATTTTTCATAATCAACTCCTTTATCATAAGCTAATTTGTAATTTAGAAAAGCCTTCACGTCTTTCGATGAAAATGAATAGTACCCGCCACTTTTATATTTCCCTAATAATGATACATAAAATTCAAACTCATCACTCATCAACACTTTTTTTATTTTCTCAACATTAACGTTTCCACATAGTATATACAATCCACTGTATACACCGACCCCAGATGGAGCAAAAGTAAGTTTCAAATCAAACTTAGTTCGTATCAAAGGATTCAAAGCAATTTTATTTTTATAGGTGTCTTTTAAGCCCTGACGCCTACCAAAGGCATACCATTCGAAATTATCATTTTCCCGAATACTTCGCCTATTCAAATAATCTTTCCGCTCGAGCAAGTATGAATACAATTGCCTGTCCTGTTTTAGAGAACGTTCGCTTATCAAATTTGCGTAACGATCGTATGGATATATAATTTCCGTAAAAAGGCCCTTTGAAGCCTTTACAACGGGTCTTATGAATTCAGACTTAAGATTGAAATCACCCACAAAAACATCATCCATCAATGTTGCATAACCATTTTTAACCTGAACATCACAAACACCATAATTAAAAAAAACCCTTCTTAAAATTGCCAAATTTCCCTCCGTAGAAAAATAAAAATTTCCTGATATAAAATACTGATGTGAAGACAATTCGGATATCTTGACTTTCGACTTTGAATTTTCATCAAATTCAAAATATTCGATTTCGTCTAAATTATTCCCCTTTGTTAAAATTGAAATAGCTGTATAGGTAGAAACTCTATAAAAAACCTTGGAATGTTTAAAATCCAAAATTTTCCTCAAAAGACGATTTTCAACAAAGTATTTTCGCATATAACGCCCAGCCAAACTATTAAAATAAGAACTAGGAGTAATATAACCCAACCGACCATTGCTGTTCAACATACGTAATCCAACCTCGAAAAACGCAATATACAAATCAGTCATTCCCCGTTGGGTGAAGGATAAATGTTTCATATTTTTTGCGGATTCTACCAAATTATGAACCCTAACATATGGTGGATTTCCGACAACAAAATCCATCTTTCCATCATATGAATTATCTATCAACGCATTAGAACAATGTATATCAAAATCGACATGATAAATACCATATTTTTCTGCGATGGTACATAAATTACGTCTGCACAAATTACATGATTCTGGATTTATGTCTATTCCGTGAATAAAAAACGATAAATCATTTCGAACTCGATCAATAGAAAAGCCTTGATGAAAAGCTGATTCACAGTAACGGCTAACAACTTCCGATAAAAACGCCCCATCACCACAACTATTATCTATAACATGTTTTCCGACTATGAAACCATCTGAATATCCCACCAGATCGAGAATGATATTCACGACATATCGATCTGTATATGTTCGACCATATTTCTTTTGATCCGCTTTTAGATCACTCTTAACCATAATTTGAAAACTGAGACAGGATTTAGCGTAACGATTTTCTAGTCAATAAAATTCTTATTTCTGCTATCTCATAATTTCGAGCACTTGCGAATGGAGTTCGGGGGTGCAGGAGGCTATCAAGCCCCAATCGTGTCCGATGTCCGAGCCGCCGCGCCAATCCGAATATGTCGCCCCCGCGCCTGCCAAAGCAGGCAGGAGTGCGGTGAAGTCCCAAACCTCCAAGAGCGCGTCGCACATAACGTGGGCGAGGCCGCGGCACAGGAGCATATAGCCGTAGCAATCGCCCCAAGTGCGCGAGATTGCCGCTTTGTTTTCGAGTGTCCGCCACTGTTCGCGCCCGCGCAGGTTGGCGCAATAGCGGCTGTCGGAAGTGAGCAATGTCATTCCCTCGGGCGTTTTGCGGTCGGCGACGCGCACGGGTTTGCCGTTGAAAAGGCACGTTTTGCAATCGCCGACGATGCGCTCTTTCAGTATGGGCTGGTTGATTGCCCCGAGAATCGGTCTGCCTCGATACTGCAAGCCGATGAGTGTCCCGAAAAGCGGAACTTTCGTGATGAAGGATTTAGTCCCGTCGATTGGATCGAGCACCCATACGAACTCGGCGGTTTCGTTGACGTTGCCGAACTCCTCGCCTACGATTCCGTGTTCGGGAAATTTTTTCGCGATTTTTTCGCGCAACATAAGCTCTGTATTGCGGTCTATCTCGGTTACGGGCGAATGGTCTTTTTTGAAGTCGACGCCGACGTTTTTGCCGAACGCCCCCGCAATGTATTCGCCGCTTATGTCGGCAAGTTCGTTAATAAAAATCTTGAAATTTTCAATATCCATATCCGTAATACTCGCACAGAATTGTAAATGGGCAAGATGAAAAACATAGACAAGCCGATTTTTGCAATCGACTTCGAAGGCTCGAAGCGCATCGGCATTGTAGAATACGGTGCAGTGCGCGTTTTCGGCGGCGAAATTGTCGGCTGCCGAACCCGTATTTGTGCGCCAAAACGCCGATTTTCAGCCGCCGACGCCGAATTTTTCGGGATTTCGAACGAACGCGCCTCCGCCCTGCCCCCGTTTTCGGCTGACGTCGAGGAATTTTGCCGAATGCGCCGCGTCGGCGTTTTTGCCGCGCACAATGCCGTTGCCGAAGACTCTATGTTGCGCGACTGTATGCCGCTTGCCCCCGCCGCCGAAAACCCGCTGACGGGCGAAGTCTGCGCGACGTGGTCGCCGTTTGTGGATACCTGTGTTTTGGCGAAAAAACTTTTCGGGTTTGAATCCGCCAAGCTTTCCGATGTGGTTGACGGGCTCGAACTCGACGCCGCACTCCAAGCCGCCGCGGAGCGTTTTTGTCCGCCCGACAGGCGCAAATGGCACTGTGCGCTTTTCGACGCGCTTGCGAGTGCGCTGATTCTTATCAAAATCTGTTCCTTTGACGGATTTGAAGATGTTTCGCTGCGCTGGCTTCTGAAATTTTCAAAAACCTCGGCATCGGCGCAGACTACGCTTTTATAAGGTGTTATGTAATTTATAGCCTTTTATGATTTCGATTGCCGACAAGATTATAATGTTGAATTCGATGCTTGCGGGAATCTCGCCATCTGCCTCGGAGATCTATGCGAATGCCACTGCCGGAATCCGCCAAGCCATAAAATGCGGCGAAGTATCCTCGCTCGAAACGTTCGCCCGCCGCGCGCTCGCCGTCTACAACCCCGCGGCGAAGCTTGAATTTATCGACTTTTCGGGCGGGTATTTCGACCCGCTTTTTGCCGCGCCCGCAATCGTTTCCGCACTGAGGAGGCTTTCGGGCTACAAGTGTGCGGTGCTTATAATAAACGGACTTTCGGAGATTCCGGCGGGGCGTCGGCGCACTGTAAAAATGCGGCTCGAAAAGGCGGGAGACTTCGATTTTGTCGAAGACTATGTTTTGCGCTACAAGAAGTCGTTTCCGCAAATTGAAGTATTTTTTATTTGAAAAAAGCCGCCCGTTCTCCACTATCTTCCGTGTTATGAAGACGCTTTTCCAAAAGATTCTCGACGGCGAAATTCCCGCAAAAATTGTCTACAAAGACGACTACTGCGCCGCCATCAACGACATCAATCCCCAAGCCCCCGTTCACGTTCTGATTTTCCCAATAAAGCCCATTGAGCGTGTTTCGGCGGCGGGTGAAGCCGACGCGCCGATTCTTGCGCATTTGCTTTTAGCAGCCCCGAAGGTTGCCGAAGTTTGCGGACTGAAAGACGGATTTAGGCTTGTAATCAACAATGGCAAAGATGCAGGTGAAACTGTCCCGCATATGCACGTCCATCTTCTCGGAGGGAAGACTCTCGGCTGGCCTCCCTGCTGAAAAACGGGCGAGGGCGTGCGCCTCTGGGCAAAATTTATTTTTATAATGATGAAAAGAAGTTCCATTCGGAACTTCTTTTTTTGATTTTTAAATTGAACTCGCTCGCTTGGTTTTGCTGCGCAAAATCCGCGCTGTTTTGAACTCGCATTTGTTTCACAAATGTCTCGGCACTCGCTTCGCTCGGCTCTTTGCCTATCGGCAAAGCTTCCCACGTAAAACGTGGTCGCCCTTCGGGTAAAACACTTCGTGTTTTATTCTTCCCAAAAGCTTGCTTCGCAACTTTTGTGTTTGCCCCAGAGGCGCACTCACGTTGAATTGGCGAAGCCAAGAGCTCGGCTAAAATACGGTTTTTCTCCGGACTTGCGGACTTGATTCTTCCGTTCACCGAAAATAACTTTATTTTTTTATCTATGCGGTAAGAATTTCGGCTATTGTTTTACGTCCCGTTACTGCCTTTCCCCAATCTCCCGTTCTTGATGTCAACACAACTGCGGATTTACCCGTTTCTGGATTGGCAAATATGGTTTGTCCCGTCCAGCCCGTGTGGAAAATCGAGTGTTCGCCGAGCAATCCTTTCGGAATGTCGGATTTTGTCATATCCCAACCGAAGCTTCGGCGGTTTTCTCCGTCTTGGTATTGGCAAGTGGATATTAAATCGTAATATTCTTTCGTGAATTTTCTGCGATTGGCAATATCGTCGACAAATTTAAGCATATCTGTGCATGTGGAAAAGCAACTTCCGCTTCCGAGCGGGTCTCCGAAGTAGTAGCACACAGTGTCGTTATGGCGGCCTGCGGGTCTGTGTGGGAAGTAGTGCTCCACTTCAAATTCTCCGTCGCCGGGCTCATTCCATTGTGTGTTCGTCATACCAAGCGGTTGCCATATTCTCTTTTTCGAGAAATCACCGAGGTTCATTCCCGATACTCTTTCCACGATAAACCCGAGCAATATAAAATTGTAGCAAGAGTATTCGTATTTTTCCCTCGGATTACGGATGGGCATTTGATTATACAGTGCGGAGAAAAATTTTTTCTTATCTTGTGTGCAATACGGTTTGGAGTTATCGAATCCGCTTGAATGAGTCGCCAAATGGCGGACGGTGATTTTACAATTTCTACCGAGTTTGTGTTCTGGCAAATATTTTGTGAAGGGGACGTCTGGGTCGAGCTTTCCGTCGCAACACAGCAACGCGCAACAGCTTGCCGTAAATGTTTTTCCCACCGAGGCAATATCAAAGCGCGACTTATTGCCCATGTTGCGCAAAGGTTTTTTTGTTTGCACTCCGCACGCGGCAATTCCGTCCGTCGTCCCGAATACCGCTCCTGCGATTATCCCGTCGGAGATTTGTTTCCGTGCTTCTCTTTTAGCCTCTTCGAAATTTTCGGATGCGGAATTTTTCGCGAATAGATTTCCCGCAACAAACGGAGTTAAAGCTCCGAGTTTGAAAAATGTTCTTCTTTTCATTTCACGTCCGTCTTATGCGAAGGGGCATCTTGTTTAGTTTACCTGCACCCCTGCCTGTTCGAGTTTTTCGATGAATGCGGGGTCTGCGTCGGAATCGGTTATGACTCGGTCGATGACGTCCATTCCGGCGAAGTAGCGCGAGCTTCGCACGCCGAGTTTGGAGGCGTCGCAAAGAAGTATGCGCTCGTTGCAGAAGGGCAGGACGTTTTCCTTGAATTCCGCCTGAATTTCGGCGGTTTCGCTCGCGCCGCGGTCGAGGTCGACGCCGTTGCACGAGAAGAACGCCTTGTCGACGGTGAATTTTTTTATCATATTCCAGCTGGCGAAGCCGCCGTAGCTGTGGCTGAATCTGTCGAGTTTGCCGCCCGTGGCGATTAGGTTGATGTTTTGTTTCGACATTATCGGAACGATGCAATCGTGGGCGTTTGTGATGACGGTCAATTCGATGTCGGGCAGGACTTCGGCGAGGGCGAGGACGGTCGAGCTTGCGTCGAGGAAGATTGTTTCGCCAGCCTTGATGTATTTGAGTGCCTTTTGGGCGATTTCCTGCTTTTGGGCGCGGTGCTCGCGCAGGCGTTCCTGTATGGGCAGGTCGATTCCGCGTTTTTCTATGCGCAATGCGCCGCCGTGGGTACGGATTAGTTTATGCTCGGCGTCGAGAAATTCGAGGTCGCGGCGAATGGTTTCGTCGGTGACGTCGAACTGTTTTGCCAGTTCGATTGTGCGCAGGCTCGGCTGGGTTTCGAGCATACTCAAAATTACGCGGTGTCTTTGTCTTGCTAACATAAGGTTTTATCTATTGAGTTTTCGGGTTTACTCCGTGGCTGCGCAAACTTCCGGCTGGGCGTCGGGGGACGCTGACCAATTTGGCTTACAGCGGCGCAAGAGTGCATTATTTCTTTTCGCTTCTCATTTTGGCGTTGTTATGTTTTTATTACAAGATTTTTTTACGGTTTATGAAACGGCGTTTTGTTTTTGGTTGTGTGTCGGGTGGAGTGATTGGGCTTGGCGGGTTTAGAAGTTGGTATTGTTGGGTTGAAAGGTTGTGAAAGTTGCAAAAATGTCTTGGCTTTGTTTAAAGCGTTCAAAAATGTAGTTTTTTTAAAAAAACGGAAAAATGGGTTTGACGCCTTTATTTTAGCGACAATTATGGAGGGCATATTTTAAACCAACAACAAAAAGAGGATAAAAAATGAACAAATATGTATCAAAAGTTATGGAAGGCCTCAGAGCCAAGCAGCCGTGGGAAAAAGAGTTCTTGCAGGCGGCGGAAGAAGTGCTTTCCTCGTTGAGTGTTGTGCTCGACTCGGACTCGAAATATGAGAAGAACAAGGTTCTCGAAAGAATGGTTGTTCCCGAAAGAATAATTATGTTCCAAGTTCCGTGGGCGGACGACAAGGGCGAACTCCACGTTAATCAGGGATACAGAGTTCAGTTCAACAGCGCGATTGGCCCCTACAAGGGAGGTTTGCGTTTCCACCCCTCGGTCAACTTGGGCATTCTCAAATTCCTCGGCTTTGAGCAGGTTTTCAAGAACTCGCTGACAACGCTCCCGATGGGCGGCGGCAAAGGCGGTTCGGACTTCGATCCCAAGGGCAAGAGCGACAACGAAGTGCGCAACTTCTGCAACAGCTTTATGCGCGAACTTTACAGGCACATCGGCCCGAATACGGACGTTCCCGCGGGCGACATCGGTGTTGGCGGCCGCGAAATCGGCTATTTGTTCGGTCAATACAAGCGTTGCAGAAATTCGTATGACAGCGTTTTGACGGGCAAGGGTCTGGAATGGGGCGGCTCGCTCATTCGTCCCGAAGCGACGGGCTACGGCAATGTGTATTTTGCGCAGGAAATGATCGCGACAAAGGGCGAAAGTTTAGAAGGCAAGAGAGTCTTGGTTTCGGGTTCGGGCAATGTCGCGCAATACACTGTCGAAAAGCTCATTCAGCTCGGCGCGAAACCGCTGTCGCTGTCGGACTCCAACGGCACGATTATTGACGAAGACGGTATTGACGCCGAAAAGCTCGCGTTCGTCTTCGACCTCAAAAACAACCGTCGCGGCAGAATTGCGGAATATGCAAAGAAATTCCCGACTGCGAAATACTACGAAGGCAAGCGTCCGTGGGGCTTGACGAAGGCGGAAGTCGCCATGCCGTCGGCTACACAGAACGAAATTGACGGCGACAATGCGAAAGCGTTGCTCGAAAACGGCTGCAAATGCGTTTCGGAAGGCGCGAATATGCCTTCGACACCCGAAGCTATCGAAGCCTACAAGGCGGCGAAGATTCTCTATGCCCCCGGAAAGGCCTCGAACGCGGGCGGCGTTGCAACGTCGGGTTTGGAAATGTCGCAGAATGCTATTCGTTTGAGCTGGACTCGCGAAGAAGTCGACGAAAAACTCCACAACATTATGCGCAGCATTCACAAGAATGCCCTCGAAGCCGCCGCCGAATACGGCACGCCGGGCGACTATATGAACGGCGCGAATATTGCGGGCTTCAAGAAGGTCGCCGCTGCGATGATTGCGCAGGGCTTCTAATCTCGCAAATTAGGTTTATTTATTCACAAAGACGCTTTTTTAAGCGTCTTTTTTATTTTTTAAGCTTGCATTTAATTGTCGGTTATTCATAACTATTCGGACAATTTGGCCAATACTGGGTTTGCGGTATTGCCTATGTATGGGAGCGTAGCTCAGCGGATAGAGCAGCGGTTTTCTAAACCGTTGGTCGAGGGTTCGAGTCCCCCCGCTCCTGTTTCTTTTATGTGACGTGCACGGGCGGCAATCGGCTTTGCCGATGTGCCTTTGTCCTTCTCCTGCGTTTTTTTAATGTTGTGCACAGGCGCGGATTGCTGCGCAATAGCCGCTTTGTCAAACGCCTACACAGAGTCGGGGGAAGGGCGGAAATATTTCGCGGGAGCGAAATCCGCCCTCGGGGGCTACGCCCCCGCAATGGCAGCCCGCCCAGCGGGTTAGAAGGAGAGAGGGCCTTCGTGGATGGCGAGCCCTATGCGTTCGAGATGTTTTGTTCTGCCGTTATACCAAAGGAGCCATTTTTTACCGTCGAAAACGGCATAGGGCTTGTAGGTGGCATCGGCGTCCCAACCGTCGGGCGAGGGCTGGATTATGGGGTTGCCGCTGTATCGCTCCCAGTTGTGGATTCCGTCTTTGGAACGCGCCATACAAATGCGCGCGGTGTGAATATCTTCAAAGCCGATATAAAACATTAGGTAGTCGTTTTCGCGTTTGATGACTTGGCAGGCGGTGACTCTGTCCTTTTCGTAATACTTGGATTTGTCGGCAACCATTACGGGGTTGTGCCTGTATTTTTTCCAGTGAATGCCGTCGGTGCTGGTGGCGTAGCCTATTTCGTTGGGCTCGAAGGTCTCGCCGCCCGAATACCACATCTTGAAGAGCTTTTCGGATTCGTCCCAAATGACGTGCGGGCACATAATGGATTCGCCCTCCCATTTTTCGGTGGGCTCCATGACGGGCTGCTGGCGGCGTTTGAAGTTAACCCCGTCGGTGCTGGTGGCGTAGCCGATGCGCGAGCGGACACCCTTATAGCCCTTGACGTTGCGGACTTGCCCTGTATACCACATATGGTAGACGCCGTCTTTGAGGAGGATTCCGGGGCGGTTGAGGTCGTATTGCCAGCCCTCCTCCTGAAAGGGCAGGACGATTTTCGGAGGAGTCCAGTTTACGCCGTCTTTACTGTAATGAACGGCGATTGATTTTTGCGGACGCCAAGACGAAAACATTTCGTAGCCCTTGTCGGTTTTGAGAACGGCGATGTCGAAGATTGTGCCGAGGTTGCCGCCGCCCATAAGCGGTTCTTTGCCGTATTTTTTCCACTCGCCGCCGAAAAGCGTTGCGGTGGCGGCAAGCAGTGTGGTCAGTGTGAGGAGAGTTGGTCTCATATAGATATCATGGATATTGTTTAGGTTGCGGAACAGAAACCTCCGCAGTTGTTTATATAATTAAAGCGGGGGAAGTGGCGTCGGGCAAGAAAAATCGGCGCGTCGGGGATGATTACGGGATAAAAATGTTGAAAAGGCGGGGGGACTTGTTTTAGGGTTTGGAGAATATGGAAGTTTTGGAATTCGGGAAGACGAAAGTTTACAGAATCGAAGTCGGGGCGTCGACGTATTTGGTGGCGTCGAAGGGGTTTAGGCTGCTTAACTGGTTTTTGACGCTCGCGGACGGGTCGACGCGCGACGTGGTGTATATGCCCGACAATGCGGACTTGGCGTCGGCGGATTTTGCGGTGATGCACGGCGGTATGCCGATTCTCTTCCCGTTTGCGGGGGTGTCGTTTGCCGATGGAAAGCGCGATTTCTGGAAGACGCCCGATGGGCGCGTTTTGCCGATGAAAAAGCACGGCTATGCAATCGACGGCGACTTCGAGATTTTCGAGATGAGCGACTCCTCTCTTAAAGCCGTATACAAGCCGTCGGCAGAGGCGCGGGCGGCGTATCCGTTCGACTACGAATTTTCGGCGACGTTCAGGTTTGCGGAGCTTTCGTTCAACTGCGAGCTGATGTTGGTGAATAACTCGGGCGCGCCTCTGCCGTGGGGCGCGGGGCTGCATCCGTATTTTCAGCTGCCGTGGCACGCGGGTGCGTCGCGCAAGGACTACCGTTTGATGTGCGAGGCGAAAAAAGTTTTGCACATAAAAGACGACGGTTCGTTTGAGCCCGCCGACGCTGCGCAAAACTGTTTTGCCGATGCGGACGTATGCAACAGGATCCACACGAAGTTGAAGTCGAACGTGGTGAAGTTCGGCTCGAAGAACGGGGAGGAAGACGTGTCGATAAAATTCGGGCTTGACGAAAAGCCCGAGCTTGGGGCGACGATTGTTTCGTGGTCGGAGAGCGAGGACGCGCCGTATTACTGTGTCGAGCCGTGGATGAATCCGCCGAATTGCGCGTCGAAGCCGATTCACTTTGTGGACGCGGGGAAGTCGGGCTCGTTTGTCGTGGAATTCTCGCTATTTTAGGCTCGGCGGGCATGGATTTTCCCCGAAAAAAAGGACGCGCGGCGGTGTGGCTCGGGCGTCCTTTTTGTTTGTTGTGTTTGTGAGTTGCGCGGTGTGTTGCACGGCGGCGCGGGGCGTTATTTTTTCGGGACTGCGGGGGTGAGGCGCAGAAGTTTGGCGTCGCCGTGTTTTAGGTCGAGTTGGAGTGTGTCGGTCGTGCCGAAACTTGTGCCGTCGAAGACTTCGGAGACTTTGTATGTTCCGCCGAGGTCGATTTTGTGGAGTCCGTCGACTGTGGCGGTCAGTGCGAGATATTCGCCGTTTCGGTAGACGGCGGCGGGAAGCCAGCAATAGGTGTGGACGTTTGCCCTCCGCGCGGCGTAGCGGACAAGGTGGTTCGGTATGTCGGGAAGCGAGCAGAATATGTTGTTGCCGCGGACGACGATTGCGGGGCTGCCGTCTTCAAATGTGGCGAGGATTATGTCGCCGCGTTTTGTCTCGGGTATGAGAAGCGGAATTTGTATGCCGCTGCCGATTTTATCGGGCAGGCAGGTGCGGACGCCGTCGGGGGTAGGGGTTGCGATTGCGTGCGTGCCCGCGGGGGCGGGGCGGACGTCGAAGCCCGTGAGAAAGCGCGTCGCCTCCGCCGAGAACTCGCGCTTGTCGAGATCGACGTATGCGGGTTGCCAGACCCAAATGTTTACGGTGTCGGCAGTCTGTTTTTTGAGAGCCGCGCGGTCGGCGGCGGTTAGCGCGTAGACGCCCGCGAAGACATTGATTTTTGATTTAGGCGGATTTTTTATGATGTCACTTAGTAAATAATGTCCGAAGGGGACGGAGGCGCGGTTTAGCTCGCGGCGGGCGAAGCTCAATGATTGTAGCGAGGTTTTGGATGATATGCTGTTACCTCCGATTAGACACAGCGAGGGTTCGTCGTAGATTAGGGCTACAGGCGGCTCGTAGGGGCTGGGGGCTTTTATGTATGCGGCTTCGAGGGGCGCGAGGGTTTTGAGGGGCTGCCAGAGTTCGGGGGCGGCAAACCAGCCGCCGCCGCCCAAGTCCATAAGCCATGAGGCGTTGTTGCGGACGAATTCCTGTGCGAGGTTGCGGCGCAGGATTTTTACGGATTTTTCGGTGGTATCGATTGCCTTATCCAACCCAGGGTATGTGCCATTCTTGCTCGCGAGATGGGTTGATGTATCGTCTTCATCGAGCCAGATTTTACCCGAGCGCGTGATTGTTTCAACCGCGCCCATGGTGGTTTTGCCGCCGCCGAACTGGCGGTCGAAGTAGGAAATGGGCCCGCAGATTATGTCGATTGACTTCGACTTCAAGATTTTGCCGAGCGCGTAATGCCCCGAAACTGCGGGCGAATTGCCGACGGAGGAAAATTCTAAGCCGTAGCCGTAGAAGACGACGCAGAGCCTGTCGGGGACGCGGCTGCGGACTTTGTCGGCAAGCATGAGGACGATGTCGGACATTTCGTCTTGCAGGAAAAGATTGAAGTCGAAGATATCCGCCTCGGTTTTCGGGTCGACGAGCGCGCCCGCCTGTCGGCGGCGTTGGGCGGAGGGCACCTGTGCGGTATCGATTGCCGCCGACGGCGCGTTCCAAGCGCGTTGAAGGGCAGAATCGGTTTTGTATTTGCGTTTAAGCCAATCGCGCCAAGCTTTCAGGGTTGATGCGTCGTAGCCGCTTAAAAGGGGCAGCCAAGTATTTGGGTAGAACCACTCGTTCGTGTTGCCGCCCGTGTAATGGTAGCCCGCCATGTTTGCGGCGTAATGTTTTTCGGAAAAATCTATGAGCTGTTCGAGGGCGCGCAGGCAGGCGGCGCGGTAGGCGGGCGAGGAAATAGACGCGTTGAAGGGGTCGATCTTGCCGTTTTCGTAGCGCATAAGCTCGTTGGGGTGTTTTTTTGTCCAGCTTTCGGGCGCGGCGAGTTTTACGCGCGGAATGAGTTTTGCCTTGGGGTTTGCCTCTAAAATTTCGTTGTAGGTTAGGGCGATTTCGGTGAAGTCGGGCGTTTGTCCGTCTTCGGTAAAGGGCGGTTTTATGGGGAATGTCACAAAGTCGACACCCGACTGTGCGGCGAGTTTTGTCTGGTAGGTTAGCGAATTGTGTCCGAGCCCGCCGAAGAGTCGGTAATCGCCGAACTGTTTACGGAAACCGATGTTGGTGAAGGTTTCGGAGTCGGTCTTCATTTTGATTTTTACGCGGTAGGTATTGCCCTTTTTGACGGAAAGGTTTGTGTAGAGCAGGTGGAATCCGCCCATCGGGTGTTTGGCGTCTGGTTGTTTATTGACGGACAGATATGTTGTGCCCTTTTTGGTTTTGGCGTTTTTGATTTCGAGCGGAAGTGTGGGGCTGCTCATTCCCTCGCACCAGAATGTCATGTCGGGGTCGGGTGTATCCGCCGCGGTATTCAGCGATTTTTCGGTTTTGTTTGTGCTTAGGTTTTCGACTTTGATTTCGGCAATTTTTATTTTGATGTTGTCCTTACGGAAACGGAAATGGATTGCGCAGGGGGCGCAATCGAAGGGGGCGGTAAATTCGAAAGTGCAGGTTTTCCACTTCGCGCCGATTTTTTCGCTTGTCGAGCCGTGGCGGCCGTAGAACATTCGGGGGCGGATTGGAGTGTCGTCCTCGAATATTTGGGGGACGCCGTTTATTGTTTTGACTGCGTATTTGTGGGGAGCGGCCGCTGGCTGCTGGACCGCCGCGGGATGCTGGGCTGCGGCGAATATTGCGGTTTGCGTCGAAGCGAAAATTGCAATAGCCGCGACGATTGTGGAGCTTTTGAGAAAGTGTGTTTTCATTGAAAAATGTGCGTGTTGAAGTTTCGTGTGTATTGTAAAAAAAAGGGGTGTCGTTTTCGGCGATACCCCCGTTCGGAGAGTTTTTTGCGGGCGGTTATGCCCGTGTGTTGGCGGGTATTATGGCGTCTTTTGTGACGATTAACACGCCGTCGCGCACATAAAGCCCGTCGACGGCGTCCCACTTGTCGGGCTTGCCGTCGGGCGAGAGTATGCAGTTGTCGCCGATGCTCGCGTTTTTATCGATGATGGCGTTGCGGATTTTGCAGTTGCGCCCGATACCGAGTTTTTTGTCCTGATTGTGGTTGAAGTCGTATTCGTCCGCACCCATCATAACGACGTTTTCAAGGTCGGAATTTTCGCCGATGATTGAGCGGATACCGATGACGCAGCGTTTGAGGGTGGCTTTCTCTATTATTACGCCGTCGGCTATGTTGCAATGCTCGATGAGGCAATTTTTGATTTTCGCTCCGGGTAGGAAACGGCTGTGGGTGTAGACGCTCATATTCGGCTTGTAGAAGTCGAAGGGCGGAACATCGTCGGTGGTGGAGAGGTTTGCATCGAAGAACGCGCCGACGGTTCCGATGTCTTCCCAATAGCCGTCGAAGATGTAGGCGCAGAGTTTGCGCTTGTTCAGAAACCCCGGGATTATCTCTTTGCCGAAGTCCATTTCTGTTCCGGACATTGCCTCTTCGAGGATTTCCTGCGAGAAGACATAGATGCCCATCGAGGCGAGGCAGTATTCCCGATTGGGGTCTTTCAACCCCTTTTTGAGGTTGTCGCCGATAAGAAGCGAATTGATGACCGCTTCGTCCTTGGGCTTTTCGACGAACTCGGTGATATTGAGGTTGTCGTCGACGCGCATTACGCCGAGGCTCGACGCCTCTTTTTTGGGCATGGGTTTTGACGCTATTGTGATGTCCGCGCCGCTTTCGATATGGCGGTTGATGAGCGTGCCGAAATCCATCTGGTAGAGCTGGTCGCCCGAGAGAATCAGATAGTAGGCGTTTTGCCCGTGCCGCTGGAAGTGGTGCATATTTTTGCGAACTGCGTCCGCCGTGCCCTGATACCAATCTCCGCCTGAATCGGTTTGTTCCGCCGCAAGAATATCGACGAAGCCCTTGCTGAAATTGTCGAACTTGTATGTCTGCTGAATATGTTTGTGCAGCGACGCCGTGTTAAATTGAGAAAGCAGATAGATTGCGTCGCAACCCGAATTTATGCAGTTGCTTATAGGAATGTCGACGAGCCGGTATTTCCCCGCGAGCGGAACTGCGGGTTTGCAGCGGTATTTTGTAAGCGGATACAGCCTCGTGCCGCGTCCGCCGCCCATTATTATGCTAATTACGTTTTTCAACATTTTTTTGCCTTTGTTTCTCGACGCGCAGTGGCGTCTGAATTCATCGGGTATTATCGTATTTTTTCGCCGAAAATCCAGCTTTTTTTTGTTAGAATAACGTTATTTTACGAAGTGCGGGCGCGCAATGAATAGGTGTGTCGGGGGCGGAGGGGCGGTATCGTGTCAATAAATGCTTGCCTTTGGGGGCGGGTGCTGGATAATGGGAGGGCTTTTATTCATTTTCAATCGGGTTTTTTTATGAATCAGCTGGACATTTTTGCACAGAACTCCGAAGTGTTTATCGGCGCGGAAGACTTGAAGGAAAAGCTTTCGCGCGGACAGAAATTGCGCGTGAAGCTGGGGGTGGACCCTACGCGTCCCGATCTGACCTTCGGGCATATGGTGGTTTTCAACAAACTGCGCCAATTTCAGGATGCAGGGCATCAGGCAGTGCTGATAATAGGCGACTTTACCGCCTGTATCGGAGATCCGAGCGGCCGCAGCGCGCTGCGCCCCGTGCTCTCGCGCGAACAGGTTTTGGATAACGCAAAAACGTATTTGTCGCAGGCGTTCAAAATTTTGGACGAAGACAAAACCGAAGTGCGCTTCAACAGTGAGTGGTTCTCGAAAATGTCGTTTGCCGACACGCTCGACTTGGCGCGAAAGATGACTGTCGCAAGAATGCTCGAACGCGACGATTTTGCAAAGCGTTATTCGACGAAAACGCCGATTTCTATTGTCGAATTTTTGTATCCGCTCGTGCAGGGCTACGACTCGATTATGGTGAAGTCGGACGTGGAGCTCGGCGGAACCGACCAGCTTTTCAACAATCTTGTCGGGCGCGATTTGCAGCGCGACGCGGGTTTCGAATTCGGGCAGGCGGTCATAACCATGCCGCTGCTGGTTGGGCTTGACGGCGAAAAGAAAATGTCCAAAAGCTACGACAACTACATTGCATTTAACGACTCGCCCAAGGATATGTTCGGCAAGATTATGTCGATTAGCGACGAGACGATGTGGAAATACTATCAGTATTTGCTCCTCTACACGCCCGCGCAGATTGCCGAACTTAAAGCCCAGCACCCCATGAAATGCAAGAAGGATTTGGCATGCGCCATGGTTGCGCGTTTTAACGGCGCGGAATGCGCGGCGGCGGAACTGGCGAACTTCGAAAAGGTGTTTTCGAAAAACGAAATGCCCGACGAAATGCCCGAGTTCGAGTGGTCGGCGTTGGCGCAATCCGACAGCGAAACCGTCGTGAATCTGATGTCGGCGACGGGGCTTTTCCCGAGCAAAAAGGAGGCGCGCAGAATGATTGAGCAGGGCGCGGTGAAGCTCGACTCGCAAAGGGTCTCCGACGTGTTCGCGAAGCTCGAACGCGGCGCGGCGGGAAGTTCGGTTGTTTTGCAGTCCGGCAAGAGGCTGTTTTTCAGAATCAAATTCTAACCCAAAGTATCGGTATTTATTAACGCAATTTCGGGCGTTCGCGCGCCCGATTTTTTGTTTCTGATTTTATGGACGACGCGCGGATAAGAAATTTGGAATGTCAAAACATAGCCCCGCTTATGTTGCGTTACTGTGTTCCCACCATTTTGGCGACGACGATAAACGCGACCTACAACGCCGTCGACAGGATTTTCGTCGGGCGCGTTTGCGGCGAGAATGCGCTTGCGGCGATTACGGTCTGTTTTTCGCCCGCGATGCTGCTGCTTGCGGTTGCGATGACTTTCGGGCAGGGCGGGGCTACGCTACTTTCGATTAGGCTCGGACAGAAGGACTATCGGGCGGCGTCGCGCGTTTTCGGGCAGGCTACGGTTCTGTTTTTTGCGCTGTATTTTGCGGCGTTGGCGGTGATGTCGCTTTTCATGCGCGACATTTTGTCGTTTTTCGGAGCGACTGAAAATATAATAGACGATGCCCAAGCGTATTATTCGATAATTATAGCGGGGCTTATTTTCGAGAAGATTTCGTTCGGGCTAAACAATATGATTCGCGCCGAGGGACGTCCCGCGTATGCGATGTCGACTATGCTTATCGGCGCGCTTGCGAACATTGTCTTGGACTATGTGTTTTTGGTCGAATTCAATATGGGCGTGCGCGGCGCGGCGTATGCGACGGTGCTTGCGCAGGCGGCGGGCTCGGTCTGGGTTTTGTGTTTTTATTTGTCGGGGCGCAGCTGCCTGAAATTTTCGCTTGCGGATTTTCGGGTGCACAGGGGGCTTTTCGGCGAGATGTGCGCGGCAGGCTCGCCCTCTTTCATAATGCAGATTTTTGCGGCTCTGGGAATTTCGCTTTATGTGAAGCAGGCGTGCGAATACGGCGCGGAGCCCGCGATTACGGTCGTGGGAATTGCCATGGCGATTACGACTTTTATGTTTTTGCCGATTGTGGGTCTTGCAATGGGCATGCAGCCAATTATAGGCTACAACTGGGGTGCGGGCAACATCGCGAGGGTGCGCAGGACGTTTGTCTGCGGTATTGTCTTTGCCACTGCCGTCTGTGTGTCGGCGTTTATTTTCGGCGAAGTTTTTGCTCGGGAAATCTACGCGCTGTTTTTGGGGCGCGGTTCGGAACTTGCGGCGACGGGCGCGGGTGCGTTAAGGATTCTTATTTTATGTTATCCACTAATAGGAGTTAATATAGTTACTTCGGGTTTCTTTCAGTCGACGAAGCGTCCGTTTTACTCGATTGTCGTGACGGTGATGCGGCAGGGAGTGTTTTTGATTCCGCTTATGTATGCACTGCCGAAGTTTTGGGGGGTGGATGGGCTTTGGTGGAGTTTTCCGATTTCGGACTTTTCGGCGTTTGCGATAACGGTGTTTTTTATCGTGTTTGTGGTTTACGGACGCGGCTCTGCGGAGGGTGAAAATTTTTCAAAAAAATCTTGACAAGATTTCGGCGCGGGAAAATATTACGAAAAATCTAATTAAGGAAGCTCTCCGAACGCGGGGGCGGACAAAACAACAAATGAAAAGTTGGTGGCGCAGTTTAAGGTCGTAGAAGTTTAAAATTTTATTTTAAGCTTTGGCGGCCTTTTGTCTGGTCGCCTTTTTTTTGGCCCAAGCAAAATGACACCCGATAAAGAAACATTCAAAACACTTGCGCGCGGCGCGAACGTCGTGCCCGTGTATGCGCAGGTTCTTGCGGACACCGAGACGCCCGTTTCGGTCTTCGCGAAATTCGAAAGCCGGTTCGAGGACTGCTTTCTCTTCGAAAGCGCGGAAAACATCGACAACTGGGGTCGGTATTCCTTCATAGGATGTCGCCCGAGGGCGGTGTTTACACTCAACGACAAGAAGTCGGTATTGAAGTTCGCGGACGGACGCGAGGTTGTCTCGACCTCGACGGCGGGGCTCGATCCGCTCGCGCCGCTGCGCAACTATTTGGCGTCGCGCAGGCGGGTAAAAACCGTGGGACTGCCGTCGTTTGCGGGCGGGGCTGTCGGGTATTTCGGCTACGAGTGCGTGAATATGTTCGAGCGTCTGCCCGAGCCGAAGGGAGGGCGCGTGTGGGACGACGCGCGGTTTGCCGTCTATGACGACATCGTGATTTTCGACAATCTCCGCCACACGGCAAAGATTGTTTCGTGCGCGCACATCGACGATTTCGCCACCGCCGACGAGGCGTATGCGGCGGCGCAAAAGCGCATAGGCGAGCTTGTGGAGGTATTCAAGTCGGAGCGCGTCGCGCCGAAGCGGTGCGCGGGCGAAGTAGATTTGAAGTCGAATATGTCGCGCGAGGAGTTTTGCGAAATGGTCAACCGCGCAAAGCAATACATTCGCGAGGGCGAAATCATTCAGGTCGTGCCGTCGCGCAGGTTTTCTACGCGGGCGGAGGTCGACCCGATTGCGGCGTACAGGGCGTTGCGGCTGATAAATCCGTCGCCGTATATGTTCTTTATAAAGGGGGCGGGGCGTTATCTGGTGGGCTCGTCGCCCGAGACGCTGATTCGCTTCAAGGACGGCACCGCGCATCTGCGCCCGATTGCGGGCACGACGCGCCGCGGCCGCGACTGCGCCGAGGATATGCGCCTTTGCGACGCGCTGCTTTCGAACGAAAAGGAGAGGGCCGAGCATTTGATGCTTGTCGACTTGGGGCGCAACGATTTATCGCGCTTCTGCAAGACGTCGAGCGTGCGCGTGGGCGAATTTATGAAGGTCGAAAGATACTCGCACGTTATGCATTTGGTCTCGGACGTTTCGGGAATCGCCAAGGACGGCGTCGACGCCTTCGACGCGCTCAAAGCGGTATTTCCCGCGGGGACGCTCTCGGGCGCGCCGAAAATCCGCGCTATGGAGATTATCAACGAGCTCGAACCGCAGCGCAGGGGCCCCTACGGCGGCGCGGCGGGCTACATAGGCTACGGCGGCGATATGGATTTGGCGATTACAATCAGAACGCTCCAAATGGCGGGCGGCGAAACGTCGGTTCAGGCGGGCGCGGGCATTGTGTATTATTCCGACCCCGAGGCGGAATTCGAGGAGACGCGGATAAAGTCGCGCGCGGTTGCCGCGGCGATTGAGGCGGCGCAAAATTTGGACGGCTGCGACTTGGAAAAGCTTGCGAAATAGGAGGGGCAAAATGATTCTGATTATAGATAACTACGATTCGTTCACATACAATCTGGTGGACTACACGGAGTCGCTGGGCGCGGAGGCGAAGGTTGTGCGCAACGACGAGATGTCGTGCGAAGAGCTTTTCGCGCTGAATCCGACGTCTGCGCTGGTTTCGCCGGGGCCGAGCAATCCGCAGAATGCGGGCGTTTGCGTGGATTTCATACGCAAGTATGCGGGGGTGATTCCGATTTTCGGGGTGTGTCTTGGAATGCAGTCGATTGGCTACGCCTTCGGCGGGAAAATCGTTCCCGCAAAGAGCATTATGCACGGGCGAATCAGCAAAATTACGCACAACAACACGGGCGTGTTCGAGGGTATGCCGCGCGAAATGTCGGTGGTGCGCTACCACTCGCTGGCGGTCGACGCGGCGACGCTGCCCGAATGTCTCGAAATTACGGCGACTGCCGAAGACGGCGAGATTATGGGGCTGCGCCACAAAAAATTCGACGTCGAAGGCGTGCAATTCCACCCCGAATCGGTTATGAGTTTCGGCGGAAAGCGTCTGTTGCAGAACTTTCTAAAACGCGCGGGGGAAATAAAATGAGCCGCATTTCGGAAGCGTTGAAGTCGATTGCCGAGCGTCGCGCCGATTTGGGCGTGAAGCAGATGAGCGACATTTTCGACGAAATTATGTCGGGGTCGGTTGCCGACGAAGTGTTGGCTGCGTTTCTTACCGCGCTTAAAATGAAGGGCGAAACGGTCGACGAGATTGTGGGCGCGGCGGTATCGATGCGCTCGAAGGCGTTGTTTTTAAACACGGGCAGCCGCGTCCCCGTAGACATTGTGGGTACGGGCGGCGACGGGCTGAACACGCTCAACATATCGACGACCTCCGCGTTCATAATTGCGGGCGCGGGCGTGTGTGTTGCAAAGCACGGCAACAGAGCCGCTACAAGCAAAAGCGGTTCTGCCGACGTTTTGGCGGCGTTGGGGTTCAATCTCGACGTGTCGGAAACGCAGGTTGAATACTGTTTGCAGGAAAACGGAATAGCGTTTTTGTTTGCGCAGAAAATGCACCCCGCAATGCGTTATGCCGCGAAAGTCCGCAGGGAGCTGGGGTTCAGGACGGTGTTCAACCTGCTTGGCCCGCTGGCGAACCCCGCGGGAAGTCCGTATCAGGTCGTCGGCGTTTCGAAGCCGATTCACACGGAGCTGCTTGCCAACGCCCTCAAAAATCTGGGCGCGAAACGCGCCATGGTTGTCAACTCCGCAGAGGGTATGGACGAGATTTCGCCGTGCGCGTTGACGCGGATTAGCGAGCTTAAAAACGGCTCGATTTCGACGTTCGAATTCAACCCCTATGACTATCTGGGGCGGGCGGGAAATTTCGACGACCTGCGCGGCGGCGACGCCCAATACAATGCGCGGCGGGCGTTGGATATTCTCGAATGCCGCGACGACACCGCCGCCACGGACGCGTGTCTGCTAAATTCCGCTGCGGGCATTTTGGTTTCGGGCGCGGCTTGCGACTTTGCGGAGGCGTTCGAGATGGCGAAAAAGTCGTTAAATAGCGGAGCGGCGCGCGAAAAGTTGCGCGTGCTTGTGGAGGCCTCGAAGAGGTAGTCGTCATGAAAAGCGATTCTATTTTAGATGTGATTTGCGCCGAAAAGCGTGTCGACCTCGAAGCCGAAAAGGCTGTCGTCGGTTTCGACGAAATGCTGCAAAGGGCGCAGGGGGCGGCGGTGCGGGCGTGTTTTAAAGACGCTCTAAAAAAGGCGTCGGGAGTGCCGAACGTGATTGCGGAGCTTAAAAAGGCGTCGCCCTCGCGCGGGCTGATTCGGGCGGATTTCGATGCGCGAAAGCTTGCGGTTGAGCTTGAAAATGCGGGGGCGGCGGCGTTGTCGGTTCTGACGGAGCGTCGCCACTTTTTGGGCGGGGACGAAAATCTCTCCGCCGCCGCGCAAGCCGTAAAAATTCCGCTGCTTTGCAAGGATTTTATTTTCGACAAATACCAGATTTGCAAGGCGCGTGTTTTGGGCGCGTCGGCGGTGCTTCTGATTGCGCGTATTTTGGACGACTCGGAATTGGCTGAATTGTTGGCTTTCGCGAAAAGTCTGTCGCTTGACGCTCTTTGCGAAGTTCACACCGAGGAGGAAATTGCGCGGGTTGTCGGCGCGGGCGCGGAAATTGTCGGGGTAAACTGCCGCAATTTGAAGTCGTTCGAAACTGATTTTTCGATAACCGAAAGGCTGCTCGGACGTGTGCCCGCGGGTGTTGTGCGTGTCGCCGAAAGCGCGATTGAGGACAACGCAATGATGTTGCGCGCGCGCGATGCGGGCGCGGACGCGGCGTTGATTGGAACTTCGATTATGGCGAAGAAAAATCCCGCGGAGGCGTTGAAGGCGTTGATTGGAAGGTAGGCTCGGGGTGTCGGTAAAAATAAAAGTTTGCGGAATTGCGTCGGTCGAAGACGCGCGGGCTGTGGCGCGGGCGGGAGTCGACTATTTGGGCGTGATTTTTGCCGCGTCGAGCGTTAGGCGCGTCGGGCTTGATGTCGCCGCGCGGATTGCCGCCGAAGCGCGGGGCGTGTCGGGCAAAGTCAAAATTGTCGGCGTTTTTACCGAAGCGGATTTCGATTTTATTAGGCGGGCTGCGGCGGAAGTCGGGCTTGATGTTGTCCAGCTGCATTTTGCGGCGGGGGCGGATTTCATCGAAAAGGCGAAATCGCTTGCGGAAGTTTGGAGCGTTTACTGGCTTTGCGGAGAGGAAGATGTCGCAACCGCCCTCGAAAGCCGCGCCGACTGCGTTTTGCTCGACGCAAAAAGCGGCGGGAAATGCGGAGGAACGGGCTGTGTGGCGGACTGGCGTCTGGCGCGTGAAGTCTCGGACGGGCGGCGGACTATTCTTGCGGGCGGGCTTTCGCCCTCGAATATGCGCGAATGTCTGGAATCCGTGCCCAATGTGTTCGGGCTTGATTTCAACAGCGGCGTTGAGGTTTCGCCCGCGGTGAAGGATATTGAAAAAATATCTCAAATTATAAATTTAAATCAAAAATTATGAAGGAAGATATAAACTACAAAACAGGAAAATTCGGCGAATTCGGCGGCATGTATGTCGCGGAAACGCTGATGAGCGCGTTGAAGGATTTGGAAAAGGAATTCCTCGCGGCGTTGAAGGACGAATCCTTCGAAAGCGAATATATTGCGCTTTTGAAGGACTATGTGGGCAGGCCGTCGCCGCTTTATTTCGCGAAGCGGCTCACCGAATACAGCGGCGGCGCGAAGATTTACCTCAAACGCGAAGACCTCAACCACACGGGCGCGCACAAGATTAACAACGCCCTCGGGCAGGCTCTGCTTGCCAAGAGAATGGGCAAGAAACGCCTGATTGCCGAGACGGGCGCGGGTATGCACGGCGTTGCCACTGCGACCGCCGCTGCGCTGCTCGGTATGAAGTGCGACATTTTTATGGGAGAAGAGGATATCCGCAGGCAGGCGCAGAATGTTTCGCGCATAAAAATGCTCGGCGCAAGTATGGTGCCCGTTTCTAAGCGCGGCATTGCCGCGACGCTCAAAGACGCCATGAACGAAGCGTTGCGCAACTGGGTTGAGACTATCGACGACACTTTCTACGTAATCGGCACGGCGGCGGGCCCGCACCCGTATCCGCTTATGGTAAAGCATTTCCAGTCGATTATCGGCAAGGAGGCGAAGCGTCAGTTTGCCGAAGTCGAGGGCGGTTTGCCCGCGCAGGTTGTGGCGTGCATCGGCGGCGGAAGCAATGCCATCGGGCTGTTTGCGCCGTTCATCGAAGAGGACGAAGTCGAGCTTTACGGCGCGGAGGCAGCGGGTAAGGGCATTGAAACCAAAATGCACGCTGCGAGTCTCAACGGCGGAACTGTCGGCGTTTTGCACGGCAACAAAACGTATCTGTTGCAGACCGACGAAGGCCAGATTCTCGACACGTATTCGGTGTCGGCGGGGCTGGACTATCCGGGGGTAGGCCCCGAGCACGCGTATTTGCACACGGTCGGACGCGCGAAGTATGTGCCAATCGACGACGCCGCGGCGGTTGACGCATTCCAAAAGCTCTGCCGATTGGAGGGAATTATTCCCGCGCTGGAATCGTCGCACGCGGTGGCTCTTGCCATGCGCAATGCGCGCGGGTTGGGCGCGGAAAAGTCGATAGTCGTTTCGCTCTCGGGGCGCGGCGACAAGGACATGCAATCTGTTTGTGAATATTTGGAGGCCAATAAATGAAAAAACTGTTTGACGATTTGAAAAAACAAAACCGCGCCGCATTCGTGCTTTTTATGACGTGCGGCGACCCGTCGATTGAATTTACCGAAAAGCTGGTGGAGCGTGTGTGTTCTGCGGGAGTCGACATTGTGGAACTCGGCGTTCCGTTCTCCGACCCGATGGCGGACGGCAAGACGATTCAAGAAGCCGACGACCGCGCCCTCGCGGGCGGGGCGAGTTTGGCGAAGGTCTTCGATATGGTCGGGCGTCTGCGCGCTGCGGGAGTTGACAAGAAGTTTGTGCTGTTCTCGTATTACAATCCGATTTTCAAATTCGGGCTGGAACGCGCCGCCGAAAAATCGGCGCAGGTTGGCATTGACGCGTGGCTTGTAGTGGACGTTCCCATGGAGGAGAGCGTCGAGATTACGTCGGTTATTTCCTCTCGGGGAATCGATTTCATTCAGCTTGCCGCCCCGACATCTTCGCCCGAGCGCATTGCCGAAATTTCGAAATGCGGCGGCGGTTTCCTATACTACGCGTCGGTCGCGGGAATCACTGGGGTAAGGGCGTCGATGCCCGCGAACCTGCTTTCGCGTTTGGCGGAAGTCCGCAAGGCTTCGGTGTTGCCCGTGGCGGTGGGATTCGGGATTTCCTCGCCCGAGGGAGCTCACGTGGCGGCGCGGAATGCCGATGCGGTTGTTGTCGGAAGTCGTTTTGTCGATACGGTTCACAAGGTATTCTCCGAATCGGGCGAAGACGCCGCCCTCAAAGCGGGAGCGGATTTTGCCGCGGCGTTTGTGAATGCAATGCACAGGTGATTTTTCGCGGCTTTTGTTTTTTACGCAAGCTGTCCCGCGCAATTCGGGGCGGCTTTTTTGTGCTGTGCCGAAGAATTTGTTTTGTGTCGGCAGCTTAAAAAGTGGCGCGGAATCGGGACGTGTCCAAACGGAAACGGACGGGTGTCGGCGGGGGCAGTTCGGTTCGAAAAATTTTGCCGCAACGGATTAAAAATTTGCAATGTTTGGGCAAATGGCTACTGTGGAGGGCAGAATGAAATATTTTATTTTGGCATTGGGATATGTTCTCGCCAAAACGCCCGAATCCTTGTTGCGCGGCGTGTGCTGTTTTGTGGCGCGGTTTATGGACTTTTTTATGGCGTCGAGAATGCGCGTGGCATTTTCGAATTTGTCGCACTGTTTCCCCGAAATGGACGGGGCGCAAATCAAGGAGACGGGCATGGAGTCGGCGCGGCGCATGGTCGAAATGGCGTTGTTCGTCTTGGCAAGCCCGCACATTCCGCTTGACGCGCTCAAAAAGCGCATAAAGATTGACGAAAAAATGTTGGGGCAGCTTTTCGAGCTGCTCGACAATCCCCAGCCCGCGGTGATTTTGGTTCCGCATTTTTGCATGATGGAGTCGATTACGCTTATGCCCGCGCTCGTGGGCAAGCCTCTGCCGAAAATCGGAGTGTTTTATCGTCCGTTCGACAATGCCGCGATTGAGGCGTGGGTGAAGGAATCGCGCGAACGCTGCGGGATTCATCTTCTTTCGCGCCGCAAGGGCACGCGCGTGGCGGTCGATTTCCTAAAAGAAAACGGGTGCATTGCGCTTTTATTCGATCAGAACGCGAATCAAAACGGTTCGCACGGAATGTTTTTCGACCGCGTTTGCTCGACGACCGAGTTGCCGCGCATTTTGGCGGAGCATACACACTGCAAGGTGGCGGTATTGTATGCAAAGCGCACCGGTTTTTGGAGGTCGGAGATTTCGGGGCAGTGGCTCGCCTCGGGCGAGGGCGTCGACTTTTCGTTCGAGGCGAACAGCTGGCTTGCCGACAAAATGCGCGGCGACTGCGAGCTGCGCAAGGACTGGCTCTGGCTTCACTACCGCTGGGGAAAGGTTTTCGGGTTCGGCATGCCGAAGTTCAAGAGCGGGGAATTCGAAAAATGTCTGCGGCAGTCGGGGGGTGAATTCAAGCGCGTCAACAGGATTTTAATTACGCCGCCTGCGTCGCTGCGCGGGACGCTTTCGCTGATCCCGATTTTGCGGGCGGTGCGTAAAAGTGCGCTCGACGCAAAGGTTTCGCTTGTGTGCGAGCACAGGTTTTTCGACGTGGTTTCGGCGTTCGATTTTGTCGACGAGGTTTTATGTGCGCCCGACTGCAAAGAGCCGCTGGCTCGTCTGGGATTTTTCCGAAAGCTGCGCGAAAGGTATTTCGATTTTCACGCGGTAATTGAGGATTCGTTTATGGCGGACTTGGAATGCGCGGTTGTTTCGCCGATTAGGTCGGCGGCATTGCAATCGACCTCGCGCAAACGCAGCTTTGTCAAGAATGTCTACTGCGCCGACTATGCATCGGAAGCCGACAGTCTGATTTCCTACTACGAAAAATTTTTCCGCGCGTTCGGGCTTGTGGGCGAACTTGACATGACGCCGCCGAAAACTGCCAAACCGTCGGTGTTGGCGAAGATTGCCGTTATATGCGGCGGACGCGGAAACCACGCAATGAGCGCGCAAAAGTGGGGCTCTATAATCAAGGCGTTGGACAAAAAGTTGGACGATGTGAAGTTTGTGGTTTTCGGCGACGCTCAGGATTCGCGTACGGCTTTCGAGATTACGCGCACGGCGGAGTATGCCGAAATAAAATCGCTTGCGGGCGAATTGACCGACGCGGAAATGATGTCGGCGATAGGCGAATGCAGGCTCGCCATAGGCACGGACTGCCGTTTGACACACATAGCAAACGCTCTCGGCGTGCCCGTCGTGGCGGTTTACGGACAGACGAACCCCGTCCGAAACGGGCTTGTCTTCGACGCGCCGAAGGTCGTGGTGCGTCCGCGCAATTCGCCGCCGCAGGGCGGTGTATCCGTGGAGCTTGTGGAAGATTCGGACGTTGTTCAGGCTGCGTTGGATTTAATCAATAAATAATTTTATTAATTGGAGGGTAATTATGACTAACATAGGAACGGTATTCAAAAAAAATGCGACAAAGGCGGTTTTGCTCGGTAGCGGCGAACTGGGCAGGGAGGTTGTTATAGAGCTTAAAAGGCTTGGCTTGGAGGTTGTGGCCGTCGACAAATACGCGAACGCGCCCGCCATGCAGGTTGCCGACAGAAGCTATGTGGTGTCGATGCTCGACGGCGAAAAACTTGCCGAAATCATCAGAAGCGAGTCGCCCGACTACATAATTCCGGAGGTTGAGGCGATTGCCACGCATAAGCTTTTGGAGCTTGAAAAGGAGGGGTTCAATGTAGTGCCGACTGCCAATGCCGTCAATTTTACAATGAACCGCGAAGGCATTCGCACTCTTGCCGCCGAAAAGCTCGGAATGAAAACGTCGAAATATGCGTTTGCCTCGGACTTCGACGAGTTCAGGGCGTGTGTGGAGAAAATCGGAATGCCGTGTGTGGTCAAGCCCATTATGAGTTCGTCGGGGCACGGGCAGAGTGTCGTGAAGTCAGCCGCCGACGTTCAAAAGGCGTGGGACTATTCGCAATCGGGCGGTCGTGCTGGCGGCGGCAAGGTGATTGTCGAGGGGTTTGTGGATTTCGACTACGAAATTACTTTGCTTACGGTGCGCCACAGCGGCGGGACTTCGTTCTGCGCGCCAATCGGGCACGAGCAGGTTGACGGCGACTACCGCCGCAGCTGGCAGCCCCAGCCGATGAGCCGCGCGGCGTTGGAGAAGGCGAAGGAGTATGCAAAGCTCATTACCGACGCGCTCGGCGGCTACGGAATTTTCGGCGTCGAGATGTTTGTGAAGGGCGACGACGTTTTGTTCAGCGAGGTTTCGCCGCGTCCGCACGACACGGGTATGGTCACGATGATTTCGCAGAATTTCTCGCAATTTGCCTTGCACGCGCGAGCAATTTTGGGCATTCCGATTTCCGAAATCGAGCAGTTTTCGCCCGCGGCGAGTCGGGCGGTTGTCGTCGAGGGCGACAGTGAAATGCTCGAATACTGCAACATAGACAGGGTTCTTTCGCGCCCGAAAACCGATATGCGCATTTTCGGCAAGCCCTGCGTTCAGGGGCATCGCAGAATGGCGGTGTTGCTTGCGCGCGGCGAAAGCATTGAGCAGGCCGACGCGACTACTGCCGCTATGCTCGCCGACCTTTCCGTCAAAGTTTTGTAGTTTTTTGTATGTTCGTAAATGTGGGCGTGGGCAAAGGCGTTATTGATGAAATCAATCGCCGCCTGTGCCCGCCATATAAAAAAGGTAAAGCGGGAGTATTGACAGAAAGCCAATCCCGCGCCTGTGCCCGTCATTAAAAACTCGCCTGTTTTAGTTTTTCGGAGAGAGCAGGGACAGCTATTGCGCTTGCGCAATGCGTATAAAATAGAAAAGGCGGCTGAGTAAGCCGCCGTTTTTTCACAAGGAGCGTTCAAGGAACGCTCAGGTTATAGGGGCTTCGTTCTCATATCGGCTTAGAACCAGCTTAATGTTGTAAAACGGGCGAGGCTCGTTCTAAAAGACGCGTTTAGATTTTAGGCCGCTCCTATCGTCGCGCAGCTCTTGGCTTCGCCAATTCAAGGTGGGATAGTGCTTTTGCACAGACCACCCG
>URDC01000023.1 GCA_900546565.1 uncultured Opitutales bacterium
CAACATTGCGAAGCAATTTGCGCCTGTGCCCGACATTTAAAATAATTCACCACCACCAAAGAAACGCGTCCTCGCGGCTTTTAGTTTTAGTGGGACATTCGGTAGCCGACGCCCCTTACCGTTTCGATGAGGTCGGATTTGCCGCCGAGTTTGCGCCGCAAGTTCAGTATCGCAACATCTACCGCCCTGTCGGTCACGGGGTAGCCGTCGCCGTGCAAGTTGCGTATTATGGCGTCGCGCGAAAAGACGCGCCCCGTGTGGCGCATAAAAAGTTCGAGAATGGAAAATTCGTTGGCGGTAAGGTCGAGGTGTTTCGCGCCGATTTTCGCCTCGTGGAATTCGGAGTCGAGCGTGATTCCGTGGACGGTAAACGCGCCTGCATGAGGCTCGCCCGAACGCAGCCGCGCGCGGATACGCGCAAGCAGCACGCGGGGGCTGAACGGCTTTGTGATGTAGTCGTCCGCGCCGTAGTCGAGCCCGCTTACGATGTCGGATTCCTCGCCGCGGGCGGTCAGGATTATAATCGGGATGCGCTCGAAATCGCCGCGCGAGCGGAAGATTCGGCAAAACTCCGTGCCGTCCATACCCGTCAACATCAGGTCGAGCAGAATCAGGTCGAACCGCCCGCCGCGCTCGAAAAGTTTGAGGGCGTCTTCGGCGGAGGAAACGCGCTTGCACTCGAAGCCGTTTTTGCGCAGGTTGAATTCGATAAGCTCCGCAATCGGGTCTTCGTCTTCGACAATTAAAATTTTTTCGTTAGCCATAAAAAACTACGCCTTTTTGAAAGTGATTGTGAAACGCGAGCCTTTGCCGAGCTCGCTTTCGGCCGAGACCGAGCCGCCGTGGAGTATGGCGATGTGCTTTACAAGCGCAAGCCCAAGCCCCGTGCCGCCGAGAACGCGCGAACGCCCCTTGTCGACGCGGTAGAAACGTTCGAAGACACGCGGGAGATTTTCGCGCGAAATTCCCGCGCCGCTGTCGGCTACGGAAATTTCTACAACGTCGCCGCCGTCCTTCGCCGACACCGCTATTTTGCAGGCTTTGCCGCCGTAGCGCACGGCGTTTGAAACCAGATTGCAGACGGCGATTTCGGCAAGGTGGGCGTCGACGGAAAATTCCAAAGCGGGCGGGCAATCGACATTCACGGCGTCGGAGTTGGATTCAATTTGCGATTCGTTGTCGGCGACGGCCAACGCCAAAATGTCGGACACTTTAACGCGCTCGAAATTTTCGCCCGCGCGGGCGAATTCGACTTTCGAAAGCAGCAGCATATCGTCGACAAGCGCGGTCATTCTGTCGGCTTCCCTGATAATCGTGGGCAGAAAGCGTCGGGCGGCGTCGGCGTCGAAATTTTCCGAAACAGTTTCGGCAGCCATTTTGATTGACGTAATCGGCGTTTTAAGCTCGTGCGAAACGCCCGCGACAAACTCGCGCCGCAGCATATCGTTGCGGGTTTCCTCCGAAACGTCGCGCATTACGAAAAGCGCGCGGGCGTGCTTTGATTCATACGGCAGCGGAAAACCTGCAAGCCTGTAAGTTTTCTCGCGGAAATCGAACTGCGCCGAAACGGGCGCGGATTCCTTGAAGATTTTTTCGACCGCCGCAATTATCGCGGTGTTTCGGAACATACCCGCAACGCGCGGATTGCGGGGCGATTCCGACGCCGCGAAAATCTCGGAACACGCGCGGTTGTAGCGGCGCACTTCGCCGTCGGAAGAACATATAAATACGCAGTCGCGCATTTGCGAAAGGACTTCGTCAAGCTCGCAGTTGCGCTTGTTTAGAGAGCTGAGCCGCTTTTTCAAATCCGCGCCCATTTGCGAAAGCGAGTGCGACAACGCGGAGACTTCGGAAATGCGGCTCTCGGGAACGGCGGCGTCGAAACGTTCGCGGGCGAAGCTTTCCGCCGCCTTCGACAGTTCTTCAAGCGGGACGGAAATCTTGCGCGCCGTCCACAGCGAAAGCAAAACCGCAACAACGAGCGCGCCCGCCGAAAACCCGACAATCTCGCCCTTGAATGCCGCTTTCTGCGCCTGCGGAATCTGAATGTCGACCGACTGGCGCACGCAGTATTTCGGCGCGCCCGCCTGCCCCGCTCCCGCGGGCGCGGCGACATACACAAACTTGGAGCGCATTGTCTGCGAGTAGTGTCTGCCGACATTCGTCTTGCCCGCAAACGCCGCCTTTACTTCGGCGCGGTCGAGGTGGTTTTCCATGGAAGCCTTGTCGGCGAACGAATCGAAAATCACCGTCCCGTCGGGTTTGATGATAGTTGTGCGCACGCCGCTTTTTGCGGAGTATTCGCCCAAAGCCGCCGCAATCCTGTCGGGCGCGATGCCCGCGTCGATGCACGCCGCAACAACCGCGACAGAGTCGCCCAAAAGACGCTGCGTATTGCGTTCTACCGAACGCGTCATAACCGAATAAGAAACCGCCGCGCCGCCCAAAATAACAACGGCACAGACCGAAAACGCCGCCGCAAACACGCGGCAAAAGATGGAATTAAAACCGTTTTTCATGATAACGAGAGAGTGAAAGCCCCAATAGTTGCGCCGCCCGAACAATGGTCAACACATAATTGTACACTAACGAAAAACTAACATTGGGCAAATAAAATCCTCACAAAGGAGTGCGAAACTCCAACGCAAATAAAACGAAAAGCAAACAAGCGTCTAATAAAAATCTAACCGAACAGAGCGAGAATACGCGGACTTGAAAAAATCAGGCAATAGTATGATGAATAATACAATCACAAAAATAGCCATCTGCGCCGCGGTTCTCGGACTCGCGTTCAACACCTACGCGCAGGACAAACAAACACTCGACCTTCTCGTTTCGAAGGGTCTGATAACGCGCGCCGAAGCGGATTCGGTCGCGAAAAAATCGGTCGCGGTTGTCTCGCCGAAGGAGAAGGACGTGAAGTCGCTCAAACTCGAAGGACGTCTGCAAGTCCAGTATGAATACCTCGACAACAACGAAGACGGTGCGAGTCTCGACCCCAAAAGCACGTTCCTGATGCGCCGAATATTCCTCGGCGTTGGCGCGGACCTGGGCGCGGGCTGGAAGGCTGACATCGTAGCCGACTTTGCAAACGCAAAGGGCGGGTATCTCGAAAAGGCGTATATCTCGAAACGCTTCGACTGGAACTACCTCGACGGAACGGCGGACATCGGATACAAGAAGACGAACTTCGCGGTGGAGGAATACACCTCGTCGTCGAAGCTGCTTACAATCGAACGGTCGCTTGCGACGCGCTACTTCGCCGAAGACACGGACAAGCGCAAGCTCGGCATTGCCGGCCGCCACACGGGGCTTTTCTGGAACGGAAAGTTCGACAAGTTCGACGGCTTCAAATACGGGCTCTCGGTGACGAACGCCTACAACAACTCGCCCACGGGCACTCCCGCCACGGGCTACACAAATACCGTTATGTTCGGCGCGAACGCGGCGTATGCAAAAAAATTCGACTTCGGCAAGGCGGAGCTCGGCGTCAACTTCGCCTACACAAACGGTATGAATGTCCTCGGCAAAGACGGCTACCGCTACGGCGACGTAATCGCGTTCAACCCGTATGTCAAGGCGACGGTCAAGGGGCTTGATGTCTGGGGCGAATTCCTGTTCGCCAATGTCGGCAACGGCATATCCGAAGGCAAGGACGCGTCTCCAATGGGTGCGAACATCGGCGCGGAATATAAATTCGACATCGGCGAACTCGGCAAAATCGCGCCCACAGTCAGGCTCGGGTGGCTCGATACCGACGGGCGCGGCGTGAAGATGTCCGACGGCATTCGCGACAGCAACGCCCAAAACACCTACGACCGCGGCAAATCGGTCTATGTCGGGCTTAACTGGTACATAAAGGGCAACACCGTAAAATACCAGCTCGGCTACGAATACGCAAAGCTTGACGGCGGCTTCGGGGCTTCCGAAAGCGCGGACGCGAACGCTGTAAGAACACAAATACAAATTCTCTTCTAACAATACAAACAAACACAAAATAATTTTTCAAAAACGAAAGGCAAAAATATGAAAACCTCGAAAATACTCAAAACAATCGCAATAGCCTCGACGCTCGTAGCCTCTGCTACGGCGTTCGCGCAAAACATCTCGATAGACGGTTCGACGACCGTCGGGCCAATCGCAAAAGCCTTCGCCGAATACTTCAAGGAAACCAACCCGAATGTAAACATCACAATCAGCGAATCGGGCAGCGGCAACGGCGTAAAGAGCCTCATGAACGGACTGTGCAACATCGCCACGATGTCGCGCTTTATGAAGGCAAACGAGTTTAAAAGCTGCGTCGACAAGGGTGTTCTACCCGTGGCAAGCGCAATCGCCTACGACGGGCTCGCGGTGATTGTCAACCCGCAGAACAAGGTTTCCGCGCTCACATCGGCGCAGATTGCCGACATCTACACGGGTAAAATCTCGAACTGGAAAGAGCTTGGCGGCGACGACGCGAAAATCGTGGTAATCAGCCGAGACACAAACAGCGGCACGTACGAAACCTTCAACGAGCTCATTCTCAAAAAAGCCCCCATCTGCAAGGACGCCGAATATGTGGGCTCGAACGGACAGGCTCGCTCTCGCGTTAACTCGACGAAATACGCCGTGGCGTATGTGGGTCTGGGCTTTGCCGACAATACCGTAAAGGCGGTATCGGTTGACGGAGTTCTGCCCTCGCCGCAAACGGTTTCGACGGGCAAATACCCGATTGCGCGCCCGCTTTATATGTTCACAAACGGGCTCCCGAAAATGGGAAGCACACTGTTCAACTTCCTTACGCTGTATCTCTCGCCCGAAGGCAGGGAGATAATCTCCGACCTCGGGTTCGTTCCCGTTTGCAAATAACCGAACAGAAATTCCGTCAATGAAAAATCCGCAAAGAAAACCGCTAATACTTGGCGAGGCGGGCAGTTTGCGCCGCTACCTCGCAGATAGACTGGGACGTTTTGTCCTGTTCTCTATAACGTCGATTCCGACGCTCGCGATAGTCTTTATGATATTTTTCATTGCGAAGGAATCCATGCCCTTCTTCGAAAACCTGAAATATGCGAAGGAGTTTTTCACTTCCACCGACTGGACGCCGAGCGCGGCAAATCCCGCGTTCGGCGCGGTCGGAATTTTCTACGGAACGGCGATGGTGACAGTTGTTTCGTGCGCCGTTGCCGTGCCGCTCGGCATACTCGTGGCGGTCGGGCTTTCCGAAATAATATCGGCGCGCGCCGCGGGAATTTTCAAGCCGATAGTCGAACTTCTGGCCGCAATCCCGTCGGTAGTCTACGGCTTTTTTGCAATCGTCGTTTTTGCGCCGTTGTTGCAGGAGCACGGCGGCGCGCTCGTATGCGGGTTTATAGTGGCAGCGGGTCTTCCCGTATGCGCGGTGCTTGCGCTGTGCGCGCGCGAAAGCGCAAAAACAAAAATCTCGAAACATAAAAACGCCGCGGGATTTACCGCGGGCGCAATCGGGTTTTGTCTGCCCGCGACGGTTTTGGGACTTGCCGCACACAAGTCGCTGGGAATTGAAATTTCGAGCGGCACGAACGCCTTCAACGCCTCGATAATACTTGCGATAATGGCGTTGCCGACAATCGTCAGCATCTCGCAGGACGCCCTCTCGGCGGTCGGGCGCGACATGCGAGAAGGCTCGCTCGCGCTCGGGGCTACAAAAACCGAAACCATTTTCAAAGTCGTGATTCCCTGCGCCAAAAGCGGCATAGCCGTGGCCGTGATACTCGGACTTATGCGCGTGGTGGGAGAGACTATGGTCGTGTGGATGGCGAGCGGAAATTCGCTGAAAATCCCCGAACCCTTCTACAACATCTTCGAGCCCGTAAGAACTATGACCGCCACAATCGCCGGCGAAATGGGCGAAGCCGACCAAAGCACGGGTTCGGCGCGCTACCACGTTTTATTCGCACTAAGCTCGTGCCTGCTGCTTGTGGCTCTCGCGATGAATGCGGCGGGAAGATACGTCGGAAAATCAAAACTCAAATAAGAATATGAACGACAATTCGAGAAAAATTCTTGATTCCTCATTCCGCAAGATCGCCGTTTTCGCGCTCGCGCTGATGTGCGCTGCGGTGGCGGCGTTCACGGTTCCGATTCTCGTCAAGGGCGTCGGCGCGTTCGCCTTCACCGCCACAAGCGAGCACGAAAAATTTCTGCGCGAATACGACAACACCGACATCTCCTCTGCCGAAGAATTGCGCATATCGAAGACCGACGCGGCAAAGAAAAGGATATTTGACGCCGTTGCCGACTACGAAAGCAAAACGTCTGCGGAGGCCGAAAATGCGCTAAACAAAAAGCTTTCCGATGCGTTCGAGAAATGGCAAACGCTCGAACCCGAACTTCTCGCCGCCGCAAAACTCTCCGTTGCGGAACGCACCGCAAGACTCTCCGAACTCTCGAAATCCGTTTGGGGCGGATTTTCGCAAACGCTTGAAGCGGCCTCTAAAACTGCGGTTTCGGAGGGCGCGGCGATTTCGTTCGAAAAATTTCTCGGCAAACTTGCGGCGGAAATCCCCGAACGCGCAAAAAAGCTATCGGCGAAAATATCGAAAAACACGCGTCTTTCATTAGGCGCAAAATCGGCAATCCGCCGCGCGCTATCGGCTGCGGCGGTAAAACAAATAGAGGCGGAGAGCGCACGGCTGGCGGAACTTAATTCGGCATATTTTGCGTTCGAGGGCGGTGTCCGAAAACTGCTCGGCCCGCGCAACGCCGCGCAAAAGGCGTCCGAAAAACTTCCCCGCAACAAATACGGACAAACGCGCTACAACATGGCAAAAAAGGTCTTCGCCGATAGTGTAGAAAAAATCAGAATCCGCAAAGTCGAAGCGGACGGAACGCGCGTGCTTGCAACGGTGAAAACTTCGGAATTTTTCGCGAATACGCCCGTGGAAAAAATCCTCGAAGAAATCGACAAAAATTTCGACGCGCTCACCGCGCCGCACTTTGTTTTCTACTTCGGTTTTTTTACCGACGACCCGATAGACGCCAATATTTTCGGCGGGATATTCCCGATGATTGCGGGCACGTTCTACCTCACGCTCGGGGCAATGCTAATATCCGCGCCGCTCGGGATAATCGCGGCAATCTACTTTTCGGAATACGCGAAGGACTCGCCGGCGACTGCCGTTTTGCGTATGTGTGTGGGAACTCTCGCGGGCGTGCCTTCGATAATCTTCGGGCTTTTCGGCTTGGCGTTTTTGATAAACACGGTGAAAATTTCCGACGGCAAAAGCGTTCTTGCGGGCGCGGTAACGCTTTCGCTTCTGATTCTGCCTACGATTATTCAAAGCTGTGTGGAGTCGCTTAAAAGTGTGCCGAATGCCTATCGCGAGGCGTCCTACGGGCTTGGCGCGGGAAAGTGGAAAACAATATGTTCGGTAATTCTGCCCGCCGCCCTGCCATCTATGCTCACGGGCATAATTATTTCGATGGGACGCGCCGCGGGCGAAACCGCCCCGATAATATTCACCGCCGCTACGAGCACGGGTGTCGCCCTCGGTTTGGGAGAGCTTTTCAGCCAGCCGACCCCCGCACTTCCGTGGAGCATTTACAACATCTGTTCCGAGCACGAAGCCGCCGAAATGGTAGAGCACGTCCAATACGGAATGGTGTTCACCCTTATGGCAATCGTGCTTTCGCTCAACCTTGCGGCTATAATAATACGGGCAAAACTTCAAAAAAGATAGTTATTATGCAACAATACAAACAATCCGAAATTGATACAAATTCAGAAACGCAACCGGCGCAATCAGGCGTCGACGCGCCCGTTGTGTCGGCGCGGGATTTCTGCGTGTATTACGGCAACCACAAAGCCGTGAAGAATGTCGACGCCGATTTTATGCGCGGCAAAACCACCGCCATAATAGGCCCGAGCGGCTGCGGCAAAAGCACATTTCTGCGCTGCATAAACAGAATGAACGACCTTGTGGAAGGCTGCCGCACAACGGGCTCGCTGACGCTAAACGGCACGGACATCTACGACCGCCGCCTCGACGTCGTAGAGCTGCGCCGCCGCGTGGGAATGGTTTTCCAGCGTCCTAATCCGTTTCCCAAGAGCATATACGACAATGTAGCCTACGGGGTTCGTTTGCAGGGGCGCGTTGCCCGCGCCGAGCTCGACCAAATTGTCGAAAAATCGCTGCGCCAATCCGCGTTGTGGGACGAAGTAAAAGACAGACTTTCGTCGAGCGCGCTCGGGCTTTCGGGCGGGCAGCAGCAGCGTCTTTGCATAGCCCGCGCCCTCGCTATAAAGCCCGAAATTCTGCTTATGGACGAACCTTGCAGCGCGCTCGACCCGAAGTCGACCGCGCGAATCGAAGACCTCATTTCCGAACTGTCGGGCGAATACACAATCGCAATCGTCACCCACAACATGCAGCAGGCCTCGCGCGTATCGGACTACACCGCCTTCTTCTACGAAGGTCATCTCATCGAATTCGGCGACACCGCAAAAATTTTTACAAACCCGCAAAAAAAGGAAACAAACGACTACATAACAGGAAGGTTCGGCTGATATGAATTCACATCTAAGACACGACTTGGAAAAACTCAAAGACAGGCTGCTGACGCTCGCCGCAGCGGTCGAGGAAAATATGCGTTTGAGCGTCAAGGCTCTCGAAACGCTTTCGTTGCCGTTGGGCGACGATGTAATAAAAAACGACACCGAAATCGACAGACAGGAAGTAGAAATGGAGGAGGAGTGTCTGAAAATTCTCGCCCTTCACCAACCCGTGGCAAGCGACTTGCGCTTTGTTGTAACCGTGCTTAAAATCAACAACGAGCTTGAACACATCGGCGATATGGCGGCAAACATTGCCAAGCGCATTTCGTTCCTGAAAAATCCGCCCGCCGAAACAAGTCCTTTCGACATCGCGCAGATGACCGCCAAAACGCTCGATATGCTAAAAAGCGCAGTCGACGCCTTTATGGACGAGAACGAAATTCTCGCGCTCAAAGTCTGCAATGACGACGAGCAGATTGACGCCGTAATGCGCCAATGTTATCAGACTGTCAGCGCGCGTCTCGAATCGGGGAAGTGTCGCACTGACAGTGTGAACTATCTGTTAATTTGCAAAAACATTGAGCGCATTGCCGACCTGTGCACGAACATTGCCGAAGATGTAATTTATATGCGCCACAGTGTGATTGTCCGCCACAATCTCCCCGACATATTTTATAAGTTGGGCACCGAGCGGGATTGGCAAAGCCAATAACCCGCTTTGACAGTCCCCTACATTAAAAAACAAAACTCGGGGTTGGCTTTTAGCCAATCCCGCACTGTAGTATTATAAAAACTTCAACCGATAGTTAAAGCGGACATTGCGCTGCAATCCGCGCCGCTTTCGGAATGTATGGGGGAACGGCGGAAAATTTGCTCGGAAGAGCAAACCGCCGTCGGGGGCTTTGCCCCCGCTCACGCAAAGATAAAACTTCAACCGATAGTTAAAGCGGACATTGCGCAGCAATCCGCGCCGCTTTCGGAAGGGAAAAAATTAGTAGTTTTGGTCGTCACCGTCAGTTTTGGCCGAACCTTTTTCAATGGGAGAATTCAGACGAAGGTCGTAAAGCGAATCGGCAACTTTGCGCCAGCACTTGACAAACTTGTAGTGTGGGGTGTCGGTTATGTCGACAATGCCCATCGCAAAATTCTCGCCGTCAAAACGACCCGTCGTTGTCTGGTCGCCGAACTGGAACCAGTGCACACCGACAATCGCGGGATTTTTCAGGGCACTTTCGACGTAGTTCTTGAAACAACGCAAAAGCGATTTTTCGTCGGCGGCGCGGACGAGACTTGCACCGAAAACCCCGCGCGACTGGTCGCCATAGTGGAATTCGCCAATCAAAATCGGCTTGTCTTCACCGCCCATAGTGTCAAGAGCCGAGACGCCGTAACGATAGCAGTTGAAAGAAACAACATCGCAATAGCGCGACGCAATCGGGGCTGCGACAAGCTCGGTGTGCCAGCAGAAACGGCTGCCCAGATATAGCAGCTTCGGGTCGAACTCGCGCAATAAATCGCGACACGTCTTGTAATAGTGCGCAATAAAGATGTCTTCGAATTCGAGCATATCCGCCTTACCCGCGTCGGTCGACGGGAAGAAATCGCGCTCGGCAAGCACCGCCGCCCAGTCTATATAGCGCGAGCCCCAAGCCTTGTTGAGGGCGGAGATGTCGCCGTATTTCGACTTCAAAACCTCCGCAAATTTGAGCTTTGCGGGCTGGTCGGCGGGGCACGAAAGAACCGCCTTCGGCAAAATGAAATGCTTGTTGCACCACGGCAGTTCGTTGTCGACAAATGCCCCGATACAAAACGGCGAAGACAAAGTTTTCGCATTCGCCTTGATACAGGCGCGGAGATTGCGCGCGAACGCTGGGTCGAAGAAATCCCTGTGGTTGCCCCAGTGCCCGCCCGTCTTGACTTTGCCTTCGAGAGTGCGCATATTGCCCGAGTTCAGAAAGAACGTAAACGGCACGTTTTCCGTCCCGCAAACGTCCATTTGCGACCACGCCCCGAACGTGTTTATGCCCCACACCTGAGCGCGGCGTTTTAGAAACGCGGCATAGTCGAAGCCTGCGGGATACTTCAAGTCGCGGTTGCGCAAATCGAAGCTGAACATTTTTATCTTTCGGTCTTTCGAATAGGAGTGCTTGTTGCGATTCCAAACGCGGAAATATTTGTCGCCCGAAAATTCCTCGAAGAAGTGCTCGCGCCCGTTAAGCGGGGTGTATTGGACGCCGCCGACACAGTCAGCTCCGAACGACCAAAACAGGTTGCCATCGGGCGTTATGAAAAACCACTTTCCTCCGATTTTTTCCACGCGGAAACGCCCCGTCGCGGCATATTTGCGCTCGGGGTCGATGCGCCCGAAAAACCTGTCAAGACCCTCAACCGGCGCGGTCTTGTCCAAAAACTCGATCTCCTCGGCAAGCCGTTTTTCAAGCTCTTCTACGGAGGAAACTTTGTTCTTCCATTGGCGGTGCTTGAACTGTCCGAATTTGTCGACGAACGGGAAAAATTCCGATTCGCTCATGTCGTTAAATATGTCGTCGAAACGCGCAAACGTCGGCGATGTCGGCTTCCAGCGGAGCGTGTCGAGGGCTCGTTTGTCGGCTCCGAGCCAGTCGGAGTCCGCCCCCGTCTTGGCTGTTTTTATCGAAATAGATCCTATCGAAGCGAGCGTTCCGCCGTCCAAAAACATCTTCACGGTAAGTTTTTTGTCCGAAGCAACCCTGAAAAGCATTCTGAATTTGTTCTGCGAGAAATTCGCCTTCGGGGCTTTCTGAACGACAACGAATTTGTCGCCGTCCATATAGCCCGCCTCTGCGCGAATAGAGCCCGCATTGCTGCGCGAGTAGTCGAGAATCTTGTAGGAGAACGAAATTTCGGCGACGTTCTCGGTGAACGTAAGCGAGAAAAATTCAAGACGCCCCCTGATTTTTGCGGCGTCGACAAACAATACGTTTTTCTGCCTGCCGAAAAGTTTGTCCTTCTCC
Source organism: uncultured Opitutales bacterium (assembly GCA_900546565.1). Lineage (GTDB taxonomy): Bacteria > Verrucomicrobiota > Verrucomicrobiia > Opitutales > Intestinicryptomonadaceae > Merdousia. The sequence continues at coordinate 11,512 of URDC01000023.1, forward strand.
GATGTTGCGGTTCCGCTTAACACGCCCACGGGCAATGTCCCCGTTTGTGAAAATTCGATTTCGGTCTCCGAGACAGCTTCGAGTTTTCCGATTTTCGCCTCGCACACCGCGCCCGAAAACAGCGCAAATGCGGCGGCGGTTATTGTTGCAGACTTGAAAATGCGTCCGAATATTTCTCCCATTGTTTTTCCCATTGCTTAGTTAGTATGCAAACGCCGACGCGCCGTGCGCACCACGTTCTTTCGGGGAAATCCTGCCGTAAATCGAAAGACATTCAAGAAAAAAATAGGAACGGCAAACGACATTCCGAGTTGACAGATTAAAGTTAGTGCACTAACTTAGATGTTCTAAAATTTTTTTAAATTCGAAAAAAACGAAATACATAAAACACACGAAAATGAAAAAACTAATAGCTATGATATTCCTGTTTGCCGCAGTCTTCGCGACGGCGGCGGAAGCAAACAAAACTGTTCCGCGCCGTAAACCGCTGACGGCAAACGTCGGCATTGTGGGCGTCGGGCTTGACACTTACTGGAAACAGTTCGACGGACTGCGCGATGTAATGTTCGACAAGCTCGCGGCGTTCAAGAGCAAGGTCGACAAAAACGGGGTCAAAACTTTCGATTTCGGGCTTGTCGACAACGCCGCCGAAGCCCGCAAGGCTCTCGAAAAAATGCGGGCTGCCGACTTGGACATACTGTTTGTCGATATGGTGACATACGCGACGTCGGCGACATTTATGCCGATAGCGCGAGAGCTCAAAATTCCGATAGTGCTTGTCGCCCTCCAACCCGCCGACGCGATGCCGTATAAAAAGGCTACGACCTTCATACAGCTCTGCAATGACGACATCTGCGCAGTGCCCGAATTCACCGACGTGGCAATACGCCTCGGCAATCCCGTAGCGGACGTAATCATTGGCAAGCGCACGGACGACGCGCGCGCCGACGGCGAAATCGCCAAATGGTGCAATGTGGCAAAAGTGCTGCACGACCTGCGCCGCGCAAGAATCGGGCTTATGGGGCACGCGCTTGAAAATATGTACGATATGCAGGCCGACCCGACCGCCGTGGCGCGGACATTCGGCTGCCACGTCGCGCTCTGCGAACCCGACGAAATCCTCAAACACTTTCTCGAAGAGGACGCCCCCGCTGTCGAGGCTATGAAAAAACGCATACTCTCGTTCTTCGACACCCCCGACCCCGTCTCTGACCCGATTACGACAAAGCTCACAGACGCCGACCTCGACACCGCAGCCCGCGCGGCGGTAGCCCTCGAAAAGTTCGCCGCCGAGCGGAATCTCGACGGGTTCGCCTACTATTACGAAGCCCTGCCCGAAACGCAAATGCGCAGACTCGTGACGAATTTCATTGACGGCAATTCGCTGCTTACCGCCGCTGGGTTCCCGATGTGCGGAGAATTTGACATTAAAAACTGCATAGCGATGATGATTATGGACCGACTCGACATCGGCGGCAGCTTCGCCGAATTTCATCCCGTCGACTTCACGCGCGACACTGTTCTGGTGGGCCACGATGGCCCACACCACATCAACATAGCCGACGGCAAGCCCGTTTTGCGCTCGCTGAAAAAATACCACGGCAAGCCGGGGGCGGGCGCGGGCGTGGAATTCAAGATCAAGGAAGGTCCGATAACTTTGCTTTCAATCGGCGTAAAGGCGGACGGCTCGTTCAAATTCGTTGTCGCCGAGGGCGAGTCTACCGCAGGCGACGTTCCGCCTACGGGCAACACAAACACCCACGGCAAGTTCAGGCCCGACGTGCGCACGTTCCTGCGCAAATGGTGTATGGAAGGTCCGACGCACCACTTCGCGCTCGGCATCGGACACCACGCCGACGAAATCGCGAAAGTCGCGAAGGCGCTCGGCATTGAATGCGTCGTAGTAACCGACGCGCAAAAGTAGCGCGTTGATTCGCGGAAAAATTCGGAAATCGAAAACACCCGAACGCCGAAAAACGCCGAAACCGATTCGGCGTTTTTTTGTTTTCTTGCGCGTAAAAATCATCCCCCGAAAACGCGACGTGCGCCGCCGCGCCCCCGATATTCGCGCAATTCGAAAAAAAGAATTGAACAGAAAAAACGTTTATGGAAAATGCATGGAAATACGATAAAAATATGATAGTTTCGGCAATACAAAAAGGCGGTATGATTTACATCTACGACGAAAACGGGCGTGTCCGCACAATGAATGGGCTGCTCGTCGGCTATACGGCATCGAACTTTTCGTTTGTAACGTCGAAATACAGCAAACTCGTGCAAGTCTACGATGACAAGCTCCGCCGAATCCGCTCTTTCAACGCTCCCGAACGCCCGATAAAAGACTAACCTCCTCCCCCCCTCAAAATACAATTTCACTCGACACAAAATGAGCGCGGTTTCATTCATAAAAGAGAAATGTTTCCAACTTTACAATTCGATAGTGCACGAACAGGCGACCCCCGAATTTACCGCCCGCGGCTGGGCTATCGGCATGTTCTGCGGGTGTTTTCTGCCCTTCGGGATACAGCTGATTTTCTCGATTCCAGCGGCGTTTCTGCTAAGGGGCAGCAAAGTCGGCGCAACGCTCGGAACCTTCATAACAAACCACTTTACGATTTTCGTAATCTACCCGTTGCAGTGCTATGCGGGCGCGCTCATCACGGGGCGCAACCTCAGCTACGAAACGATAAAAACGGCTATGACAGAAGTTGTCCAAAAGCAGAATTTCGAAACGCTTTTCGGGCTTGGCGTCGACATCACGATAGCGTTTTTTACGGGCGGATTCCTGCTTGCGGCGGTGATGACCCCGATAACGTATTTTGCGATAAAGCGCGTCGTAAACAAATATAGAAAACTGCAAATCGATAAAAAACAATCAACATAATGCCTCGAAAAACCGCCCCCGGTTCGGACAAAAAAAGGAGACCGCCGCAATCGGAGGTCTCCTTTTTTGTATCCGTTTTGAACGAGAGAAAAAACGCCCGCCGTGCCCTATTCCAAACAGGAGGCAATGTCGTATTTGTTGCGGATAAATTTACAGGATATGCCGTTTGACTTGCATATTTTTTCGAAATGTTCGCCGAACTTTTCCGAGTGTGTGGCGTCGAGAGTTTCTTTCGGATAGAACATAAAGAACTTCGTCCGAATTTTCCGCGCGGCGGCATCGGGCACGAGAGCCGCTGGCGAATATTGCGCTATATATTTTTCGACTTTTGCGCGGTTTTTAAGCCAGCTGTCGAAGTCGGCAAAACCGAACGCGTGCGCACCGTATTTGATTTCGGGAATCCACGAGCGCATTTGCGCTGGGTCGAGCGAAGTTTGCGCAATGTTTGCCGCTACAAAGGCGACGTCCGACTTGCCCGAAAGCGCGACATACAACGCCGAGCACGCGCCCGCCGAACCGCCCGCCAAGCCGATTTTCGAAGTGTCTATATTCCACTTTTTGGCGTTCGCCTTCACAAAATCGACAACCGAAACCGCGTCGGCAAGGGGCGCGGAAACGGGCGGGAATACGCCCTCGTCGCGGGCGTCCTGAATGAAGCGGTAGTCGGCGCAAATGACGGCTACGCCGCGCGAAAGCAATTCGGGAATCTGTCGGCAAATAACCCTGTCGAGTATGGATCCGGCAGTCCAGCCGCCGCCGTGGAAGTAGATGACGGCGGGCGTTTTTGCCGTAGCGTTCTTGGGCAGCCACACGTCGAGTTTCTGCTTCGAATGCGTTCCGTAGGAAACGTTTTCAAACGCGGCGGCGGGGGCTGAAAAAAGTTTTTTGGTGGTGGTGTCGCCGAAAACGTATTTGTCGGCGGGGCGGCGTCCGAACACCGCGGCAATGGCGCGGAGCATAGAGTCGCCGTCGCGCTGGGTGGGAATCAGGAAAGAGCCCTCGGTGTATTCGTTCCAGCCGTTAATCAAAACGGCGCGGGGCGATTTTTGCGATTTTTCGGTGAAGGCTTTGGCGTCGCGCAAAAGCTTTTCGAACTTGTCGCCCGTGGTGTTGTTGACTATTGCAGCATACGGGTATTCCGCCTTTTCCCACGGGAATTTCACGTCGTCGCGGCAGCGCGGTGTGGAATCCCAACCGCTGGTGATGACGGGGACAAACTTCATCGGCGTGTTCGCGTAATAGTCCCAAGTAAGCCTGTGGGCGTCGGCGAGGCGCGAGTAGTCGAAAACCCATTCGCGCTTGGCGTCGAATTTTTTGTAGTCGGGCAGATAGTGCGGCAGAATGTTGTAGTGGCTGAGCGAATCGAACTGCGCCGTTGCGTAGTCGTCGACGTTGTTTCTGCCCGTTATCATTCCCGACCAGTGTGCGGGCTTGCCGCAATATTTTACGGATATGGCGTCCGCTTTTTTCAGGAGTTCGCGCGTTTTCTGTGCCCCGCCCATATCGCGCATAAATTTTACGGAATCGTATATCGAAAAATACGGTTTGCCGTCTACGCGCCAATAGTTGGACTTTGTGAAATAATTTTTGGCGCAATATTCGACCGCGTTCAAAAATTCTTCGGGCGTGCGCGAAAGCGGCTGCAACATCGGGCGCGGCTTGCCGTATTCGGGGCGGAACGCGTTGCGGCGGTCGTGGTAGCACCACATTATCGCAAACTTCATCTTGTCGGTGTTGGGGGCTTTAAGGAAGCCCTGTTCGAGCGATTCCGACATCGTTTGGATTCCGTTGCCGTAGAAATACCAGTCGAACAAAAACACGTCTATTCCGCTGTTGGAGGCAAGCTCGATTTCCTTGCCCACGTCGACGGGCGACTTGCCGTCGAGATAGCCCAGCAACGGAATCATCGGCTGCTTGTGTCCCTTGAAACGCGGCTTGGCGGTCTTTACAAATTCCCATTCGGTCCAGTTTTTGCCGAACCATTTTTCGCCCTGCGGATAGACGTGCCAATGCGGATAATACACGCAGACGACCTCGGTTTTTTGCGGTTTTTGCTCCGCCGAGCAGCCCGCAAACCCGCACGCCAACGCGGCCGCGGACAATATCGAAACAAGTGTGTTTGTTTTTAATTCCATAGCGAAGTCATTTACATATGCGGACAAATTCTTTGTCAAGAAAAATTAGTGCACTAACTTACAATTCGCATTTTAAACAAAACAGAAAAGCAGTCCGACGAGAATGGAATGTAATAGTTCCGCTCGACCCGCAGTAAAAAAGCGCAGCTCCGCACCCCGCTTTGCGCAGCAAATGGGCAAACTACGCCAAAACGCGGGCGTCAAGCGGCTTTCTACCAAAGGGCAAACGTCTGTTCGCAATCCGCAAAAAAACGCGTGTCCGCCCTGTTGCGAACACGCGCGTTTGCCGAAGTTGCGCCCTACTACTTTACGAGGCTGTAATAGATTCGGTTGAAGATGTTGTCTTCGACAACCTTGTTGCCCTCGGCGACAATCCCCGAAGTCGTAGCCCTGTCAATCAAGACTGCGGGCTTTGCGAGAGGAGATTTGAAAAAAACGTTGTCGACAATCTTCACGTTGCCCGCGTTGGATATATTGAATGTGCAGCGCGATTCGAGCGGTTTTTGGCGCGCGGTTTTCTCTTCGAAGACGTTGTTTCTGAAAATCACGTTTTCGCAGCACGAAATTGAGGCGACGCACGAATAGGTGTCGATAAACCTGTTGTTTTCGAAAAGTATGTCTCGCAAAATCGGATATCGCGTTTTGTTGATGTATGTGGCGATTGTAATGCACGAAACGTTGTCGGGGTCGTATGCTGTGGGGGTGGAGTTTGCAGCCTCGAAAACGCAGTTTTTAACGACTATGTTCTTCGCTCCGTAGCCTTCCGTCCACGCGCCGGGGCGATAACCCGAGTTGATTTTAATGGCGTTCATTTCGTTGTGGTAGAATCTGCACCCGTCGATAGTAACGTCGTTTGTCTGCAAGATAAGCCCCCTTGCGCGGTTGCCCCAAAACAGGCAGTTTTCGGCTATGATGTTGTGGGTGTCGAACTCGCGGTTGAACAAAATGAAGTCGGGTTTGTCGGGAATTTTCGCGTCGAAGAACACTTCGGCAAAGCCCCTGTCGCCCGTTTTGTTGGGCACGATTTTGACGATTTTCGCGGTAAGCCCTGCGGGAGAAAAATCGGTGTTGCGGAATTCGATTCTGTCGCCTACTTCGCCGTAGATTGCCATATAAAGCGAGTTGTCGGAGTTGCGTTTGGCGTAGCGCGAGACATCGTGGAAGTTGGCGCAATCGTCCGCGCCCAATCCGAATTCGCAGTTCTGGAATTTTATGAAGCCCGCCGAAGTTACGACGTGGAAATGGTCGGCGGTGCACGTTATAACGCGGTGTTTTCCGCCTTCGGGGCGTTTGACGTTCACGTTTTTAAACAGGACGAATTTCTGTTTTTTCCCGTGCAGGACAAACGCGTGCCCCGCGCACGAATACACGTTGACGTTTTCGAGCGTCGTGTTCACACAGTTGCGAATAAACATATTGTTTACGTGGTAGTAGTAGTGTTGCATACGCAGGCGCATACCGACCTTGTAGCGCATAATTGGCACCGCCTTTTTCTTCGCGTTGCGTTCGTTGAACTCGGCATAGACGCGAGCGACGTTCGGTTTTATCCACTCGATTTTTTTGTTGCGCTTAGGGCCTTTGTTTCGGTCGAACCACCAGTGCATGCCGTTTTCCGCGCCCACGCAGTCGGCGGCTTCGTCATAGGGCGAAGTGCAAACCATGCGCGCGGATTTGTTCGGAAAATCTTCGTACTCCAAGAATTTGAAGTCGACGTAGGAGTCGTCCATAGTCTTTGCGCTCACGCCGACGACTTCGACAAAACTCGAGAGGGGGTCGCGCGCCCAATCCCAGTCGATATTCAAATTGCGCAGCTTGAAACGCTCGCAGCCCTCAACGTTGAAGTTCGGCGTTTTCTCGCGGCGGAAAACGATAGTCGCCCCCGAGCCGTCTATAATGAAGTCCTTGAAGCCCTCGATTGAAATCGTAGTTTCCTCGAAAGCCTTGTAAACGCCTCTGTCTATTACAAGCTTCGCCGCGCCGCGTTCTTTGCAAGCGCGCAATGCCTTGTTTATGATAGTCGCGGCGTTTTCGACGTTTTCGTTCAGCCCGAATTCGGCGGCATTTACTACGACCGAGCTTTTCGGATTCGGCTGGACGACATCGAAATCCTTCGCGCCCGTGGGCAGGTTTTCGATTTCCGCCGAATATGACGGCGCGTCGCGCCCAATCGTTATTGTTTGCATATCGGCGGAAAAACAAAAGCACGCCGCCCCCATAAATAATATAGTCGATAATTTTTTCATACACCAAGAACTTTATTTGCCCTCAAAACAAAAATCAATCAAAACCAACAAAATCAAAAAAAACGTCAAGAAATCGCGCCCGAGGCCGCTGCATCCACGCCGCCTACCGGCACGAAAAAGCCCGCAGAACAAACATTCCGCGGGCAAAATACAGAGCCGAAAGTCGGACTTGAACCGACGACCCACGCTTTACGAAAGCGTTGCTCTACCAACTGAGCTATTTCGGCGTTTTCTAATTGTTATTCTTTGCATCTTCCATTTATCGCCCGATTAGTCAACATAAATTTTTATATTTGATTTTTATTTTGGTTATCCTTTTATCTTCGACCTAAAAAAAGCGAATGAAAAACATTCTAAAAATCTGCGTTCTGCTTGCGATACTCGCGACGGTTCAATTCACATACGGCTTTCCGCAACTGATAGCCGACCTGAAAATATTCGCCGAAACTCATGCAAACCCGTTCGTGTTTCTGGCGATAATGTCGATTGGCTGCGCTGTGGGCTTTCCGATGTCGTTTTGCACGCTATTTGCGGGCGCGGCGTTCGGTTCGACGCTCGGCTCGATACTCTCGATAATAGGCATAACAATAAGTTCTTCGCTGGGCTTTTTAATAGGCAAATTCTTCTGCCCCGAAACTCTCGTGGCAAGGATAAAAACGAAATTCCGAATCACGAAACGCAAAAATATGTTCGACCTCAATTTCTATGTCCGCGCAGTCCCCGGCATTCCGTATAGCGCACAGAACGTGATTTTGGGCGCAATGGACTCGGAATTCCCCATGTATATGGCACTCGGCGTTTCGATTCAGGGCACGATAGCCGTCGCAATGTGCGTTTTCGGCGCGAACTTCTCGGACGACGGAATTGTAAAATACGCGGCAATAGCGGCGTTGATAACAATCGTCATCTGCATACGCCTGATTTTCAAGCGCGCCTTTAAGCTCTGAAATCCGCGACGAACGCCAAAAAAATTTGCGGCTTTGTGCAAACGCCAATAAGCCGAACGCCCGCCAAACATCGCAAAGCACAACACCGCGCGTTGTCCGGCGCGTTCCGTTTCGGGAGGCAAAAAAAACGGTTCAATCCCGCGGAATTGAACCGTTTTTTATTTATGAGGCGTGTTTTCGGCGCAAATTCTACGCGTCAAGAACGCGCAAAAGCATGACTCGCTACCGCGTCGACAAGACAATGTTCTTGTTGATTGTCTTCATCAGAAAATCGACGTAGCGAATCGGCACATACGCATTGTTGCCGATTTTCGAGCCTTTCGTGTCGAACTTCAACATTCCGTCTGCATAGGTAATGGAAACGAAGGCAAGCTGACCGCGGTTTTCGATTTTCGCAGTAATAGGGAACGACGTCGAAGTCACCGTCCACTTTCGCTGCTGCAACGATTTCAGCACCGCCGTGCGCACCGTCTCGGCATTCGGATTGCCCACGTGATACGAAAGCACGGTCTGGCCTTTTTTAGCCATATCGTAGCTTCTGTCCGTGTTTGTGGTCGTGCAGCCGACGGCGACAAACATCGCCGCGACCGCTGTGAATAATGCGACAATTTTCTTCATAACATTTAATATTGCGTTGTTCTAGTTTAGCAATTTAATGGACGGACTCTAATAAAATGAAGTCGGTTTGCAACATATTTTTGATAGCATTTGTCTGGATTCGCGTGGCGGCGGGGCTGCTTGCGTTCGCGGTTGCAAACGCATTCGTGGCGGCGGCGATAGCGGCGGCGTATCTACTGTTTTTTTGGAGCAAGCCGCTGCGGCAAAAGGCAATTGCAGCCGCGTTGGGAGCTGCGTTGAAGTTCATGTTTTTGGGCGTTGTTCGCTGGCTCGGCGGATACGACCTGAACGTTGAAAAGCCGAAAAGACTCCCCGAGGCCGCAATCTACACCGCAAACCACATATCGCTTTTCGACGCGCTAATACTGCTTGCGATAATCCCGAACGCTGGCGTCATGATAAAGCGCAAATATTCCGGAATTTTGTCAATCTGGCTACTCGTAAAAACTTTCGATTTTATCGTGGTCGATTCCGACGCGCCGAACGCGACCGAAGATGTCATAGTCCGCGCGCGACGCGCCCTCGCCCAAAAGCGCAGTATACTAATCTTCCCCGAAGGCAGACGTTCGAATGTCGGGCGCGTTCTCGAATTCAAAAAGTCCGCCTTCAAACTCGCGTTCGAAACGGGCGCAAAAATCGTCCCAGTCGCGATATACTCCCCGCGCCCGTTTCTGCCCAAGGGAGAGCTTTCGATACGAGAAAAAACCTACTATAAAATAAAGTTCTCCGCACCCCTCGACCCCGAAAAATCCGCCTCGCCCTCCGCCCTGCGCGACGCCGCCTACGACACCGTAGCCCGCCAAGTGCACGCCTTCCGCGACAGGGAGGAGGAACGCCCGCCACGCTACCAGCTGTTGAAATAACCCCGCCGCAAACCGCAATGAAACTCGACAAAGAAGAAATCAAAAAACACCTTCCCCACCGCGATCCGTTTATGTTCGTCGACGCCGTAGACGAGTTCGACCAAACGCAAATCCGCGCCCGCCTGCGACTGAAAGCAGACCTTCCTTTTTTCGAGGGGCACTTTCCGGAAAAGCCGATAATGCCTGGGGTGCTCATAACCGAATCGCTCGCACAAACTTCGGGGCTGATAATCTCGCTTTCGGAAAAATCCGACGGCGGCATATTTTATCTTGCAAGCGCGAATATAAAATTTGTCGAACCCGTTTTTCCGCCTGCCGAACTCGTTTTGAATTCGCGCCTCGACCGCGCTTTCAACGGGCTTTTCCAGTTCGCGGTCGAAGCATCCGCCGAGGGCAGAACCGCCGCGCGAGGCACGATAGTTTTGGCGACGCCGAAAAAATAGCACCCACCGCACAACAGCCGCAAAATTTCAATGAAAACCGTCCTGATAGTCCGCGCCGCGCCGCGCAAAAAAGGCATAACAAACCTTTTTGCCGACGCGTTCACACGGGGTTTGCGCTCCGCGGAAAATGCCGTCGAAATAACGCAATTCGACGCCGCCGCAAACCCCGTGACCCCATGCCGCGGCTGCTACGCGTGCGTAAAAACCTCCGCTTGCGCGATAAACGACGACTTTTCAAAAACGCTCGAACTCGTGGGGAAATGCGATGTCTTGGCGGTATTCACTCCCGTCTACTTCTGCACAATGTCGGCGCAGATGAAGGCGTTTTTCGACAGATGCTTTCCGCTTGCCGCAGCCCGCCGCGCAGCCGACACCGAAAAACCGACGCGACAAAACCGCAAAATGCTCGCGTTTTCGTGCGCGTCTGGTCGGCTTGATACGTTCGAAGCTATAACGAAAAATTTCGAACTTGTCGCCGCCGAACTCGGCTTCGGACTTTCCGCTAACATCCGCCGCGGCGAGGCTGTCTACTTTTCGGAACTCGGCGAAAAATCGGTGCGCGTAAAAAAGATTCTCGCCGCCGCCGAAAAACTCGGGCACGAAACCGCGCTCGGCGTTCCCTCGCCCGAAACAATCGCCAAAGTCGAAGCGCAAATTGCCCCCGACGACGCCACTTTTTATAGACGCGCAAAAACATACTGGCGTCTGCTAAAATCGCGCGACAAATAAAGCGGCGTCCGCAAAAAACTAACGCCCCTTGGCGTCTTCCAACGCCTGTTTATGGCGTTTTAGCGCGAGCTGGCCGCACGCCGCGTCAATCTCCGAACCCTTTTCGCGCCGCAGCGTAAACGGAACTCTTTCGCGCTCCAAGACTGCGGCAAAAGCCCTGCGCCGCGCGGAATCGCTGCGCTTCCATTCAAGACCCTCGACGGTGTTGTAGGGAATCAAATTGATATGCGCGTGCAGGTTTTTGGCAATCTCGGCAAGTTTGCCTGCCTGCGCGAAAGAGTCGTTTACTCCCGCAATCAGAATGTATTCGAGCGTTATCATGCGCCCGCAAACCCGCGAAAATTCCCGCGCCGCCGCAACGACTTCCGCAAGCGGAAACTTTTTGTTTATCGGCATAATCTTTCCGCGAACATCGTCGGTCGCCCCGTGAAGCGAAATCGCCAACCTGAACGGGAATTTAAGCTCCGCAAGACGCCTGATTTTGTCCGCCAAACCGCAAGTCGAAACCGTTATGCGCCGCGCCCCGAAGGCGAATTTTTCGGGGTCGTTGAGGACTGCGAGCGCGGCAAGGAGATTGTCGAAATTCGCGAGCGGCTCGCCCATTCCCATAACGACGATGTTTTCGAACCCGAACCTGCGCGAGCCGTTTTCAAGATCCACAAACGCCAGTGCCTGCGCGAGAATCTCGCCCGCCGTCAGGTTGCGCACAAAGCCGCGCATAGCCGACGCGCAAAAGCGGCAGCCGCTCGCACAGCCCACCTGCGTGCTCATGCAAAGCGTCTTGCGGATTTTGCCGTCGTCCGACGGGGCTTTAAGCATAACGGACTCGACAAAATTTCCGTCCGAAAGCTCGAAGAGATACTTTTTTGTTTCGTCGCCCGAAACCCTGTCGCCTACAAGGCGCGCCGCGCAAAAATCGAACCCAGCAGACAAAAAATCCTTCAATTTAACCCCAATCGACGGAAACAGAGCGGGGTCGAAAATCTTGCGGACATAGACCGCATCAAAAACCTGTTTCGCCCTGAATTTTTCGAAGCCGTTTTCCGCCAAAATATCGGCAAGCTCCGCCCGCGAAAGCGCGTAAAAATCGCGCTTGCCCGAAGCGTTTTCGGGGGCTTGCGTCTGTAAAATTGCGCCGCTCATTTTTCGTTTTTAAGGAAGCGCGAGTTTATGAAAATCCGCCCTTTATATGTCCATTTGAAAGTTTTCGAGCCGTCTCCGCGGAAGACCTCGATACGCTCGAACGAAATTTTGCGCCCCGTGCCCTCCAATTCAACATCCATCGAATACACGCCCGCCGCGACTGGGTCGGGCAGATTTTTAGCCGCCTCTTCGAGCTGCGAAAGCATTGGAATGAATTTGATTTTTTTTGCGTCGTCGTGATTTTTCTGCATAGAAAGCCTACTTCTTGGTGTTGCGTTTTTTGCGGGCAAGCTCGCGCATATCAACGGCGATGTCGTCGTTGTCGAAAATCTCAGAACCCAAAATGTGCTCGAAGATGTCCTCCAAACTTACGACGCCCGTAAGGGACGAAAACTCGTCGACGACAATGCCTATCTGCTGGTGTTTGCGAACAAACTGGCGCAACACCGCGAGCGCACTGCCGTTTTCTGGCACAAACATCGCGGGCGAAGACAACGCGCCCATCGACACCCCGCCCCTGCCCTGCGCGACCGCCGTCAGAATCTCGCGCCTGCGCACAATACCCATAACGTTGTCGATTGAATCGCGATACACGGGCATACGCGAAAACTTCAAACCGCCCTCCATATTGAAGGCCTCCTCCGCCGTCATCGATTCTTCAAGTGCGAAGACGACCGTGCGCGGCGTCATAATTTCGGAAATCGTGATATCGTCGAGCGAAAGCGAATTCGCAATCAGGTCGCGCTCCTGCAACGTGAGCACGCCGTCCTTCTGGCTTTTGTCGGCAAGCATAATGATTTCGTCGTCGTCGCCGTCGTCCGCCGATTTTTCGGCCGACGCCTTTTTCGGAATCAGCCTGCCAATCAGCCACGACGAAAGCCCCGCAATCGGCGACATTGCAATGCACAGCCAATACAGCGGATACGCAATAATTTTCTGCAACTGCCTGCGGTAGACGATTGCGACATTCTTGGGCAGAATTTCGGAAAAGAACAAAATTCCGAGCGTCATAGCCGCGGGGAACCCGTATTTTGTGTAGACATTCGCCTCGAACAAAACCGCGAACTGCGCGCCCGCAAGCGTTGCCCCGAACGTGTTCGCAATCGTGTTCGCCGTCAGAATCGACGAAGTAGTCTTGTCGATTTCCGCAATCAGGTTTTCCAGAAGCGCGCCCCTGTTTTTGGAAATGCGCTTCAAGGCCTCGATTTCAAGCGGGGTAGTTCCCAGAACGACTGCCTCTAACATCGAGCACATCGACGAAACCCCGAGCGTTAATAAAATCGTAATCGCCAAATAAAACATAAAAACAAATTCTGCCCCACATCTTGCACAAATGAGCCCGCAATCTCAACACTATTATTTGTTATTTGTGCCTACCATTATTCGGGCGATTTTTCATTCCGACGATTTTCCGCCGCAGCACTGCCGCGCCCACTGCGCGTAGTCGGCCGACGCCGACACTTCGCCCCAGACAATTTGCGGGCACTCATACGGGTGAAGCTCGCGCAGACGCTTGCAAAGGTTTTCGAGGGCTGCGGAATCGGTTTTAATCGAACACGGGACTTCGCGCTCGCTGCAAAATTCGCCCCGCCAAAAATACAGCGACTCCACTTCCGCCCCGAGCTGAACGCACGCCGCAAAACCGTCGCGCACAAGGGTTTCGGCGATGCTCCGAGCGACATCCGTGTTCGGGAATGTAGTAAGCAACACAACGATTTTGGAATCCGCCTTGTCCATATTTCGAATCAAAAACGTCAAAAAGTCTGCAAAAAAATGCTTGACCTTCAACGCTTTTTTTTATCAAATTAGGTTGATTCGTGGGATATGGGGTTGCGGGTGTTTCACACACCCCGTAATAAACGGATTTAGCAATAAAAACAGCAACAGAATAAAACAAGGATATTATACTATGATTACACGTAGAAACTTCGTCAAGGGCGCGGCCGCGGCTGGCGGACTTATGTTCCTGCCCTCATGCGCGACAAACAAAGTAAAGAACGCCAACGGCAAAATGAACATAGCCGTCATCGGCGCGGGCGGTATGGGCGGCGCAATTTTCAACTACATCAAGGGGGCGAATAACGTCAACGTTGTCGCAATTTGCGATGTCGACCGCAAACGCGCGGCAAAGGCAATCAAGGACAACCCCTCCGTTCCTTTCTTTGAAGACTACCGCGTTATGTTCGACAAAATGGGCAACCAAATCGACGGCGTAACGGTCTCGACACCCGACCACATGCACTATCCGCAATCGGCGTGGGCAATCGCAAACGGCAAGCACGTCTTCTGCCAAAAGCCGCTCACGCGCACAATCTGGGAAGCCGAAGAGCTTAAACGCCTCGCAAAAGAAGCGGGCGTCTTCACCCAAATGGGCAACCAAGGCCACACCAACGAAGGCTGGCGTCTAATCAAGGAATGGTATGAAGCTGGCATTCTCGGCGAAATCGAAGACATCTATATCTGGACAAACCGCCCCATTTGGCCGCAGGGAGACCTCAAAATGCCCGCGGGCGAAAAAGTTCCATCGACGCTCAACTACAAGCTCTGGCTCGGAGTTGCTCCCTACCAGCCTTACAGCCACGATGTCGTTCCCTTCAACTGGCGCGGAATGCGCAACTACGGCACGGGCGCGTGCGGCGACATGGCCTGCCACTTCCTCGACGTTCCCTACTCGGCGTTCGGGCTTAACTTCCCGATTTCCGTCAAGGCGAACTCGACTCCGTTCAACGATTACAGCTGGCCGAAAGAGTCGTCTGCCGAAATGGTATTCGCCAACAAATGCGGCGTAAACGGCAAAATCACAATCCACTGGTATGACGGCGGCAGAAAGCCCAAGGCAATCAAGGGCGTCGACGAAGCGTTCCTCAAAGACAGGCGCAACGCCAACTGCACGTTCATTGTCGGCACAAAATGCACCGTCCACACCAACGAATACGGCGTGCCTGCGGCGACTTTCGTCTATCCGAAATCGAAGATGCGCGAAATGCTTATGGAAGCCAAGAAGAATGGCAAGGACGGCATTGCCGAAAAGAAGTATCCCCGTAGTCAGACCCCCGACAACCCCGTTATGGAATGGGTCAACGCCTGCGTTGCGGGAAAGCAGCCCAACGCTAACTTCGACTATGCCGCGCCGTTTACCGAAATGTGTCTGCTTAATATGATTGCCATCAACTTTCCCAACAGGGAGCTTGTCTACAATCCGAGCAAGTTGGCGTTTGCCAACTGTCCCGAAGCCGACAAATATGTGCGCAGTCTCTATGCGTACAACAAGGAATTCCTCCCGTCCTCCATCTTCTAAAACGGAGGAGGGCGTGAGCCTTCGTTGCAAATATTTTTATTATTTACGGAAACATTCCACATTCGTGGAATGTTTTTTTTGTAATTAAATTGAACTCGTTCGCACAGTAGTGAGTTTATTATAGGTTCTCTTGTGGCGATTATGATATACGCCACAATTCAACG